>NZ_CP035495.1:1272160-1908241 GCF_004135345.1 Xylanimonas allomyrinae
CGACGGCGGCCAGCCGCGCGGCCCAGCGGGCGTCCCCCAGACGCCGTCGCTGCCGGTCGGAGGCGACCGCGGCCGGGCGCGGCGGCCTCTGCCTGCCGCCGCGGGCGGGCGGGGCCGCGGCGTCGGCGAGCAACGCCGTCGGCGTCGAGAGCACGACGTCGTTCTCTCCGAGCGACGGCAGCACCTGCCCGATGTAGTCGAGGAACCGGTCGCCCGGGCCGAGCACCAGCACGCCGTCGGCGCGCGCGGAGTCGAACATCGCCAGCACGTACGCCGCACGGTGCAGCGCGACGACCGTCTTGCCCGTGCCAGGTCCGCCCTCGACCACCGTCACCCCTCGGTGCGGCGAGCGCACGATCGCGTCCTGCTCGGCCTGCAACGTCGCGACGACGTCACGCATCCGTCCGGTGCGCCGGGCCCCGAGCGCCGCCGCCAGCGGGCCGTCGCCGACGACGTCGCCCGCCCCTGGCGCGCTGCCGTCGAGGATCTCGTCGCTCACGCGGGTGACCGTGCGGCCGTCGAGCGTCAGGTGCCGCCGTCGGCGCAGCCCCTCGGGCGAGGCGGGGGTAGCGGCGTAGAAGGGGCGGGCGGCGTCGGCGCGCCAGTCGACGAGGAGCGGCTCGCCGTCCGGTCCGGTGATGCCGG
This sequence comes from Xylanimonas allomyrinae, assembly GCF_004135345.1. Classification (NCBI taxonomy): domain Bacteria; kingdom Bacillati; phylum Actinomycetota; class Actinomycetes; order Micrococcales; family Promicromonosporaceae; genus Xylanimonas; species Xylanimonas allomyrinae. The sequence goes on from NZ_CP035495.1 coordinate 1,272,806, forward strand.
TGCGCCCGATGTGCAGCGCGGCGTGCGCGGCGCCGGGCGTGGCACCGTCCGCGGCGTCGATCCGCCCGAAGCACAGGTGGTGCTCGGCGGCCGCGAGCGCCGCCGCACGCCGGCCGAGCAGCGCAAGACGTGGCTCACGCAGGTCGTCGGCCGGGTCGCGCAGGATCTGGGCGGCCTCGGCCCGCAGGCGTGCAGCGTCGGCGTCCAGGCGGGTGTAGAGGGCGTCGACGTGGTGCTGCTCGGCGGCACGCTCGCGCACGGACGGGTCCTGCGGTTCGGGCACGGGTTCTCCTCGGTCGTGGCCCAGGCGCGCCGAGGGCGCTGGAGCCGGCGCGGCCCGTCAGGTTAGCGGACGCTAGTCTCGGCGGGTGACAAGTGCCGCGCGCTGCGCAGCGGCGCGAGCCCAGCTCGCCGCCCTCGCCCTCGACCCGTCGTTCCCGGGGCCGTGGCCGCACGCGCGCGGGGCGTTCGACGGCGCCGCCGCGCGCGAGGCCGCGGTCCTGGTGCTCTTCGGCGTGCTCGACGGCCTGCCCGCCGACCATGCCGCACAGGCGCAGGCCGTCTCCGACGACCTCGACGTGCTGCTGCTGCGCCGCGCCGCGACCCTGAGCTCGCACGCCGGGCAGGTGGCGTTCCCCGGCGGGCGGGTCGAGCCGGGCGAGGACTCGGTCGCTGCGGCGCTGCGCGAGGCCACCGAGGAGACCGGACTCGACGCCGCCGGGGTCGAGGTGCTCGGCGTCCTCGAGGCGCTGCCCATGCCGGTCAGCAACCACCTGGTGACACCCGTGGTCGGGTGGTGGGCGACGCCGTCGCCCGTGGGTGTGGTCGACGTCGGCGAGTCGGCGCAGGTGTTCCGCGCGCCCGTCGCGGACCTGCTCGACCCGGCCCACCGCTACACGACGGTGCTGCACCGCGGTGCGAGCACGTGGCGCGGTCCGGCGTGGCTGGTGACCGTCGACGGCGTCGAACAGCTCGTGTGGGGCTTCACGGCAGGGATCCTCGACGCGATGTTCTCTCGCCTCGGCTGGTCCGAGGACTGGGACCGCACGCGCGAGCTCAGCCTGCCCTGACCGTGCAGGCCGAGCTCGATGTCACCGCGGGCCTGGCCCGTGCGTTGCTGCGCGAACAGCACCCGGACCTGGCCGGGTTGCCGCTGCGCGTCGCCGCGAACGGCTGGGACAACGTCATGGTCCGCGCGGGCGCCGACCTCGTGCTACGCCTGCCGCGCCGTGCCGCCGCGGCACCGCTGATCGCGCACGAGCTCGCCGCCCTGCCCCTGCTCGGGCGCTACGGACCGGCTGGCGGCCGTCGTCGACTTCGGCGACGTCACCGCGGGCGACCCGGCGAGCGACCTGGGAACCGCATGGCTCACGTTCGACGCGGCCGGGCGAGCCACGTTCCGCGCGGCGCTCGCCCACGCGGGAGCGGGACCGGACGGGCGCGGCTGGGACGAGGCGACGTGGGCGCGCTCCCGCGGATGGGCGCTCGTGGTCGCTGCCGCGATGCTCGCCCACCCGGGCGAGCACCCGGCGCTCGTGCCGGTCGGCGAGCACGCGCTCGCCGCGCTCCTCGACGGACCCGCACCCCGCGCGCACCCCCGGGCGCGGCGGTTACCGTCGGTCCATGGCCACCACCTGGACCGACGCCGACCCGTACGCGTTCGTCGACGCCATCGCGCATCCGGTGCGACGCCGCGACGGATTCACGCTGATCGAGCTCATGGGGCGCGCCACCGGCGAGCGCCCGCGCATGTTCGGCACGTCGATCGTGGGCTTCGGCGAGTACCGCTACGAGTACGAGAGCGGTCGCACGGGAAGGTCGGCCGCCGCGGGCTTCGCGCCGCGCAAGGCCGCGACGGTCGTCTACCTGGGCGACGGCGTCGGCACGCACGCCGTGTCGCTCGCCGAGCTCGGCCCGCACACGACGGGGGTCGGGTGCCTCTACCTCAAGGACCTCGGCGCCGTGGACCTGGGCGTGCTCGAGGCGATCGTGCGTGCGTCGTACGCCCGGCTGACGGCGGGGACGCATCACGGGGACGAGAGCTGAGCGCGCTTGGCACGGGCCGCAACCGGACGCGCCGGGAGCGACCTGCAGCGTCACCGGCCCGCCCGGGCCGCCCGCGCCGCCCCTGACGATGCCTCCTACTGCCAGTGCCGCCTACTGCCAGTGCCGCCTACTGCCGGCGCCGCCCGCGCCGCACCGCCCACACGGCGACGGTGGCGAAGATCGCGGCCCAGACGACGACGTTGACGATCAGCCACCCCAGAGAGTCCTGCGAGGCCCCGCCGCTCGTGTCGATGACCTGCCCTCGCAGCAGCGGGTAGCGCACGAGTCCCGCAAATCCGTACATGGGCGTGAACCGCGCGACCTGCAGGATCGTCCCCGACAGCGGCACGAACAGGTTGCCGAAGAACGCCAGCAGCACCAGGCCCGCGGCGGCCACGCTGACCGCACTCTCGGACCGGAAGGTCTGAGCGATCGCCAGCCCGAAAAGGGCGAACAGCGCCGACCCGAGCCACGCGATGACGAACGTCGCCACCCAGATCCACCCGGCGTCGGCCCGGGCCCCGGTGAGCATGCCCGCGACGAACACGGCGGCCACGGCGCCCGCGGCGACCGTCAGCGCCACCACCACCTTGGTGCCGACGTACGCGGCGGGCGACATCGGCGTCAGCCCGAGCTGCCGCCCCCAGCCCTGCAGGAGCTCGATCGCAGCCATGCCCGCGATCGACGTCGTCGCGACCGACGCGCCGTAGACGGCCATCGACGTCATGACATAGAACCTCACGTTGCCGTGGCCGGCTGTCTCGCCGCCCGCGCCGAACGTCGAGCCGAAGATGATGTACATCGCCACAGGCAGCCCGATCACGAACACGATGTTGGCGACGTCGCGTAGCTGGCGTTGCAGGTCGATTCGCAGAAAGGTCGCGTTCACCGCTCGCCCGCCTCCCGGGTCTTCTCCGAGACCGGGCCCTGTGCCGGATCCTGGTGGAGCGTCTCGGTCAGGGCGAAGAACGCGGACTCGAGCGACGGCGCGGTGACTTCCAGGTCGCGCCCGCCGAGCGTTGTCAGGAGCAGCCGGGCGGCGTCGTCGGACGCGGTTCCCGTGGCGACGACGCGGTTGCCGTCCGCGCGCACCTCGCGGATGCCGTCGAGCGCCCGCAGCGCCGCGAGCGCGGCGTCCGAGGTGCCGGGCGGCACGGTGGCGGCCGCGGTGCGGTCGCCCACGAGGTTGCGCAGCTCGTCGGTGGGGCGGTCGGCGCGGATCCGGCCGTGGTCGATGAGCACGGTGCGCGGTGCAAAGGCCTGGGCCTCTTCGAGATAGTGCGTAGCAAAGACGACGGTGCGGCCCTGGTGCGTCTCGGCGCGCATCGTCTCCCAGAAGTCGCGGCGGGCGGCGGCGTCCATCCCGGCTGTCGGCTCGTCGAGCACGAGGATCTGCGGGTCGGGCAGCAGCGCGAGCGCGAACCTCAGGCGTTGCTGCTCGCCGCCCGAGCACTGGCTCACCTTGCGCGCCGCCAGCTCGGCGAGGCCCGCGCGCCGCATGACGTCCTCGACACGCCCGCCGGCGCCGTGCAGGGCCGCGATCGCCCGGACGGTCTCCCCCACGCGAAGGTCGCGCAGCAGGCCCCCGGTCTGGAGGACCGCCGAGACGTGGCCGGCGCTCACCGCCTGCCGCGGCGAGACGCCGAGCACCTCGACGCTGCCCGCCGTCGGCGGGACGAGGCCGAGCGCGATGTCGAGCGTCGTCGTCTTGCCGGCGCCGTTGGGGCCCAGGAACGCGACGATCTCGCCTGCCTCGATGTCGACATCGATACCGTCGACGGCGACGACCGGGCCGTGCCCGTCGTGACCTGGGTACTCCTTCCGCAGCCCACGGATGCGCAGTGCGGTGGAAGCCATGGCGCCATCGTCACGGACCGCCACGGCCCGGGCAACCGCGGCGCCGGCAACCGCGACGCACCACCCGCGCACGCGCCGGACGCCCGCCGGTCCCACGAGCGACGCGGGCAGCGGCAGAGCAGCGGAAGACACGCCGGAGGCTCGCCGGCACGGGTGCCGACGAGCCTCCGAAGGGTGCGGTGTGTTCGCTACGCGACCAGCGAGCGCAGCACGTACTGCAGGATGCCGCCGTTGCGGTAGTAGTCGGCCTCACCGGGGGTGTCGATGCGCACGACGGCGTCGAACTCGACCGTCTCGCCATTCGGCTTCGTCGCGGTCACCGCGACCGTCGACGGAGTCTGCCCGTCGTTGAGCGCCGTGATGCCCGCGATGTCGAACGTCTCGGTGCCGTCAAGGCCCAGACTGTCGGCAGTCGACCCGGCCGGGAACTGCAGGGGCAGCACGCCCATGCCGATGAGGTTCGAGCGGTGGATGCGCTCGAACGACTCCGTGATCACCGCGCGCACGCCCAGCAGCGCGGTCCCCTTGGCCGCCCAGTCGCGCGACGAGCCCGAGCCGTACTCCTTGCCGCCGAGCACGACCAGCGGGGTGCCGGCCGCGGCGTAGTCCTGCGCGGCGTCGTAGATGGTGTCCTGGGCGCCCTTGACGAAGTTGTACGTGAAGCCGCCCTCGACGCCGTCGAGGAGCTGGTTCTTGAGGCGGATGTTCGCGAAGGTGCCGCGGATCATGACCTCGTGGTTGCCGCGCCGCGAGCCGTAGCTGTTGAAGTCGCGGCGCTCGACGCCGTGCTCGGCCAGGTAGCGGCCGGCGGGCGAGTCCGGCTTGATCGAGCCGGCCGGGGAGATGTGGTCGGTGGTGACCGAGTCGCCCAGCTTGGCCAGGACGCGGGCACCCGTGATGTCGGCGACCGGGGCGGGCGTGGCCGCCATGCCGTCGAAGTACGGGGGCTTGCGCACGTACGTCGACCGGTCGTCCCAGGCGAAGGTCGCGCCCGTCGGCACCTCCAGCGCACGCCACCGCTCGTCGCCCTTGAAGACGTCGGCGTAGTCGGCCTCGAACATCTCGCGGTCGATCGAGGCGTCGATCGTGGCCTGGACCTCCTCGGGGGTGGGCCAGATGTCGCGCAGGAACACCGGGAGGCCGTCGACGTCCGTGCCCAGCGGCTGGGCCTCGAAGTCGAAGTCCATGGTGCCGGCCAGGGCGTAGGCGATGACCAGCGGCGGCGACGCCAGGTAGTTCATCTTGACGTCGGGGTTGATGCGGCCCTCGAAGTTGCGGTTGCCCGACAGCACCGACACGACCGACAGGTCGTGCTCGTTGACGACGGCCGAGACCTCGTCGGCCAGCGGGCCGGAGTTGCCGATGCAGGTCGCGCAGCCGTAGCCGACCAGGTGGAAGCCGAGCTTCTCCAGGTACGGCCACAGGCCGGCCTTGCCGTAGTAGCCGGTGACGACCTGCGACCCGGGGGCCATCGACGTCTTGACCCAGGGCTTGGAGGTCAGGCCCTTCTCGACGGCCTTCTTGGCCAGCAGCGCGGCGGCCAGCATGACCGACGGGTTCGACGTGTTGGTGCACGAGGTGATCGAGGCGATGACGACGTGGCCGTGGTCGAGCTGCGTCGTCGTGCCGTCCGCGAGGGTCACCGGGGTGACCTTGTGCGGGCGGCGAGCGGCGTCGCCGTGGCCGGCCGCGACCGGGGCGTCGGTGGCGTCGGCGTGCCCGAGCGCCACCGAGTCGGACGCCGGGAACGACTCGGCGGACGCCTCGTCGAGGCCCGTGAGCGACCCGTTGCGGAAGGCGGCGGCCTCGTGGGCGCCCACGTAGTCGAGGATCGAGGAGGCGAACGACTCCTTGGCCTGCGTCAGCTCGATGCGGTCCTGCGGGCGCTTCGGGCCGGCGATCGACGGCACGACCGTCGACAGGTCGAGCTCGAGGTACTCGGAGAACACCGGCTCGGGGCTGTCGGCGGAGAGCCACAGGCCCTGCTCCTTGGCGTAGGCCTCGACGAGGGCGATCTGCTCCTCGCTGCGGCCGGTCAGGCGCAGGTAGTCGACCGTGACGCCGTCGATCGGGAAGATCGCGGCCGTCGAGCCGAACTCGGGCGACATGTTGCCGATCGTGGCCCGGTTGGCCAGCGGCACCTGGGCGACGCCCGAGCCGTAGAACTCGACGAACTTGCCGACGACGCCGTGCTTGCGGAGCATCTGCGTGATCGTGAGCACGACGTCGGTGGCCGTCACGCCCGACGGGATCGAGCCCGAGAGCTTGAAGCCGACGACGCGCGGGATGAGCATCGACACCGGCTGGCCGAGCATGGCCGCCTCGGCCTCGATGCCGCCGACGCCCCAGCCCAGCACGCCCAGGCCGTTGACCATGGTGGTGTGCGAGTCGGTGCCGACGCACGTGTCGGGGTAGGCGCGCAGCACGCCGTCGACCTCGCGCGTCATGATCGTGCGCGCCAGGTACTCGATGTTGACCTGGTGCACGATGCCGGTGCCCGGCGGGACGACCTTGAAGTCGTCGAACGCCGTCTGGCCCCACCGCAGGAACTGGTAGCGCTCGTGGTTGCGCTGGTACTCCAGCTCGACGTTGCGCGCGAACGCGTCGGCGCGGCCGGCGACATCGATCTGCACGGAGTGGTCGATGACCATCTCGGCCGGGGCGAGGGGGTTGATGCGGTCGGGGTCGCCGCCGAGCGCCGCGACGGCCTCGCGCATGGTCGCGAGGTCGACGACGCACGGCACGCCCGTGAAGTCCTGCATGATCACGCGCGCGGGCGTGAACTGGATCTCCGTGTCGGGCTGGGCCTGCGGGTCCCACGCGGCGAGGGCGCGGACGTGGTCCGCGGTGATGTTCGCGCCGTCCTCGGTGCGAAGCAGGTTCTCGGCCAGGATCTTGAGCGAGTACGGGAGGCGCTCGACGCCCTCCACCGCGGACAGCCGGAAGATCTCGTAGGCCTTGCCCGCGACCTCCAGCGTCCCCTTCGCTCCGAACGTGTCCACGCTGCTCACTACGGCTCCTCCACAGGGATTCCGCGCCGCGCACGACGGCGTGCGGCGCTGGGTGTACAGGGGGCTTCGCCCGGTGTGTGCCGGGACCTGGACCCAGCATAGCCCGATATCTTGACGTCAAGATACTTAGCCTCGCCTCACCCGCCGTCGTCCGCCATCTCCCGCGACGCCGCCGCCCTCAGCACACCGCCCTCAGTACACCGCCCGCAGCGCCACCGCCCGCAGCGCCACCGCGAGCGCGGCGGCGGCGTCCGTTCCGTCCACGCGTGTGCGCACGCCGTCGCGGCGCTCGTCCCAGGGCGCGTAGTCCCACGCCGCGACGTCGTCCCACGACGGCACGCGCTGCCCCGGCAGGTCGGGCAGCCGCTGCGAGACACGCCTGCGGTGCTCGGCGACGTCGGGCAGGTACAGCTCGAGCACGACGAACGCCGCACCCGCCTCGGCCGCCGTGCTCGCCCACCAGGTGCGCGACACGGGCACCGGGCACACGGCGTCGACGACGACGTCGAGGCCGTTGCCGAGGTTGGCGGCCGCGAGCGCCCGCGCGACGTCGTAGCCCTCGGTGCGCACGGGTACGCCCAGCGCGGCCTCGATGGCGTCGATGCGCAGCCACGCGGCCCGCAGGTCGTGCGCGAGGGCGCGGGCGAGCGTGGTCTTGCCGGTGCCGGGCAGGCCGGCGGCCAGCACGAGTCGGGCCATGCGAGGACGCTACGCCCGCGCCGTGGCGGTCAGCGGGTGCCGCGGCCGCGCAGGTCGGCGCGGATCTTCGTCACGACGCCGATCGTCGCCAGCACGATGCCCGTGGGCAGCGCGAGCACCTGCAGCGGCGTCACCTCGGTGAGGACGATCGACGACAGCACCAGATAGGCGAGCAGGGCGAGCCCGACGACGAGGGTCCAGGGCCACGCGCCGCGTGACCTGACCTTGGGCTCCTGTTCCGGCATGGGGCCGACGGTAGCCAGGCGCGCCGTGAGGGCGTGCCGTGCGGCTGCGCGCGCTCCCGCGCATGGCACGCAACGAGCGGGCGAAGCGCCTCGCACGCTGTCAGGGTGAGCCGTCGGCCGGCTCCTCGACCGTGAGCCTGGTGATGCGGCGGGCCTCGACGCCACTGACCACGAGCACGCTCCCGTCGACCTCGACACGGTCGCCGACCTGGGCGAGGCGTCCGAGCCGGTGGATCACGTACCCCGCGGCGGTCTCGTAGGGGCCGTCCGCCAGCGTGACGCCGGTGACCTCGGCGAACTCCTCGATGGTGACGCGTGCGTCCACGACGCGCGGCCCGCCGGACTCCCCCAGCAGCGCAGGCTCGGGCACGTCGTACTCGTCGCGGATCTCCCCCACGAGCTCCTCGACCATGTCCTCCAGCGTCACGATCCCGTCGGTGCCGCCGTACTCGTCGACGACCACGGCGATGTGCACGCCCTGGGCACGCAGCGTCGACAGCGACGGCAGCAGCCGGTTGGTCACGGGCAGGAACGGGATCGGCCGCACGATGTCCGCGACCGTGCGCCCGCCGTCGAGCGCCCCGAGCAGGTCGCGCACGTGCAGGAACCCGACGACGTCGTCGAACCCCTCCCCCATGACGGGGTAGCGCGAGTACGGGCTGGCGGCGACGACGACGGCGGCCTCGTGCAGGGACAGGCTGCCGTCGAGGAAGACGACCTCGCCGCGCGGGCGCATGACCTCGCCGAGGGTGCGCTCGGCAGCGGCGAACACGTCGTCGAGGATGCGCCGCTCGTCCTCCGCGAAGGCGTGGTGTCCCGCGACCAGGTCGCGCAGCTCCTCCCCGGTCATCTCCTCGGTCGTCGCGCGCGGGTCGCCCCGAGCAGGCGCACGACGGCGTCCGTCGACCTCGACAGCAGCCACACGACCGGACGCATCAGCGTCGCGAACCGGTCCAGCGATGGCCCTACGGCGAGCGACACGGCCTGCGCGCGCTGCAACGCGAGCCTTTTCGGCACCAGCTCGCCCAGGACGAGCGAGAGGTAGGCGATGACAAGGGTGAGCACGACGAGCGAGACGGGCTGCGCGACGGCCTCGGCGAGGCCGAGCCCCACGAGCGCCGGGACGAAGTCCGGCGCGAGCGTCGACGCGCCGTACGCGGCCGAGAAGAACCCGGCGACCGTGACACCGATCTGGACGGCCGCGAGGAACCGGTTGGGGTCACGCGCGACGGCCGCGACGCGCGCACCCCGCCGGCTCTGCCGTTCGAGCCTGCCCAGCTGCGACTGCCGCAGCGACACCAGCGCCAGCTCCGTCCCGGCGAAGACGCCGCCGACGAGCACGAAGAGCAGCACGAGGGCCACGTTGAGGACGGTCCCCTGGTTCACCGGTCCCACCGCCGCCCACGAGGTGCGTGCCGAGGTACGGACGTCGCAGGGCGGGGCGGGCCGGGACTCCAGGGGTCATCCATGCCACCAGTACAGGATCGGGGCCCGGCCCCGTCAAGCGGGTGGCAGTCAGCGCGCCAGGACGGCGACGGCCTCGACGTGGTGCGTCATGGGGAACAGGTCGAACGCCCGCAGGCCCTCCAGCGCGTACCCGTGGCCCGCGAAGTAGGCGATGTCACGGGCGAGCGCCGCCGGGTCGCACGCGACGTAGACCACGCGCCGCGGGCCCCGCTGCGCGATCGCCTCGACCACCGTGCGTCCCGCGCCCGCCCGCGGCGGGTCGAGCACGACGACGTCGGCCGCGCCGACTCCCGCGCCCCCGGCGTCGCCGCCCTCGGCGAGCACGCGGTCGACGGCGCCCAGGTGCAGCTCGACCTGCGGCACGTCGTGGGCGTTGCGTCGCGCGTCCTTGACGGCACGCGTGTCGCCCTCGACGGCCACGACGCGCCCGTCCTCACCGGTGGCCGCGGCGAGCGGCATGGTGAACAGGCCCGCGCCGGAGTACAGGTCGAGCACCCGGGCACCCGCGATGTCGCCGACGGCGTCGAGCACCGCGCCGCTGAGCACGGCGGGGGCCTCCCGGTGGACCTGCCAGAAGCCGTCGGCCGCGACGCGGTAGTGGAACCGCGCGGCGGCGTTCGCGTCCGGACGCAGCGGCGTGACGGTCTCCGCGACGGCCCGGCGCGCGTTGGGCCGCCGGTCCGCGCGCCCACCGCGCCACACCTCGCCGTCGACCAGGAGCACGCCGTCCGCGCCGTCGGCGGGTGCCACCACCTCGAGCCGCGCCCCGGAGGTCCAGCGTCGCGCGAACACGCCCTCGGCGGCGGCGAGCTCGGCGACGGCGGGCGTGCCGAGCGGCATGTCGTCGAGCGCGACCACGTCGTGCGAGCGGAACCGGCGCATGCCGGCGCGTCCCTCCGCGTCCGCGACCAGCTCGATGCGCGTGCGGTAGTGCAGGCCGCCGAGCGCGTCGTCGCCGGGCGCGGCCTCGACGACGACGTCGCGCTCGAGGTCCGCGAGCCGGCGCAGCTGCTCGGCGACCACGGCGGCCTTCCAGCGTCGCTGCCCGTCCAGGCTCACGTGCGCGAGCTCGCCGCCGCCGACGCCGCCCGGCCCGGCCTGCGGCCACGCGGAGGGGACGCGGTCGGGCGAGGCGTCGGCAAGCACCTCGACGGCGTCGGCCCGCCAGAAGCGGTCCCCGCCCTCGGTCACGACGGCGCGCACGCGCTCGCCCGGCAGGGCGTGCCGCACGAAGACGACGCGGCCGTCGAGCCGGGCGACGGCGTGCCCCCCGTGGGCGACGGGTCCGACGGTCAGCTCGATCTCACGGCCGGCATCGGAGTCGACCGCCCGGGGACGCGGGCGGCGGGAGGCTGGGCGCGGCACGCGCGGGTTGAGGGGCACCGCCCATTCTCCCAGGAGCGGCGCCCGGCCGCGGCCACGGCCGGGGACGGCGGTCAGAATCGCGGCAGGCGGCCCTGCACGTAGGTCGCGTCCTCCAGGCCCGTGTGCCCCTGCGAGGAGGAGAGCTGCCACGGGACCGAGGCCACCACGACGCCCGGGGTGAACAGAAGCCGCCCCTTGAGCCGCAGCGCCGACTGGTTGTGCAGCAGCTGCTCCCACCAGTGCCCGACGACGTACTCGGGGATGTAGACGACCACGAGGTCGCGCGGCGACTCGCGCCGGATCGAGCGCACGTACTTCAGGATCGGGCGGCTGATCTCACGGAACGGGGAGTCGAGCACGCGCAGCGGGACGGGCAGGTCCAGCGCCTCCCACTGCCGGGTCAGGTCGGCGACGTCCTCGGGGTCGACGCCTACCGTGACCGCCTCGAGCATCGAGGGCCGCGCGGCCCGGGCGTAGGCGAGCGCCCGCATGGTCGGCTTGTGGATGCGCGACACCAGCACCAGGGCGTGGACGCGGCTGGGCAGAGCGCGTGCCGCCGCGACGTCGTCGAGCGAGAGCTCGTCCCGCACGCGCCCGTAGTGCTTGTGGATCGCGAGCATGAGGACGTACAGGGCAGCCATCGCCAGGATGGCGATGTAGGCGCCGTGCAGGAACTTGGTCAGCAGCACGATGATCAGCACGAACCCGGTGCACACGAACCCCACGACGTTGATGACGCGCGAGCGCAGCATGTTCCGGCGGGCCGCCGGGTCGGACTGGCGCCGCAGCTCGCGCGTCCAGTGCCGGACCATGCCGAGCTGCGAGAGCGTGAACGACACGAAGACGCCCACGATGTAGAGCTGGATCAGGCGGGTGACCTGGGCGTCGAACACCACGATGAGCACGATCGCAGCGACCGCGAGGGTGACGATGCCGTTGGAGAACGCGAGCCGGTCACCGCGCGTGTGCAGCTGGCGGGGCAGGTACCCGTCCTTGGCGAGGATCGAGCCGAGCACCGGGAAGCCGTTGAACGCGGTGTTGGCGGCCAGCACCAGGATGATGCCGGTGATGGCCGACACGGCGTAGAACGCCACCGGGAACCCCTGGAACACGGCGGCGGCGAGCTGGCCGATCGTGGGGTGCTGGGCGTACGACTCGGGCGGCGGGGCGCCGTTGAGCGTGAGCTGCGTGGCCGGGTCCTCGACGTACTTGACGCCCGTCGCCTGTGCGAGCAGGAGGATCGAGATGACCATGGTCGCCGAGATCGAACCGAGCAGCGCGAGCGTCACGGCCGCGTTGCGCGACTTGGGCTTGCGAAACGCCGGCACCCCGTTCGAGATCGCCTCCACACCCGTCAGCGCCGCGCATCCGGACGCGAACGCGCGCGCGAACAGGAACGCCCCGGCCACGCCCATCAGTCCCTGGTCGAACCCCGCGGCGGGCACCACCGAGAAGTCGTGGCTCTCCGCCATGGGCAGGTTCCCGGCGAAGAACCGGATGCCGCCGACGACGGCCATGAGGCCGATGAGCGCCATGAAGCAGTAGGTCGGGATCGCGAACACCGAACCCGACTCGCGCACCCCGCGCAGGTTCATGAGCGTGAGGACCACGATGGCGACCACCGCCGCCGTCGCCTCGTGCCCTCGCAGCGCGGGCACCGCGGAGGCCGCGTACTGCGCGGCCGAGCTGATGGAGACGGCCACCGTCAGCACGTAGTCGACCAGCAGGGCCGAGGCGACCGACAGGCCTGCGGGCGCACCCAGGTTGGTCGTCGCCACCTCGTAGTCCCCACCGCCCGACGGATAGGCGTGCACGTTCTGCCGGTACGACAGCACGACGACGACGAGCACGAACACGACGCCCAGGCCTGCCCACAGCGACACGGCCGAGGCGGCGAGACCCGCGAGCGCGAGCGTCAGCAGGATCTCGTCGGGCGCGTAGGCGACCGACGACAGCGCGTCCGAGGCGAAGATCGGTAGCGCGATGCGCTTCGGTAGGAGCGTGTGCCCCAGGTGCTCGCTGCGCATGGGGCGACCGAGCAGGATCCGCTTGGCGGCGTCCGCGATGTCCGACACGGCGCCCACTGTAGGCGCGTCGCGCACCGAGCGCGTACGTCCGCTTGGTCACGTCGCCGCGTGTAGCGTTTCGCACGTGCACTTCGTGATCATGGGCTGCGGCCGCGTGGGCGCCTCGCTCGCGCAGGAGATCGAGTCGCGCGGGCATTCCGTCGCGGTGATCGACCAGAACCCCGACGCGTTCCGGCGGCTGGCCGGCGACTTCGGCGGACAGAAGGTGACAGGCATCGGGTTCGATCGCGACACCCTCGTGCAGGCCGGGATCGAGGACACGTACGCGTTCGCCGCCGTCTCCGACGGCGACAACTCCAACGTCCTCGCCGCCCGCGTCGCGCGCGAGACGTTCGGCGTCGGGAACGTCGTGGCGCGCATCTACGACCCCAAGCGCGCGGAGATCTACCAGCGCCTGGGCATCCCGACCGTCGCGACCGTCCGGTGGACCGCAGACCAGGTGCTGCGGCGCATGCTGCCGCTGGGCGCGACGGACGAGTACCGCGACCCGTCGGGCGAGGTCCGCCTGGCGCAGGTCGACTACCACCCGGCCTGGACCGGCCGCTCCGTGCGCCGCATCGAGGCCGCGAGCGGCGCGCGCGTCGCGTTCCTCTCGCGCTACACCGACGGCGTCATGGTCACGGGCGACACGGTGCTGCAGGAGAACGACGTGCTGCACATGCTCATGCGCTGCGACGACTCCGACGCCGTCGAGCGGACGATGACGCACGCCCCCGACCCGAAGGAGGACTGATGCGCGTCGTCATCGCCGGCGCAGGTTCGGTGGGGCGTTCGATCGCCCGCGAGCTGCTGAGCCACGACCACGAGGTCGCTCTCATCGACAAGAGCCCCGCGGCCATGCGCGTGGCCCAGGTGCCCGAGGCCGACTGGCTGCTCGCCGACGCGTGCGAGCTGCCGACGCTCGAGAACGCCCAGGTCGCGGAGGCCGACGTCGTCGTGGGCGCGACAGGTGACGACAAGGCCAACCTGGTCTTCTCGCTGCTGTGCAAGACGGAGTTCGGCGTGCCGCGCACGGTCGCGCGCGTCAACAACCCCCGCAACGAGTGGATGTTCGACCAGTCGTGGGGCGTGGACGTCGCGGTGTCGACGCCGCGCATCATGACGGCGATGGTCGAGGAGGCCGTCGCGGTCGGCGACGTCGTGAAGATCTTCACGTTCCACCAGTCCGGGGCGGACATCCTGGAGCTCACGCTCCCTCCGTCGTCGCCGCTCGTGGGCACCCGCGTGGGGGCGATCGCGTGGCCCGCCGACACGGTGCTGGCGGCGATCGTGCGCGGCCCGCTGCCGATCGCGCCGTCGATCGACGACACGCTCGAGGCAGGCGACGAGCTGCTGCTGGTCACCGGCCGCGACGTCGACACGGCGGCGTTGCAGAAGCTGCTCGTCGAGCCGCCCAGCAGGGCCTGAGGGCGGCCGACGCTGCTGGCCCGACGCTACTGCGGGGCCGAGGGTTCCTGAGGGGCTCTGTCCTCGGCGCGCGCCTCGTGGTGCGCGGTGTGCGCGCCGTGGACCAGCGTCCACGTCAGCCACAGCACCAGACCCCACAGCGGCACGCCGAGCACGAGGCGCGCGGTGCCGAGCCACCCCACCGAGTTGTCGAGGTACAGCGGCAGCTGCACGGCCAGGCGCAGCGCGAACATGCCGACCCACAGCCAGGTCGCGATCGTGTACCGGCGCATCAGCGTCCGGTCGGCACGCCAGGCCGACAGGCCCGCGAACGGGTTGGCACCCTCGGCGCCCTGCTCACGCGCCCGCTCGGCGGTGAAGCCGGTGCGCAGCGCCTCGACGACGAACCCGACGGCCGGCCAGCGCAGCAGGATCGAGGCGAGCACGGCCACGAGGTACGCCCCGTTGGTCCACAGCCCCACCGCGAAGAAGTTCTGCGCCTCGCCCGAGCGCCACGCCCAGAACACGCCCACGGCGATCCCGAGCAGACCGCCCAGCGCCTGGGTCACGGGCGTGCGTTGCGCGAGCCGCAGCCCGACCGCACCCAGCGCAGCCACCCCGGCCGCACCGAGCGACCAGCCGAGGTTCGTCGTCGCGACGTACACCACGACGAACAGCGTGCCGGGCAGCACCGCCTCGACGACACCGCGCACCCCGCCCACGGCGTCCGCGAACGAGAAGGTCTCACCCGTGACGGTCTGCAGCCCGCGCCGTGAGGCAGCCCGCTGCTCGCCGCTCACTCGCCCGCCCTCGGCCGCAGCTCGTAGCGCGGGTTGAACATCGTGCGCCGCCCCTCGGTCTCGCACACCATGCCCTCGACCCGCACGCGCCGCCCGGGCTCGACGCCCGCGATGGTGCGCCGGCCCAGCCAGACGAGGTCGAGCGCACCCGAGCCGTCGAACAGCTCGGCCTCGACCGACGGAACGCCGTCGCGCGGCCGCAGCACGACCGAGCGCAGCACGCCCGCGGCCCTGCCACGCGTGCGCGGCGTCAACGTCGAGACGGCCGCGCAGCCCTGGTTCTTGGCGGCGTCCTCGCGCTCTTCGTCCGCGGCCACCGACTCGGCGGACGCGAACACCTGCCGGACGGCGGTTCGCAGCGACATTCTGGAGTCCACGTCCCTCAGCGGATCTCGGTGATCTCGGGCCCCCGGGTGAGGGGGTCGAAGCTGGGCTTCGCGGGCGCTTCCGCCGCCGCCGCCGGGCCGCCGCCGTCAGGCAGCGTGAGGGTCAGCAGGTCGCGCGGGGGGCGCGGGCTGTCGTCGCGGACGACGACGACGTTGGCGAAGACCGACTCGAGGGCGCGCGCCGCCTCGGCGTCCACGGCCGCGGCCCCTGTCAGCACGCCGCGCAGGAACCAGCGTGGACCGTCGACGCCGATGAACCGCGCGGGACGCACGCCCTGGCGGCCGTCGGGACCCTGCGCGGGGACCCGCGCGATGAGCTCGCGCCCGAACGGCCCCGGCACGTCGTCGACGGTGCCGCCCTGCGCCGTGACCGACGCCGCGATCTCGGCCCGGACCTCGTCCCAGATGCCCCACGTGCGGGGCGCGGCGAAGGCCTGGACCTGAAGGCCCGAGGCGGCGAGGGTCGCCGAGACGCCGGTGACCTTCTGGGTGCGCTTGTCGACCTCCATGCGCAGCTCCAGGCCCGGCAGCACGGGCAGCCAGATCGCGCCGAGATCGACGCGCGGACCCATGGTCCCCACGTCGGCCGCGTCGAACGGGCCGCGCGCCGGCGTCTCGCTCTCCGGCGTGTCGGCGGCCTCGGCCGCGGCGTCCACCGTGTCGACGGTCTCTGGCTGAGGCTCGGCGGCCTCGCTCTTCGACGCGTTGCGCCGGAACAGACCCACTGGGGGCTCCTTCACTCGATCGCGGGCGCGCCGCATCGCGGCGACCTGTCCAGCCCACATTAGCCCGGATGCGCGGTGGCCTCGTCACCGCGTCCGGAGAGTCACTGCCCGGCGGCCGACCAGCCACCGCTCGAACCGAACCCGCCCTCGCCGCGGTGCGAACCGGGCAGCGTCTGCGCCCGCAGGAACCGCGCCCGCTCGACCCTCTGGATCACGAGCTGGGCGACGCGGTCGCCGCGCTCGAGCCGGACGGGCTCGGCGACGTCCGTGTTGAGCAGCGTCACCCGCAGCTCGCCGCGATAGCCGGCGTCGACCGTGCCCGGCGCGTTGACGATGGTCAGGCCGTGCCGGGCCGCGAGTCCCGACCGCGGGTGGACGAACGCCGCATACCCGTCCGGCAGGGCGATCGCGACCCCCGTGGGCACGGTCACGCGCCCCTGCGGGGGATCTCGACCGCGACGGTCGTCACCAGGTCGGCGCCCGCGTCGCCCGGGTGGGCGTAGGAAGGCACCGGGACGCCGTCGTCGAGCAGGCGGATGAGGACGTCGACGGTCGAACCGTCAGCGCCGTGGGGCTGCGGGTGCGAGGTCACGGGCCGTAAGCGTACGCGGACACCGCGCCCGACGCGGCAGGATGAGCGCATGAGCCGCGTCTCCCCCGCCCCCGACTTCCGCGAGCGCCTGGTCCCCGGCCCGGGTCTGCTGGCCGTGTGCGCGGGTGCCGGGCTGCTGGTCCTGATCGTGCTGCTGCCGGTGGCGCCTGCGCTCGCCTGGGTGGGCGGCGTCGTGGCCGGCGCCGGGTGCGTCGCGGCGGCCGTGCTCGCGGCGCCGCGGGTCGAGGTCGGCGACGGCGTGCTGCGCGCGGGGCGCGCCCGCGTGCCGGTGCGTCTGCTGGGCGAGTCCGTCGTGCTGGCCACGCGCGAGCAGCGGGACGCGCAGCTGGGCGCCCGGCTCGACGCTCGCGCCCACGTCGTCCTGGTGTCCTCGGTGGCGACGGCGGTGCGCGTCGTGCTCGACGACCCGCAGGACCCGACGCCCTACTGGCTCGTCTCGACGCGGCGGCCGCACGACCTCGCCGCGGCGCTGCGCGCGAGTGCCGGCGCCCACGGCGCACAGGGGGACGCGGGCACGGCAAAGGCCGTCACGCCTGATGCGTGACGGCCCTGCGCGGACGGTGTCGCCGAGTGCTGCTCGCCGCAGTCGCCTGTGTCAGGCAGCGCACTCCGAGCAGATCATCTGGCCGTTCTTCTCGTAGGCCAGCTGGCTGCGGTGGTGGACGAGGAAGCAGGACGTGCAGGTGAACTCGTCGGCCTGCCGGGGCAGCACGCGCACGGCGAGCTCCTCGCCCGAGAGGTCGGCGCCGGGGAGCTCGAAGCCCTCGGCCGCTTCCGTCTCGTCCTCGTCGACGACACCCGACGACTTGTCTGAACGACGTGCCTGGAGCTCCTGGATCGAGTCCTGCTCCACGTCCTCGTCATTCTTGCGGGGGGCGTCGTAGTCGGTTGCCATCGCTGGGTCACGCTCCGTGGGTCGGTTTCGATACGCGCTGATAATGCTCGGGCGCCGGGATTTGTTCCCGATCGGCCACCGGATTGTGCCCTATGCGGACGGCCGACGCGAGGCGATCCGCGCCTCGTGTCGCAGCACCGCCCACGACCTGCGCAAACACCACGCCGTCACGGCCCCCTCCGCAACGATCGCGCCAGCACGGCAAGCATCAGGCGCCGTCGGGCGCATCGGCCTGCGCAGCCTCCAGAAGGCTCACAAACTGGTCCAGAGCGGGCCCCCGCCCGGCGACCGTCATCGTCGCGCCGGGGGCGTGGCCACGCAGTCCGACCACCCGCGCTCCGGCCTCGGACGCGACGAGCGCGCCCGCCGCGAGGTCCCACGGGTTGAGGCCGCGCTCGTAGTACAGGTCCAGGGACCCCTGGGCGAGCAGGCACAGGTCGATGGCCGCCGAGCCGAGCCGGCGGATGTCGCGCACCCGAGGCAGCACCTCGGCCAGGACGCGCGCCTGGGCCGCACGGCGCGATGCCGCATACCCGAAGCCGGTGCCGACGAGGCTGCGGCCCAGCGGGGCGTGCTCGACCGCAGGCAGCGGCACGCCGTCGGCGGTCGCGCCCTCCCCGAGCCCCGCCGACCAGGTGCGGCCGGTCACCACGTCATGCACGCACCCGGCGAGGATCGTCCACCGTTCCGGGTCCGCAGGTCCGGCCACCACCGCGACCGAGACCGCGAACGACGAGACGCCGTACAGGTAGTTGACGGTGCCGTCGATCGGGTCGACCACCCAGGTGAGCCCGCTCGTGCCGGGCACGTCGTCGCCCTCCTCGCCGAGGATCGCGTCCTGCGGACGCTCGGTCGCCAGGCGCGCCACGAGCAGCTCCTCGACGGCGCGGTCCATCGCGGTGACGGGGTCGACGTCCGAGGACTTGGTGGCGGCGACGGTGACGTGCTCGGGGCGCCGGGCGCGCACGGCCGCGCCCGCCTCGGTGGCGAGGGACAGCGCGAGCGCGCGCAGGCCGGCGATGCTGACGCCGTCGGGGAGAACGGGAGCGGTGTTCATGATCACGTGCCCATCCTGCCCTCCGCGCCCCATCGTCCGCTCCAGCCCGAGCCGGGAGCGGGCACGACCCAGCCCCGGCGCAAGGAGAGCAGGCGGATCCCGCTGACCAGCAGGACGACGAGCACCTGCGTCCACACGCTCAACCAGCCGGTCCACCACAGGGCGACGGTCACGCCCGCGCCCAGGAACGCGGGGATCGCGTAGAGCTGACGGTCGGCGAGCACGAGGGGAACCTCGCCGACCAGCACGTCGCGCATGATCCCGCCGCCGATGCCCGTCAGCACCCCCACCATGACCGCCGCGAGCGGCCCGGCACCCAGCGCGAGGCCCTTGGTGGTGCCGAGCAGCACGAAGAAGGCGAGCGCCCACGCGTCCAGGACGATCACCGTGCGGCGCATGCGCTCGACGCTCGGGTGCAGGAAGAAGATCACCACGCCGGCCGCGAGGGCGGTCACGACGAACTTCCAGTTGGAGATGCCGACCGGCGGCGTCGCGCCGATCAGCACGTCGCGCAGCACGCCGCCGCCCAGACCCGCGGCCCACGCCAGGACCAGGACGCCGAAGACGTCGAAGTTCTTGCGCACGCCGGCCAGGCCACCCGAGAGCGCGGCGAAGAACACACCGGCGAGCTCGAGCAGGGTGTCGGCGTGCAGGGAGTCGAGCCAGGTGAGCAATGCGGTCACAAGAGACATCCTGCCGGGAGTCGGGGCGCCCGGATCGGCGGCACACCGGCGCGGTTGCCGGGTCCACCGGTTGCGCGGTGGCACGCTCGATCCGTCAGTACGTCGGCGCGGGGCCGCGTCCTGGCCCTGCCGAGGAGGAAGCATGGCCGAGCTCGAGCTCGTGAGGGTGCACGGGGATGGTGCCCACCTCGTCCTGCGCGCCCCCGACGGCACGGAACACGCCCTGCCCGTCACCGACGCGTTGCGTGCCGCGATCCGTTCCGTGCCGCGCGCAGGCGCGACGTCGTCGTCCCCGTCCGCCGACACGCCCACCGAGCCGACACTGCGCCCGCGGGACCTGCAGGCCCGCATGCGCGCGGGCGCGACCGCCGAGGAGCTCGCGGCCCAGGCGGGACTGCCCGTCGAGCACGTGCGCCGCTACGAGTGGCCCGTCATCACCGAGCGCGACCACGTCATCGCGATGGTGCGCGCCCACGAGGTCCAGGGCACCGGCACCAGCGCACCGCTCGGCGAGATCGCCGACTCCCGCCTCGCGGCGCGCGGCGTCCCCGCCGACGAGGCGGTCTGGTCGGCCCGGCGCGAAGGCGCGGCCCCCTGGCTCGTGGAGGTGTGCTTCGCCGCGGGCGACCGCGAGCGCCGCGCCCGCTGGACGTTCGACGTGCGCGGGCGCGTGGTCACGCCGCTCGACGACGAGGCGCGCTGGCTCGGCCAGCCGGACGAACCGCTCACGCCCGAGATGCGTGGCGTGCCCTCGCTGGCCGCGCGCCGCGGTCTGCCGCCAGGCGACCCGGCCGTCTCGGAGCGCGGGGGCTCGTGGGGCGACGACGAGACCGACCTGCTGCTCGACGACCTGGCGGGGCGGCGCGGGCACCGTCCGCCTGCCCGCGCACAGCGCCCCCGACGACGGCGTCCCCCGCCGTTCCCACGGCCGGCGGCCCGGAGGCGGACGGCGGGGTCATCCCGCTGGGAACCGTGCCGGTGCGCGAACGTGCGCCCGTGCGCGACCCCGACCCGGAGCCGGTCGCGCAGGCGGACGGTGCGGGGGCGAGCGTGGTGGATCTCGGACGGTGGAACCCTCGCCGCTCCCGTGACCGGTCGGTGTCACCGGCGGCTGGACCGGGTGCGGCTGAGCCGGCGCTGCGCCCGGCGACCGCGCCCGAGCCTGCCCCGCCGCAGCCGGGGGCCGCGCAGGCGGGCCCGGCGGCCGCCGACGTCACCCCCGACGCTGCCGGCGCTCCCGCGGGCGAGGTGCCCGTGCGCGGCGAGGCCGACGCCCGAGCCGGTGCCGACGGCTCCGAGCGTCGCGCCGCCCGCGGCTCGGAGAAGCCCGACGCCGCGCGCGCGGCGGACGCCGGCGGCGCACGGCCGGGGACGGCCGCTCGCGGCGTGCCGGCGACACGGCGTGCGGGACGCAAGGGGCGCGCCCAGGTGCCGAGCTGGGACGAGATCGTCTTCGGGGCTCGCCCGGACGCCTGAGCGTCCGGCCCTGCGCCGCCGTCAGGGCAGGTCGAGCCGCGACTCCCCCGCCGACGCGCGCTGACGTGCCGCGTCCGCCGTCATGCGTCGCATGTGGTGGCGGCGGCACAGCACCTCGTAGGCGACGACGGCCTCGGACGTCGCGGTGTCCCCCACGACGACCTGCTCCCCCTCGACGACCATCGCCCCGCCGACCGTGCGCGCGTTGTGCGTGGCACGCCGCCCGCACCAGCACAGGGCCTGGACCTGGAGGATCTCGGTGCGGTCCGCGAGCTCGATGAGGCGTGCCGATCCGGGGAACAGCCGCGTGCGGAAGTCGGACGTGATCCCGAAGGCGAAGACGTCGATCTCGACCTCGTCGACCAGCCGCGCGAGCTGCTCGACCTGCTCGGGCGAGTAGAACTGCGCCTCGTCGCACACGATGTAGTCGACCAGCCGGCCCCCGTGACGCTCCTGCGCGACGACCTGCCAGAAGTCCGTCTCGTCGTCGACCTCGCGCGCCCCGGTCTCTAGGCCGAGGCGCGAGGAGATGCGGGCGGCGCCGGCGCGGTCGTGGCGTGTGAACACCAGCCCGGTGCGCCCGCGCGCGGCGTGGTTGTAGTCGGTCTGCAGCGCGAGGGTCGACTTGCCGGAGTCCATGGTGCCGCTGAAGAAGACGAGCTCGGCCATGTGGGTCCTTCGGGTTCAGGCGCTCGCGACCACGAGCGGGATCGTCATCTCTTCGGGCGTGAACGACCCGTGCACGCCCCGCAGGTCGAGCGACTCCGGGGTCTGCGTGTGCGAGTCCACGATGGTCAGCCGCCCGCGCGGGGCGACGACGACGTCACCCACCCAGGGCAGCACGTGATCGGCGACGGGGCCGAACCACCCGGAGGCGACGGCCTCGGCGCGCGAGGCGACGACGGCTCGCTCCCCCAGCACGTCCCGCCACCGGTCGGCGACGGCCTCGGCCTGCTCCGGCCGCTCGGCGTACACGTGGACCGCACGCGGCTCACCGCCCACGAGGGCGACGCCGTCCGCGAGCGCGGGCGTTCGCGCGACGTCGAACCGGTCGGCCTGGTCGACCTCGACCTGGCCGTGGTCGGCCGTCACCAGCACGAGCGTGCCCGCCGGGACGGACCGCACGAGCCGGGCGAGCTCCCGGTCGAACGCCTCGAGCTCGTCGCCCCACTGCCACGACTGCCAGCCGTGGTGGTGCCCCGTCTTGTCGACGTCCCCCCAGTAGAGGTATGCGAGGCCCGGTTCGCGCAGCGCGCGCACGACGCCGTCGACCCGCGCCTCGAGGGACTCGGCGGCCAGGTGCTGGGCCCCGCGCAGCGCGGCGCGCGTCATGCCCGAGCCGGCGAACCGCGACGGCCCCACGGAGGTGACGCGCACGCCCGCACCGACGAGCGCCTCGAAGACGGTGGGCTCCTGCTGGAGCGTCTCGGCGGGCACGGGCAGCGTGGAGGCACGTGCCTGCCCGCCCGGCCGCGAGACCAGGGTCGGATCGGACTGCTCGGTCCACGACACCATGTTCGCGAGCCCACCCGTGGCCGGGTTGCGCTGCGTGTAGCCGAGCATGCCGGTGCGTCCCGGGGCGGTGCCCGTGCCGAACGTGCTGATCGCTGCCGCCGTCGTCGACGGGAACGTCGAGCGCAGCGCGCGCGTCTCGGGCAGGCGGGCGCGCAGGAACGGGGCGTGGCCGGCACGCTCGGCCACGTTGAGCAGCCCCAGGCCGTCGCACAGCACGACGACGACGCGCCGCGCCGCGGGCAGCCCCAGGGCCGCGGCGCACACGGCCGAGCGGAGACCGGTCACGGTCGTCAGGTCGACGCCCAGCGCACCGGCCGCCCCGGGCAGCACCGCCGCGAGCGAGTCCGTGCCGTAGGTCGGGGCGAGCAGGCCGTCGGGAAGCGCGAGCGCCAGATCGTCCACCTCAGGCCCGCCGCGTCGTCGCGGCGGAGAGCCGGTGCGCGAACGCGAGCGCCCTGCGCACGGCGTCCGGTCCTTCGGCGGCGCTCGACACGCGCACCACGACGTCGTCCGGCATGAGCTGGCCGGTCAGCCCGTGGTCGGCCTCGCACTGCGGGTCGCCGCAGGTCGCGGGCTCGAGCTCCAGCCGGGAGACCGAGCCCCAGCCGATGGCGAGGTTCAGCTCGGACGTGTGCTCGCCGCCGTGGCCGGACCGGTACGCGGCCGGCTCGGCCACCACGTGCGTGAGCGAGACCGACTTGATCTCGGCCAGCGGGACGGCCTCGGTGGTCGCTGCGGCCGACGACGGGTGCGCGTGGTCGCCCTCGTGGTCGTCGACGTGCGCGGAGACCAGACGCGTGCCGGTCAGCGCGAGCACGGTCAGGTGGCGGCGCACCTCGGAGTCGAACGTCGTCTCGGCCTGCACGAGGTGGCTGACCACCGACTCGCCCCCGAGCGCCACGTCGAGCACGTCGACGACGAGCTGCGGGTAGTAGCCGGCGCGCACGATCTCGGCGTGCAGGTCGGCGGGCAGGGTCGAGGACGCGGCAGGACGGTCGGCGTGTGGCACCGGCCCATTGTTCCACCCCGGCGACCGTCGGCGGCGGTCGTCCCCCGATGGATCACGAGCGGCGACGCCGATTGATCACGCGGGCAGGACGCGCCGCAGCGGGTCGCGCCGCTCGGTCGCGCGCCGCACCCGCACCGCCGCGTGCAGCGTCGAGGCGCCGCGCTCGGCCACGACCACCGGGTACAGCTCGAGCGACGCCAGCTCCGGCAGGTCGTCGGCCATGACCGCGACGCGCGCCACGACGTCCTCGACCGCGTCGACGTCCGCGAGCGGGGCGCCCTGGTAGCCGAACAGGCGCGGAGCCGCGCGCACGGCCCGCACCAGGTCGCGCACGTCGACGTCGGTCAGGGGTGCGACGGCCGACGCGACGTCGCCCAGCAGGTCCACGGCGTCGCCGGCGAGCCCGAACGAGACGACGGGCCCGAACAGCGGGTCCTCGACGGAGCGCACGACGACGGCGACGCCCGCCGGTGCCATCGACTGGACCTCGAGGACCGGCTCGATCCCGGTCGCGACCGCCACGGCCGTCATGCGCTCGACGGCGTCGCGCAGCTCGTCGGCGTCGCCCAGGTCGAGGCGCACGCCGCCCAGGTCGGTGCGGTGCCGCAGCACCTGGTCGGCCGTCTTGAGCGCCACGGGCCAGCCGAGCTCCTGGGCCGCCGCCACGGCCTCGTCGGCGGTGCGGACGCTCGCCGCACGCCACGGGTGCAGGCCGTAGCAGCCCAGCAGCTCCGCGGCCGTGGCGTCGTCGAGCAGCGCTCCGTCGTCGGGCGTCCCGCCCGACGCGAGCACCTGCTCGACGATCCTGCGCGCGCGGGTGCGGTCGACCCCGGACGGCCGCACGGGCGCGCCGTGGTCCTGCTCGCGCCAGCGTGCGTAGCCGACCACCTTGCCGAGCGCGGCCACGGCGTCCTCGGGCGTCGAGTAGGCGGGCACCCGCACGGTCGACCCGTCGGGCGCGGTCGCGGCCAGCTCGTCGGGCAGGCCGTGCAGGCCCACGACCGACACGACGGTGGTGCGCCCGGTACGCGCGGCCGCCTGCGCGACGGTGCGCGCCACGACGTCGCCGCGCGGCATCACCACGGGCACGTCGACCACGACGACGACGTCGCACGCGTCGTCGGCGTACAGCGCCTCGACGCTGCGGCGCACGTCGTCGGCCGACCGTTCGGGGGCGAGGAAGTCGCTCGACGCGGCGACCACGAGGCCGTTCGCCGCCGCGGCCTCGGCGACGAGGGCGGCGAGAGCGGCCGAGCTCGCGAGGATCCCGACCCGCCCGCCGCGCGGCAGCGGCTGGTGCGCCAGCACCTGCGCGATGTCGATGAGCTGGTGGGTGTTCTCGGCGCGGATCACCCCGGCCTGGCGCAGCATCGCGTCGAGCATGGCCCGCGGCGCGCTCGTGGCGCGCACGGCGTGACCGGGCGGGACCACCTGGCCGGACCTGCCCGCGACCACCACGACGACGGGTTTCTCGGCCGCGAGCCGCCGCGCGACGCGCGTGAACTTGCGCGGGTTGCCGATCGACTCGAGGTACAGGCAGGCGACCTGCGTGGCGGGGTCGGTGAGCCAGTACTGCATGAGGTCGTTGCCCGACACGTCCGCGCGGTGCCCCGCGGACACGAGCGCCGAGACCCCCAGGCCACGCCGTTCGAGCGTCGCCGCCAGCGTCACCGCCGCGGGCGAGGACTGGCAGAACAGCCCCACGACGCCCGGCGCCGGCGCGCGGTCGGCGAGGCTCGCGCGCAGCCGGGCGCCCGGCACGGTGGTGACGATGCCGTACGACGCCGGTCCCACGACGCGCATGCCCAGCCCGTGCGCCGCGCGCAGCAGCTCACGCTGGCGTTCCAGGCCGCCGGGCCCGGTCTCGGCGAACCCGGCCGACAGGACGACGACGCCGCGCGCGCCCGTCCCGGCCAGGCGCCGGACCGCGGCGACGGCGTGCACCGCGGGCAGCGACAGCAGCACGAGGTCGACGGGTGGCACGTCGTCCCAGGTCGCGACGGCGTGCAGCGCGGGCGCGTCCGGCAGCACCGCGCACGGCGCGTCGAGCACGAACAGCTCGGTGTCGCCCGGGTCGGCGACGGCCGCGTCGATCACCCGCTGGGCCAGCAGCGCCGCGCTCTGCGCCCCGGGGGCGTCGCCGCCGTCGTCCTGCGGCAGGCCGGGGCCCACGAGCAGCACGCGCCGCGCCGACAGCAGCGCCTGCATGCTGCGCGCCTCGGCGCGGTGCTCGCGGTCGGCCATGACCTCGCGCGAGCGCTCGGTCGGATCGAGGTCGACCGACACCGTCACCACGCCGTCGTCGATCTGCTGGCGCACCCCGTAGCCGGCGTCGCGGAACACCGCGAGCATCGTGCCGTTCTGCGGCAGGACGTCGGCCGTGAACCGCCGCACCCCGCGCTCGCGCGCGGCCGCGGCCAGGTGCTCCAGCAGCACCGAGCCCAGGCCCATGCCCTGCACGGAGTCGGCGACGTTGAACGCGACCTCGGCCAGCCCGGGCTCGACCACGTCGTAGCGGGCGACGCCGATGATGTCCTCGACGCTCGGCTCGTCTGGCCCGGGCCGCACGGCGACCAGCGCGGCACGGTCGGTGTGGTCGACGTTCGTGAACTTCTCCAGCTCGCGGTCGGTCAGGCTGCGCACGGGCGCGAAGAACCGGTAGTAGGACGACCGCTCCGACTGGTGCATCTGGAAGCGCTGCAGCGCGTCCGCATCGTCCGGCACGATCGGGCGCACGTGCGTCGTGGTGCCGTCACGCAGCACGACGTCGGCCTCCCAGGCCACGGGGTATGCCGGCGTCTCGTTCACCCGCCCAGGCTATCGGGGCCGCCCCGCGCTTCACCCGGTGGCGTCGGACACGCCGTGTCGCACCTGCGGTCTACGCTTCCCCCGCTGCCCGGTGCGGCGCCCGCCGGGAGCCCGGCCGGCGGCCCGGCGAGGAGGAAAGCATGACCACGCGCGGCGCCGTGCTCTTCGGGTCCCTCGGGCTCATCTGGGGCATCCCGTACCTGTTCATCCGGATCGCGGTCGCCGACCTGTCGCCCGCCGTCGTCGTGCTGGGGCGATGCGTCATCGGCGCGCTCGTGCTGCTGCCGTTCGCCGTGCGCTCGGGCGACCTGCGCGCCGTGCTGCGCCGCTGGCCCGTGGTGCTGGCGTACGCGAGCGTGGAGATCGCGACGGCGTGGTGGCTGCTGACCGACGCGGAACGTCACATCACCTCGTCGCTCGCGGGGCTCCTCGTGGCCGCGGTGCCGATCTTCGCGACCGCGCTCGCCCTGGTGCTGCGCATCGAACGCCGCCTGCCCGTCCGGCGGGTGGCCGGGCTCCTGGTCGGGCTCGCGGGCGTCGCCGCGCTCGCCGGGGTCGACGCCGCGCAGGGCGCCGCGCTGCGCCCCGTGCTCCAGGTGCTCGCCACGGCGCTGTGCTACGCCGTCGGGCCGATGATCGTGGCGCGCTCGCTCGGCGGGGTGTCCCCCGTGGCGGTCAACGCCGTCTCCCTGACCTTCTGCTCGCTGGTGTACGCGCCGTTCGCGATCGCGACGTGGCCTGCGACGGCACCCTCGGGCGGGGCCGTCGCGTCCGTCGTCGTGCTCGGGCTCGTGCCGACGGCGCTCGCGTTCGTGCTGCTGTTCGCGCTCATCGCCGAGGTGGGTCCCGCCCCGGCGACCGTCATCACCTACCTCAACCAGGCGGTCGCCCTCGTCGCGGGCGTGCTGTTCCTCGGCGAGCCGATCACGGCCGGAATCCTCGTGGGCTTCCCGCTCGTGCTCGTCGGCGCGTTCCTCGCGACGTGGCGGCCACGCCGCGCGCTTATCGCGGAGGCCACGGCCCGGGCGGGCTAGCATGCGGTCGAACGTCCGTCCGAACCCGCCGACCCCGCAGGAGCCGCACTCCGATGGCGCGCAAGCCCGCCGCACCCCCCGTCGAGCCGTTCGACGAGAAGATCGTCGACATCGACGTCGCCTCGGAGATGGAGACGTCGTTCCTCGAGTACGCGTACTCGGTCATCTACGCCCGGGCCCTGCCCGACGCGCGCGACGGCCTCAAGCCCGTCCAGCGCCGCATCCTGTACATGATGGCCGACATGGGCCTGCGGCCCGACCGCCCGCACGTCAAGTCCTCGCGCGTGGTCGGCGAGGTCATGGGCAAGCTGCACCCGCACGGCGACGCCGCGATCTACGACGCGCTCGTGCGGCTCGCGCAGGACTTCTCGCTGCGGCTGCCCCTGGTGGACGGGCACGGCAACTTCGGCTCGCTCGACGACGGCCCCGCCGCCCCGCGCTACACCGAGGCGCGGCTGGCCCCGCCCTCGACGGCCATGACGGCCGGGCTCGACGAGGACGTCGTCGACTACGTGCCGAACTACGACAACAAGCTCACCCAGCCCGAGGTGCTGCCCTCGGCCATCCCCAACCTGCTGGTCAACGGCGCCAGCGGCATCGCCGTCGGCATGGCCACCAACATGGCGCCGCACAACCTCGTCGAGGTCGTCGCCGCGGGACGGCACCTGCTGGCCCACCCCGACGCCACACTCGAGGACGTCATGCGGTTCGTCCCCGGCCCCGACCTGCCGACGGGCGGCAAGATCGTCGGCCTCGACGGCGTGCGTGACGCCTACCGCACCGGCCGCGGCACGTTCCGCACGCGGGCCACGGCACGCGTCGAGAGCATCACCCCCCGCCGGCGCGGCATCGTCATCACCGAGCTGCCGTACCTGGTGGGCCCGGAGAAGGTCGTCGAGAAGATCGCCGACGGCGTCAAGGCCAAGAAGATCCAGGGCGTCGCCAACGTCCAGGACCTCACCGACCGGCAGCACGGGCTGCGCCTGGTGGTCGAGGTCAAGACGGGCTTCGACCCCGACGCCGTGCTCGAGCAGCTCTACCGCACGACGCCGCTCGAGGACTCGTTCGGCATCAACAACGTCGCGCTCGTCGAGGGTCAGCCCCGCACGCTGGGCCTGCTCGAGCTGCTGCGGGTGTGGGTCGACCACCGCATCGACGTCGTGCGCCGCCGCACCACCTACCGGCTCGGCCGCCGCAAGGAACGCCTGCACCTGGTCGAGGGCCTGCTGCTGGCGATCGTCGACATCGACGAGGTCATCCAGGTCATCAGGTCCTCCGACGACGCCGGCATCGCGCGCGACCGCCTCATGAGCGTGTTCGAGCTCTCCGAGCCGCAGGCGACGTACATCCTCGACCTGCAGCTGCGCCGCCTGACCAAGTTCTCGCGCATCGAGCTCGAGAAGGAGCAGTCGGAGCTGGAACGCGAGATCGCGACGCTCGAGGAGATCCTCGGGTCGGACGAGGTGCTGCGGCGCGTCGTCTCGGGCGAGATGGCCGATGTCGCCGCGACCTACGGCACGCCACGACGCACGGTGCTGCTCGACTCCGCGGGCGCCGCCGCGACGTCGGCGGCGGCCGCGCCCGGCGCGGGCTCCGCGCGCGGCCGCGGAACGCCGGCCATCTCGCTGGAGATCGCCGACTCCCCCACACGGGTGCTCCTGTCGGCGACGGGTCTGCTGGCCCGCACGTCGGGCGAGGACGCCGAGGCGGCCGTCACGCGTGCCGGGCGCCGCCACGCGCACGACGCCCTGCGCGGCGACGTCGCGACCACGACGCGCGCCGACATCGGGCTCGTGACCTCGGCCGGGCGCCTGCTGCGCGTCTCCGCGCTCGACCTGCCCGCCATCCCCCAGACCGACGGCGCCCCGTCGCTGTCGGGCGGCATCCCCGTCACCGAGCTGGCCGAGCTCGCCGCAGGCGAGGAGGCGCTGGCCGTCGTGTCGCTCGCCGACGACGCGCCCACGCTCGCGCTCGGCACCGCGGGCGGCGTCGTCAAGCGCGTCGCCGCGGGCGACGTGCCGAGCAACAAGGACGAGTGGGAGGTCATCGCCCTCAAGGACGGTGACACCGTCGTCGGGGCGGCCCCGGTCGGCGACGACGACGAGCTCGTCTTCATCGCCTCCGACGCAAGCCTGCTGCACTTCGACGCCGCCGCCGTCCGGCCCCAGGGCCGCGCCGCGGGGGCATGGCCGGCATCAAGCTCGCGCCCGGGCAGTCGGTCGTGTTCTTCGGCGTCGCACGCGCGGCCGTCCGGCCCGAGCTGACGGTCGTGACGGTCGCCGGGTCGAGCGCCCAGCTTCCCGGCGTGGGCAGCGGCTCGGTCAAGGTGACCCCGTACGAGCTCTACCCCGGCAAGGGGCGCGCCACGGGCGGCGTGCGGTCGCACCGCTTCCTCAAGGGCGAGGACCGGCTGGTTCTCGCGTGGGTCGGCGAGGCGCCGGCGCGGGCGGTCGGCAGTGGCGGCCAGCCCGTCGATCTCCCCGCACCGGACCACCGCCGCGACGGGTCGGGCACGCCGCTGGCGGGCCCGGTCGCCGCGCTCGGCTGAGTCGCGACCGCGTCGGGCCGGCGTCGCCCGTCGGGGCGTGAGCCGGCCTCAGCGCACGCCCCGGCGGGCGCGCCAGGAGTCGGTGAGGATCTCGGCGAGCTCCTGCTCGTCCAGGCGGTCGAGCCACGCCCAGACGCTCGCCTTCACCGCGAACGTGTCGACGCGGAAGAACACGTCGTGCTCGGCGGCGAGCGCCGAACCGGCGTCGAGGTCGAGCGACCAGAACTGCACCGCCTCGCGCCCCTCGTCGCCGAGCCGCAGCCGCGCGAACGGGTGCCTGCCGACGACGACGGTCGGCGCGCCGTCGGGCGCCGAGCCGCGCCGCGCGCCCGCGAGCCGCAGGGCGATCCGCTCGACGTCGCCCCACGTCGACATCAGCTCGGCCTCAGTCTCGCTCGACGGCCGCCAGGATCGCCGCCGCGAGCTCGGCCGGCTTGGTGAGCATGGGCCAGTGACCTGTCGGCAGGTCGACGATCTCGACGTCGTCCACGTGGGCGAGCTCGCGCACGTACGGGTGGTCCTGCGCCATGAGGGCGCGGATCTGCGCGGCCGGGAACTCGCAGGCGATGACCGTGGCGGGCACCGCGCGCCGCGCGGCAGGGTCCCCGGGGTGGTGGTGCCCTTCGCGCACGGTGTGCCCGGGCTGCGGCAGCGCCCTCTCGCGGAACGCGGCCCGCAGGTCGTCCGTCAGGTCGACCAGGTCGGCCGGTTCGAACTCGTCCCATGGCGGCAGCTCGTGGTCGATGACCGCCGGGTCGAGGTCGCTCCCCACGGCCTGACCCTCGCCCATCGGCCCGGAGTCCACGTACACGACGCGCGCGACCCGCTCGGGGCGCCGACCGGCCGCGTTGTAGGCGAGTCCGCCGCCTGCGGAGTGGCCGACGAGGACGACCTTCCGCTCGCCGGGCACGTCGTCTACGGCCGCGACCACGGCCTCGACGTGATCCTCGAGGTGGACGCGTGAGCGGTCCTCGCCCGGCGCCAGGCCCGGCAGGGTGAGGGCGTGGACGTCATGGCCGGCGGCCACGACCAGGGGGGCGACGTCGTCCCACGCCGAGGCGTCGAGCCAGAACCCTGGGACCAGGATGATGTCCATCACACGACACTAAAGCCTGTCGAACAACCTCGGTGAGGTGTACGGCAGCGTCCTTCTCGGACGTCCTTATGCCGCGGTGGCGGTGAGGGTTCCCACGTCATCCCGGCTGGTTTCGTCTGCGCGTGTGCGCGGGCCAGAGCCGTCTGGTCGGTGGGCGTTGGTGACCTGGCCTCGTGCTTCGGGGTCCAGGACCTGGGTGGTGTGGTGCTGTTCGCCCCAGGTGGCGAGGTTGATCGCGGCGTTGCGGTCGCGATCGATCGTCAGCCCGCAGTCCTCGTTCTCACAGGTGAAGACGCGGTCGCCGAGGGTGAGCGTGGTCTTCACATCACCGCAGGCCGAGCAGGTCTTCGACGAGGGGAACCACCGGTCCGCTGTGACGACTTGCCCGCCGCGCCAGGCCATCTTGTAGCGCAGTTGGCGGGCGAGCTCACCCCAGGCCGCATCGGAGATCGCTGCGGCGAGCCGGTGGTTGGCGAGCATGCCGGTGATGTTGAGGTCTTCGATGACGAGCCGGTCGTGGGTCTGGACCAACGAGTTCGAGACCTGGTGCAGGAAGTGGTGACGGCGGGCACGGACCCGCTCGTGGTGACGGGCGAGGCGGCGCACGGCGGCACGCCGGCTGGCGGAGCCCTTGACCTTGCGAGACACCGACTTCTGGAGTCGCCGGGTGACCGGTTGCGCGGTAAGCAACGCTTTGGGTGCCGTGGCCACACGCAGCACCTCGCTGCCATCGCGGGTAGCGGCGACGACGGGTGCGTGCAGCCCGCGGTCCACACCGGCCCACCCAGCGTGATCGGCGTCGTCACGGGCGGGGTGCTGGGCGGCGGGGTGCAGGTCGGCGGCTTCGACGTTCAAGCTGATGCGCCACCGGCCGCCACGCCGCGAGACGGTTGCGAACACGATCCGTGCCCGGCCCTTGGCGAGCATGCGCCGCAGGCGGCGGGTGTCGTCGTGGACCTTGATGGCGCCGATCCCGGGCAGCGTGACCGAGCGGGGACCGGCCTCGCCGAGACGGATCGTGGTCCGCTGGCCGGTCCTCGTCTTGGAGGTCTTGTTGCGCAGGCGGAATGAGCCGCGCTCGTAGTTCTTCTTCTTGAACCGTGGGTGCCCGACCGGCCGGCCGGCGCGCTTGCCGCGCCGGGAGCTGGTCCACGCCCCCAGTGCTTTGCCGAGGTCGACGACGGCTTCCTCGAAGACCTGCGCGGATACCTCCGAGCGCCACGCAAGACCTGTGACCTCCAGATCAGCAGTCCCGTCGGCGGCGACGACGAAGCGGCGGCCGGCGTCCTCGGTCTTCTTCCACGCGTTGAACGCGTTGATGAGGTCGAACCCCGTCCACGGGACCAACACCGCGTCGGGGTCGTCGCCGGTGAGCACCTCGGTGGCGTTCTTGGATGCCTGGCGGGCGTTCAGGTGCAGTCGCAGGCCCTGGTTGAACGCGAACCGTGCGGCGCCCTCGTGCCGGGCCAGGGCACGCGCCTGCTTCGCGGTGGGGTCAGCCACCAGTTGGAACGTCGTATGCCGGGCCACGACCAGGACGCTACCGGCGGGCACCGACACGACCAGGGATGTCAGGCCTGACGGCGACGATGCCGTGGGTGTGACCGCTCCCGCCCGCGCCGCCAGTACCCGTCCGACCTGACCGGCACCGCATGGTCGCGGATCAGCGCGCTCGTGATCCCAGCCCACACCCGTGGCGGGCGGCCGTGCCGTGAGCACCGGTGGCGTGAGTACGTCGACGCGCTGCTGTTCGTCGTGACCACGGGCATCCCGTGGCGGGCGCTCCCGCACGACTTCACCATCACCTGGTCCGCGACGCACAAGCACTTCACCAGATGGACGAACAGACGGCTGTGGGAGCAGGTCCTCGCTGTCCTGCGCGCCGAGGACCGCGTCCAAGACGGCCGCGACCAGCGGCCGACGGCGGCCGTTGTCGACTCCTCGTCCGTCAAGTCCACCCCGGTGCCCGGCGAGCGCGGCTTCGACAGCGCGAAGAAGGTCGACGGGATCAAACGCCACATCCTCGTCGACACCGCCGGACGGCTCCTGGCCGCCCACGTGACCGCAGCGAACGACCAGGACCGGGTCGCGTTCGCCGACCTCCTCGCAAAGAACCCCTGCCCCCCCGTAGCGCACGTGTGGGCCGACAAGGGCTACACCGGCCAGGCGCCCGCTGACGCTGCGGCAAAGGCTGGGATCCAGTTCCAGATCGTCTCCGGCCCCAAGCCTGCCAGCGGTTTCACCGTTCAACCACACCGGCGGGTGGTCGAGCGGACGAACGGGCGGATCAACCGGCATCGCCGCCTCGTACGGCAGCACGAAGCCACCCCCACCGCCCACGAAGCATTCGCCATCCTGTCCCAGATCCAGCTACTCCTGCGCCGGCTCGACCGCTGCAGGTAGTTGTTCGACAGGCTCTAGACGCGAGCCCCGACACTCCGCCGCCGGACGCCCGCGACCAGCAGCGCCTGCGCCGCCACGTACGTGACCATCACCGCCGCCCCGTGGACGCCGGGCGGGAGCACGGCCAGCACCTCGGGCGGCAGCACCTGCGCGGCCCCGATCAGCCCGTCGGAGACGAGGAACAGTGCGCCGCCGATGCCCGCGAGCGGGTCGACGCCCGTCGCGAGCACCGCCATCGTCACGAGTGCCGCCCCGTACACGACCAGCCCGGCGACGAACGGCACGGCGGCGCCACCCAACGGGGCGACCCTCACCCCGGCCGCCACGACGACGGCCCCGTAGACGATGCCGTACCCGACGACGACGGCGCGCCGCCGGTGCAGCACGCTGGCCTCGCGGTACGGCGCGAACGCCACGACGTAGGCGACCTGCGCGACCAGGAACAACGCCATGAGCACGACGAACGAGATGGACGGGGGGACGAACGACGGCACCACGTCCCCCGCCCACGACCACAGCAGAGCGACGAGGGCGAGGCGCACCAGCCGCGGCCTCGGCGGCGCCGACGCCAGCCACAGCGCCGCGGCAAGCAGCGGCATCAGCAGCCACTGCGTCGTCCGGGCGACGCCCGGCAGGTCGTGCCCGAGCACGTACAGGGGCAGATGGGCCGCCACGTTCACGACGGTCACGGCCACGAGCGCGATGAAGCACGCACGGGCGCCCGGGCTCGGCAGCCACGGCTCCAGCCGCCGGGCGACCGGCTCGAAGAAGCCTGCCGGCAGGAGCCCGCCAGGGACGGGGACAGGACGCGGATCGACCCCCTCGCCGAGGCGATCACCGCCCGCGCCCTCGACAGACCGGGTGCCGCCGTCGGAGGTGTGACCTACGTCGCTCACGACGCCCAACCTAGCGGCAGCAGCGATCCGCCGCGCACCACGGCAACGAGCACCCGCCGCGCGGTGCCGTTCCCCGCCGTGCCGCCGCAGCGGAGCGGCCTCGGCAGGCGACCGCGCGGGACGAGGTCAGCGCGAGAAGGGGCACCCCCCGCACCCGGGCGGGCGCTGCGTGGGCTGCGTGCCGGCCGTGCCGGTCAGGCCCGAGCACGCCGTGCAACCCAGGTGCAGGTCCCCCGCCGGGGTCACGATCCCCAGTCGCACCCAGTGGTCGAGCGCGAGCTCGGCGAGACCGTCGTCGACGCCGAGGTACGCGCCGAGCCGCTCCCCCGGGACGCCGCGCCGGACGGCGTCGAGCACGTCGGTCAGCACGCTCACGGCGTCACACCCGCGCCCGGTCTCACGTGAGCACCCGCCCCACCTGGAACACGGCCACGGCCAGCAGCCACGCGACGGCGAGCTGGACGCCGACGGCGCCCACCGCCCAGCGGGCACCGAACACGCGCCGCTGCTCGGCGACCGTCGCCAGGCACGGGGTGTAGGCGAGCACGAACACGAGGAACGCGAGCGCCGCCGCGGTCGCGTGCCCTCCCGAGGACTCCCCGAGGGTGTCGCGCAGCCGGTCGCCGAGCGCTCCCGACGGTGACGCGGCGCTCGCGTCGGCCGCGTCGAGCGAGTACGACTGCGCGAGCGCCCCGACCACGACCTCCTTGGCGACGAACCCGGTGGTCAGGGCCGACGCGACGTGCCAGTCGTCGAGACCCGCGGGCGCGAGCACCGGGGCGATGCCGTCGGCGAGGCGCCCGTACGCGGACTCGTGCACGGGCACGTCGCCGACGGCGTGCCCTCCCGTCACGGGGATCGCGCTGAGCAGCCAGACGACGACGAGGGTGCCGGCGATGATGCCGCCGGCGCCGCGCACGAACGCGGCCACGCGCGTCCACGTCGACAGCAGCAGCGACCGCAGGCGCGGCACGTGGTAGGCGGGCAGCGCGAGCACGAGCGGGCGGGTGCGGCGCAGGTCGCGGAACGCCGTCGTACGCAGCGCGAGCCCGCCGAGCACCACCAGCAGCCCGGACAGCACGTACAGCCCGAACACGACGGTGCCGGCCGCGCGGGGGAAGAACGTGCCGGCCACGAGCACGTACACCGTCAGGCGCGCGGGGCACGAGGTCAGGGGCACGAGCAGCCCGGTCAGCAGCCGGCGGCGTGCGTCGGGCATGGTGCGCGTGGCGCCCATGGCGGGCACGTTGCAGCCGAACCCGATGACGAGCGGCACCATCGCCCGCCCGTCGAGCCCGATGGTCCGCAGCGCGCGGTCGGCCACGAACGCGGCCCTGGCGAGGTACCCCGAGTCCTCCAGCAGCCCGATGGCGACGAACACGAGCGCCAGCAGCGGCACGAACGACAGGACGGTCCCCACGCCGCTGAGCACCCCGTCGACCACGAGTCCCGAGACCCAGGCGGGCCCGGGCAGCGCGCCTCGCAGCCAGGTGGCGAGCGGCCCGTCGAAGAACCCTCCGACGGCGCCGACCAGCGGCGACGCCACCGCCGTCGTGAGCTGGAAGACCGCCCACATGACCGCGAGGAACACCGGGACGCCGAGCAGGGGATGCAGCAGCAGGCGGTCGATGCGGTCCGAGACCGAACGCACCGGCACCGCCGGCGGCGCGGGCACGGCCGCCGCGTGCACGCGCTGGGTCCACGCGAACCGGTCGTCGTCGTCACGCGGGTGCGGCGCGTCGGCCTCGCAGCGGCAGTCGGCGAGCATCCTCTCGACGGCGCCGCCGAGCGCCTCCAGGCCCGTGCCCGACCGCGGGTCGAGAGCGACGACGGGCACCTGGGCCGCGTCGGCGAGGGCCTCGAGGTCGGGTCGCACGCCGCGCGCGGTGGCGACGTCGAGCATGGTGACGGCCGCGACGGTCGGTGTGCCCGTCTCGCGCACCTGGGCGAGCAGGTACAGCGAGCGGGCGAGCGCTGCCCCGTCGAGCACGACGACGGCGAGGTCGGGACGCCCGAGCGCGGACGCGCCGTGGACGTAGTCCACGGCAACCTGCTCGTCGGGCGAGCGGGGCACGAGGCTGTACGTGCCGGGCAGGTCGACCACGGCGATGCGCTGCGCTCCGCGGCGCCAGGACCCGGTCTGGAGTTCGACGGTGGTGCCGGGCGCGTTCATCACCGTCTGGCGCGCGCCGGTGAGGGCGTTGAAGAGCGTGGACTTGCCCGAGTTCGGGTTGCCGACCAGGGCGATCGCCGGGGTGCCCGCGGCGATGACGTCGCCGGGACTCGGGGCGGCGTCGTGGCAGCTCACGCGGGCGCCCTGGAGAGCTGCGGCACCAGCGGGTCGACGCCGATGCACGCGCACGTGCGCCCGTCGATCGCGAACCTGTCGGCCCCGACGGCGACCACACGGCTGCCGAACGCCCCGCAGTGCACGACATGGACGACGGCACCCTCGCGCAGGCCGAGCTCGCGCAGCCGGGTGCGCTCCTCGTCGTCGAGGTCGACCCACCGCACCTCCGCCGAGGTGCCCGCGGGGCACAGTCTCAGGTCCACGGTCGGCACCGTACGCCTGAGGTAAGGCTTGCCTGTAGGGCCGGTGGCACTGTGTGATCACTCTCACGCCCGGCAGTGGCATGCGAACCCGGCAGAAGCGCCGAGAAATCGGGCCTCTCCCCACTGATGCGGCGTGCGACCGTACGCTTCCCCCGTGACACCTGTGGACTCATCCCCTCGCGACACCACCCCCGCCGACGCCCGTGCCGCCGCCCTCCTGGAGGCGGTGCGCACGCGGGTGGTCGTGGCCGACGGCGCCATGGGGACGATGATCCAGGCGGCCGACCCGACCCTCGAGGACTACGAAGGCCACGAAGGCTGCAACGAGGTGCTGAACGCCTCGCGGCCCGACATCATCGCGGCCGTCCACGACGCGTACCTCGCGGCCGGGGTCGACGCGATCGAGACCAACACGTTCGGCGCGAACTGGTCCAACCTCAGCGACTACGGCATCGACGACCGCATCCGCGAGCTCGCGCGCGCCGGCGCCGCGATCGCTCGCGAACGCGCCGACGCCGCCGCCACGCCGGAGCGTCCGCGCTGGGTGCTGGGCTCGATGGGCCCGGGCACCAAGCTGCCGTCCCTGGGCCACACCACGTACGCGCACCTGCGCGAGACGTTCGCCGAGCAGGCCACGGGCCTGCTCGAGGGCGGCGCGGACGCGCTGCTCATCGAGACGTCGCAGGACCTGCTCCAGGCCAAGGCCGCCGTCACCGGCTCGCACGACGCCATGACCGCCGCCGGGCGCACCGTGCCCGTCATGGTGTCCGTGACCGTCGAGACGACGGGCACCATGCTCATGGGCTCCGAGATCGGCGCGGCGCTGACCGCCCTGCAGTCCCTCGGCGTCGACACCCTCGGCCTCAACTGCGCGACCGGCCCCGACAAGATGAGCGAGCACCTGCGCTACCTGTCGCAGCACAGCGAGCTGCCGGTCACGTGCATGCCCAACGCCGGCCTGCCCGAGCTCGGCCCGCACGGCGCGACGTACCCGCTCACGCCCGAGGAGCTCGCGGTCGCGCACACGCAGTTCGTGCGCGAGTTCGGGCTGGGCCTGGTGGGCGGCTGTTGCGGCACGACGCCGGAGCACCTGCGCCAGGTCGTCGACGCCGTCCGCGCAGCAGCGCTGCCGACGCGCGCCGTGCAGCGCGAGAACGCCGTCGCCTCGCTGTACTCCCCCACCGACCTCACGCAGGAGCTCAGCTACCTGGCGATCGGTGAGCGCACCAACGCCAACGGGTCCAAGGCCTTCCGCGAGGCGATGCTCGAAGGCCGCTGGGACGACATCGTCGACCTCGCCCGCGCGCAGACCCGCGAGGGCGCGCACCTGCTCGACGTGTGCGTCGACTACGTCGGGCGCGACGGCGTCGCCGACGTGCGCGAGGTCGTGTCCCGCCTCGCGTCGGCCTCGACGCTGCCGCTCGTGATCGACTCGACCGAGCCCGCCGTGCTGCAGGCCGGGCTCGAGCTCGTCGGCGGGCGCGCCGTCGTCAACTCCGTGAACTTCGAGGACGGCGAAGGGCCGGGCTCGCGGTTCGACCGGATCATGCCGCTCGTCAAGGAGCACGGCACCGCCGTCGTCGCCCTGACCATCGACGAGCAGGGGCAGGCGCGCACTACCGAGACCAAGGTCGCCATCGCCTCGCGCCTCATCGACACGCTCGTGCAGGTGTGGGGGATGCGGGTCGACGACATCATCGTCGACGCCCTGACCTTCCCCATCGCGACCGGCCAGGAGGAGACGCGACGCGACGCCATCGAGACCATCGAGGCGATCCGCCAGATCACCGCGAAGTACCCCGGCGTGCACACCACCCTCGGCGTGTCCAACGTGTCGTTCGGGCTCAACCCGGCAGCCCGCACCGTGCTCAACTCGGTGTTCCTGCACGAGGCGGTCGCCGCCGGCCTCGACTCCGCCATCGTGCACGCGGCCAAGATCCTGCCGCGCACCGCCATCCCGGACGAGCAGTGGGAGGCCGCGCTCGACCTCGTGTGGGACCGCCGTCGGTACGACGCCGCCGGAGAGCTCGTCCACGACCCGCTGGCCCACCTGCTCGAGCTGTTCTCCGGCGTCGACTCCGCGGCGCTGCGCGACGCGCGCGAGGCCGAGCTCGCCGCGCTGCCCGTGGGCGAACGCCTCGCCCGCCGCATCGTGGACGGCAACAAGAAGGGCCTCGACGACGACGTGGCCGAAGCGCTGGCCGCCGGCATGAAGGCGCTCGACATCGTCAACGACCACCTGCTCGGCGGCATGCAGGTGGTCGGCGAGCTGTTCGGCTCGGGCCAGATGCAGCTCCCGTTCGTGCTGCAGAGCGCCGAGGTGATGAAGACGGCGGTCGCGCTGCTCGAACCGCACATGGAGAAGGTCGAAGGATCGTCCGGCACCAAGGGCACGATCGTGCTCGCCACGGTGCGCGGCGACGTCCACGACATCGGGAAGAACCTCGTCGACATCATCCTCACCAACAACGGCTACAAGGTCGTCAACATCGGCATCAAACAGCCGGTCAGCGCCATGATCGACGCCGCCGAGGAGCACGACGCCGACGTCATCGGCATGTCGGGCCTGCTGGTCAAGTCGACGGTCGTCATGAAGGAGAACCTCGAAGAACTCGCCGCGCGCGGGCTCGCCGACCGCTGGCCCGTGCTGCTCGGCGGAGCCGCGCTCACGCGGACCTTCGTCGAGGACGACCTCGCCTCCGCCTACCCCGGCACCGTCCGGTACGCGCGCGACGCGTTCGAAGGCCTGCGCCTCATGGAACCCCTGGTCCGCGTCGCACGAGGAGCCGCCCCCGACGCCGTCGGCCTGCCACCCCTCAAGAAGCGGCGCCACGCCCGCGTCGAGCTCGTCGAGACGCCCGACGCGGAGATGCCCGCACGCTCCGACGTCGCGACAGACAACCCCGTCCCCGAACCGCCCTTCTGGGGCACGCGCATCGTCAAAGGCATCCCGCTCGGCGACTACGCCGCATTCCTCGACGAACGCGCCACGTTCATGGGCCAGTGGGGGCTCAAGCCCGGACGCGGGTCCAACGAGGCCACCTACGAGGATCTCGTCGAGACCGAGGGCCGGCCACGGCTCGCGGCCTGGCTCGACCGGGCCCGCACCGAGCACATCTTCGACCCCACCGTCGTCTACGGGTACTTCCCCGCATGGTCCGAGGGCGACGACGTCG
Source organism: Xylanimonas allomyrinae (assembly GCF_004135345.1). Lineage (NCBI taxonomy): Bacteria > Bacillati > Actinomycetota > Actinomycetes > Micrococcales > Promicromonosporaceae > Xylanimonas > Xylanimonas allomyrinae. The sequence goes on from NZ_CP035495.1 coordinate 1,312,642, forward strand.
TCGTCGCCCACCACGCCGGACCCGACGGCGGCTCAGGCGGCCCGGTCGGCACCGAACGGCTGCGGTTCCACTTCCCGCGGCAGAAGCGCGACCGGCACCTGTGCCTCGCCGACTTCTTCCGGCCACGCGCCTGGGTCGAGAAGACCGGGCAGTTCGACGTGCTGCCCGTCCAGCTCGTCACCATGGGCGAGACGGTCTCCGAGCACACCGCCCGGCTCTTCGAGGCCAACGCCTACCGCGAGTACGTCGAGCTGCACGGGCTGTCCGTCCAGCTCACCGAAGCGCTCGCCGAGTACTGGCACTCACGGGTCCGAGCAGAGCTCGGGTTCGCCTCCGAAGAGCCGGCAAACGTCGACGGCCTGTTCAAGCTCGACTACCGCGGGGCGCGGTTCTCGCTCGGCTACCCCGCCTGCCCCGACATGGAGGACCGGCGCAAGGTCGTGGAGCTGCTGAGGGCCGAGAGGGCTGGGGTGGTGCTCAGCGAGGAGCTGCAGCTGCACCCGGAGCAGAGCACGGATGCGTTCGTGGTGCATCATCCGGAGGCCAAGTACTTCAGTGTCTGAAACAACAGATTCGTTTCTGTTGCCGAAACATCTGCGGACCCGTTGACACTGCTCGCTCCGGCGATCTAGCCTCACCTCTCAGGTGCACATCCGTCCCTGTGATGAGGTGATCTCCGTGTCTCGCACGCTCTCGCGCTCGCTCGCGCCCGTCGTCGAGGACCTCGAACTCGAGCAGCCCGTCGCCGTGACGGCTGCCCAGATCGCGGAGATAGCGACCCGGCACGGGATCAGGACCGAACCGCGGTTGATCGCTCACCGCCTCCGCGAAGCCGGCTGGCTGCTCCCGACAGGCACACGCGGGGTGTGGGAGTTCGCACCAGGAGCGCATGCTGGGCCGTTCGGCCACGGCGATCCGACGACGCCGCTGCGCGCCGCGCTCGACCGTGACCCTTCACTGGACGCCGCCCTGTGCCTGCACACGGCAGCCTGGGCGCACAGCCTCGCCGACCGTGTGCCCGCCAAGCTCGACATCGCCGTCCCGATCGGTTCCCGGCTCCCCGCCGGGCTGGCCCGGCAGACGACCGCAGTGCGTTTCGACGCCCGGCTCCCTCGTACACGACTCAAGGGCGTGCCGGTGCACGCCGTCGAGTCGATCGTCGTCCACCTGGCCGCCGCGCCATCAGTCGTCCGTTGGGCCTCGGTCGGCGAGTGGTTCGGGGAGCTCGCCGCATTGGCGGACGGATCGAACCTTCAGGCTGAGGTCGATGGCCGCCCCGAGGCCGTTCAACGTCGGGTCGGCTATCTCCTCAGCGGATCGCGCCCCGATCTCGCTGAGCCATTCGTCCCGGCACGCAGTGCAGGGAAGGTCTGGTTCGGCCCGAGGGCAAGAACCATTCGTAACAGCGCGCCCTGGCTGATCGCCGACACGATCCTGCCCTTCGATCCGACGATGCTTCCAGGGTGACGCGACAGCCATGAGCGACTACGAGCCGCACATCACCGTCGGTCACATCGTCCGCCACGCCGGCCAATCAGGTTCGGCCGGGCGCGAGGCCGCCATCATGGACGTCGCGCAGGACCTCCTCCTGCGACACCTGCACGACCTCGGACTGCTCGACGAGCTCGCGTTCAAGGGCGGCACGTCACTGCGCAAGTTCTACGCGGGCCAGGCCGGACGGTTCTCGATCGACCTCGACTTCTCCGTCGCAGACATCGGCACGCCGACCGAGAGCGTCGTCGACCTGCTCCGCGAGGCAATAGAGGGCCTTCGCCTCGGCGTGTTCAGCTACGCCATAACGGAACGCCGCGGCAAGCCGTCGCTTGTCGTCGAGAGCACCTTCGGAACCACGGGCACGCTCGATGCCAAGCTCGATGTCAACCCGCCACCCTGGCTCGAGCCTGAAGCGCGGCCCTGGGTGCCGCTCCCGATCCATTCGACCTACGGCGGTCCACTCCCCCTCATCAAGTCGGTCCGGATCGAAGAGAACGTCGCCGAGAAGATCGCCCGCCTCAACCGCACGACGACGGCACGCGACGTCTACGACCTCGTCTGGATCCGCGAGCACTTCCGGTCAAGCCCCGCGGAGTGGTGTAGCGCTTTCTGATCCTTCGTAGTGCTGGGTCAGGTCAGGCGGCGGCTCCGATCGTGAGGGCCTGGGTCGGGACGACGTCGGTCGTCATGACGGTCAGTGGGGTTCGTGCCCGCTTGAGCGCGTCGAGGGAGAGGTAGCGGCGCCCTTCGGCCCATTCGTCGTGCTGCTCGGCCAGGACGGCGCCTACGAGGCGGACGATGGCGTCCCGGTTGGGGAAGATCCCCACGACGTCGGTGCGGCGGCGGATCTCCTTGTTGAGACGCTCGTTGGGATTGTTCCCTCTCCGCCAGGCTGGTTGTGAGTCAGTTCGCGATCAGCGAGGGAGTTGCCTGGTGTCGATCAGTGCGGGGTTCACGGCGGAGGAGATCCGTGAGTTCGTCTGCGCGTACGCGGCGCAGCCGTTCGGGCGTAAGGCCCGGTGGCTGGCGGAGCAGGGGGTGTCGTATGACCGGCTGCGGCGGTGGCGGCTGGCGGTGTTCGACGGTGATCTCGACCGGGGCCTGATCCCGCGAGACAGTGGGGCGGTGAAGACCACCCCTGGCCAGCGCGCGGCCGTGGAGCGCCACCATCTCAAGGAACGTGCCGGGCACGAGGCCGAGGTCGCGCGTCTGACCGCGCGCATCCGCGAGCTGGAGGAGACGAACGGTGCGCTGGGAAAAGCTATCGGGCTCTTGCACTCGATGAACGAGCAAGAGCCCGGCGCGCGCCCGACGACGCCCGATCGGTCCGGTTCCTGACGGCGGAGAACGCGCTGGTCGCCGAGCTCACCACCATGACCGGGTCGCAGCGCACGGCGTTGCGTCTGGCTGGGCTGTCTCGTTCGACATGGCATTACCGCCGCCACCCGCGCGCCCGGGTGGCCACCCCGGTTCCACATGCCGAGCGCGTGTATCCGTCGCGGATCAGCACGGCCGAGCGGGCGCAGGTCGCGGCGCGGATCACCGCGGGCTGGGCGGCAGGGCTGTCGGTCGACCACGCCTTCGCCAGCGCATGGGACGACGGGGTGATGCTGGCCTCGCGCCGCTCCTGGTGGCGGATCGCGGCGGCACTGCCCGATCAGACGTCCCGGCCGGTGGCCCCGACCCGCCGGCAGGCCCGCACGCCCCGGGCCGCGCCCGTGCTCGAGGCCACTGCCCCGGGCAGGTGTGGTCCTGGGACATCACCGACCTGCGCTCACCGTGACGCGGTGTGGCGTTCAAGGCGTACTCGATCATCGACATCTTCTCCCGCAAGCTCGTCGGTCACCGGGTCGAGGACCGTGAGGCCGACCACCTCGCCGTGGAGATGTTCACCGCCGCGTTCGCCGCCCACGGGGCACCCCAGGTGGTGCACGCGGACTCCGGGCCGGCGATGCGCTCGACAGCACTGGCAGACCTGCTCGGACCCCTGGGAGTCACCCAGACGCACAACCGCCCCCGGGTCTCGAACGACAACCCGTTCTCCGAGTCGGAGTTCCGCACGATGAAGTACCGCCCGAACTACCCCGGCGCGTTCGACAGCCTCGACCAGGCCCGTGCCCACGTCGACGCCTACGTGCCCTGGTACAACGCGAACCACAAGCACTCCGGCATCGCCTTGTTCTCGCCGGACGGGTCCACGACGGCACCTGGCGGCAGCGCTGGACCGAACGCTCACACGTCCACCGCGCCTACTACGACTCCCACCCCGAACGGTTCCGCAGGCCCCCGCGCACACCCGCCCCGGCCGGGTACGTCGGAATCAACCTGCCCGAGGAACGCAAGAAAGAACTCGAACGACTCCAGACAGGTTGACAACGCGCGGTTTCACCAGTCGTTCAAACAATTGACGCCATTCTGTCGGGCGCCCGCAGGAGCCACCAGGAGCGCAACCGAGATCGTCTGATCCGGTGCGATCAGTCCAGGCCCAGGTGAGTGATCAGCGCGTCGTCCACCGCACCCACATGCTCGGAGCGAAGCGTCCCGACGCGGGCCACCAGCCGCGACACATCCACGGAGCGGACCTGTTCGGCCTGAGCCTTCGAGTCGTGGTCGAGTCCATTCCCCGGCTCCGCAGGGATCAGCGCCTGGAAGGGAAGAACTCGAGCAACGGACGACGTCAACGGAACCACCGTGATGACGCCCCTCCCGTGCGTCTCGACGGCCTTGTTGCTCGCGTCGCGCGAGACGATCACGCACCGCCTTGTCTTGGATGCCTCCGAGCCTCGCGCAGGGTCAAGCTCGACCGCCCAGACCTCGCCACGCCTCACGCGACCGGCTCGATCCCGTCGGCAGCAGTCGCGTCCCAGATCGCCGCCTCTCCGGACTCCTCCCACTCGCGATACGCCTCCGCGTACTGCGTTTCGAGCTCGCGTTCGCGAAGGGCCTGTACCGCGGCGTGCAGTGTGGCCGATCGCGACGGCAGTCGGTGGCGCCTTGCGTAGCGCTCCAGGTACGCCACGTCTGCGGCCGGCAGGCTCGCACTGAGCTTGACGGTCTCCCGACCCATCGCACCAGCGGTCATACCGACGATCCTACTTCGCTTCTGCGAAGGTCCCACGCTGAGAGGTCAGCTCAGCGCGACTCCGGCCTCATCGCGGTCAGCGCCCCGACGCGGGACGAGCTCGATCGCGCCGTCGCCGCCGTCGAACAGGTCGCGATCCAAGCCTCCTGCGCGACACGGCGGCTCTGGGGGCAGCAGACACGGACGTTCGCGCGCGCGGCGCTGCCGTTGACGTGACCGGCCCAGCGGGCGCCGCTCGGCCTGGGAAGATCGACGTGTGCCGGGTATCCATCACGTCGAGCTGTGGGTCGCTGACCTCGACTCCGCTGCCGCGCAGTGGGGCTGGTTGCTGACCCGAGTCGGCTTCCACCTTCACCAGGAGTGGCCCTCGGGACAATCGTGGTCCGCGGGCGGCGCGTACCTGACCATCACGACGTCACGACCATGACGAGCCCGGTCCATGACCGCAGAACCGCGGGGCTGAACCACCTCGCGTTCCACGCCGGCTCCACGACGGCGGTGGACGCGATCATGGCCGACGCCCCCGCCCACGGCTGGACCCCGCTGTACCAGGACCGCTACCCCCACGCCGGCGGCGCGGCGCACTACGCCGGCTGGCTGGAGAACCCGGCAGGCTTCAAAGCCGAGGTCGTCGCCGACCACTGCTGAGCAAGCCGCACGGTCGGGGAGGGCGTGCGGAACTCACGGCACCTGACGTGCGACGGGAACCGCGACCTCCATGACAGGTCCCAGTTCACCCGCGCCCCACGCCGGGAGGTAGACCTCGCGATTGTCGCCCACGACCTCCGCGACTCCCGAACCAGACGACAGATAGTCGTGGACCAGGACGAGGAACGTCTGATCCCCGGCAGTCTCCTGGTCGAGCTCGACGTAGCGCTCGGCGTGAGCGGGGTCGGTGGCCAGCACGAGCCCTGCCGGTGGGCGCAGCACGTCCGCGACGGGCGCGCAGACGCTGATCCGCGCGGCGAACCCCTCAGTCGCCCGCTCGTGGTACTCGACGAACGGAGACCCGGCAAGCGTGCTCGACGTCGCCCGCAGCACGTCGAACAGGGCATCCGTCGCCTCCGGGAGCACCGACGCCAGCTCGGCGAGTCTGGCACGCCGGCCGGTGCGCAGGACGAGCCGCTCGGGGACGTCGCGCGTCAGCACGGCAACGTCCAGGCGGGGCGGACCCGCCAGGGCAGAACGCACGTACTCACCGGCGCGCGCCGCCTGCGCCGCGCCGGACCGCCGCTCGGTCCAGATCTCGTCGAAGCGGGCCACCCTGTCGCTCCCGTCGAGCACGTCCTCGACCTCGGCCAGCGTGAGGTCGACGCCGCGCAGCAGGCGCACCCACCGCGCCCGCTCGACCTGGTCGACGCCGAACAGCCGCCGGCCGTCCGCAGCACCACGGCGCGCGTCGAGCAGCCCACGGTCGGCGTACATCCGCACCGCCTTCTCGCTCAGACCCGCCGAATGAGCAACCTGACCAGTCGTGAGTTCATCCATGCCCGCGACGGTAAGAGCTGCCCCTGGGTAAGGCGCAAGCGACGTAGCGCTCGTCGCACCACGCCGTGCACCGCGTACTGCGCGGATGTGACCGTCACCTGCCCACCGCGACCTGGGTGGCGTTGCCGGCATGACCCCCGACGAGATGCTCGACTACTGCCTCGCCATGCCGGGCGCCTACCTCAACCACCCGTTCGACCCCGACCACTCCGCCGTCCGGCTCAAGGCCCCCACGATGGACAAGGGCCGCATCTTCGCCGAGGTCTTCACCTTCCAGGGCATCAACGTCGTCACCCTGCGCTGCGACGCCGAGGCCGCGCTCGTCTACCGCGACATGTACCCGGCGTCGTCGTGCGCGGCTACCACTGCCCGCCCGCCGAAGCCCAGTACGCGAACACCATGCCGCTCGACGGCGACGTGCCCGCCGCCCACCTCCTCGAGATGGCCAACGAGTCCTATGTGCGTGGACGGGTATCCGTCGAGCGCCCGGGACCAGCCGTCCGCCGTCCGGACCAGGACGATCTTCTCCTGCACGCCGGCGAGCGAGGTCTTTCCGCCGGACGGCTTGTTCGCGAGCGGGAACGTCGCGACATCTCGGAGGAGCGGGGCAACCTCGGACTCACCGAGCGGCTCGAGGGACGGCGTCCTCGGCTCACCAGGAACCTCCGGGTCCCAGATCTGCAGCGCACACCCGCGACATCACGGCCGTAGGCACGCAGCATGCCCATGACGTCGTGCTCGGCGACGCCGGCCACCTGCGCCAGCCGCGTGCGTATCCTTCCCTCGGGCAGGAGCTCGGCGAAGTAGTTCTGCCGACGCGCACGTCTGGATCCGACGGCGACCGGCGAGAGCGGCACCGCGAGCGAGAGCACCGTGCTGTCCAGCCCGAACCGCTCGATCGCTTCCGGTTCAGCCATGAAGTCGAAACGCGATCCGGTGCCCGCGAGAGTGCCGATCCGAGCGTCGTAGAGCTCGACGACGAGGTCACGCATCAGCGTCGGTCGCGGCCGCACGCGCGTCGATCGTCGCCGTGAGCTGTGTGCCCGTCTCCCGCATCAGCGCGAACAGGCGGGTCACGAAGATCGACGGCTTTCCCGCCTCGATCTCCCAGATGTACCGCTGGCTGGTGCCGATCCGGTCTGCCAGCTCGCGCTGGCTCCAGCCGTTGAGCAGGCGCGCCTGCTGAAGGATCCGCCCCAGGGACTCCGGGCTCGTCACGTTGCCCGTGTAAGCCATGGCAGTGCTCGCATTCCTCGACGACGAATTCGTAGTCATCATGCGTGACTACGAATTGGTAGTCACGTGCGGCGACTACCGATTCGTAGTCACACCGAACCGGGTCGCGCGGCGTCGCGAGCCGGGCTCGGTCGGTGACGTGTGTCGGCCGGTCAGCACACAGGCTCGCAGAGCTCGACGTCGACCTCCGGGAGGCGGGCGAAGGTCGTTCGGATAAGCGGGCGCACATCCGACCCGCGCGGACCGCCGTGGCCGCAGCCCAGCGTTGGAACGGCGATGTGGTCGATCCTCATCTGCCGTACAAGCAGAGCAAGGTCGTCGAGCCCAGGCTGGATCCATCCGAGATCGGAGCGGTTGCGTCAGTGCTGTTTCGTCGGGGAGTTCAGCACGAACCGGACACCGTGGGTGTCGACCTGGCCGATCCTTGTCGCGCGTCAGACGACGCGACCCGTGTGCCACGAGCCCGCAGGCGCACTGCGCGGATCGCACGACGATCCTCCTGGTACCCCACGGGCCGATCGTGGCCGCACTCGCCCGGAAGCAGAGGGCTCGCGAGATGAGGCGAAGCAGCATCGACGGCCGGACCCGAGGACCGGGCAGGGCAGCCTCAGGCGACACTCGTGATCCTCCGACTGGGGAAGGTGAGGAGCAGTGTGGCGAGCGTGCCGAGCGCCAGCGCCCAGCCCCCGAGGATGAGCCACGACACCATCGGCTCGAAGTCGGCCAGGGAGTCCAGCCCGTAGTAGCGACGCAGCAGGTCGGCCGCGTACCACGACGGCAGCCATTTCTGAGCGCTGACCAACCACGGTTCCAGGTTCCCCGAGGGGAAACTGATCGGCGTGTAGAGGAGCGTGAACAGAAGGCAGGCGTTCGCTACGACGTTCGTGATCGCGAGCGATGGTGCGAGCAGGCCGAGCAGGTATCCGCTGCAGACCGCCACCATGATCGTGGCGACCCCGGCGACGATGACCAGCGGGCTGGGCGACAGCTCGACGTCGAAGTGCCACGCCGCGAGCACCACGCTCGCAACTGCACCGGGCGTCGCGACGAACGTCCAGATGAGCAGGTCCGCGAGCAGCAGGTAGGGCCGCGGGAACTGCTGCAGCAGGAGGTACTCGAGCGCGCCGTTCTCCCGGGCGCGGAAGACCAGGCTGGGTACGAGCACGAGTCCGGTCGCGAGCAGCACCGTTGTCGCGACCCCGCTCACCAGGTACTGGCGACCGGCGACGTCGTCGGCCACCAGCAGGTTGCCCAGGCCGAACGCGACGCCGATACCTACCACGAGCTGGAAGGCGACCAACGTGACGATCCACCGTCGCATGCGGAGCAGCTGCCAGCGCAGCACCGGCCCGAACATCCGGCCAGGAGTCCTCGCGATCATCGCCTGGACCCGCTCTCCGCGGACACCTCGGCAACGGGACCGTGGTACGGCAGGTAGAGGTCTCCGTGAGCGCCTGTCCGGAGCGAGGTCCCGGGCTCGTACGTCGCACGCGCCGCCGTGACGACGCGCTGCGCGTCGGGAGGTTCGACCAGGGTGCCGCCAGGGAGTTGTGCCGGGCCGAGCCGCCCCTCGGCCATCTCGTAGCACGTGTCCGCGTAGGCAACGGCCTCGTGCACGTTGTGGGTGATGACGACGACGGCGGCTCGTTCGGATCGCCGTCGGAGCGCCTGCCACATCAGCCGACGGCGTTCCGGGTCGACGTCGTTGGTCGGCTCGTCGAGCACGACGAGCTCCGGGCGGGAGTTCATCGTCATCGCGAACGCGACCAGCCGGCGCAGCCCACCCGAGAGCCGGTGACCCGCGACCTGCGACCAGTCACCGATCTGGAGCTCGGCGAGCAGGCCCGTCGTCGCATCCGCCGATGCCGGAGCTGTCAGACCGCGCAGCATGCCGGCGATGTGGATCGACTCACGGACCGTCAGGCTCTCGAGCGCGATCTGCGCCTGAGGCTGGTACGCGACCTTCCGGGCCATCTGCCGCGGTGCCCGGAGTTCGGCGCCGATCCGAATCGTGCCGGTGTTCGGTCGCAGCAGTCCGACGATCTGCCGGACGAGCGTCGTCTTGCCCGCCCCGTTCGGTCCGAAGACCGCGGCGATCTCGCCCGGGCGCACCGTGAGCGACACACCATGGTTGACCACCTTGCGGCCGTACGCCTTGGTGACCTCGTCGACGATCAGCATCGGCTACCTCCGTCCCAGCAGACGCACGCGCGCCCGATGCTCCGCGTCGTCACCCGGTCGTCCCTTCTCCCCCAGCACGGCCTCTCCACGCGGATACCCAGAGTCGACGTACTTCTCCATGTGACGCGGCGGCGCGGACACCGCTGGTCCGCGCCGCCGCGTCCTCACACGCCCGCGAGGTGGGGCTGCTGCCAGACCCGGGCATCTCGAACACCTTTGCCCATCGGCCGAGTGCCTTGCCGAACAGCCATGCGGTGCCGGCGCCGATGACGACAGCAGCGCCGACCGACTGGAGAATCGCCGCGCTGGAACCACCCGGTCGAGCACGCGGCGTCGACGTCGCGACCCGTCGGGACCAGGTCCCGCAAGTCGGCCTCGACGAGGTCGGTCCTGTCCCGGGCGGTCACCTTCCCACGCGGTCACCTTCCCACGCAGGATAGCGAGCATGTCCGGCGAGTTGTCGACTCCGGAGAACGACCTCGTCGGCGGAACGAGCGGGACGGCCACCCGCCCCGGACCGGGCCGTGCGGTGCGCCGCTCGGTCCAGTGCCCGGTCCAGTGCCCGGTTCAGTGCTCGGTTCAGTGCGCCGTGGTGCCGCACCGCGCGCAGCGTCCGTCCCGGCCGAGCAAGACCTCGCACTGTGGGCACAGCAGGGGCCCCGCCCCGGCTGCCCTGGGGACCGGACGCGCGGACCGCTGGGCTCGGGTCTTCGACGGAAGCCTGACTGCGACGTACAGGCCGGCACCCGCGATGACTCCCCCGACGTACGCGCCGCTCTGGCCTCCGCCGCCGTGGGTGCTCACCGCCACGACGATCCCGATCAGGAGCACGGCGACCCCGATGCCGACGGCGACCGACGTCTCGTTCGCATTGCGGGGAAGCACCCTGGACAGGATCCAGACGACCCCGTCGGCAAGGTACCCGCCGACCCAGACCCAGCACAGCAAGAAGAGAATGGCGGCTGTTCCCAGAAACTCACCCATCACACAGCTCCTTTCAGCGCCGTCTCGACGTCCGGACCCCCGGGAGGCTTTGGTGCCACCGCTTCAGGAACCAGGCTCACCCGAGCCGATCCTGTGAGTGCCGCCCGCCGAGAGGATCTCCTGGCCCACATGCGGTCGTTCTGCTCGCGCGACGCTGGCCATTGCGATCCACCTGGCTGACCGCGACGGGGTCCTTCGCCGATGCCGGCATTCCCGTTGCGAGCAGAAACTACCGGTGCCGCCGTTCACGCCCAGGAGGATCTGGGACTCGTTCCTTCAGTCCGGACTTCACCGAACGTCAGGGCCTTTGACGTGCGGTTTCACTACGGCTTCAACCGCGTTCTGGAGAGTCGCCACGAGGCGATCGATCATCGCGCGCCGCGCCATCGCTCGGTGCGCGCCGGGGGGCTCCCTCGTGCGGGCCGCGCGCCCGGGCCCTGCCTCCCGGCAACCGGAACTCCCTGCCTTGCGTGAGGCCCTGCGGCCGCCACAGCAGCATCGCGACGAACGCCAGCGGGATGAGGGCACCGCGCACGCCGGTCGGGAGCGTGATGACAAGGTCGCCCAGATGCAACCCTTGCTCCATCCTGAGGAGGGCTTCGGAGATTGCGGTGACGACAAGGGTGCCGACGACCGCGCCCCACACGCTGCCGGCGCCCCCGATGATGAGCATCGCGAGCGTCAGGAAGGTGAAGTCGAGGTAGTAGTCGCGCACGCTGATCGCCGCTGCCTGGTGCGCGTACATCGCGCCCGCGAGCGCCGCGAGCCCGCCGGACGCCGCGAAGAACGCGACGCGCAACCGCCAGACGGACGTGCCGAGCGCCCGCGCGGCGAGCAGGTCTTCCCGGGAGGCACGCAGCAGCCGCCCGCTGCGGGAGGTGCCGAGCAGGTAGACGACGACGATCACGACGGCGGCCAGCGCGATCGGGGCGTCGACGACGGGGAACACCGGGACCTGCGGCAGCACCTGGGGGCCCGGCCCGACGGACGTCGCATGGAAGAAGACGTTGTCCGCGACCATCAGCACGGCGAACGTCGCGATCGCCGCGGAGAGCCCGTTGAGGCGCATGAGCAGCGCGCCGACACCGGCCGCGACTGCGGCGCCGATGACGACGGCCAGGGGGATGGACAGCCACACCGGGCCGTGGGCCGCTTGCAGCGCGGGGAGCAGGTCGGTCAGCACGTTGGCCTTGATCACCGCGGGCATGGTCAGCAGCCCGGTGGTCAGCCCGCCGAGGAGCGCGAACGCGCCGTGTGCGAAGGACAGCACGCCGCTGTTGCCCGTGAACAGCTGCAGGGCGAGCACGAGGACGAGGAGCGTCGCGGTGCGCTCTGCGAGGAAGGCCAGGCCGGCGGACGTGAAGGCCGCCAGGTAGGCGACGCCCACGAAGACGAGGACCGGCCCGAGCACCTCGGCCGGCCTTCGCCGGGTCGCTCCGGTCGGCTGCGGCTTCGTCCTGAGCGGTGCCGCGTTCTCGACGGTCATCGGGTCACACCCTCTCCTTGACGACGCCGCGGCTCAGCAGTCCCGTGGGGCGCAGCAGCAGCACGGTGATGACGAGCACGAACAGCACCGTGTAGCTGTACACGCGGGCGGCGCCGAGCACGGTGTTGAGCACAGAGAGCGTGATGCCGACGAGCATCCCGCCGAGCGCGGCACCTTGGAGGCTCCCCAGGCCGCCGACGACGGTGCCGACGAGCGCCAGGATGGTGATGTTGACGCCGAACCGCGGGTCGACCTGCCCACGCTGGGCGACGACGAAGAAGGCGACGACGGCGGCGAGGAGGCCGCTGACGGCGAACGCGCTCAGGATCACCCGGTTCGAGCGCACGCCGAGCAGTCGCGCGGTGCGGAAGTCCGCGGACGCGGCGCGCAGCTGAAGGCCGACGGTGGTGCGCTCGACGGCGACCTTCATGACGGCCAGCAGTGCCAGCGTCAGGGTGAGCGTGGTCACCGAGCCGCGACTCACCCTGACGTCGCCGAGGGTCCAGACGCCGGCCATCCAGGGTGCGACCTGCCCGGAGAGGGGCAGCGCCCCGAACACCAGCTCGTAGCACCGTTGCAGCAGCACGCTCACGCCGAAGCTCGCGATCAGCAGGACCGAGGGTTCGGCGCCGCGCAGCCGCGAGAACACGCCGAGGTCCATGACGATGGCCAACGCGGCGACCCCGGCAAGTGCGACGAGGATCGCGGGTATCACCCCCCAGCGCAGCGTGACCATCAGGAGGTAGGCGCCGAGAGCGACGAGCTCCCCGTGGGCGAAGTTCACGAGGCGCATGACGCCGAAGACGAGACCGATGCCGAGTGCGGCGAGCCCGTAGAGCCCTCCGTTGCCCAGCGCGTCGACGATTGCCTGGATCACCACGAGCGCACCTCCGTGCCGAAGTAGGCGGCCTCGAGCCGCGCGGTGTCGGCGTCGTCGGCTGCGGTGAGAGTGTCGCGGAGCCTGCCTTCGCGCAGGATGTGAGTTCTCGCCGCCCGCCGGATCAGCAGGTGGGCGCGTTGTTCGACGACGACGGTCCCGGTGCCGCGCGCGACGATCCCGTCGAGCAGCTCGAACACGTCGCGCACGACCGTGGGTGCCAGTCCCAGACTGGGCTCGTCGAGCAGCAGGATGCGCGGTTCGGCGACGAGCGCGCGCGCGATGGCGAGCTGTTGCTGCTGGCCGCCGCTGAGCCCGCCGGCGGGCTGGTGCCGGTGACTGACCAGGACGGGGAAGAGGTCGGTCACCGCGTGCATGGCGGTGCGGGCACCCGCCGTGTCGCGTCGAGCGGTCAGGCCGAGGCGCAGGTTCTCGTCGACCGTGAGGTCGGTGAAGATGTGCCTGCCTTCGGGCACGAGCGCGAGTCCGGCGCGCACGATGTCCTCCGCTCGCCGGGAGCGCAGTTCGGTGCCGGCGAGCCGGACCGATCCGGTGGCGCTGCGCACCGCTCCGGCGACGGCGCCCAGCAGCGTCGACTTGCCGGCCCCGTTGGGGCCGACGATGCCCACGAGCTCGCCTGCGCCGACGGCGAAGGTGACGTCGTGGACGACAGAGAGGTCGCCGTATCCAGCGCTGAGCCCCGAGACGTCGAGCAGGGCCGTCATCGGCGCACCCCCTCGATGTTGTCGGGGCGCCGGGCCGCTACCCCGAGTGCCGCGTCTCCCAGGTAGGCCGCCTGGACGTCAGGGTGGCGCGTGGCGTCACCGGGCGGCCCGTCGAAGATGACCCGCCCGGAGGAGAGCACCACGACGCGGTCGCACACCTGGCCGACGAGCGACACGTTGTGCTCGATGAGCAGCATCCCGCAGCCGAGGTCGTCGCGGATGCGGTGCAGTGCGGCCAGCAGCGCAGGGACCTCGTGCTCGTTGAGGCCCGCGGCCGGCTCGTCCATCACCAGGTACTTGGGCTGTGCGGCCATCGCACGGGCGAGTCCGGCCAAGCGCGCCAGGCCGTGGGGCAGGCCAGCGGCCTCGACGTCGGCGCGGTCGGCCAGCCCGAGTGCGTCGAGCACCCGGGCCGCGACCTCGTCGGCCTCTCGGCGGCTCGCCCCCACGCCCAGCGCTCCGAGGGCGGTGTTCTCGCCGACCGTGAGACGCGGGAACAGGCGCGCCGACTGGAAGGTGCGGGCCAGGCCGAGGCGCGCCCGACGGTCGGGGCCGAGGCCCCCGAGCGGGTCGCCGTCGAGCGCGGACTCCCCCGCGTCGGGTGTCTCGTAGCCGCCGAGGATGTTGACCAGCGTGCTCTTGCCTGCCCCGTTGGGGCCGAGCATCCCGACGATCTCCCCGCGGGCGACGGAGATCGTCACGGAGTCGAGCACCCGCAACGCGCCGAACGACTTGGCGATTCCTGTCGCCGTCAGGGCTCCGTCCGGAGTCATTCGGCGACCGGCTTCTCCGCAGCGCGGTACTCGACGAACCGGTGCTCGCCGTTCTGCACCTCGATCACGGCCATGGGCCTGGAGACGTTCACGTGCAGCTGGGGCGAGAACGACGTCGGCCCCGCGGTCAGGGCGACGTCCTCGAACGTCTCGAGCGCGTCGGACAGCGCCTGACCTTCGAAGCTTCCCGCGCGCCGGGCGGCCTCGGCGAACGCCTCGATCGAGGAGGCACCGGTGACCAGGCCGCTCGTTGCCGCCGGCTGGCCGGAGCTCGCCTCGTATGCCTTGAGCAGGTCGGTGATCTCCTTGTTCGGGTCGTCACCGAAGACGGACGCGTAGGTCACGAACGTGAAGTCGGACAGCCCCGGCACGGCGCCGAGCCAGAACCCGCCGTCCATCCCGAACCCTGCGACGGTGGGTGTGTCCACTCCCGCCTGCCGCAGGGCGGCCATCGCCTCGGCGCCGCCACCCGGGTAGGAGCACAGCGCGACGACGTCGGGGTCGACGTTGGCGATCTCTGCGACCTGGGCGGTGACGGGCGCGGCGAGCGAGCCCTCGGGCGTCTGGGTGAACTCTGGTGCCGCGACGATCTCGCCGCCCAGCTCCTGCCAGCGGGTCTGGAACGCGGAGCACTGGTTCTGCGTGTACTTGATCGTCTGGTCGCGCAGCAGCGCCGCCCGGGGCCCGTACTTCTCGTACGCGTACTCGGCCATGATGGCCGCCTCGCCGGGCACGGCGGAGCCGAGCGAGTACCCGAGGGTCAGCCCGGCCTTGGGTCCCATGATCGTGTCGCCGACGCACGGGGCGATGACCAGCACCCCTGCGGACTGTGCCACCTGCGCAGCCTTGGCGTTCACGTCGTAGTCGCACGTGACGAGCAGCATCCTCGCGCCCTTGGCGATCATCTCGGTGGCGATCTGGGCGCCCTTGTCGGGGTCGGTCTCTCCGTCGATCTCTTCGAGCACGATCTGGCATCCGTTGACGCCGCCGTCGGCGTTGACCTTGTCGATCGCGATCCGCGCGGTGTCGAGTGCAGGGGCGTCGAACGGCGCCATGAAGCCGGTGCGGGCCATCGCGCTGCCGATCAGGACGGACTCGCTGCACGCGCCGTCGCCCGATGTGCCGGCGCCGTCCGCCGAGGTTCCTCCGCCCGCAGGTCCTCCTTCGTTCGTCGACACGCAGGCGGACAGGCTGAGGCACAGCGCCAGGATCGTGCCCGTGGTGGTGGCGGCTGAGCTTCGCGACAGTCGGGTCATCTCGGTACTCCTTCGTCGGGGAGTGCCTGGCTGGGCGCCGGACATGTGGCCGCATGGTTGCGCTATTGAACATTTCATGTCAACCGCTATCGTGGAAAAACTGAAACGTCGTCGCGGCCGGGGCCGACGGCGCCCGAGCGGTGCGTTCGCGGGGCACGTCGTCGAACCGGATCCGCGCCACGCCGTCGTCGACAACGCCGCGACGAGCACGCACGGCTGCCCGCCCGTGCGGGCTCATCTCCAGGACGCTTGCCACGCGCGATCGCACGTGGTTAGGTGAGCCTCACCTTAGCGCGGGGATCCGCGCAGAGCCGGAGCGCGAGACGGGCGACCGCCCGGGGAGAGGACCCACCATGACCAACCCTGGCGGCCCACAGGTTCTGCTGGCCGGCGACGTCGGCGACGTCCAGCGCATCCGGATGGTCCTGGACCACGCCGTCCCGTGCGTCTACGGGCAGATCTACATCGAGATCGAGGACGGGCAGGCGTACCGCGTTCGCGCCATGCTGCCCGAAGACCTGCCCGACGGCCTGTCGCTGACGTTGCTCACCCGTGGCCCGGCGTCCGCGCCCGGCGAGACGCTCGCCAGCGCCCTGACGGGGTGGGCGGCCGAGTGGGCCACCGACGACGCGACGGAGACCGACGAGATCATCGCGATGTGGGTCGGCTGCTCGGGCACCCCCGCGGTCGACGTCGTGTGCCGGTCGCTGGCCGCCCGGCTCAACCGCACCCCTGTCCACCTGCACCGCGACTGACCGACCCCGCTCCAAGGAGGGTTCCTGTCATGCCCGTCACGGCCGCCCCGGCCAACACCACCGGCCACGTCACGCGACACCGCGTCGAGCCCCTGGGACGCCGCATCCTGACCGTGGTCCGCTGCGAGGACGTCACCCCGCGCTACCGCCGCATCGTCCTGTCGGGGCCCGGCCTGGACGGCTTCTCGTTCGTCCGCTTCGCCTGCACCGACCATGTGAAGGTCGTGCTCCCCGACCCGTCCAGCGGAGAGGTCGCGCTCCCCGTCCCGACGCCGCAGGGCCCTCGCCTGCCCGACGGCTCACGGCCCGTGATGCGCGACTACACCGTCCGCGCCTGGGACGCACACGCCGGCGAGCTGACGCTCGACTTCGTCATCCACGAGCACGGTCCCGCCGGGCGCTGGGCCGCCCAGGCCACCGCGGGCGACCGGATCGGAGTCCTCGGCCCACGCGGCCACGTGCTGCTCCCCCAGGGCTACCCCACCTACCTCGCCGTCGGCGACGCCACCGCGCTGCCCGCCGTCGCCCGCGTCGTCGAAGAGCTCCCTGACGGTGCGCGCGCCACCGCGATCATCGAGGTCGCCAACGCCGACGAAGAACAGCCGCTCACCGCACGTGACGGCGTCGAGGTGATCTGGGTGCACCAGGCGCCCGGCGCGCTCGACGCGGCGGTGCGCGCCTGGACGCCGCCGGACGGGACCGACTGGTTTGCCGTGGCTGCAGGCGAGGCCGGGGCCATGACCGCTGTCCGCCGCTACCTGCGGCACGAGGTCGGGCTGCCGAAGCAGCAGGTCGCCGCCGACGGCTACTGGAAGCGCGGAGTCGCCGGGCTCGACCACCACGCCGTGACCGTCGGCGACGACTGAGGATCGGTACGGCGCGCCGGCCCCCTGACCGGCGCCGACCCGTCAGTGCTCGTCGTAGTGATCCCCATGAGGTGCGTGCTTGTGCCCGTCATGGACGTAGTCGACGTGGTCGCCGTGCGGCACCGCCTCGTGCCCGCACCCGCTCCCGTGCGCGTGCTGACCCGTCGAGTGCTCCGCGACCGACTCGTGCTCGTCGTAGTGATCCCCGTGCAGCGCGTGGTGGTGCGTGCCGTGGACGTAGTCGACGTGGTCGCCGTGCGGCACCGCCTCGTGCCCGCACCCGGTGCCGTGCTCGTGCTCCGCTGTCGAGTGTTCCGCGTGGTTGTCGATCGTCGTCATAGCGTGTCCTCCAGTCTGCGATCCGGTCGACCGCTCGTGGGGCGCAGGCCACACGGCGCTCCCGTGGACGAGCCCGTGCTCGGCACCCTCGGCTCCACTCGACCACAGTCGCGTGCGTCACGCAGCACTTTCGGGAAATCGATCAGTCTGCCCGTGTTTTGTGCGTTTCGGGGCCCGTGCCGACCGGTCAGGCCGTTTCCCGGCGACGACGGACAGCCGCCACCACCAGGAACGCGGTCGAGAGGCGCGGCAGGGCATCCGACCGCCGCCCGGGAGGCCGCCGCCGCACGCGTTGCAGCGCAAACGTTGTCCACAGGCGTTTCCGGCCGGTCGGCCGATGCGGTTATCTTGTCGGCTGCGCGGACCCGGACGACCCGCGCGCAGGACCGCACGACAGGGGGACCGCCCGCATGACCCGCACCTTTCTTGCCCGCACCCGCGAAGCCCGCACTCGCACTGCCAGCACTCGCGCTGCCCGCACCGCGGCCCTCGCCGCGGTGGGCGTGGTGCTGAGCCTCACGGCCTGCTCGCCCGACGGCGGCACGTCTGCCGCGCCCCCCGCCCCGGCCGCGTCAAGCCCGGCACCCACCCCGAGCCCGACGGCGTCACGGGTGGTGATCAAGCCCGCGCGACCCGCCGCGATGGACGACGACGGACCTGCGGGCGCGGAAGCGGCGGCCAGGTACTTCCTGGAACTCGACTCGTACATGCAAGCGACCGGGGACACCACCGAGTGGGAGGCCATGTCGCACCAGTCCTGCGAGTTCTGCGCCAAACGTCGGGACCAGGCAAGACAGATCGCCGCCAACGGCGACATCTTCAGCGGTGGCGTCTCTTCCGTTCAGGTCGTCGACACCTACGTGCAGGAACCGACGACAGGCCTCTGGCCAGTCGACCTAGAACTGCACGAGTCGGCGACGACGATCACCGACGACAGCGGCGAGGCCGTCTATCGGAACGCAGCGAACTCTCATCGGACGATCGTCAAGGTCGGGCGCCGTGACAACCAGTGGGTCATTGTCGTCGTTGGGCATGCAGCCTCATGAGAAGACTCCACGCTGCGACCACCATCATGCTGCTCACCACGGCGCTGGTAACCAACGACTACGGTGGCGTCGCAGACGACGAGAACGACAACGTCATCGTTGAAAGCTCTGACTCCGCGTGGACGTCGGCCCCTGACGGGGGCCGCGAGCCCAACCCCTCGACACCACCCCCGGTCAAGTACCTGCGCGCGAACGACATGTACTGCGCCGTCACCGACCTGGACCCCATGGTCACCTGGGCCGAGTACTTCCAAGGCTCCTGCCCCGACGGCAGCGTCAACCTCGCCGCCACCCTCACCTGCCCACCCGACACCTACCAGCTCGACCCCCTCTGGGTCCAACACCTGCAACCCGACGGCACCTACACCACCCCCCAACCCGTCACCGGCACCCAGTGCATCACCCCCGCCGACCTGACCACCCAAGCCCGCAACGCCTTCACCACGATGCACATCCCCACCCCCACCGCCACCCTCCAGACCGCCACCCCCACCCTGCTCCTCAACACCTGGTACCCCGCCTACACCACCCCCACCCCCACCACCCAGCACACCACCCTGCTCGACGTCCCCGTCGAGATCCGCGCCCTCCCCACCCACTACACCTGGGACTTCGACGACCCCTTCTCCCCCACCGGCCCCACCCTGACCACCACCGACCCCGGCCACCCCTGGACCCCCGGCGACCCCGACGTCGACCACCACTGGACCGCCCACGCCTGGACCCGCCTCGGCGACCCCCACACCCCCACCGGCCACACCGCCGGCACCCGCACCACCCCCGACGGCATCCACTACCGCACCGACGTCACCATCACCCTCACCACCACCTGGCACGGCCAATACCGCATCACCGGCACCCCCACCTGGACCGACATCCCCGACACCCTCACCACCACCAGCACCGCAGGCACCTACACCCTCACCGAAGCCCACACCCGCCTCTACTGCGACACCCTCGACGGCCACACCACCTGCTGAACGGTAAGTTCACGACGCACCCACGCACGGCAGGACGGTCGCCGGTCGCCGGTTGCCGGTCGCCGGTCGCCGGTCGCCGGTCGCCGGTCGCCGGTCGCCACGAACACGATCGGCCCGCACCCGGCGGACGCGCGCGCACGGTCGCCGCGCACCCGGCCGGCACGACCCGGCCGACGCCCGGCCACCGGGTCAGCCTCCGGGTCGGCCTCCGCCTGGGGCTCGTCAGGATGTCCGGCTGGTCGCCCCGGCCGGGCCGCCCCGCAGCCCCGCGTCGTGCGGTGCCGCCGCAAGGTCGGACCGAACGTCCCCGGTGGGTCTCGTCGGCACAGGGTCCTGGTCGGTGGCGGCGGCGCCCCCGGCACGCTCCCCGCCGTCAGACGCCCCGCGGTCAGACACCCCGCCGTCGGACGCACCGCGTGACGCCGTCGCTCCGCCGCGAGGCGCGGCCAGCGGCCGCGCGGCCCCCGCCGCGAGCACCGCGACCAGCACCGGTACGGCGACCACCACGAGCGCGCCCCGGTATCCGAGGTGCCCCGCGACGACGCCGATGACTGCGGGTCCGATGATGTACGCGCAGTACCCGATGGTCGTCACCACGGAGACGCGCATCGCGGCGCGGAACGGGTCGTCCGATGCGGCGGAGACGCCGAGCGGGAACCCGAGCGCGGCTCCCAGGCCCCACACGAACGATCCCGCGAGCGCGAGCGGAAGCCAGGGCGAGAGCGCGAAGAGCGCGACGCCGGCGAGCACGGCGCCCGCGCACAGCCGCAGCGCCGTCACGCGCCCGAGACGGTCGACGAGGCGGGTCCCGAGCAGACGCATGGTGAGCATGGCCGAGAAGAACACGGCGACGCCCGCGGCTCCGGCAGCCTCCGATGCGCCGAACCCCGACACGAGCCCAAGGCTGGTCCAGTCGCTCGCGGCGCCTTCGGCGAGCGCCGCGCCGAGGATGACGAGACCCAGCAGCAGCGTGCGCGGTTCGCGCCAGGCGGCGAGGGTCGCATGCAGGGTGCTTCCGCGCCGGGCGCGGTCTCCACGATCGGCATGTGCGTGCGTTCCCATGGCAGGCGGTGGCAGGAACGCCCGCGAACTGAGCAGAGCCGTCCCCGCCGCGACGACCGCGGCGAGCCCCATGTGCGCGAGCAACGGCAGCCCTGTTGCGGCGAGCACGGCGCCGGCTGCCGATCCGGCGACGGTCCCGAGCGACTCGCCCGCCTGGAATCGCGGCATCGCGGAGTAGCCGAGGCGACGCTCGACGAGCGCACCCTCGTAGGTGGTGGACGCGGCCCAGGTCCCTTCGCCGACGCCCGCGGTGAACAGGCCGACGACGGCGAGCGGGGCGTTGCCGAGCGTGACGCCGACGGCGAGGCACAGGTGTCCCATCGCGGCGACGACACCGGACGTGGCGGCGGTGCGGGCGGGGCCGACGCGGGTCGTGACGATGCCTGACAGCGGCAGCGCGAGCACGGACCCGAGCGCCCACATGAGCAGCAGGGCACCCATCTGCGTGGAGTCGAACCCGAGCCCGGCGCGGACGGTGGGCAGCCGCGACGCGACGGTGCCGATCGCGAAGCCCGCGGCCCCGTAGGCGGCGAACACGGCCCACGCCGCACGCGTCACGCGTGCGGTGCCCGATCTCGCCTGGTCGTCGTCCACCGGCAGATTCTCACCGGGCCCTGAGCGCAGTTCAAAGGCACCGTGCACAACGCGCCGCGCTACGCATCACCGGGGCTTCGGCAGGTGCGACGGCGCTCCGACGGCGGCGCCGTCGCACGGCGTTCCGGAGGCCGCACCGAGGCGCTCCCGCGAGCGGTCGTAGGCGCGCGCACGTCGGCCATCGGCGCAACAGCGGGACCTTGAGATCCTCGTCACACTTGCCCGGTTCGGCGGGCGGCAGCCTTCACGCTGCGGCACGTTCCTGGTTTCCTCGCTGTGTGCCCACGACTCTCAGACCCCTGTTCACGCGGCTCGCGACCCTCGCCTGTGCGGCCGCGCTGCTGTCCGCATGCGCCACGACAGGCTCCTCGTCCGGAGGCCCGAGCACGGCAACCCAAGCGAGCTACCTGTCGGTCGCAGACCCGTGGGTCAAGGCCGCCGAGAGCGGGATGACGGCGGCGTTCGGCACGCTGACCAACGACGGCGCCGACGACGCCACGGTCGTCTCGGCCGCGAGCGACGTCGCCGGCGAGGTCCAGCTCCACGAGACGGTGATCGACAGTTCCGGCCAGGGCACGATGCGCGAGAAGGACGGCGGGTTCCTGGTCCCTGCGGGCGGCACGTTCGACCTGGAGCCGGGCGGCGACCACGTGATGCTCATGGACCTGAAGGCGCCGCTGGAGGCTGGTGACCAGGTGACGTTCACCCTCGCGTTCGCCGACGGGTCCACGCTCGACGTCACCGCCCCGGTCAAGGACTATGCGGGTGCGAACGAGTCGTACGACGACATGGGCGGCGACGAGCCCGGCGACGGCACGGACGGCACGGGCATGGACGGCATGGACATGGGCGGCGACTCCCACTGATGCCTGGCCGCGACAATCCCGGCGGGTCACAGCTGTCCCGGCGCCACCTGCTGCTGGGTGGAGCGGTCGGCCTCACGGCGGCCGGTGCCGCGGCCGCGGCCGTGGCGTCCCGGCCCGAGGACCATGACGCCCCCACACCTCCCGAGGCCCTCTTCGGCGACGACCGGGTGCCGTTCCACGGCACCCACCAGGCGGGTGTCGCGACACCGCCGCCCGCGCACGTCGCGTTCGTCGCCCTCGACCTGCTCGCACAGACCGACGCGACGGCGCTCGCGCGCCTGATGCGCATCCTGACCGACGACGCCGTGCGGCTCACCCAGGGCCGAGGCGCGCTGGCCGACACGGAGCCCGAGCTGGCGACGTCGCCGGCACGGCTGACGGTCACGTTCGGGTTCGGCCCGGGGTTCGTCGAGCGCGCGGGCGCGGCGGCCTCGCCCTCGTGGCTGCGCCCCCTGCCCGCGTTCGGCATCGACCGGCTCGAGGACCGATGGTCGGGCGGCGACCTGCTGCTCCAGGTCTGCGCGGACGACCCGCTGACGGTCGCGCACGCGGTACGCATGCTGCTCAAGGACTCGCGCACCTTCACCTCCTTGCGCTGGTCGCAGCGCGGCTTCCGCCGCGCGCACGGCACCGAGCCTGCGACGGCGACCGTGCGCAACCTGTTCGGCCAGGTCGACGGCACCGTGAACCCGGCTCCGGGCACGGACGACTTCGAACGGCTCGTGTGGTCGCACGGCCAGGTGCCATGGCTGGAGGGCGGCACCAGCCTGGTGCTGCGCCGGATCGCGATGGACCTCGACCGCTGGGACCTGGTGGACCGTGCGGGGCGGGAGTCCGCCGTCGGGCGACGCCTTGACACGGGGGCACCACTGACGGGTGTCGCCGAGCATGACGAGCCCGACTTCGACGCGAAGACGCCCGCAGGTTTCCCGGTCATCGCGGACTACTCCCACCTGCGGCGTGCGCGCAGCGACGACCCGGGGCAGAAGATCCTGCGGCGCGCGTACAACTACGACGACGAGCCGGGCACGGACGACGGCGTCTCCCGCTCCGGTCTCCTGTTCGCGGCCTACCAGGCCGACGTCGACGCCCAGTTCGTGCCCATCCAACGGCGGCTCGACGAGCTCGACCTGCTCAACGAGTGGACGACCCCGATCGGGTCGGCCGTCTTCGCGATCCCTCCCGGGTGCCAGGCCGACGGGTTCGTCGGCGACACGCTCCTGGCGTGAGGCGGAGCCGGCGCCGTCCGACGACACCGCAGCGACACCTCCGAGCCACCTGGGCGCCGCGACCGGTCACGCCAGGCCCGCGTGGCGAATACTCGGGAGAGTCGAGCGCGTCCGCACGTCACCGGAGCCGCCCATGACTCCCGAGGTCATCTCGGTCCTTGTCCTTGCCGCGCTGTTCGTCCTCGCGACCGTGCGCAACGTCCATCTCGGTGCGGCAGCGCTCGCCGCGTCCTGGCTCGTGGGCACGCTCGTCTTCGGCGTCTCGGTCGACGTGGTGGTCGCAGGGTTCCCGGCCGGACTGTTCCTCACGCTCGTCGGGGTGACGTACCTGTTCGCGTTCGCGGAGCGGGCAGGGGCGATCAGCGCGGTCGTCTACGCCGCCGTGCGCGCGGTCCGTGGGCGCATCAGTCTCGTGCCGTGGGTCATGTTCCTCGTGACGGCGCTCATCACGTCGGTGGGCGCGCTGACGCCCGCCGCGGCGGCGATCGTCGGTCCCATCGCGATGGGACTGGCGAAGCGGCACAAGATCCACCCCGTGCTCATGGGGATGGCCGTCATCCAGGGTGCGTCCGCCGGGTCGTTCTCACCCATGGGCGTCTACGGCGTGATCATCAACGACATCGTCAGGGCCAACGGTCTGCCCTCCAGCCCGATGGTGCTCTTCGGCGCGGCGTTCGCGTTCATCGTGCTCACGGTCGCCGCCGCGTACGTCGCCTTCGGTGGCGTCGCGCTGTGGCGGGCCGACCACGACCACACCGCCGAGCACGGAGCCGTCATGGAGCGTCCGCGGATCGACGCCAAGGTCGTGTGCTCGCTGCTGGGGATCGTCGCGCTCGGCGTCGAGGCCTTCGTCTTCCAGCACGACATCGGGTTCGTCGCGCTGCTCATCGTCGTCGTGCTGTCGGCGGTGTTCAGCGACACGGCCAAGGGGGCCGTCGCCAACGTCTGCTGGCCGACGGCGCTCCTGGTGTGCGGCGTGGTCACGTACGTCAACCTGTTGCAGAGCCAGGGCGTCGTCGACTGGCTGGGCGGCACGGTCGCACGCATCGGCGCGCCACTGCTCGCGGCGCTCGTCATCTGCCTGATCGCCGCCGTCGTCAGCGCCCTCGCGTCGACCACCGGCATCCTGGGCGCGCTCGTGCCGCTGGCCGTGCCGTTCCTCCTGACTGGCGAGGTCTGGGCGATCGGCCTGGTCGCCGCTCTCGCCGTCTCGGCGAGCGTGGTCGACTGCTCGCCGTTCTCGACGAACGGCGCGCTCATGGTCGCCTACACCGAGGAGAGCCGTCGCGAGCGCACGTACCGGCAGTTCCTCGGCTGGGGCGGCACTCTCGTGCTGCTGGCCCCCCTGGTCTCGTGGGGGGTGCTCGTCGTCGTCCCGGCGCTGTAACCGGAACGGCCCGCACGCCACGCGACGTCTGCCGGACCGGCTCCGTTGCGGCCGGCCCCGCTCAGCCGACGGGCACGACCGCCGCGACGCGCGCCCGCTCCAGACGTTCGACGAGCGCCACGACGCCGGCTGCCGCCGGCACGAGGACGAGGTTGCCGAGCAGCTGCGGGCGCAGGAACGGCAGGCCTGCCGTGTAGCTCGCGAGCAGCCCGTCCCAGCCGCGGGGGTACAGGGCCCCGGACCCGAGCGCCCACACGCCGGAGTTGGTCCACAGGAAGAACACGGCCGTGCCGCCGACGCCGAACGCGACCGAGGCGGCGAACCGTCTCCAGCCGGCCGTGCGGCGCGTGAGCAACGAGCCGAGGCCGATCACCGCCCACGCGCTCCACGTGAACGCGAGGATCGAGGTGTTTCCCAGCAGGAGGTCGCTGGCGGCGACCACTCCGAGCGGCGCGAGGGCTGCGGCACGGTGGCGCAGCACGCCTGCGGCGAGGAACGCGGCGGCGGTCGACAGCTCAAGGTTGGGCGGGGCACCCAGGTCGTTCTTCACGAGTCGCCAGACGACGGCCAGCACGACGGCTGTGACGGCGACTGCGGGCCGCCACCAGCGGCGGGCCAGGTCTGTCAGGGTCAGGTCGCGCATCAGTACGTCTCCAGCTTCCAGGTGATCTCGTCGCCGTCCTTCATGACGTAGGAGCCGGCGCCCACCTGGGCCTGCTCACCGTTGACGTAGAACGCCCAGAACTCGTTCTTGGACTGGTCGGATGCGCGACCGCCGATCGTCGTGACGAACGCGTTGGCGCCCTCGCCGTCGGCGAATGCCTGCGGGTCGAGCGCGAGCAGCCACTCCAGAGCCGTCTTGCCCGCGACGCCCTGGTAGGAGACCTCGGTGCCGTCGGCCGACGTGGTCAGGCCGGTCCCGTCCGATGCGGAAGTCTGGCCGGGCGCTGGCTCGTCGATCCCGGCCCCGTCCCCCGAGCAGCCCGCGGGGAGCCCGAGCGCGAGCACCCCGGCGGTCGGTAGGGCCAGGGCACGGGTCAGGAGGGCTCGTGTCTTCACAAGGCGCGAGTCTAAAGCCTGTCGAACAACCTCGGTGAGGTGTACGGCAGCGTCCTTCTCGGACGTCCTTATGCCGCGGTGGCGGTGAGGGTTCCCACGTCATCCCGGCTGGTTTCGTCTGCGCGTGTGCGCGGGCCAGAGCCGTCTGGTCGGTGGGCGTTGGTGACCTGGCCTCGTGCTTCGGGGTCCAGGACCTGGGTGGTGTGGTGCTGTTCGCCCCAGGTGGCGAGGTTGATCGCGGCGTTGCGGTCGCGATCGATCGTCAGCCCGCAGTCCTCGTTCTCACAGGTGAAGACGCGGTCGCCGAGGGTGAGCGTGGTCTTCACATCACCGCAGGCCGAGCAGGTCTTCGACGAGGGGAACCACCGGTCCGCTGTGACGACTTGCCCGCCGCGCCAGGCCATCTTGTAGCGCAGTTGGCGGGCGAGCTCACCCCAGGCCGCATCGGAGATCGCTGCGGCGAGCCGGTGGTTGGCGAGCATGCCGGTGATGTTGAGGTCTTCGATGACGAGCCGGTCGTGGGTCTGGACCAACGAGTTCGAGACCTGGTGCAGGAAGTGGTGACGGCGGGCACGGACCCGCTCGTGGTGACGGGCGAGGCGGCGCACGGCGGCACGCCGGCTGGCGGAGCCCTTGACCTTGCGAGACACCGACTTCTGGAGTCGCCGGGTGACCGGTTGCGCGGTAAGCAACGCTTTGGGTGCCGTGGCCACACGCAGCACCTCGCTGCCATCGCGGGTAGCGGCGACGACGGGTGCGTGCAGCCCGCGGTCCACACCGGCCCACCCAGCGTGATCGGCGTCGTCACGGGCGGGGTGCTGGGCGGCGGGGTGCAGGTCGGCGGCTTCGACGTTCAAGCTGATGCGCCACCGGCCGCCACGCCGCGAGACGGTTGCGAACAAGATCCGTGCCCGGCCCTTGGCGAGCATGCGCCGCAGGCGGCGGGTGTCGTCGTGGACCTTGATGGCGCCGATCCCGGGCAGCGTGACCGAGCGGGGACCGGCCTCGCCGAGACGGATCGTGGTCCGCTGGCCGGTCCTCGTCTTGGAGGTCTTGTTGCGCAGGCGGAATGAGCCGCGCTCGTAGTTCTTCTTCTTGAACCGTGGGTGCCCGACCGGCCGGCCGGCGCGCTTGCCGCGCCGGGAGCTGGTCCACGCCCCCAGTGCTTTGCCGAGGTCGACGACGGCTTCCTCGAAGACCTGCGCGGATACCTCCGAGCGCCACACAAGACCTGTGACCTCCAGATCAGCAGTCCCGTCGGCGGCGACGACGAAGCAGCGGCCGGCGTCCTCGGTCTTCTTCCACGCGTTGAACGCGTTGATGAGGTCGAACCCCGTCCACGGGACCAACACCGCGTCGGGGTCGTCGCCGGTGAGCACCTCGGTGGCGTTCCTGGATGCCTGGCGGGCGTTCAGGTGCAGTCGCAGGCCCTGGTTGAACGCGAACCGTGCGGCGCCCTCGTGCCGGGCCAGGGCACGCGCCTGCTCCGCGGTGGGGTCAGCCACCAACTGGAACGTCGTATGCCGGGCCACGACCAGGACGCTACCGGCGGGCACAGACACGACCAGGGATGTCAGGCCTGACGGCGACGATGCCGTGGGTGTGACCGCTCCCGCCCGCGCCGCCAGTACCCGTCCGACCTGACCGACACCGCATGGTCGCGGATCAGCGCGCTCGTGATCCCAGCCCACACCCGTGGCGGGCGGCCGTGCCGTGAGCACCGGTGGCGTGAGTACGTCGACGCGCTGCTGTTCGTCGTGACCACGGGCATCCCGTGGCGGGCGCTCCCGCACGACTTCACCATCACCTGGTCCGCGACGCACAAGCACTTCACCAGATGGACGAACAGACGGCTGTGGGAGCAGGTCCTCGCTGTCCTGCGCGCCGAGGACCGCGTCCAAGACGGCCGCGACCAGCGGCCGACGGCGGCCGTTGTCGACTCCTCGTCCGTCAAGTCCACCCCGGTGCCCGGCGAGCGCGGCTTCGACGGCGCGAAGAAGGTCGACGGGATCAAACGCCACATCCTCGTCGACACCGCCGGACGGCTCCTGGCCGCCCACCTGACCGCAGCGAACATCCAGGACCGGGTCGCGTTCGCCGACCTCCTCGCAAAGAACCCCTGCCCCATTACTTCCTAGCGGGTCCTGCGAGGCTCCGGTTCTTGACCGGGTTGCCGCGTGAGGATGCGCGTGGTGGCCGCCGGGCCCGGCATGATTGCTGCCCCCTGTCGCGAGACATGATCCGGGGGGTGTTGTCACCGGGCTCGGCTGGCAGGTCGTCATCGCTGATAGGGGCAAGGCTAGAGGGGCGCGTCGGCGCCGCTCAGGTCGCTCGTAATGTGGATGCCGAGACGTCCTGCCGGTCGACCACCGCCTCGTGTCGGTCCGGCTGGGAGGATGCACAGGTGGTCTCGCAGATCGTTGGGTACGACGACATCGCGGTCTTCATTGGCCTGGACGTCGGCAAGGGTGAGCACCACGCCGTCGCCCTCGACAAGGCGGGCGAGAGGCTGTTCGACAAGCCGCTGCCGAACTCCGAGGCGAGGCTGCGGGCGCTGCTCGAGCCGCTCATGGACCGCGGCCGGGTCCTCCTCGTGGTGGACCAGCCGGCCACGATCGGCGCGCTGCCCGTCGCGGTCGCCCAAGCCCAGGGTGTGACCGTCGGCTACCTGCCGGGCCTGACGATGAGGCGTGTGGCGGACCTGCACCCCGGAGAGGCGAAGACCGACGCCCGCGACGCGCTGATCATCGCGGAGACGGCCCGCACGATGCCGCACACTCTGCGCAGCGTCGACCTCGGCGACGAGCAGGTCGCCGAGCTGACGATGCTGTGCGGCTTCGACGACGACCTGACCGGCGAGATCACGAGAGTGACCAACCGGATCCGCGGGCTGCTCACCCAGATCCACCCCGCCCTCGAACGAGCGGTCGGCCCGCACCTGGACCACCCCGCGATGGTCGACCTCCTGGCCCGCTGGGGCACACCCGCCGCGCTCCAGAAGGCCGGCAAGAGGCAGGTCGCCGACCGTCTGCGCAAGCGCGCCCCCAGGGCTGGGGCGCGGTGGGCCGAGACGGTCTTCACCGCCCTGGGCGAGCAGACCGTCGTCGTGGCGGGCACGGACGCGGCCGGGGCCGTCATCCCCCGCCTGGCCAAGCAGCTCGAGCTGCTGCGCGCACAACGTGACGACGTCGCCGAACAGGTCGAGGCCCTCGTGGAGGCCCACCCTCTTTCCCCAGTCCTGACCTCGATGCCAGCAGTCGGAGTCAGGACAGCGGCCCGCTTGCTGACCGAGGTCGTCGGCAAGACCTTCCCCACCGCCGGGCACCTGGCCGCCTACGCCGGCCTTGCCCCCGTGACCTGGCGCTCTGGGTCATCGATCCGCGGCGAGCACACCTCCCGGCGCGGCAACAAGATCCTCAAACGCGCCCTGTTCCTCTCCGCCTTCGCCGCCCTCCGCGACCCCAGGTCCCGGGCCTACTACGACCGCAAACGCGCCCAAGGCAAGACCCACACCCAAGCCCTACTCGCCCTCGCCCGCCGACGCTGCGACGTCCTGTTCGCCATGCTCCGCGACGGCGCCTTCTACGACCCGCCCACAGCCACCCGACCCGCCGCCGCTTGACACCCGAAGGAGATAGGGGCACCCCCCCGTAGCGCACGTGTGGGCCGACAAGGGCTACACCGGCCAGGCGCCCGCTGACGCTGCGGCAAAGGCTGGGATCCAGCTTCAGATCGTCTCCGGCCCCAAGCCTGCCAGCGGTTTCATCGTTCAACCACACCGGCGGGTGGTCGAGCGGACGAACGGGCGGATCAACCGGCATCGCCGCCTCGTACGGCAGTACGAAGCCACCCTCACCGCCCACGAAGCATTCGTCATCCTGTCCCAGATCCAGCTACTCCTGCGCCGGCTCGACCGCTGCGGGTAGTTGTTCGACAGGCTTTAGGCAAAGGCAGGTCGGAAGCTGTCGGGCGTCTCGCGGGCGCGGCACCTATGCGTCGATCTTCGACCGGTCGAGCGCCCCGGCGCCCGCCACGATGAAGTCCTTGCGCGGTGCGACGTCCGAGCCCATGAGCAGTTCGAACACCCGCTCAGCCGCCTCGGCGTCTTCGGCGCGCACCCTGCGCAGCGTGCGGTGGCGCGGGTCCATGGTCGTCTCCGCGAGCTGGTCGGCATCCATCTCGCCCAGGCCCTTGTACCGCTGGATGTCGTCCTTGTAGCGCTTGCCCGCCCGCTCCAGACGCTTGAGCGTCGCCTGCAGCTCGGCCTCCGAGTACGTGTACACGTACTCGTTGGGCTTGCCTCGCCCGCCGATCACCTCGACGCGGTGCAGCGGCGGCACCGCCGCGTAGACGCGTCCGTCCTCCACGAGAGGCCGCATGTAGCGGTAGAACAGGGTCAGCAGCAGGGTGCGGATGTGTGCGCCGTCGACGTCGGCGTCGGTCATCAGCACGATCTTCCCGTAGCGCGCCCCCTCGAGATCGAAGGACCGCCCCGAGCCCGCGCCGATCACCTGGATGATGGCGGCGCACTCGGCGTTGCGCAGCATGTCGCTGATCGACGCCTTCTGGACGTTGAGGATCTTGCCGCGGATCGGCAGCAGCGCCTGGAAGTCGCTGGAGCGCGCGAGCTTGGCGGTGCCCAGCGCCGAGTCACCCTCCACGATGAACAGCTCGGACCGTTCGACGTCGTCCGACCGGCAGTCGGCAAGCTTGGCCGGCAGCGACGACGTCTCCAGCGCGTTCTTGCGCCGGGAGATCTCCTTCTGCTTGCGCGCGGTCACCCGCGCGCGCATCTCCGCCACGACCTTGTCGAGCAGCAGCGACGCCTGCGCCTTGTCGTCGCGCTTGGTCGACGTGAGGATCGCGCCGAGCTCCTTCTCGACGACGCGGGCCACGATGGCACGCACGGGGCCGTGCCCAGCACCTCCTTGGTCTGGCCCTCGAACTGCGGCTCAGCCAGTCGCACCGTGACCACGGCCGTCATCCCGGCCATGATGTCGTCCTTCTCGATGCGCTCGCCGCCGTCCTTCGCGGTGATCTTCAGGCGCCGGGCGTTGGCCTCGATCTGCTTACGCACGACCTTGAGCAGCCCCTGCTCGAACCCGGACAGGTGAGCGCCGCCCTTCGGGGTGGCGATGATGTTGACGAAGGTGCGCACCTCGGTCTCGTAGCCGGTGCCCCAGCGCAGCGCGACGTCGACCTCGCAGTCGCGCTGCACCTCGCGCGGCGTCATGTGCCCGCGCTCGTCGAGCACCGGGACCGTCTCGGTGAACGTCTCGTGCCCGCGCAGCGTCCAGGTCGCCGTGACAGGCGTGTCCGGCGCGAGGAAGTCGACGAAGTCGACGGCGCCGCCGGAGTGCTGGAAGACCTCCTCGTGCGGCCCCGACTCCCCCGGCGTCCCGGGCAGCCCGCGCTCGTCGCGCACCGTGATCTCGAGACCGGGCACGAGGAACGTCGTCTGCCGCACCCGGGTGACCAGCTCGTCGTAGCTGAACACCGCCGATGTCGGGAAGATCTGCCGGTCCGCCCAGTACCGCACACGGGTGCCCGTGGCCCCCCGCTTGGTGCGCCCGACCACCGCAAGCTCGCTGTGGTCGACGAACGGCGCGAAGACCGACTCGGGCGACGGCCCCGCGGGCCCGTCGGCGAAGGTGCCCGGCTCGCCGCGGTGGAACGTCATGCGGTGGGTCTTGCTGCCGCGGTCCACCTCGACGTCGAGGCGCGCGGACAACGCGTTGACCACCGACGCGCCGACGCCGTGCAGCCCGCCCGACGCGGTGTACGACCCGCCGCCGAACTTCCCGCCTGCATGGAGCTTCGTGAAGACGACCTCGACGCCCGTCAGCCCCGTCTTGGGCTCGACGTCCACGGGGATGCCGCGACCGTCGTCGGTGACGGTGACGGAGGTGTCGGCGTGCAGCACGATCCCGATGTGCTTCGCGAACCCGCCGAGCGCTTCGTCGACGGAGTTGTCGATGATTTCCCAGAGGCAGTGCATGAGGCCGCGCGAGTCCGTCGACCCGATGTACATGCCCGGCCGCTTTCGCACCGCTTCCAGCCCCTCCAGGACGGAGAGGTGCCGGGCGGTGTAGCTCGATTCCGGGGAGGCGGTTGTGGTCACGCCTTGCAGGGTAGACGACGCCGCCGACAGGCCCGCGCAGGCGCCCCGCCCCGCGCCAGCCGGTCACGCAGGGCCGTCCCCTTCGCTACGCCCCTGGCGAACCGGGCCCGCTGACGGGGAATGGACCGGCGCACGGATGGTTGGATTCTCTCGTGACCACTTTGACGACCGAACCGCTCACCGCCGCCGACCGCTGCGACCGCTGCGGTGCTCAGGCGTACGTCCGCGTGGTCCTGCCCGTGGGCGAGCTGCTCTTCTGCGGCCACCACTCACGCGAGCACGCACCGGCCTACGCCGACATCGCGACAGCAGTGCAGGACGAGACCGACAGGCTGCTGGCGGAGCACGGCGCCCGCTGACCCCGCCGTCACTCGAGAGGCCCGCACCCGCCACGGGTGTGGGCCTCTCGTTGCTCGGGCAGCTGTGCGGGCAGTTGCGCGGGCTGTGCGGGCATGTCACGGGCATGTCGCGGGCATGTCACGAACGGCTGACGCGATCCTCTCTCCCGGTGAGCGCATCACGATGCGGGGAGGTCGCATGCCGTCGCCCGAGGCCGTCCAGAGCACCGGTTCGCACGAGGCGCGTGCCGTCGAGCCCGGCCGCGACCCGGCTTCGGCTGCCCGCGTGGCCGTCACCTCCGCCCAGGACGTCGTCCACGCGCTGCGTCATGCGGCGTCCGCCGGACTGCGCGTGACGACGACGCCCCCTGCCGGGTCGGGCACGCTGCTCCTCGACCTGTCCGCGTTCGACGCGACGACCGTGAGCCCGGCCGACCGCACGGTCCGGGTCGGCGCAGGCGTTCGCTGGAACCGGCTCGTCGCCAGCACGGCCCCGCACGGCCTGGCCTCGCTCGCGAGCGAGGACCGGACCCGCAGCGCGGTCGCCGAGACCCTCGTCGGCGCGGTGAGCCCGCTCGCACGCACGTTCGGGCTCGCGTCCGACCACGTGCTGTGCATCGACATCGTGACGCCCGACGGCGCCGTCCGCGCCGTGACCCCCGAGGCAGACCCCGACCTCTTCTCCGCGCTGCGCGGAGGCGCTGCGGGGCTCGGGGTGGCGACGGGGATGATCCTCGGCGTGGTCCCCCTCGACGCGCTCCAGGCCGGAAGCTGGCGGTTCTCCCCGCGGCCGGCCGACGCGGTGGCCGACCTCCTGCATCGCTGGCGCACGTGGTTGGTCGGCCTGCCGGAGTCGATGTCGACGCGCGCGACGGTCGTCGCGTGCGCGGACGGGCTTGCGCTCGACCTGTGGTTCGCTCACGCAGGTCCTCGCGCCGACGGCACGGCGCTCCTGGAGGAGCTGCGCGAGGTGCTCCCCGCACCGGCGGCCGTCACCGTGGCCGACGTGCACCGCCGCGGGTCGCGCCCTCATCCGAACGCGGACGCACCCCGGGTCGGTTTCGTGCGCGGCGCGCTCCTGGACGCCCTGCACCCGGACGCCGTCGACCGCCTCGCGGAAGCAGTCCGCGCCGCACCTCCCGGCACCTGTGCCGAGGTGCGCCTGCGGGGCGGTGCGATGAGTCGCCGCGCCCCCGTCCCCGGCTGCGTACCTGGTCGGCGTGCCGCGTTCAGCGTGCGCGCCGTCGCGGCCGCACAGGCCGACGCCGACACGCTTGCCGACGCGCTCGACCCTTGGGCCACCGGTGGCACCTCCCTCGATCTCGACGATCCGCGCGACGCCCGCACGGCTCGCGCCCTGCGCGTGGGATGGGGTGAGAAGGCGTTCTCCCTGCTCACTGCGCTGCGTGGTCGGCTCGACCCCGACGGCGTCCTGGCAGCGCCGTGGGAACCCGGACCGGTGTCGTCCTGAGCACCCCACAGCAGGAAGGCCCGCACCCCCGACGGGGGTGCGGGCCTTCACCGAGCATCTGTCCCGGGCTGGTCAGTCCAGGTAGTCGCGCAGTAGGGCCGCTTGTGCGCTGTGCGCGACCAGCGGAACCGCTGGGAACGTTAGGCCAGGTCACAAGCGCTGTGGTGCGAAATATCCTGGCCTGAGAATGCGGCCCGAGAGAGCGCGTCAACACTCCCCCGGGCCTAGGCCAGGAACCTTCGCAGGAGGTTCGGCC
The DNA here is from genome assembly GCF_004135345.1 of Xylanimonas allomyrinae. Classification (NCBI taxonomy): domain Bacteria; kingdom Bacillati; phylum Actinomycetota; class Actinomycetes; order Micrococcales; family Promicromonosporaceae; genus Xylanimonas; species Xylanimonas allomyrinae. The sequence continues at coordinate 1,346,593 of NZ_CP035495.1, forward strand.
ATGAACAGCAACCCTACAGACCGCGACCCGCTCGACGTCGAGCTCGCGGAACTCCTGTCTTTCGAGGCCGCCGTCGCGGACGTGCTGGCCTTGGTCGGCCGCGGTGGTGCGCGGTGAGCGCGCTGACGTTCCGGCCCGGCGATCGTGTGCGCTCGACGTCGGCCAGCAGCGCCGGCCGCGTGGGCGTGGTGCGTGAGGCTCGGGCATACCTGGCCCGGCTCGACGGCGCCGGCGTAGTGATCGTGCCTGCACGCCAGGTCGTGACGGTCGACCTCGACGGCGAGAGCGCCGGTGTCGCGTTCGTCGCTGACGGCGGCGCGCCGTTGGCGCTCGAGCTGCTCGACGGCGCGCCGATGCCTGAGCCGAACTGCCCGGCGTGGTGCGATCGCTCGCACGGCGGCTTCGACGGGGAGACGTCGCCGGGAGACATCGCGGTGATGCACTCGGCCGTTCGTGGCGGGGTGATCGTCGGTGCGGTCGAGTACCTCGACCCGGATGGGTCGAGGACGCTGACGACGCTCTCGCTCGACCTGCCGAACTCTTCGGGTGACTTCGAGGCCGAGACTCCGGCGGGGATCGCCGTTCAAGTTCGCGCCTTGAACTTGAACCTTGCTGCTCTCGCCGACGCGCTCGACGGCGGCCCCCGGTGAGCGCGCTGGCGGTTCCCGGGGTCGCCCTGGCGTGGCTGCGGCAGTCGGTGGGCCTGACGGTCGACGAGACAGCCCGTCGCGCCGGAGTGGCGCCCGCGTTCCTCGCCCGCGTCGAGGCCGGTGACGCGAGAGCAACGCCCGCATGGCTCGGGGAGGTTGCCACGGTCTTGGCTGACGCTCTCGCCGACCGTGCGCCCGCGCCTGGCCCCGAGCCTGGCAGGACCGACGACGGCACACCGACCCGCTTGCACGAGCACGGCGGAAACGACCGTTGAGCGTCGCCGAGGGTGTCTGCCTGGCAGACACCCTCGGCGGCTCTGAGCGGCCGTCTCTGGCCCTCCCTGCGCCTCCCACAAGGCGGCACAGCCGTACTCACAGCCACGGTGGTCAACGCCGTGGTCGGCCTCGCTCGTCACGTCGCTGAGCCGTAATCAGTCGACGCCCGTCTCTCCCACGCTGCGGGGCGTGGGCCGTAGGTGCGCGGTACAAGCACCCTGCCTCTCGTGAGCGTCCCGGCCGGGGTCGCGTGAGGTCCGAGCACAGCGCGCCGTCGTGACGACGGGGCGCTACTCGGCGTGGATCAGATAGCGCGAGAGCTGGTATCTGGGCGAACTTCTGGGGTGGGGGATCTTGCAAGGCCAGTCGCGCGCAGCGCGTCCGCTCTGCCAGCGCCGCGAGGAAGGCCCGCATCTCAAATGCGAACCCTCCGCTAACTTGGCGGAGGGTTCGTGGCAGCCGTGGCCGTAACGGCCACGGACGGTGCCGATCGCGGCGACCTTGCGGGTGGCGCGGGCGGCGGGGGAAACCTCGTCCAAGATGGACGAGGTTTCGGAGGCTGCCCTCGGGCGCCCGCCCGCCCTTGTTCAGCTGTCACCCGTTCGGCTTCGATCGCGTTGACTTCGACCGCGACTGCTTGCTGTCGATGGTCTCAGGGTCCTGGAACCGGAAACCCTTCGCGACGGGTCGCGCCTGCAGTATTCCTGTGAACATGAGCGCAGCGCCGAAGGCCGCGAGCAGTAGTGCTACACCGCGGAGCCAGGGACTCTCCGTCCGCCAGAGCACTACCGTGATGCTCCCGAAGACGAGCGCGACGACGACGACGGCGGCAACGGTGGGGCCTTCCAGGCGCCGGCGCGCACGAGCGCTCTCCCTGAAGGCGAGCTCCTGGGCGAGCAGCCCAACCTGCTGTTCCACGGCCTCTCTTGCCTCGCCCTCCGGCAAGAGCCCAGCGATCTCGGCAAGCCGTCGAACGCGCTGGTGGAGCGCGCGTTCCCCGGTGGGCCACACGACCTTGAGCAGCGCTGCGACCGCCGGGAGCGATCCGAGGACAAGGGCCAATGCGGGGGGAGACTGAGCCACGGCGACGGACTCTAGCGAGTCGCCGTTGCGATCCGCTGGGGTTCGGCGCCCTACGTGGCCTGCCACGCCTCACGCTCACGACCACAGTGGTGCGTAGGTCATTGGCCGGTGTCGGCAGGCCGGGGTCGGCGTAGGTCAGGGCGCCCACTGGCACCCTCGCCCGGGCGCGTCCCACCTGCTCGACGACGTGTCGATGCTGGCTGCCTGGCAGCGTCGCCGGTCGAGGTAGCCGACGCGCTCGGGGAGGCCGAGGCCTGCGGCCAGGCACCACGCCGAGCGGAATGCGTCGAACCGCAGCCACGGATGGGCCTCGGCGAGCGTCGGGGCTTCCCGTCCGGCGAGCACCCAGGCCCGGGGGCGCCCGACGTCGACCACGAGCCCGAGCTGGGTAGCCAGGCGCTCGACGGCCTCGGCGTCAGACCACAGTGGGTCGCGGCGGGAGGACAGCGCGAGCGGGACGGCCGACAGGTCGGCGGCCGACCCGGCGCGCCTGGCCCTCTTGGCGTCGCGGCGGCTCACTCGACGACCCACCCGAGTGCGAGCATCCCGGCCGGGGTCAGGCCGAGCTTGTCGCCCAGGTGGCGAAACTCCTGGGCCTGCCACGCTGATGCGGCGTCACGGTAGATCGCCGAGGCGTGGCACACGTATGCGGCCACGGCAGCGATGTACGAGTCGTCCCACACGTTCGCCTGCGGGGAGGTCCACAAGTCCTTCCACAACCGCTTCTCTTCGGCCGACCACTCGCGGCCACGCGGGAGTCGGGGCACCGGCAGGTCGCACGAGTCGGGCAGGACCACGAGCGCGCGCGTTGCGGTCGTCGAGGGTGTGCGGTGCGCCCGGCTGTTGGGCTTGGCCGCATTGCGGGTCGGTCCTGGCATCAGTTCTGCCCTCTCTGCGATGGGTCTATCTGGTCGTCGCGCATCGCGCGGCCCTCCCCGGCGGTCAGCGCCGGGTCGGCCTAGGGGTCACCCCCTGGGGTGCAGGCGCGACCGGGGCGCGCGGCTCGACGTGGCGGCTTGGAACGTGAGCGGCGCGGCCCCGACGCCGAAGGTCGGGGCCGCGCGTTCCTCAGAGCCAGCCGCGCGATGCGGCTGGGATCGCGTCTGCGGGTTCGTTCGTCTCGGGGTCGTAATCGACGGGTCGAAGACCGGTCGCGGTTCGCAGGTAGCGCGTCTCGATCGGCTTCGGTCGTCGGTATGGACGAACGTCGGTGACGGCTTCGGGGCGACGAGCTCGGCGCCGAGCCGGTGGAGCGTGCCCCACTTACCCAAGCGACCCTGCTCGCCGTCGAGCGCCTCGAACACCTTGCGGCGATCAGCGCTTTCGGGCACGCGCGCAAGAAGGCCGAGTCCTTCGGGACCAGGGTCGACGTCGCAGGCGGCAGCGACGAGTGACAGGGCGTCGGCGGCGGTGTCGACCTGGGCGGCCAGGCCGGGCGCTTGCCCCCATGCCTCGCGGACGCGCGCGGGAGCACTCAGCAGTGTCTCGGGTGGTGCGTCGAAGTCAACCGCGGCGATCACCTTGACCAGTGCGGCGGCGGCCGTGTTGTACGCCTTGGCCGCCCGCGCGTAGTTCTCGGGGAGCGTCTTGGCCCACTCGGCGCGCTGGGTCGGCAGGACGCCGGCGGCGACGGCGTTGAGTACGTCGGCCCCGTGCGCGGGCTGGACGCTGGCCAGGACGGCGTTGTTCGCTGCTGCGAGCACTGCTGCGAGCTCGCCAGGGTCGGCGTCGAGGTCGCCGGTGATCTTCGCGGTGAGGTTTGCGACGTGGTCGGGCTCGACGAACAGGCTCTCCCACCGCATGCGGATGGCTTCGAACCGCTGGGTCACGGTTCCGCCGTGGGCGGTCATGGCGTCGGCCTGCCGGTGCAGGACGTTGAGTTGGGTGGTTGCGCTCATCGGTCTGTCTCCTTGCTGGTGTCGGTTGTCGTGATTCCCAGGGCCTTGCACAGTGCGGCCGTCAGGGCGTCGTCGTTCAGGGCAGGGGCGTCGGTCGGGGACGGTTGGCGATCGCCATACGAACCGGGTCGCGGCGCTGGGCCGCCAGGTATCGCTCGAACTCTCGGGCGAGCGGGTCGTCAGTCATGGGTGTCTCCGTCTTCGTAGATGCGCCAGGCGATGTGCGCGGCGCGGGTATGCGGGCAGTGGTCGGGCCGGAAACCGACGCCGTGGCGCTCACAGGTCCAGCGGGGCCGGCGCCCGCGCGGCGTCACCCATGCGACCGACACGGCGCGCGCCTGCCCCTTGGCGAGCACGAACGCCGACCACGGCTGCCCGTGCCCTGGCGGGGCGTACAGATGGGCCTCTCCGTCTGGGGCGGCGATCACCGCCGTAGGGCGCGGCGCGCTCACCGTGACCGCCGGGCGCCATGGGCGGGACGCTTGCGGCGCGCGGGCCCGACGTGCTGCCCAGCGCACGCGGGTGCGGGCTCGTCGAGCCGGTCGAGGCACAGGGCGCAGCGTGCGTCGGCGGCGGCCTGCACGAGCCGGTCGCGCACCGAGTTGTGGGGGCGTTCGGTCAGCGCGGCCAGGCGCTCGGCGACGTCGGGCGGCAGCCGGTCGGCGAGGCCGGTCACGAGAGTTCCTGCCGAGCGTTGCGGGCGGCGTCGGCGAGACCGGCGCGCAGGTCGTGTTGGAGGGGTCCGCGGCCGTGGTCGTGCAGGGCGTCGGTCACGTCGAGGACGGGGTCGAGGACGTGGCGGGCGAGCATGCGCAGCGCGGCGGCGGCGACGTATCCGAAGGCGTCGGTCCCGGCTTCGGTCAGGTGCCGGGCGGCGACGGTGTCGAGGGCGTCGGGGTCGTGGCATGCCTCGGCCATGTCGTAGGCGAGCCGGATGGCCTGGCTCTGGACGGTGTCGACGTCTACGAACGCGATCGGGAGTCCGGCGGTGTCGGTCACGAGCAGTCGGCCGGGCAGGTTCTCGGTGGTCATGCTGACTTCCTCTCGGGAGTTGCGGTGTGGGCGGGGCGGCAGCGGGCGAGCAGGCCGGGCGCGGCGAGGGGTTCGCCGCACTGGCTGCACGATGGGGTCGGCTCGGTCTGGGCGAGCAGGGCGTGAATGTCGACGGGCCGGAGGGCCGGGGTCGGCGGGGCGGGGGTCGGCCGGTCGACATCGAACAGGGCAGTGGGCGCCCCCTTTGTCTCCTGGGAGTCCGCGACATGCGCGACATGCGCGACGGTCGGGTGTTCGCGCAGGTCAGGGACTTGCGGGGTGTCGCGGATGGTGTCGCGGTTCTGCGTGGGTGTCGCGGATTCCGTGACAGGTGTCGCGGATGGTGTCGCCCTTTCCGCGACGCTGTGACCTGCGGTGTCGCCCTTGTCGCGGACGCCGCCCTTCTCCGCGGAAGGAGTGGGGGCGTATCGCTGCCATGCGTCCCACAGGTCTTCGCGTCGGTATCCCTTGCGGACACCGAGCGGGGTGCGGACGTCGGTCGGGCGTATGCCGTACTCGCCGAGCAGGTGCGCGAGCTTGCGCGGCTTGAGCCCTTCCCCGTACAGGTCGGCCCACGGCGCCTCGTCGAGCTCGCCGAGGCTCAGGAGCAGGTCTGCGGTCGACATGGTCGGGCGGTCGACGGGCCACACCGCGCGCAGGTCGACCAACAGGCGGACGCCGAGGCTCACGCTCGACAGCGGCTTGTCGGCGATGAACAGCAGACACGCCCGCCGGGCGCGGTCGGGCCAGTGGCCGCGGGCGTGGTCGGCGACCATGAGCAGCGGCTCCCACACGTCGGCGTCACGGTCGGCGACACCCTCGGGCAAGTCGGGGTAGGGCAGCGTCTCGACGGCGCCAGCCCATGCGGCGAGGTCGGCTTGCAGCGTGTTGCCCTCGGCGCGGTGGATGCGGTCGCGCCAAGGCTCGACGCTCTCGCCGGGGGCGCGACGCTTCATGCGCAGGATGATCGAGCGGGACATGAGCGTGTCGGGCAGGTTGCCGAGCCCGGCCATTGCCACGGGCGTGAACACGCGGAACGACTGCACCTCGTCGCGGTTCTGCCCGCCGACGCGCTGCACCACGGCGCCGGTTCGGTAGCCGTTGTTGATGACGCGGCGCAGGTCCTCGGTGCCCTCGGACTTTGACTTGCCGGTGAAGATCGCGTCGACCTCGTCGAGCAAGATCGTGGGCTGGTTGTCGTTGACGATGCGGAAGAACGCCGACATGGACAGGTCCAGCGCGAGCAGCGGGTTCGAGCTGACGGTGTCGAGCACTTCGAGCACGCGCGTCTTGCCGCTTCCCGGCTCCGGGCTCAGGCAGGCAAGTCGCCCGGTGGTGTCCAGCAGACCGATGAAGTGGGTGTGCGCGGCCCACAGCGTGACGGCGACGTATGCCTCGTCAGACGGCAGCACGCAGAACCGCCGCACGAACGTCTCGACGTCGTCGAGCAGCCGGGCCGGGTCGCCGGTGAACGCCGCTCGCGGGGCGGGCGCCGGCTGAGCCTGAGTGGCTTGCTCGGCGATCGGCTCGGGCATGGCCTTGTGGACGTACTGGCCCAGCTCGTCGACGTCGTGCTCGGCGAGGAAGTCGTCGAGTCCGGTCTTGCCCTCGCCGACGTCGGGCAGCACCAGATACCGGACCTCGGCGACGCCACGGTGCAGCAGATAGGCCGCGAGGGCTTCGAGGGCCTTGCGCACAGCGGGCTTGACCATGACGTCTGAGTCGAACGCGAGCACGATCCCGCGGCCCTTGAGTCCCATGTCGTCCCAGTCGGCGACCGCGACGCTCGTCTCGTGACTCGTGCGGCCGGGCTTGCCCTTCCACGACCACACGCCCGGCAGCGCGACGCACACCAGACCGCGCGCGGCGGCGGCGTCGGCCTTCTTCGTCCCCTCGGTGACCCACAGCGGGCGCGTCAGGTCGGCGAGCCCGGCGCGGGCCGCGGGCGGCACGTCGATGCCGTTGCGCTGCCCGGTCGGCGTCTCGTACTTCACCGGCTTGCCGCCGCGCTCGCGCGGGTCGTCGGGCCGGTACTGGAAACCCCACTCGGACCCGTCCGCGCGGCGCATGGGCACCAGCAGGCCGGGCGTGCGCCGACCGGCCGGCGTGATCCCGATGCGCTCGAGAACCGCCTTGTCGCCGATCGAGCGATACCCCCGCGCGTTCGCGGTCTGCGGGTCGATGCCCGACGCCGCGAGCATCCCCGCATGCTGGGGCTGCAAGGCGATGGTGTAGTCCGTCACCAGGCCACCCCCTCGGGCAGCACGTTCGGCACCAGGCGCCCGGTGTCGTCGCGGGCGACCTCGCACGGAACGTCGGCTGTCGGCGGCCGGTGGTTCGTCGTTGCGGTCACCGGCACGAGCCGCACGAGCACCAGGTCGGCGCGGTCGCCTCGTGCCAGGGCGCGCCTCACGGCCCGCTCGGCGGCCGGAAGGTTGAAGTACAGGTGACGGCGCACGGACTTGCCGCGCACGAGCACGGCGAACGACGTCCTGAAGAACACGGCCGCCGTGTCGTGGTCGACGTCGGGGGCGGTCGGTAGAATCGGGAGTGATCCGGCGCCCACCTGATCTGTGAAGCCTTCGCCCTCGGTTCTCCGGCCGGGGGCGTCGGCGTGTCTGGGGTAGTTCACGAGGCGTCACCGCCCAGCGCGGCGAGTTCGGCGTCAGCGGTGACGGCCTCGGCGGCCAGTTCGCGGGAGCGACGGCGGGCGCGGGCGGACTTCAGGGCGAGGCGTTGGAAGTAGGCGCGGCGCAGGTGCTCCGCACGCCGCGGGTCGCCCCCGGCCTCGGCGAGGAACTTGTCTTCCAGCGCACGACGCGCAGGAGCAGTGCGGGCGGATCGGTCGGGGGTCGCGGCCCATGACTCGTGGGCGGCGATGCTGGCGGCGAGGCGCCGCTCGGTTGCGGTGGGCGAGGCCATCTCGCGTCTCCCTCTGGAAACACGAACACCGAGCACGGACGAGTCATCTGGACTCGTTCGCTACTCGGTGTGTGGCATCGCGCCGCGACCGCCCCTCGGAGTGGCTCGACCTTGGCATCGCGCCGCGGTCGCGCCTCCCGTCTCGGGGGGCCTGGGCCGTAGTCCTGAGCATCACGCTCGCGGACACTTGCCGCCCCAGGTTCGCTGGTGTTCTCTCGAACACGATCACCATGCACGATCAGGGCGTGCGCTGTCCACTCGCCGCGCCGCACAGTGCTCGGCGTGTCGCGGCTACAGGTCACCGAGGTTCAGGGCGCGGGCCTCGGCGGCAGCGCGCTCGGCCGCGCGCGCCTTGGTGTACCGGGTGAGCATGTCGGGCCGGGTCCAGCCGGCCACCGCCATAAGCCCGCCCTCGGAGCCGCCCGCGGCGAGCCAGCGGTGCGCGGCGGTGTGGCGCAGGCGGTGGGGGTGGAAGTTCTCGACCCCGGCCAGCGCGGCGCGGTATCTCAGCGTCTTGTGCAGTCCGTCGTAGTTGAACGGCTTGCCGCGATCGCCGAGCCAGAACGCGGGCGTCGACGCGAGCAGGTGCGACGCACGCAGGCGGCGGTAGCGGTCCAGTGCCCGAGCGGTCTGCGGGCCGAACGGGACCGTGCGGCCCTTGCCGCCCTTGCCCCGGCGGACGACGGCAACCCCGTCGAGGAGGTTGACGTCGTCGAGGTCGAGCGCGGCGACCTCCCCGCGCGGGCGCCGGTCTCGACCATGAACCGGATCAGCGCCTCGTCGCGGCGGTCGCGCAGGTCGGCGCCCTGGCATGCCTTGATCAGCGCCTTGATCTGGTCACTGGTCAGGGGCTCGACGATCTTCTGGTCCAGCTTCGGGGCGCGCAGGCCGAGCAGCGGGTCGGCCGGGATCTCACCCTCTTCGGCGAGCCATGCCGCGAACCGCCGCACGCCGAGCTGGCGCGCGCGGACGGTCGACGCCTCACGCCCGGCTTCGAGCAGGTGCGCACTGTAGGCGGTGACGGCCGACTTGGTGAGCACCGGCGGGTGGCCCGTCTCGGCGCACCAGGCGAGGAACCCGCTCACTGCGGCGGTGTAGCTCTTGACGGTCGCGGGGCTCTTGCGCTCCGCGCGCAGCGAGAGCACCCACGACTCAACGAGCGGGGCGAGGTCCGGGTGATCTGGGGTGCGCGGCACGCCACCAGGATAGCGATATCTCGACTAGGAGCGCTGTGCGGTGCTACCGTCAGCGTGTCAGGCACCGAAAGGCGCTCGTCACCTGGGGTAACACCGCACAGCGGCAGGCCGTCTCAGTCGAGATAGTCGCGCAGCACCTGCGAGCGTGACGGGTGCCGCAGCTTGGACATCGTCTTGGACTCGATCTGGCGGATGCGCTCACGAGTGACGCCGTAGACCTTGCCGATCTCGTCGAGCGTCTTGGGCTGACCGTCCTGCAGGCCGAAGCGCATTGAGACCACGCCCGCCTCACGCTCGGAGAGCGTGTCGAGCACCTGGTGCAGCTGCTCCTGGAGCAGGGTGAACGACACTGCGTCGGCCGGGACCACGGCCTCGGAGTCCTCGATGAGGTCACCGAACTCCGAGTCGCCGTCCTCGCCGAGCGGCGTGTGCAGCGAGATGGGCTCGCGGCCGTACTTCTGGACCTCGACCACCTTCTCGGGGGTCATGTCCAGCTCCTTGGCCAGCTCCTCCGGCGTGGGTTCGCGGCCCAGGTCCTGGAGCATCTGGCGCTGCACGCGGGCCAGCTTGTTGATGACCTCGACCATGTGCACCGGGATGCGGATGGTGCGCGCCTGGTCGGCCATGGCACGCGTGATGGCCTGGCGGATCCACCACGTGGCGTAGGTCGAGAACTTGTAGCCCTTGGTGTAGTCGAACTTCTCGACCGCGCGGATCAGACCGAGGTTGCCCTCCTGGATCAGGTCCAGGAAGAGCATGCCGCGGCCGGTGTAACGCTTGGCGAGCGAGACGACCAGTCGCAGGTTGGCCTCGAGCAGGTGGTTCTTGGCGCGCTTGCCGTCATGCGCGATCCACTGCAGGTCCCGCACCAGGCGTCGCGTGTCGGCGTCCGCCTTCGTGCGGTCGAATCCGGCGAACTCCTTGCCGAGCTTCTCCTCGGCGAACAGTCCCGCCTCGATGCGCTTCGCGAGCTCGACCTCCTGCTCCGCGTTCAGCAGGGCGACCTTGCCGATCTGCTTGAGGTAGTCCTTGACCGGGTCGGCCGTCGCGCCCGCGGTCACGACCTGCTGGGCCGGCTGGTCCTCGTCGTCCGAGTCGGAGACAACGAACCCCGTGTCCTCCTCGTCGGCGCCTGCGGGCTTGGCGGCCGCCGGCTTGTCGCCCTCTGCCTCGTCGGTCTCGGTCGCCTCCGCGCCGTCCGCGTCCTCGGCGACGTCGACCTCGTCCACGAGCTCGGCCTCGTCGATCTCGGCGTCGTCGATCTCGACGTCGTCGTCCTCGGACGTGACTTTGGACTCCTTGGCGGGAGACGTCTTCTTGGCGGCGGCCTTGCGGGTCGTCGCGGGCTTGGCGGCGGCCTTGGCCCGGGGGGCGGGCTTGCCGTCCGACGCCTCGTCCGTGCCGGCTGCGGGCTTTGCCGCGCGCGCCGACGGCGCCTTTGCGCGGGCCGAGGTGCTGGTGCGTGCTGTGGTCGCCGCGGCGACCTTGGCCACAGTCGGCATCACCACGTCGACACCGGCGATCGACAGCGCTTTCAGCACGGCCTTGAGGCGCTTTGCGTCGCCGACGCCAGCCGCTTCGCACGCGGTGCGGAACGCGTCGGCGTCGACGTTGCCCTGCGACGTCCCGCGTGCCAGCAGCTCCTGGAGCGCTGGGTGCTCAAACTCACGGGGCAGTGTGGTGTTCTGCTGTGCGGTGCTCTGGGACGTGGACGCCACTAACCGACCTTTCGGGATTCGAGGGGCGGTGTCCCGCCGGTGAGGGTGCGTGCGGCCCGTTGGCCGAGCTCGGACCGTCGAGGCTCCGGCGGACACGGATATTGTACCGTCGCGACTCGTCGCAACCGCGCCGGAACGCGCAATCCGCGCGCAACGCGCCGCACTTCCACCCGCCCGGCGACGAGCGCCGCGTACCCCGGTGTCAACCGTCGAGCCACCGTGAGGATTCCCGAAACCGGTTCATCGATGGGCCCAGTCGTGGCCCCGGCGACCGGGAACACGACCCTGACCTCAGGACTTGACCGCGAGCACGGGGCACGGCGCATCGAGAAGGATCCGCTGTGCGCCGGCTCCGAGGATCAGCTTGCCCACCGGGCTGCGACGCCGCAGCCCGATGACGATCAGCTCGGCGCGCGTGCGCACCGCCGCGTCGACCAGCGCCTCGGCGAGGTCACCTGGCGCCGTCACGACCTCGTGCGTCACCCCGAACTGGTCGAGCCGGGCCAGCACCTCCGCGAGCGCCTCGCCGCCCGGGGCCTCGTGCGGCACCGCCGGCGCAACGACGACGAGCCTGGCCGAGCGCGCGCGCGCCTCCGCCACCGCCGTCGACAACGCCTGCCGACCCTCCGGGTTGTTCAGGTGGCTGACCACGACCGTCATGAGGCGCACGTTACCCGAGGACGGCGCCGACGCCGCGCGCACGTCACCGGTCGCCACGCGCACGCACCCACCCCGGCGGCAGGCCCGCCTCGAGCGCCGCGCCGAGAAGCAGCGCGAGCCGGTGCCCGGGGTCGGCTGCGAGCGCCTCCCGGAGACGGTAGGCGGCTCGTGCGCCTTCACCCGACCACCACGCAACGAACGCCAGCAGCGTGAGCGGCGAGCACGTCCTGCGCCGCGCGGCGTGTGCGACGACCGCTTCGAGGACGGCGACACCGGCCCGAAGCCGTTCCGGGTCGGGAGCCTGGGCGCGCTGCGCGTCGACGACCACCGCCATCGCGTCGCTCGCCGCGGCGTCGGCGTCGGCGGCGGACCAGTCGCCCGCTGCGACGGCAGCGGCGTGTGTCTCGGCTCCCGGGACGAACCACAGCAGGACGGCGTCGCGCACCGCCCTGTCCTCAAGCGCCGCGGCGATCCGGCCGAGGAGAGCGGGCGGGAGCTCGTCGGCGTGCCTCGCGGCGGCGGTCGCCTCGAGCCACGCGCCGAACGACTGCGTGCGCCACGCCTGGTCGTCGCCGCCTGCCCGCCCGCCCGTGCGCTCCCACCGCCCGGCGGCGCGCCCTGCCAGCCCGCGCCGGGCCGCGTCCGCTCGCGCGACGCGGTAGAGCTCCTCGCGCGTGCGAGCGGGCGCGTGTCCTTCGAGCACGAGCTGTGCGCCGGGAACCGTGGACTCAAGGCCGCCGACCGGAAAGCCCTCGGGCGGGCAGCACGCCGCGTCGGTGCAGTCGAGCGACCAGTAGCGCTCGCCGCCGACGGCCCACGACTCGACCTCTGGCACCGCACCGCGCAGCGCGTCCGCCATGCTGTCCGCGGCGGCACGGGCCACGCTTCCGGCGGCGACGTCGCCGCCGCCGTAGAGGACGATGTAGGCGGCCACGGTGCCGTCCTCGGCGGCTCGCGCGGCGACGAGCTCGGCCATTTCTCTCCGCTCGCGGGGGCGGCGCACGCTCGCGAGATCGGTGCGCGCCACGAGGCCGAGGCCGCCGCCGCGGCGCACGCACACCACGACCAGGGACTCGGTGGGACGGTAGCCGAGGGCGAAGGGGACGATGGACAGCAGGTCGCGTGTGTCGCGCACCCGCACGGTGGGGACGGCTGCCGCCGTGGTCGATGTCATGGCCCGATCCCAGCCTGCGCGAGCGGGCACGCCGGCACGCTCATCGGCTCCTCGTTCACAACCCTCGCCGCTCTTCGTATGTGCGCCCGCTCCGCGCGTTCCGCGAAGGCTCGGCGACGCCGACGAAGCAACGGCCGCTACGGTGTGCCCGTGAACCGCCGCGCACCCTTGACCTCCGCGCTCGCGGCCCTGGTCATGGTGGGGCTCACCACGGGCTGCACGGTCGCCCCGTCCGGCCGTCTCGACACCGCACCGAACGGTGGCCTGCCGTCGGAGCAGCCCTCGCCGCCCGCCCCGGTGTCCGACCTGCCGACGTTCGATGCGTCGTCGGCCGTCGGCGGCTACGCCGAGGGCTTCCCGCGGTCGCTGCTGGAGGCCCCGGACGACGCGAGCATCATCGCGAGCTCGGCCGGCCAGGCCGACGGCGGCCTGACGCGCGTCTCGCTCAGCCTGTCCACACCCCGCACCGCCGACGACGTGCTAGCCCAGCTCGGCGGCCCGCTCGCGACGAACGGGTTCACCGAGACACCGCAGGCGCCGTCGGGCCTCACCGCGCAGACCGCCTGGACCCGCCGGACCGAGCGCCCCGAGGGGCCGCTCGTCGAGACGCTGCTGATCGGGGTGCTCGACGAGGGCGACCACCGGCTCGTGTCGGTCAGCGGCACCGTGCTCGCACCCACGGGCTGAGCGGGGCCGTGCCCCTGCCGCGCGGGCCCGTCCCGACGCCGCTGGCATAGGCTTCCCGCATGCCTGACGTCGTCGACCTCGAGAACCTCCGCGCCGACGTCGATGCCGCCGTCAGCCGCCACCTGGCGGTCCTGGAGGGGCAGGTCGCCGTGATCGGACGCGACGCGACCGTGCTGATCGACCAGGCCGCAGCCCTGCTCAGCGGCGGCAAGCGGTTGCGGGCGGCGTTCGCGTACTGGTCCTTCAGGGCCCACGGCGGGGGCGACGCCGGCCACGAGCGCGAGGCGGCGGTCCGCGCGGGTGCCGCGCTCGAGCTCTTCCAGGCAGCCGCGCTCCTGCACGACGACGTCATGGACGCCTCCGACACGCGGCGCGGCCTGCCCACGGCTCACCGTGCGTTCCAGGCGCGGCACGCGGCCTCGGGGTGGGCCGGTGACCCTGGCCGGTTCGGCGAGTCGGCCGCGATCCTGCTCGGCGACCTGTGCCTGATCGCCGCGCAGCGTGAGATCGCCGAAGCGCTCGCGCCCTTGCCCGTCGACCGGGCCCAGGCCGTGCGCACCCAGTTCGACGCGATGCAGAGCGAGGTCATCGTCGGCCAGTACCTCGACGTGCTCGTCCAGGCCGAGCCGTGGGGGGTGGACCCCGCCGCCGACGAGGAGCGGGCGCGCGCCGTGCTGCGGGCCAAGTCCGCCAGCTACTCGGTGCGCCAGCCGCTCGTGATCGGCGCCCTCATCGCGGGTGCCGACGCCGCGCAGGTCGCCGCCGTCGCCGCTGCCGGGCAGCCGCTGGGCGAGGCGTTCCAGCTGCGCGACGACGTGCTCGGCGTCTTCGGCGACCCCGAGATCACCGGCAAGCCCGCCGGCGACGACCTGCGCGAGGGCAAGCGCACGGTGCTCGCCGCGCGGACCATGGCCGCAGGGGACGCCCACCAGCGCGCGCTGCTCACGCAGCGGCTGGGGGACCCCGGCCTCACCGACGCCGACGTGACCGCGCTGCGGGACGCCGTCGTCGCCTCAGGGGCGCTCGACGGCGTCGAGCAGCTCATCGACGACCTCACCCGGACCGCCCTGGCAGGACTGGAGACGGCGGCGCTGACCGAGCGCGGTCGCGCCGTGCTGATCGCGCTCACGCACGCCGCCGTCGACCGCGCCGCCTGATCACGCGACCCGGTCAGCCGACCGCCTGAGCCACCCGCCGCACCTCCGCGCGACGCCCGGCCCGCAACGCCTCGACGGGCGCGACGCCGAGCGACGGCTCGGTCGTGAACAGCCACTCGAGGATCTCGTCGTCGGCGAACCCCTGGTCGCCGAGCACCAGCACCGTGCCGCGCAGCGTGGGGATGACCTCCTCGCCGCCGTCCTCGGCCGGCATCAGGAACGCCTCGGGCACCTGGAACGTGGTGCGCTCACCCCGCTTGACGCCGACGACCGCCCGGTCGCGCAGCAGCGCACGCACACGCGGGAACTCGACGCCGAGGCGTTCGGCAAGATCGGGCAGGGTCAGCCAGCGCGGGACGAGCGCGTCCAGGTCGGTGGTCACGACCGACAGCCTAAGCCGGGTGCGGCCGGCACGGCCCGTGTCCGGCGCCCGTCCGAGGCGCGCCGCACGTCGATGAGGGGACGCCCACGACGGCCCTCCGTACAATCGCCGCGTGGCCCTGGTGACGACCGACCCCCTGCTCGGCCGCCTGATCGACGGGCGGTACGAGATCCGCGCGCGCATCGCGCGCGGCGGGATGGCGACCGTCTACCTCGCGCTGGACCGCAGGCTCGACCGCGAGGTCGCGCTCAAGGTCATGCACGCCCACCTCGCCGACGGAGTCGACGGGGCCGCGTTCGTCTCGCGGTTCCGGCGCGAGGCCCGCGCCGCCGCGCGCCTCACCCACCCGGGTGTCGTCGCGGTCTACGACCAGGGCCTGGACGGCGACACCAGCTACCTGACGATGGAGTACGTGCCGGGCAGCAACCTGCGGCGCGAGCTGCGTGCGCAGGGCACGCTGACGGTAGGGCGCACGCTCGACCTGCTCGAACAGGTGCTCGCGGCGCTCGCCGCAGCGCACGCGAAGGGCCTGGTCCACCGCGACGTCAAGCCCGAGAACGTCCTGATCGCGGCCGCCGAGGGATCTGCGAGCACCGAACGGGGCGATCGCGTCAAGGTCGCGGACTTCGGCCTGGCGCGCGCCGTGACCGAGGTGACCAGCACGACGACGGGCACGATCCTCGGGACCGTCGCCTACCTCGCCCCCGAGGTCATCGCGACCGGTGCGTGCGACGCGCGCACCGACGTCTACGCCGTGGGCATCCTCGCCTTCGAGATGCTCACGGGCGTCCTGCCCCACGACGGCGCCACGCCCATCCAGGTCGCGTTCCAGCATGTGCACGACGACGTGGCGCCGCCCAGCACACGCGTGCCGTGGCTGCCCGACACGGTCGACGACCTCGTCGGCCTGTTCACGGCCCGCGACCCCGCGGCACGGCCCGCCGACGGCGCCGCGGCGCTCGACCTGCTCCGCGCCGTCCGCACGGCCCTCGAGGCGGCCCAGCCCGAGGTGCTCGGGCGCCGCGCCGACCCGCCCGAGGGGTTCGCCACGGTCGCCGACTCCCCTGGTGCCGAGCGGGACGGGGACCCGGACACCACGGGATCCCTCGACGAGATCGACGGCGACGAGCTCGACGCCATCCCGCTCGCCGGAACGCTCACGACACCGTCGGGGCACGCCTCCGAGATCGACCGGCTGTTCCCCGGCGAGGGGACCGCCACCGAGCGGCTCGTCGAGCAGCCGACGACGCGGGTCCGCTCCGGGGACGGCGCCGGCACTCTCGCCGTCTCGACGAGCACGCGAGCCCCGCGCCGCCGCTGGGCGCGCGTGCTCGCCTGGACCGCGGGCCTCGCTGTCGTCCTCGGAGCGAGCGGCTACGGCGCCTGGTGGTGGTTCGACGAGGGTCCGGGCGCCTGGACCACCGTTCCGGGCGGACTCGAGGCCACGTCCGTCGACGACGCGACCGCGCGACTCGCGGCCCACGGGCTCGGCGCGGCGACGACGAAGCAGCACGACGACACCGTCCCGGAGGGGGGCGTCGTGTCCGTCGACCCGGGCGAGGGTGAGCGAGTCCGCAAGGACGGCACCGTCGACCTGGTCGTCTCGCTCGGCATCCGCATGGTCACCGTGCCGGGCGGGCTGGTCGGCGCGACGCAGGCCGACGCCGAGACGGCGCTGCGGGGCGTCGGGCTGACGGTCGGCGAGGCGCAGCAGGAGTGGTCCGACACCGCGCCCACGGGGCAGGTGCTCGCTGCGTCGCAGGACGCCGACACGCTCGTGCCGCACAACACCGTCGTGACCCTCGTCGTCTCCGGGGGCCCGCGCCCGCCACGGTCACGCAGCAGGTCGGGCGCTCCAAGGAGGACGCTCAGGCCGCGCTCGAGGACCTGGGGTTCAAGGTCTCGTTCACGCCGGACGAGGCGTCCGAGACGGTGCCCGCCGGGCGGGTCATCCGCCAGTCGCCCGAGAGCGGCACGAGAGCGCACCGCCTCGACACCATCATGCTGACCGTCTCGTCCGGTCCGCCGATCGTCGCGGTACCCGACGTCGTCGGGATGTCGACGGCCGAGGCCAAGGACGCGTTGACGAACGCAGGGTTCCAGGTCAAGACGACCCGCTACCTGGGCGGTCTGCTGGACCGCGTCCGGTTCCAGGACACGTCGGGCACGGCTCCCAAGGGGTCGACCGTCACCATCACCGTCTTCTGACGCAACCGGCGGCGCCCGTCCGCGCACGGACGGCGGTCAGCGCGTGCGAAGCATCTCGGCGACGAGGAACGCCGTCTCGAGCGACTGCTGGTGGTTCAGGCGCGGGTCGACGAGCGTCTCGTAACGCCGGGCCAGCCCCTCCTCGTCGATCGCCTCGGCGCCGCCGAGGACTTCCGTCACATCGTCCCCCGTCAGCTCCATGTGCAGGCCCCCAGGTACCGTCCCGAGGGCACGGTGCACCTCGAAGAAGCCCTGCACCTCGTCCAGGACGTCGGCGAACCGCCGGGTCTTGTAGCCCGTGCCCGAGGTGATGGTGTTGCCGTGCATGGGGTCGGTCACCCAGGTGACGGCGACGCCTTCTGCCGTCACCTTCTCGACGAGCCCGGGCAGCACGTCCCGCACCCTGCCCGCGCCCATGCGCGCCACGAAGGTCAGCCGGCCCGGCACGTTGCCCGGGTTGATGCGGGAGGCGAGCGCGAGAGCGTCGTCGGGAGTCGTCGTCGGGCCGAGCTTGACGCCGATCGGGTTCGCGACGCGCGAGAGGAACTCGACGTGCGCGCCGTCGAGCTGACGCGTGCGCTCGCCGATCCACAGGAAGTGCGCGCTCGTGTCGTACGCGTTGCCGGTGCGCGCGTCGACGCGTGTCAGCGCGCGCTCGTAGTCGAGCACGAGGGCCTCGTGCGACAGGTAGAGCTCGACGGTGCGCAGCGCGTCGAAGTCCGCTCCGCAGGCCTCCATGAACCGGATGGCCCGGTCGATCTCAGCGGCCGTGCGCTCGTAGCGCGCGTAGGCCGGGTTGCGCATGAACCCGCGGTTCCACTCGTGCACCTGCCGCAGGTCGGCGTACCCACCCTGCGTGAACGCGCGCACCACGTTGGCGGTGGCCGCCGAGATCCGGTAGGCGCGTTCGAGTCGCCGGGGGTCCGGCGTGCGCGCCTCGACGGTGAACTCGAAGCCGTTGATCATGTCGCCGCGGTAGGCGGGCAGCGTCACGCCCTCGCGCGTCTCGTTGTCGGACGACCGCGGCTTGGCGTACTGGCCGGCGAGGCGGCCGATCTTGACCACGGGCGTCGAGGCACCGTGCGTGAGGATGACCGCCATCTGGAGGATGGTGCGGATCTTGTTGCGGATCCGCGTGGCGCTGGCCTCGGCGAAGATCTCGGCGCAGTCGCCGCCCTGGAGCACGAACGCCTCGCCCCGGCCGGCGGCGGCGAGCTTGGCGCGCAGCGTGTCCGCCTCCGCCGGCAGGACCAGCGGGGCCGCCTGGCCGAGGCGGGTGGCGACGGCGTCGAGCGCGGCACGATCGGGCCAGACGGGCTGCTGCAGCGCGGGCAGCGAGCGGAACGTGTCCAGAACCTGCGCCATCGACGCGGACGGCGCGTCGGTGCCGGGACCCCCACGGGTGCCCGCGACCCGTCGTGCGGACTCCTGGGGCTGCGCGGCGATGCTCATGGTGTCGGCCACTTCGGTAGTTGGGACCCTGGCACGGCGAGCCTACCGAGGCCGTGATCGGCCTCGGTAGGCTCGCCGTCCGACCGGGTCAGTGCGCGGCGGGCGTCGCCGGCTTGAACGGCTGGCCGATCTCGCCGAGCAGGCCGGTGAACCAGTCCTGGTTCACGTCGAACGCCTTGCCGCCCGCGATGCGCGGGAACGCGATCGCCTTGAGCTTGTCGCCGTCCTCCTCGTCGTGGCCGATGACGCCGGGCTCGCCGCGCAGGGCGCACTCGACGGCCAGGTCGGTCATCGACTTGATGAGGCGCAGGTCCTCGGCGTTGGCGGCCGCGGCACGCGAGAAGTAGCCCGACTTCTGGACCATGACCTTCTCGGCGCCCAGCTTCTCGGCGAACTGCCGGGCGAACCACTGGCCGGGGTTGATCTCGTCGAGCCGCACGTGCCCGAACGGGTCACGGGCCGGGGGCGTGCCTGCGGCCTCGAGCTGCTCGACGATCTCGTGCATGCCGGCGCCCTCGGACAGCCAGATGTTGACGTTGCCGATCTCGTCCATGACGCCCTTGAGGCGGGCGGCCTCGGCGTCGATGTCGATGGCGAGCTCGGGCACGAACACCGCGTGGATGTCCCAGCGCTCGCGCGTGAGCCCGAGCGCGGGCGCGAACTCCTTGGCGTCGAGGCGCTTGCGGTACTCGGCAGCCGAGGCGGCGGTCAGCCAGCCGCAGTGGCGGCCCATGACCTCGTGCACGATGAGCATGCGGGGGCCCGAACGGTGCTCGCCGATGATGTTCTCGCCGAAGGCCGCGGTCTGCTCGGCCGCGGTCCAGGCACCGAGCGACTGGCGGATCGGCACCACGTCGTTGTCGATGGTCTTCGGGAGTCCGACGACGGTCAGCTCGTAGCCGTTCTCGTGCAGGTAGGCGGCCAGGTCCGCTGCGGTCGTGTTGGTGTCGTCGCCACCGATGGTGTGCAGGACGTCGACACCGTCGGCCTTGAGCTGCTCCGCGGCGACCGTGAGCGGGTTCTCGCCCTCCTTGACCAGACCGCGCTTGACGGCGTCGGCCACGTTGGTGAGCTTGACCCGCGAGTTTCCGATGGGCGAGCCGCCAAAGCGGTGGAGGATGCCTGCCTGCTTACGACCCTCCTCGTCGATCACGATCTTCGTGCCGGTCAGCAGGCCGTGGTAGCCGTGCATGTAGGCGATGATCTCGATCGACGGGTCGAGCTCGTTGTACCGCTCGATGAGCCCGCCGACGGCGGACGAGAGGCACGGGGCGAAGCCGCCGGCCGTCAGCAGGGCCACGCGACGAACAGCCATGTTCAAGCACCTTCCGGGTGGGGGTTGGACCGTGCTCGATCCTAGAGGCTTGCGTCGTGAGGGGCGCAGCCACGGGCGCGCAGCGCGGGCCGTTCAGTCCTCCTCGGCCGCTCCGTCCGCCGGGGAGCGCCCCTCGGCGGCCCTTCGTTCGGCGGCTCTCTCGGCCGCGATCCGGGCCTTGGCCGTGGCCGCGTACACGTCGACGTACTCCTGCTCCGACAGGCGCAGGACCGCGTAGACGATCTCGTCGGTGACCGCCCGCAGCACGAACCGGTCGTTCTCCATGCCCTTGTACCGCGAGAAGTCGAGCGGCTCGCCCAGGACGACACCGATGGGCATCGGCTTGGGCAACGCCTGACCGAGCGGCTGGGCGACGTCGGTGCCGACCATCGCCACCGGCACGACGGGCGCCCCGGACTCGAGGGCCAGCCGCGCGACACCCGTCTTGCCTCGGTACATGCGGCCGTCCGGGCTTCGCGTCCCCTCGGGGTAGATGCCGAACAGCCCTCCCTGGTCGAGCACCCGCAGGCCCGTGCGCAGCGCGGCCTCGCTCGCCTTGCCGCCCGCCCGGTCGACAGGGATCGTGCCGACGCCGCGCATGAAGCCCGCCACGAGCCGGCCCTTGAGCCCGGCGCCGGTGAAGTAGTCCGACTTGCCGAGGAACTGCACCTTGCGGTCGAGCACCAGCGGGAGCACGAAGGAGTCGATGACCGCCAAGTGGTTGGACGCCAGGATCGCCGGTCCGTCGGCCGGAACGTTCTCCAGCCCCTTCGTCCAGGGGCGGAAGTACAGCTTGAGCAGAGGACCAGCCACGACGTGCCTCATGAGCCAGTAGAACAAGCGGTCCTCCTCGAACCTCCGGCGGGCGTCACCACAGAACCGGCTCGGTCAGGCCCGGACCCGGGTGCGCGCGGGGCAGCGCGCAACGCTGCATGAACTCTAAGGTGTTGTCATGGCCGGGACGAGCACAGGCGGCGGCACGGGGCGCGACGACGACGCCCAGGGCGACGGCGCCCGGGGCGCCTCGCGGGAGCCTCCACTCGGAGAGGCGGAGGTCGAGGCACGCTGGGTCGACATCGTCGCGCGGCTCGCCGAGCTCGACGACGGCGAGGCCCCCGCGGACCCGGCCGCGCAGGCTCCCGCCGCCGAGTCGGCGCCTACGGCACCGGGCCACGTCGTCGCCCGCACGGCCGGGCCCCGCGACTGGCCGACGACCCCCGAGGTCGAGGCGCTGGAAGAGGCCGAGTCGCACTTCGCGCCGCCGGACCCCGGCCCCGTGCTCACCTCGCGCGACCCGCTCGCGACCCTGGCCTGGGCCGGTGCCGCGGGCATCCCGTTGCTCGCCGTGGTGGCGCTCGTCGTCCGTTCGTTCCTGCCGGGGATGTCCGTGCCGGGGTGGGCGGGACCGACCGCCGCGCTCGTGTTCCTCGCCTCGGTCGCGGTGCTCGTGTGGCGCATGCCTCACCGCCGGGACCCGTCGGACCACGACGACGGCGCCGTCGTCTGACGCACCTCAGGGGCCTCCTCGGTGGGCTCAGGGCCGGCGTTCAGTGACGCGCCAGGTCTGCCGCACCGACGACGCCCGCCTCGTTGCCCTGCTCGGCCAGCTCGAGACGCGCCATGGGCCGGTGCCCGAGCGCCGAGAGCTGCGCCTCGAACCCTGCACGGGCCGGAAGGAGCAGCAGGTCGCCCGCCCCCGCGACCCCGCCGCCGATGACGATGAGCTCGGGGTCGAGCAGCGCCGCGACCGACGCGGCACCCTCGCCGATCCATCGACCCAGCTTGGCAAGCAGCTCGACGGCGAGCTCGTCGCCCTCCTGCGCCGCCGTCGTCACGTGCGGACCCTTGATCTTCTTGCGCTCCCCGCCTGCCAGCTCGAGCAGCCGCCCCGCCTTGTGAGGAAGCGCTACCACGGCCGCTTTGGCATCCCGGACGAGCGCGCTTCCCGAGGCGTACTGCTCCCAGCAGCCCTCGTGCCCGCACCCGCAGTAGTGCCCGCCGGGGACGACGCGCATGTGCCCCACCTCGGCGGCCGCACCCCATCGCCCGCGCACGAGCGAGCGGTCGACGACGACGGCGCCGCCCAGGCCGGTGCCGATGGTCAGCATGAGCATGTCGGAGCTCCCCCGACCGGCACCGAAGCGGAACTCGGCCCAGCCGGCGGCGTTGGCGTCGTTCTCGACGACGACGGGGACGTCGATGTCCACGAGCTCGGCGATCTTGCGAGCCAGCGGGTACTCGCGCCACGCGATGTTCGGAGCGAACTGCACCGAGGTGCGGTCCGAGCTGACGAAACCGGCGGCCGCCACCCCGATCGCCCCGACCTCGTAGGCCTTGGCGAGCTCGGTACATGCGTCCGCGATCGCGTGGTCGATGCTGGCCACGTCGTCGGGGTCGGTGTCGCGCCGGACCTGCGCGAGGATGCGCCCCGCCTCGTCGACGACGCCGATCGCGATCTTCGTCCCGCCGATGTCGACACCGATCGCATGCATGGGTGAGGTCCTCACGTTCGTCGTTGAAGCCCGCCGGACGTTCGGCGGGCATGCGCGTCGTCCGACGAGGCCCCTGAGGGCACCGGAGCGCGGGTCCAGCCTATCGAGCGCGTCGCGGCTGCGCGGCGCGGGGCCGTTCGCCCAGCGCCAGGTCGCGATACGGTGACGCTGGTCACAAAAGGCGTGAGACCGAGTATCGTGGCGCTCCCCGACGTCACCTGCCACTGGAGCCAGCATGGACGAGATCACGAACCCGCTGCGGATCGAGCTGCCGCGGGAGGCGAACCTCAACGACATCATCGCCGAACGCATGCGCGAGGCCCCGGACGCCGTCCTGGCCGAGGTGCCCCGGGGGCGGGGCTGGGCGCCCATCTCGGTGCGGCAGTTCGACGCTCAGGTCGTCGAGGTCGCGAAGGGCCTCGTGGCCAAGGGCGTCCAGCCGGGCGACAGCGTCGGCATCATGTCCCGCACGCGCTACGAGTGGACGCTGCTCGACTTTGCGGCCTGGGCCGCCGGAGCCGTCCCCGTCCCGATCTACGAGACGTCGAGCGCCGAGCAGGTGCAGTGGATCTTGACCGACGCCGCCGTGACCGTCCTGGTGGTCGAGTCCGCCGAGAACGCCGCGACGGTCGCCGAGGTCCGCAGCCACGCGCCGGCGTGCCGCGAGGTCCTGGTGATCGACGCGTCCACGGGCCCCGGTGCCATCGAAGCGCTGACCACCGCCGGCGCCTCGGTGCCCGACGACGAGATCGCCCGTCGTCGTGCGCTCGCAGACCTGGACGACCTGGCGACGATCATCTACACGTCGGGCACCACGGGCCGCCCCAAGGGCGCCGAGCTCACACACCGCAACTTCCTGTCGCTGACGACCAACACCATCCCCGACGTGCCCGACGTCTTCGCCGCCGCCGGAACCCGCACGCTCCTGTTCCTGCCGCTGGCACACGTCTTCGCGCGGTTCATCGAGGTGCTCGCGGTCCACAGCGGCACGGTGCTGGGCCACTCCCCCGACATCAAGACGCTCGTCGAAGACCTCGGCCAGTTCCGCCCGACGTACATCCTCGCGGTGCCTCGCGTCTTCGAGAAGGTCTACAACGCGGCCGAGCAGACCGCGGCCGCGGGCGGCAAGCTCCGCATCTTCCACTGGGCCGCGTCGACGGCCATCGCGTGGTCGCGTGCATCCGACACGCTCCGCGGACCGTCGGCCTGGCTGCGCGCCCAGCACGCGCTCGCCGGCGCCCTCGTCTTCGGGAAGCTGCGTGCCAAGCTGGGCGGGCAGGCCGCCTACGCCGTCTCGGGCGGCGGCCCCCTGGGCGAGCGGCTGGGGCACTTCTACCGAGGCATGGGCCTGACGATCCTCGAGGGGTACGGCCTCACCGAGTCGACGGCGCCGACGTGCGTCAACCGTCCCGAGCGCACCAAGATCGGCACCGTCGGCGCCCAGCTCCCCGGTTGCTCGGTCCGGGTCGCCGAGGACGGCGAGATCCTGCTCAAGGGCCATCACATCTTCCGCGGCTACCACAACAACCCTCAGGCCACGGCCGAGGCGTTCGACGGCGAGTGGTTCCGCACCGGGGACCTGGGGTCGCTCGACGAGGACGGCTTCCTGCGGATCACGGGCCGCAAGAAGGAGATCATCGTGACCGCCGGCGGAAAGAACGTCGCTCCGGCCACGCTCGAGGATCGCATCCGAGCCCACGCCCTGGTCAGCCAGTGCGTCGTCGTCGGAGACAACCGACCATTCATCGGCGCCCTGGTGACGATCGACCAGGAGGGGCTGCCCGGCTGGCTGACGATGCACGGCAAGCCCGAGCTGACGGTCGAGCAGGCCATGACCGACCCGGACGTGCTCTCGGCGCTCGACCAGGCGGTCACGCGCGCGAACGCCGCGGTGTCCAAGGCGGAGTCCATCCGCAAGTTCACGGTGCTGCCCGGCGACTTCACCGTCGAGAACGGATATCTGACGCCGTCGCTCAAGGTCAAGCGGGCCCTCGTGCTCAAGGACTTTGCCCCCGACGTCGAACGCATCTACGCCCCCGCCGCCGACAGGAAGTCGCTGCACACGGTCTGACGGACGGGCGTGTCGGGGGCTCGTCGTACCGTTCCCGGCATGATCCGCCAGGCAGCCGCGACCGACGCGGGGTACCAGCCCTCGTTCGAGGACCTGGGAACGCCGTTGCGTGACGTCACCTTCGTCGTCGTCGACCTCGAGACCACCGGCACGCGCTCCGACGACGCCGGGATCACCGAGATCGGCGCCGTCAAGGTGCGCGGAGGGCAGGTGCTGGGCGAGTTCCAGTCGCTCGTGAACCCGGGACGCGACGTCCCGGCGTTCGTCGCACGCCTCACCGGGATCACGACGGCGATGGTCGCCACCGCACCCGCGATCGACCTCGTCCTGCCGTCGTTCCTCGAGTGGGCGCACGGGTCCGTGCTGGTGGCTCACAACGCACCTTTCGACGTCGGGTTCCTCAAGGCCGCGGCTTCGGGCCTCGGCTATCCGTGGCCGGGCTTCCCCGTCGTCGACACCGTGCCCCTCGCCCGCCGTGTGGTCACTCGCGACGAGGTGCCCAACCACAAGCTCTCGACGCTCGCGAACCTGTTCCACGCCCGGGTGACGCCCGAGCACCGCGCCCTGGCGGACGCGCGCGCCACCGTGGACGTCCTGCACGGGCTGCTCGACCGGCTCGGCGCCATGGGGGTCACCCACCTGGAGGACCTGGCTTCGGCGGCCGACCCCGTGCCACCCGACGTGCGCCGCAAACGCCATCTCGCCGACGGGCTGCCTGAGTCGCCTGGCGTGTACCTGTTCAAGGGCCCGGGGACGAGGTGCTGTACGTCGGGACCTCGACCAACATCCGCAAGCGCGTGCGCAGCTACTTCACGGCCGCCGAGAAGCGCCGACGCATCACCGAGATGGTGCGGATCGCGCACGAGGTGACACCTGTCGTGTGCGCGACGCCGCTCGAGGCGGCCGTGCGGGAGCTCCGGCTCATCACCGAGCACGAGCCGCGGTACAACCGCCGCTCCAAGCACCCCGAACGGCACGCATGGGTCCGGCTCACCGACGAGCCCTACCCCGCCTCTCCGTGGTCCGGGAGGTGCGAGAGGGCGCCCCGCACATCGGACCGTTCGGCTCGCGCCGCGTCGCGCAGGACGCGGTCGACGCGCTGCACGACGCGCTGCCGCTCAGGCAGTGCACGCTGCGCCTGGCCACCGTCTCGCGTGCGCTCGGCAGCCCGTGCGCCCTGGCCGGGATGGGCCGGTGCTCGGCGCCGTGCACGGCCGTCGACACCCCGGACGCCGCGTACGCGGCCGTCGCACGGGCCGCAGCCGACGCGCTCACCGGCGACCCCTCACCCGTCGTCGCAGCGCTGGCGTCACGGATCGCGCGGCTCGCGGCCGAGGAGCGGTTCGAGGAGGCCGGGCTCGTCACCGGTCGCCTGCGCGCGTTCGTGCAGGGCGCGGGCAGGGCTCAGCGACTCGCACCGCTCGCGGCATGCGCCGAGCTTGTCGCCGCGCGGCCGGATGCCTTGGGAGGCTGGGAACTCGTCGTCGTGCGCCACGCGCGGCTCGCGGCCACCGCGGTGAGCCGGCCGGGCGAGGATCCGCTGGCCGTGGTCGCCGCGCTGCGCGCAACCGCGGAGACGGTCGACCCGCCGGTGCCGCCCGCGCCTGCCTGCCACCCCGAAGAGGCCGGGCTGGTCGTGAACTGGCTCGAGTCGCCCGGCGTGCGGCTCGTGCACGCGAGCACACCGTGGGCGCTCCCCGTGCGATCGGCGCTGTCCCACGCCGACCTTGCGGACGTCTCAGGCGAGGTCAGGCAGCGCATCACTACCATGGCACCATGCTGACCGCGATCGTCCTCATCGACACCGAGCCGAACATGATCCCCGAGGTCGCCGACCAGGTGGCCAACCTCAAGGGGGTCAGCGAGGTCTACTCGGTCACCGGCAAGGCAGACCTCGTCGCCATGGTGCGCGTGCGCGCCCACGACGAGCTCGCCGACGCGATCGCGGACGGCATCAGCAAGGTGCCCGGCGTGCTGCGCACCGAGACGCTCATCGCGTTCCGCGCCTACTCGAGCGTCGACCTCGACCAAGCGTTCGCGCTCGGACTCGACGAGTAGCCGAACCGCGCCTGTCGCACCCGGGCCCGGCGCGATGCCCGGCCCGGGCGGCGTGAACGGCTGAACGCGCGCTCACGCGGAGGCGGCGCGCCACCGTTCGAGCGCCCGCAGGGCCGCACCGTCGTCGATGCTGCGCGCGGCAATCCCCAGCCCCACGGCGAGTCGCTCGAGGAGCGTGCCCGAAGCCGTCCCTGGCAGAGTGCCGTCGGCGACGAGCGCCGCCGCCGCGTTGAGCAGCACGGTCTCGCGCACCGGCCCGCGGTCCGCTCCGTCCAGCACGCCCAGCGCGACGCGTGCGTTGTGCTCGGCGTCGGCGCCTCGCAGGTCGGCGACCTCGATGCGTGTCAGCCCGAGGTCCTCCGCTGCGTCGATCCGCACCGGCGAGACAGCCCCGTCGCGCACCTCCCACACGGCCGTGCCCCCCGTCGCGGCGAGCTCGTCGAGGCCATCGTCTCCTCGGAACACCAGCGCGGACGTGCCGCGTGCGGCGAACACGCCTGCCATGAGCGGGGCCATGCGCGCATCGGCGCAACCGACCGCCGTCGCACTGGTCAACGCCGGGTTGGTGAGCGGACCCAGGAAGTTGAACGCCGTCGGCACCGCAAGCTCCTTGCGCGCCACCCCCGCGTGCCTCATCGAGGGGTGGAACACGGTCGCGAAGCAGAACGTGATGCCGGCCTCGACGGCGATCTGCGCCACGCGGGAAGGCTCATGGTCGAGCCGGATGCCAAGCGCCTCGAGCACATCGGCCGCGCCCGATGCGCTGGTCGCGGCACGGTTGCCGTGCTTGACCACGCGCAGACCGGCCCCGGCGACCACGATCGCCGCCATCGTCGAGATGTTGACGGTGTGCGCGCGGTCACCGCCCGTGCCCACGAGGTCGACCGTGCGACCCGGGACCTCGATTCGCGTGGCGTGCGCGATCATCGACGTCGCGAGACCTCCGAGCTCCTCGACGGTCTCGCCCTTGGCGCGCAGGCCCATGAGAAACCCCGCCAGGCGCGCCGGAGACACCGCACCGGACATGACCTCGTCCATCGCCCAGGCGGCCTGAGCCGCCGTCAGGTCGTCACCGACGACGAGCCGGTTCATGACGACCGGCCACGCCAGCGTGGGATCGGTCGCAGGGGCGTTGTCGACGTCGGGCTGACTCAACGCGGGTCCTTCTCTCGGTGCGAGACGGTGTGCGGACTGGCATCGACCCCGCGTGCGGGCGTGCCGCAACCTGCGAGGTCACCCCGAACGCTACCGGGTCGCGCGCCGAACCGACCCGTCGTCCCGCGACTCAGACCGTCGCGCCGGCCAGCAGCCCCGCGACGGCACTCTGGAGAGCAACCGAGTCCAGCGGTCGCGGCACGACGGCATCGGCGAGCGACCACGAGGCGAGCCACGCGTCCTCGGCCCTGCCCGTGAGCACGAGCACCGGCGGGCACTCGTAGATCTCGTTCTTGAGCTGGCGCGCCAGGCCCATGCCACCGGCCTTGTCCGCCTCGCCGTCGAGCACGACGAGATCCCACCGCTCCCGGTCGGCCGCGTCGACGACCGCCGCGGCGGTCGCCACCTCGAGCCAGTCGATCTCCGGCGCGTGCGCGCGCAGGCGCGGCCCGACGGCGGTTCGCACCTGTGCGCGCACCGTTTGATCGTCGCTGTACAGAAGGACGCGCGGGCCACCTGTGCGCGTGCTGGAACTCGTCATGCGTCATGCCTCCCATCGAGCCACCCGGAGCGACATCGCGCGCCCGCCGGCAGCGTCTCCTCACGTTTTAATGGCATCGTGACACACGCGCGTCACGTCGAGAACCGATAGAACGTGGTCTTTTCGTGGCACTCTCTCACTGATCGTCAGATCGCGCGAGCACTTCGGCGTGAATCCGCGGGTTTTCGCGGTCCACGAACCCCGAAGTGCCGTTTGGCATGGTCACAAGTGTGGTCGAGTCCGCAATAATGACTCCGTGTCCACGACCGAAACGGCTGCTGCCCCCGCTGCCCGACCGCATGTGAGCGTCAACCGCCCGAACCCGGTGTCGGTCGGGACGATCGTCTGGCTCGCCAGCGAGCTGATGTTCTTCGCCGCTCTGTTCGCGATGTACTTCACCATCCGCTCCGTGATGGACCCGGCAGAGTGGGCCGCGCAGACAGACAAGCTCAACATCCCCTTCGCGTTCGCCAACACGACCGTCCTCGTGCTGTCCTCCGCGACCTGCCAGCTCGGGGTGCTCGCAGCAGAGCGCTTCAAACCCGCACGCTCGGGCCGGATCTGGCAGGCCGGTCAGTGGGGCATGCACGAGTGGATGACCCTGACCTACGTCATGGGCGCGATCTTCATCGGCGGCCAGCTCTTCGAGTACGCGTCGCTCGTCCGCGAAGGCCTGACCATCTCGTCCAGCGCCTACGGCTCGGTCTTCTACCTGACGACGGGCTTCCACGGCCTGCACGTGCTCGGTGGGCTCATCGCGTTCCTGTTCCTCCTCGGACGCTCCTTCGCAGCCAAGCGGTTCGGCCACCACGAGGCCACGACCGCCATCGTCACGTCGTACTACTGGCACTTCGTGGACGTCGTGTGGCTCGCCCTGTTCGCCGTCATCTACCTGGCCAAGTGACGGGATCGGCCGCGCACGCACGGGGGCACAGCAGCTCCCGTACCACCCCCGGAAACACCCAAAGCCACGAGACGAGGTCACTGTCGTGAAGGCACTCGCCGCCCGCAGGCACCACCGGTCAGCCCCGGTCGTGCTCCTGCTGATGGCGCTGCTGGTCACGGGCGGCGTGTACGCCGCCCTCGCCCCGAGTCCGGCGAACGCCGCGACCACCAGCACCGCGGACATCGAGACCGGCAAGCAGCTGTTCCAGGCGAACTGCGCCACCTGCCACGGCCCGAACGCCGAGGGAGCCGGCGAAGTGCCCTCCCTGGTGGGGGTCGGCGCCGCCGCCGTCGACTTCCAGGTCTCGACCGGCCGCATGCCGATGCAGATGAGCGGACCGCAGGCTCCGGCCAAGCCACGTCAGATGGACGAGGAGCAGACGGCCGCGCTCGCCGCGTACGTCGCCTCCCTCGGCAACGGCCCGGCGATCCCGACCGACGCCCAGGTCGATGCCTCCCAGGGCAACGCAGCGAACGGCATGGCCTTGTTCCGCACCAACTGTGCGATGTGCCACAACGCGGTCGGTGCGGGCGGCGCCCTGTCCCAGGGCAAGTTCGCGCCATCGCTCATGAAGACGTCGGAACGCAACATCTACCAGGCCATGCTCACCGGCCCTCAGTCGATGCCCGTCTTCAACGACGCCACCATCACCCCGGAGGGCAAGCGCGACATCATCGCGTTCCTCGACGAGCAGCATGCCGGCTCGGCCGGCGGCAACGCGCTCGGCGGGCTCGGCCCGGTGTCCGAAGGGTTGTGGGCCTGGGTCATCGGCCTCGCCATCATGATCGGCGGAGCGATCTGGATCGGAGCGAAGTCCTCGTGAGCGACAGCAACACCCCCGTGAACCCCTCGGGCGACGTCGAACGCGCGCACGACGCGAGTGCGCTCGTCCAGGCCGAGCGCTTTCCCGACCCTGGCGTCCCCGCGCACAAGCCGCGCCTGACGGACACCGACCCCCGGGCCGCCAAACGCGCCGAGCGCACCGTCGTCATCCTCTTCACCATCTCGGCCCTCGGCACGATCGGCTCGCTCGTCGCCTACTTCGCGGTGCGTCCCGACGGCACGACCGCGGGCACGCGACTGTCGACGCTGCTGTTCGGTGTCACGCTGGCCATCTCGCTCCTCGGCATCGGCTTCGCGGCCATCCACTGGGCGAAGGCACTCATGTCCAACCGTGAGTACACCGACGAGCGCCATCCGACCGCGACCTCGCCCGAGGCTCGCGAGGTTGCCGTCATCGCGCTCCAGCAGGGCGTCGAGGACTCGGGCATCGGCCGCCGCGGGGTGCTCAAGGGCGCGTTCGTGGGCGCGCTGGCCCTGTTCCCGCTGACGATCGCCGTACCCCTCGTCAGTTCGGTCGGCAGCGACTGGAACATCAGCAAGTTCCGTCACACGTTGTGGCAGAAGGGCCGGCGACTCGCCTACGACCCGGACGGGCGCCTCGTCAAGGCCACCGACCTCACCGTCGGTTCCGTCGCCCACGTCATGCCTGACGTCCCCGAAGAGGAACGCCGGACGGAGGAGTGGATCTCCGAGAAGGCCAAGGCCATCGTCCTGCTCGTGCGCCTCAACCCCGAGGACATCCGTTCCGAGCACAGGCCCGGAGCCTCGTACGAGGGCATCGTCGCCTATTCGAAGATCTGCACCCACGTCGGCTGCCCCGTCGCGCTGTACGAACAGCAGACGCACCACCTGCTGTGCCCGTGCCACCAGTCGACCTTCGACATCGCCGACGGCGCGAAGGTCGTCTTCGGCCCCGCCAAGCGCCCGCTGCCCCAGCTCCCCATCACCGTCGACGACGAGGGGTACCTTATTGCTGAGGACGACTTCTCCGAGCCCGTCGGCCCGAGCTTCTGGGAGCGCCTGAAGTGAGCACCGCAACCACGTCCCAGACCGCGAAGCGCCGCCCGTCGGCCGAACCGACGACGGCGGCAGGGAAGGCCGCGGACTACCTGGACCAGCGCACGTCGATCGGCGTGGCGGTCAAGGAGTTCGCGCGCAAGATCTTCCCGGACCACTGGTCCTTCATGCTCGGCGAGATCGCCCTGTTCTCGTTCGTCGTCCTCCTCATCACCGGTGTGTTCCTCGCGCTGTTCTTCCAGCCGTCGATGGCGCTCGTGACGTGGAACGGCCCGCTTCCGCAGCTGAACGGCCAGCAGATGTCGGCCGCGTTCGCGTCGACGCTCGACCTGTCGTTCGTGGTCCGCGGCGGCCTGCTGATGCGCCAGATCCACCACTGGTCTGCACTGATCTTCATGGCGTCGATCGTGACGCACATGATGCGCGTGTTCTTCACCGGAGCCTTCCGCAAGCCGCGCGAGCTCAACTGGCTCGTCGGCGCGACGCTGCTGATCCTCGGCCTGGCTGCCGGGTTCTCCGGCTACTCGCTGCCCGACGACGTGCTCTCCGGCAACGGCCTGCGCATCGCCGACGGCGTGGTCAAGTCGATCCCGATCATCGGCTCGTACATGTCGTACTTCATCTTCGGAGGCGAGTTCCCCGGCGAGCACATCATCGCCCGGTTGTTCACGGTGCACATCCTCCTCGTGCCGGGACTGATCCTCGCGCTCGTCGGTCTGCACCTGTTCCTGATGGTGCTGCACAAGCACACGCAGTACCCGGGCGGCGGCCGGACCGACAAGAACGTCGTCGGCTACCCCGCGTTCCCCGTGTACATCGCGAAGATGGGCGGCAACTTCTTCTTCGTCTTCGGTGTCCTCGCCCTCATGGGCGGAACGATGGCGATCAACACGGTGTGGAACTACGGGCCCTTCGACCCGTCCCCCGTGTCCGCCGGCGCCCAGCCGGACTGGTACATGCTGTTCCTCGAGGGTGCGTTGCGCCTCATGCCTGGGCAGGCAGAGATCGTCATCGGCGGGTTCACGCTGTCGCTGAACGTGCTCGTGCCTGCGCTCGTGGTGCCTGGCATCCTGTTCACGTTCCTGCTCGCCTACCCGTTCATCGAGGCGAAGGTCACCGGCGACCACCGTGAGCACCACGTGCTCGACCGCCCGCGCAACGTCCCGGTGCGCACCGGCCTGGGAGTCGCGTTCCTCACGGCGTTCATCATCCTGGCGCTCGCCGGCTCGAACGACCTCATCGCGACGCACTTCCACCTGTCGATCAACGAGATCACCTGGGTCTTCAGGGTGCTGCTCTTCGTCGGCCCCTGGTTTGCCTTCTGGGTGACCAAGCGCCTGTGCCTCGGTCTTCAGCGCAAGGACCGCGAACTGGTGCTGCACGGCCACGAGTCCGGCCGCATCGTTCGCTTCGCGAGCGGTGAGTACATCGAGGTGCACACCCCCCTCGACGAGCAGGAGCGGTGGCTGCGCGTCAACTACGAGGCCCGCACCCCCCTCGAGCTCGCGCCCGCCACCGATGCCCGCGGCGTCAAGCGCAAGGGCTACGCAGCAGAGAAGCGCTGGCACCGACTCTCGAAGTTCTTCTTCGAGGACCGCATCGAACCCGTCACGCCCGCCGAGCTCACCGCCGCCCACGCGCACGGCGAGCACGAGGCGATCGACGCCACGCGCGAGGAGCACACGGCCCTTCCAGCCGGTGCCACCCGCACCGACCAGGAGCGCTGAGCTCTGACCTGACCAACGGCGACGCACGGCCCGTGCGGCGGCCCCCGACGACGGGGCCGCTACGCGGGTCGTCGCCGTTTCCCCACCCGACCGCCACCCGGACGGCCGGACCGCAACAGGAGGAAGTTGATGGCTGTTTACACGCTCCCTGACCTGAGTTACGACTACGCCGCACTCGAGCCCCACATCTCGGGGCGGATCATGGAGCTGCACCACTCGAAGCATCACGCCGCGTACGTCGCCGGCGCCAACGCCGCGCTGGAGAAGCTCGCCGAGGCCCGCGAGAGCGGCGATCTCGCCTCGGTGAACCTGCACGAGAAGAACCTCGCGTTCAACCTCGGCGGGCACGTCAACCACTCGGCATTCTGGACGAACCTCTCCCCCGAGGGCGGCGGCGAGCCGACCGGGGCGATCGGCTCCGCCATCGACGAGCACTTCGGCTCCTTCGAGAAGTTCAAGGCACACTTCGCAGCCGTCGCCGCGGGTGTCCAGGGCTCGGGCTGGGCGATACTCGCCTGGGACTCGATCGGCCAGAAGCTCGTCATCGTCCAGCTCTACGACCAGCAGGGCAACATCGCCCTCGGTCTCGTGCCGATCATCCTGCTGGACTGCTGGGAGCACGCGTACTACCTCGACTACCAGAACGTCCGCGCGAACTACGTGACCGCCTGGTGGAACATCGTGAACTGGGCCGACGCCGAAGCGCGCCTGGCCCGCGCGACGTCCCAGACCGCGGGTCTGATCGTCCCGGCGCTCTGAGTCTCGCCGAACCCGCTCACTGATCGCTGAGAAGCGCCTCGCTCCGGCCCTGCAGGGGCCGGAGAGAGGCGCTTCTTTGTGTGCGTCCTGACTCTCGCCCCGTCTTGCGTGAGGGGCATGTTCGCCGAGGGATGCTCGTGCGACAGGCGCGCCGACGGCGGCACGATCCCGGCGCACGGCATCGGCCCCGCGAAGCCTCCTTCCGCGAGGCGGAGGACTGAGCGCTGGTTCCGACACGCGCGATTTGCGGCATGAGATCGGTCCGTGGGGCTACTCGTGTGCCCCGAATTCGCCGTCCTCGCGGCAGAGCAATGAGGAGGCCCGCCCCTTGACCGGAGCGGACCCCCTCATGTCGCGGCCCGTGGTGGCCGCACCTCCCCCTCGCCTCGTGGAGCGGGGAGGAGTGGTCAGTCAGTGTGCGTGCTGCCCCCGGCTGAACTCGAACACCCAGCCGACCAGGCCGATGACGCCGACGACGAACCCGAAGTACAGCACCCACCACCCGACGGCAAGCCCCAGGAATGCGAGTGCTGCGGCCGCAGCGATGACCAGAGGCCACCAGCTCCACGGCGCGTAGACACCCTGGTCTCCGGCGCCGTCAGCGATCTCGCCGTTCTCGTCGTCCTCGGGCCGCGCGTCGATTCGGCGCGCGGTGAGCGCGAGATACGCCCCGATCATCGCCACGAGAGCGCCGAGCAGGGGCATCCCGAGGAACCCGACCGGCTCCTGCCAGCTGGTGATGAACCCGTAGATGATGCCCATCGCGACGAAGAAGGGCGCAAGATAGACGAAGAGCCTCGTCTCGATCTTCACTTCGCGGCCCCTTCGATGGTGGTGGTGGACGCACCGGCGTACTGGGGGTAGAGCTCCGGGTGCTCCATCGCGGCGACCTCCGGGTGGTGCAGATCAAATGCCGGGGACTCGCTGCGAATGCGCGGCAGCGAGGCGAAGTTGTGCCGCGGCGGCGGGCAGGACGTCGCCCACTCGAGCGAGCGTCCGTAGCCCCACGGGTCGTCGACGGTCACGAGCGGGGCGTTGCGCCAGGTCGTGTAGACGTTCCAGAAGAAGGGCAGCAGCGAGGCCGCGAGGATGAACGAACCGACCGTGGAGACCTGGTTCATCCAGGTGAAGCCTTCCTCGGGCATGTAGTCCGCGTAGCGACGAGACATGCCCATGACGCCCAGCCAGTGCTGCACGAGGAAGGTGGCGTGGAACCCGACGAACGTGAGCCAGAAGTGCACCTTCCCCAGCCGCTCGTTGAGCATGCGTCCGGTGAACTTCGGCCACCAGAAGTAGAAGCCGGCGAACATCGCGAACACGACGGTTCCGAAGATCACGTAGTGGAAGTGCGCGACGACGAAGTAGGAGTCGGAGACCTGGAAGTCGAGGGCCGGGCTCGACAGGATGACGCCGGTCAGACCGCCGAGCAGGAACGTCACGAGGAATCCGATCGTCCACACCATGGGCGTCTCGAACGTCAGCTTTCCTCGCCACATCGTGCCGATCCAGTTGAAGAACTTCACGCCCGTCGGGACCGCGATGAGCATCGTCATGAACGCGAAGAAGGGAAGCGTGATCGCGCCCGTCACGTACATGTGGTGCGCCCAGACGGTGACCGACAGCGCGGCGATCGCGATCGTCGCGTACACCAGGCCCTTGTAGCCGAAGATCGGCTTGCGGCTGAAGACCGGGAGCACCTCGGAGACGATGCCGAAGAACGGCAGCGCGATGATGTACACCTCGGGGTGGCCGAAGAACCAGAACAGGTGCTGCCAGAGGATGGCGCCGCCGTTGTCCGGGTTGAAGACCTGGGCTCCCAGTCGCCGGTCGGCGCCGAGCGCGAAGAGCGCGGCCGCAAGCGGCGGGAAGGCCATGAGCACCAGGATGCTCGTGATGAGCGTGTTCCAGGTGAAGATCGGCATGCGGAACATCGTCATGCCGGGTGCGCGCATCGTGATGATCGTGGTGATGAAGTTGACGGCACCGAGGATGGTGCCGAAGCCGCCGAGCGCGAGACCGAAGACCCAGAGATCTCCTCCGAGCCCAGGACTGAACGCCGTGTTGGACAACGGCGCGTAGGCGAACCAGCCGAAGGATGCGGCGCCCTGGGGCGTGAAGAAGCCCGCGGCGGCGATGAGGCCACCGAAGAAGAAGAGCCAGAACGCGAACATGTTCAGGCGAGGGAAGGCGACGTCCGGCGCACCGATCTGGAGCGGCATGATGATGTTGGCGAAGCCGGCGAAGAGCGGCGTCGCGAACAGCAGCAGCATGATCGTGCCGTGCATCGTGAAGAGCTGGTTGTACTGCTCCTTGCTCTGCACGATCTGCAGCCCCGGCTCGAACAGCTCGGCGCGGATGAACAGGGCCAGCACGCCACCGATGCAGAACCAGATGACCGAGGTGATCAGGTACATGTACCCGATGGTCTTGTGGTCGGTCGACGTGACCCACTTGACCACCGTGCGGCCGAGGGTCTGACGGCGTGGCGCCAGACCTGGGACCAGCGCGGTGCTGGCGGATGCAGTCGTGGCCATCAGTTCTCGGCCTCCTGGGTCTCGGTGGAGGCGCGAACCTCCTGGTGACGGTTCAGGTCGAGGCCGAGCTCGCCCGTGTTCCCCTGCGAGCGCAGGTCGTCCATGTGGGCGTCGTACTCGTCGCGCGTGACGACCTTGACGTTGAAGAGCATCCCGGAGTGGAACTCGCCGCAGAGCTCGGCGCACTTGCCGGCGTACGCTCCGATGCGCTCGGGCGTCACCTCGAACACGTTGGTGCGTCCCGGGAACATGTCCTCCTTGTAGAGGAACGCGGGGATCCAGAACGAGTGGATGACGTCGCGTGAGTCGAGCGTGAACTCGACCTTCTCGCCGACGGGCAGGTAGAGCGTCGGCAGCGCCTTCGACGTGCCGGGCGCACCGTCCACCTCGTCCGCCTTGGTCTGGCTGCCCGGGTCGACGAGGTGCTGACCCGTGTCGTAGACGTCGTCGTCCAGGTAGTTGAAGTCCCAGCTCCACTGCTTGCCGATGACTTGGATGTGGACGTCGGCGTCGCCGTCGACGCGGGTGACGTCAGAGGCGACGCGGTCCGTGTGGTGGAAGAGCACCAGCACCATCGCCAGCGGCACGATCACGTACATGAGCTCGAGCGGCACGTGGTAGCGCGTCTGGACCGGGAGCTGGTCGTCGTCGCGCCGCTTTCGGTAGGCGGCGACGCACCAGAGCATCAGGCCCCAGGTGATGACGCCGACGGCCAGGGCAGCGACCCAGGAACCCACCCACAGCTGGCGCAGGCCCGCGGTCTGGTTCGTCACCTCCCCGTCGGAGTAGCCGGGGAGGTAGCCGCGCTTGACGGCGTCGCTCGCGCAACCTGAGGCCAGCACCCCGACCGTGACGGCAAGGGCCGTCACGCGCAGGATGGTCCGCGGGGCGCGGGTGGGGAGCTTCGACTGCAAGGGAGGCCTTTCACTTCACGACCCGCGCCGTTCGGAGCTTTCAGCGTCAGCGTGTGACACGTCGCGCGCCAGCCCGGTGGCGGGTCCTACTCGTCCTCGATAGCCGAAGCCTAGCGCGCTCGCCGTCGATCGCGGGAGGTCCTCAGGCGGCTGGGAGGTGACGCCGCCCCCCGGGCGCGCCAGCATCTGCGCAGGTCACGACACTGCTCGGAGAGATGTCAGATACCTCGCCCCGCGGTCACCGTCATCCTCGCGCGACGGCGGCAGGTGCTGACGCTCTCTCTCCGAGCGTCTGCACGGCTGTGACGAACACCACCTTCAGAACGAAGAGCGGCCCGGTTCTGCGGAGACTGTGCTCCGCGGAACCGGGCCGCTCTGGGCCGATCGGTCAGGCGAACGATCCGCCGCAGGCACAGGAACTGCCGGCGTTGGGGTTGTCGATCGTGAAGCCCTGCTTCTCGATCGTGTCCGCGAAGTCGACGGTCGCGCCCTCGAGGTACGGGACGCTCATCTTGTCGACCACGACCTCGACGCCGTCGAAGTCGGCGAGCGCGTCGCCGTCCAGCAGACGCTCGTCGAAGTAGAGCTGGTAGATCAGGCCCGAGCAGCCACCGGGCTGCACGGCAACGCGCAGACGCAGGTCGTCGCGGCCCTCCTGCTCCAGGAGGCTGCGAACCTTGGCGGCGGCGACGTCGGTCAGGACCACGCCGTGCGTGGCGGTCTCGAGGGTGTCGGTCATGCTTCCTCCAACGACAGGACGGTTCTCGCTCTTCCCGATACTACGCATCGCGCGCCACGATGCCGCTACCCCGCCTCACCCGCGGCCGCGGTGGTCGACCATCTGGGCGCCCAGGTACGCGCCGCTCGCGCCACGGCGTCGCCGCGCCCACCGACGTCGGCACCAACCTCGTGGACGCCGCTGAGGCCGCCGGTCGACCACTCGCGCCGGCTCACCTCGCTGACGCCCGCCAGCACGACGACGGGAACCGCCCGCTCTCCCGCCAGGCGCGCGACGAGCGGCAGCAGGCCCTCGTGCAGCGCCGCGCCGTCGAGCAGGTCGACGTGGACGACGACGACGTCCGCCGTCCCGAGAAGCGATCGCAGCCGCACCTCGTCGGGATCCGTGGCCGGCGGCGGCGTCGCCAGCCCGAGCGCCGAGAGCGGGACGAACACCCCCGACGGGGCGGGCGTGGGAGGGCGAGGGGCAGGACCGCCGGCTCGACCGAGCCGGTCGACGCGGCCCGCCACTCGGCGGCGAGCTCCTCGGCGAGCGCGGCCCGCGCGGCCAGCAACAGCACATGCACGGTGCCGATGGTGGCACGACGATGGTCCGCATGACGACCAGCGCGGGCCCGCACGTCGGCATCCTCCTGTTCGACGGCGCCGAAGAACTGGACGCCGTCGGCCCGTTCGAGGTTCTGGCGGCCTGGACCACCAGGTCGGCGCTCCAGCCCACGGTCACGACGTTCTCCCGTGACGGCGCCGGGGTGCGGCTCGCGCACGGCCTGCGCATCGTGCCCGCCGCGGCGGCGGACGACGTCGGGCCGCTGCACCTGCTGATCCACCCGGGCGGGCCGGGCGCGGGCGCGCTCCGCGCCGACGCGGAGCACCTGCAGTCGCTGCGCCGCGCCCGCGCCACGACGCCCGTCGTCGCGGGTGTCGGCACGGGTGCCCTCGTCCTGGCAGCCGCGGGACTCCTCGCCGGGCGTCCCGCCACGACTCACCACGTCCACTACGACGAGCTCGCGGCCGTCGACCCGTCGGTCGTCGTCGACACCGAGGCACGGTTCGTCGACGACGGCGACGTCGTCACGTCGGCGGGCGGGATCGCGGGCATCGACATGGCTCTCCACCTGGTAGCGCGGTTCGAGTCGGTCACGGCAGCGCGCGCCGTGCGGAGCGCTCTCGCGCACGAGTCGGCGACGGGGTCCGAACGAGGGATGTGACCCACCTGTGTGACGCAGGTATCGCTCGCGCGCGCACCGCAGTACCCTGCGCGCGTGACCCGGATGCTGCAGCTCGCCTGGAAGACCTTCCGCCCTCGCAAGCCCGTGCCCGGGATGGGCGTGCTCGACCCGTCGGTGACCGAGATGCGCGTCCACCCGGGCGATCTCGACGTCCTGCTCCATGTCAACAACGGCGTGTACCTGCAGATGGCCGACGTCGCTCGCTGGAACTTCGTGGCGGACCTCGACGGGTCCACGCGACTGGGCGACCGGCGCTGGTACCCCGTCGTGGCCGCGTCGACGGTGAAGTACCGGCGGTCGCTCCAGCTGTGGGACCGCTTCCGGATCACCACACGCGTACTGGGGTGGGACGAGCGGATCGTCTACCTGGAGCAGGTCTTCACGCGCGGCGACGACGTCTGCGCGACCGCGTGGCTGGCAGGCCGCTTCCTCTCGAAGGACGGCTCACGCATCCCGATGCCGGACGTCATCGCGCTGCTCGGCCAGGACGCCCCGCCGGCGAGTCCGCCGCTCCCTGCGGAGGTCACGGCCTGGGCGCGTTCCCTCGATGTGGCCCACCGCAGCCCGGCGCCGACGGGTCCCACGCCCGGCACCACGTCGCTGCCCTGACGCGAAGAGCGGCCTCGCCGGGCAGGGTGGTCCGCGGGTTCCGACGCCGGGCTCCGGGGGCGCTCCTCGCGACCGGGCTCGGTCAGCGGGTCGTCTGCGCGATCTGGGTCAGCAGGAGCGCCTCCGCCAGGACGACCTTGCGCAGCTCGCCCAGGTGGACCGACTCGTTCGCCCCATGGGCGCGCGAGTCCGGGTCCTCGACGCCCGTCACCAGGATCGCCGCCTCGGGGAAGACTTCGAGCAGGTCGGCGATGAACGGGATCGACCCGCCGATGCCCGTGTCGACCGGGTCCGTCCCCCACGCCGCCGCGAAGGCCGCGCGGGCGGCACGCATCGCGGCCGTGTCGGCGGGCGCCAGGAACGGCTTGCCCGTCTCCTTGGTGGTCCACGTGACCTTGGCGCCGAACGGGGCGTTGGCCAGCAGGTGCGCCTCGAGGGCCGTGGCGGCGGCCCGCGGGTCCTGCCCCGGCGCGAGGCGCAGCGAGAGCTTCGCCCGCGCGCGCGGCGTGAGGGTGTTGGACGCCTGCGCGACCGGCGTCGCGTCGATGCCGATGACCGACAGCGCCGGCTTGGTCCAGATCCGCGCGGCCAGCGGGCCGGTTCCGGCGAGGGCGACGCCGTCGAGCACCGACGACTCCTCGCGGAACGCGGCCTCGTCGTACTCGACCCGAGGCTCGGGCGCCTGCACGAGACCCGGGACCGCGACGTCGCCGGCGTCGTCGTGCAGCGTCGCGATCAGGCGCGACAAGAGCGTGAGAGCGTCGAGCACCGGGCCGCCGAACATGCCGGAGTGAACGGCGTGCCCCAGCACCTCGACCTCGACGAACCCGTCGACGAGGCCCCGCAGCGACGTCGTCAGCGCAGGGACGCCCACCTTCCAGTTCGCGGAGTCGGCGACGACGATGACGTCCGCCGCGAGCAGCTCCCGGTGGTCTTCGAGGAACGCACGGAACGACGGCGACCCGTCCTCCTCCTCGCCCTCGACGAACACCGTGACGCCGACGTCGGGGAGGCGCCCCGCGGCGGTGAGCGCACGCAGCGCACCCAGGTGAGCCACGATCCCGGCCTTGTCGTCCGCAGCGCCGCGCCCGTAGAGCCGCTCGCCGACCTGCACGGGTTCGAACGGGTCCGTCTGCCACCCCTCGCCCACCGGCTGTACGTCGTGGTGCGCGTACAGGAGCACCGTCGGCGCTCCCGCGGGCGCGGGACGCCTTGCGACGACGGCGGGCGCGCCCGGCTCGCCGTCGGGGCGCAGCGAGCGCAGCACCTGCACCTCGGGCAGCCCGACGCCGCGCAGGAGGTTCGCGACGGCCTCGGCCGACGCCGCCACGTGTGCCTGGTCGTAGGCGGCCATCGCGATGCTCGGGATGCGCACGAGCGAGACGAGGTCGTCCTGGAGAGCAGGGAAGAGCGCGTCGACGGCGGCCCGGAGCGTCTCGACGTCGGCGGGCTCGGGGGTGGTGGGGGTCTGATCGGTCACCCGGTCACGCTACCTGGGCCGCAGGTCTTCCCGCCGGGGAACGGCCCCGTAGACTCGTCCCGTGTTCTCCCGCAACAAGTCCGCGACGCCCGAAGACGCCGACGCCGCCGCACAGGCAGCCGAGATCGAACGGGCTGGTGACGTCGGCAAGGGCCGGCCGACGCCCAAGCGAGCCGCGGCAGAGGCGGCGAACAAGCGACCGCTGGTGCCGAGCGACCGCAAGGCGGCCGCCCGTGAGGCGCGCGTCAAGCAGCGCGAGACGCGCTCTCGCGCGTACGAGGGGATGCAGCGAGGCGAGGAGCGCTACCTGCCTGCGCGCGACAAGGGCGCCCAGCGCCGGTACGTGCGTGACTACGTGGACGCCCGGTGGAGCGTCGGCGAGTTCCTGCTCCCCGTGGCTTTCGCGTTCATCCTGCTGAACTTCGCGGTGATGCAGATCCCGACGCTCTTCGGCATCGTGTTCGTGTCCCTGTACGTCGTCGTGATCGCCGCCGTGATCGACTCCGTGATCCTGTGGTTCCGCCTCAAGCGCAGGCTCCGCGCGAAGTTCGGTGAGATCGAGCGCGGGACCGCCTGGTACGCCGTCATGCGCGCGTTCCAGATCCGCCGGTCGCGCATGCCGCGACCGAACCACAAGAAGCACGGCGTCTGGCCCGAGTGACTGCGGGTCGAATCGTTTTGACCAGCGTTATGGTAGTCGCATGGTCAACTATCGGTACCTCGGCAACAGCGGTCTGAAGATCACGGAGATCACGTACGGCAACTGGCTGACCCACGGCTCGCAGGTCGAGAACGACGTCGCCACGGCGTGCGTGCGCGCCGCGCTCGACGCAGGGATCACCTCGTTCGACACCGCCGACGTCTACGCCAACACCAAGGCCGAGCAGGTGCTCGGCGACGCACTCAAGGGCGAGCGGCGCGAGTCGCTCGAGATCTTCACCAAGGTCTACTGGACCACGGGCCCCGGCGGCCCCAACGACTCGGGGCTGTCGCGCAAGCACATCATGGAGTCGATCAACGGGTCGCTCACGCGCCTGGGCACCGACTACGTCGACCTCTACCAGGCCCACCGCTACGACACCGAGACGCCGCTCGAGGAGACGATGCAGGCGTTCGCCGACATCGTCCGCCAGGGCAAGGCGCTCTACATCGGGGTCTCGGAGTGGACCGCCCCGCAGCTGCGCGCCGGGCACGCGCTGGCCAAGGAGCTCGGCTTCCAGCTCATCTCGTCCCAGCCGCAGTACTCGATGCTGTGGCGCGTCATCGAGGACGAGGTCGTGCCCGCCTCGCGCGAGCTCGGCGTCTCGCAGATCGTGTGGTCCCCCGTCGCCCAGGGCGTGCTGACCGGCAAGTACCTTCCGGGCCAGCCCGCGCCCGCCGGCTCGCGCGCGACCGACGCCAAGGGCGGCGCCACGATGATCAGCCGGTTCATGCACGACGACGTCCTCACGCGTGTGCAGGGACTGCGTCCCGTCGCCGACGAGCTCGGCCTGACGATGGCCCAGCTCGCCGTCGCGTGGGTGCTCCAGAACGACAACGTCGCCGCCGCGCTGGTCGGCGCGTCACGGCCCGAGCAGGTCGCCGAGAACGTCAAGGCCTCCGGGGTGACGATCCCTGCCGAGCTCCTGGCACGCATCGACGAGGTCCTGGGGAGCGTCGTCGAGCGCGACCCGGCCAAGACGGCCGAGGGCGCCCCGAAGAAGCGCCCGAGCTGACACCTCCGGCGCGTCCACCGCGTGCGGCCCACCGCCGTCGGGCCCGCCCCGGACTCGGGGCACCCGACGGCGATGGACCGCGCGGTCACTCGGCCGCGGCGGCCGCGGCGGGCACGGCCACGACCGGTCGCGCGGCGACCGTCGGCGCGAGGCGGCGCGCGGCTGCCTGGACCACGACACCCACCCCGAGCGCGTACGCCACGGTCGCCCACCCGAAGGTGCCGCCCAGGAGCCACCCGAGCACCACGACCGCGACCTCGATCGCCGTCTTGACCACGCGCACCGACAGTCCCGTCCGGGCCACGAGCCCGGTCATCAGACCGTCGCGCGGGCCAGGCCCGAGCCGTGAACCGATGTACGCCGCGGTCGCGACACCGTTGAGCACGATCCCGGCCGCGGCCAGCACGACCTGCTCGCCCAGCGGAGGGTGCGGCAGCGCTCGCTCGAGCACCGCGAGGAACGGGTCGACGCAGGCGCCGATCACGACGACGTTCGCGATCGTCCCGACGCCCGGCCGCTGCCGCAGCGGCACCCAGGCGAGCAGCACGAGGGCGCTCGCGCCGACGATGACGACGCCGAACGGCAGCCCGTGCGCCGCACGAGGCCCTGGTGCAGCACGTCCCAGGGCATCCCGCCCTGGCCCGCGTGCAACATGAGCGCCATCGACAGGGCGTAGGCAAGCAGGCCGAGCAGGAGCTGGGTGGCGCGACGCGCGGCGGCCGCGGCTTTCGGTGTGGTCACGCCGTCATCGTCGGGCGCAGATGGACTGGAAATCCATAGCCAATCGAGCGAGAGTGGTTCGGTGACGCCCCCGCCCGCGCACCGCCACCTGTCCGCCGCCTCCACCACCCGCCTGCTCGGGATCTGGCACGCCGGTGGCCCGGCCTACGCGGCGCTCGCCGACGCGCTGCGCCAGTGCGTGCTCACCGGGTCGCTCGCACCGAACACGCGCCTGCCCAGCGAGCGCGCACTCGCCGCCGCGCTCGGCGTCTCGCGCGCCACCACGACGGCCGCCTACCGCCGCCTGCGCGACGCCGGCTTCGCCGTCTCCCGCACCGGTTCGGGGACCGTCGCCGTCCTCCCCCGCCCCGCCACCCCGCCCGCCCGCGAGCCCGGAGGGGACGCCCCCGCGGCCGTCCCCGCCCCGCACCCCGACGACGTCGTCGACCTCTCGCAGGCGACCCCCGCCGCGCCCCCGAGCTCCACGACGCCTTCGCGAGCGCGCTCGAAGCGTTGCCCGCCTACCTGTCCCGAGGCGGGTACGAGCCGTACGGCATCCCCGCCCTGCGGTCCGCGATCGCCGCCCGGTACGCCGAGCGCGGCACACCGACCTCCGCCGACCAGATCCTCGTGACCACCGGTGCGCAGCACGCCATCGCGCTCCTCGCACGCACGTTCCTGCGCCCGCGCGACACCGTCGTCGTGCAGGACCCGACCTACGTCCACGCGCTCGAGGCCGTGTGGCGCGCGGGCGGGCGCCTCGTCGGCGTTCCGTGCCCCGCGGGAGACGCGCTCGACGTCGAGCAGTTCGCCTCAGCCCTGCGGCAGTCGCGGCCACGCCTCGCCTACCTCGTCACCGACTTCCACAACCCGACCGGGCAGACCCTCACACCCGCCCAGAAGGCCGCCGCACGCGAGGCGGCGCAGCGGTTCGGCGTCACGGTGCTGGGCGACGAGACGCTCACCGAGCTGACGCTCGACGCCGACGACGGCGCCCCGGCCACCGACGCCGACGTCCCGCCGTCCTTCTCTGGTCCCGGCACCGGCCCGCACGTGATCAGCATCGGGTCGGCGTCCAAGACGTTCTGGGGCGGACTACGCATCGGCTGGGTGCGAGCACATCCCGACGTCGTCGCGGCGCTCGCACAGGCGCGCGGGTCGCTCGACATCGCCTCACCGCTGCTCGACCAGCTCGCCGT
The DNA here is from genome assembly GCF_004135345.1 of Xylanimonas allomyrinae. Lineage (NCBI taxonomy): Bacteria > Bacillati > Actinomycetota > Actinomycetes > Micrococcales > Promicromonosporaceae > Xylanimonas > Xylanimonas allomyrinae. Next base: position 1,391,150 of record NZ_CP035495.1, read on the forward strand.
CGTCGAGCTGCTGGCGCGGCGCGCCGAGGTGCTCGCCGGTCGCCGGGTCACGCTGCGCGCGCAACGCGACGTGCTCGTCGACGGCCTGCGGGCGGGTCTGCCATGGGACGTGCCCCGGCCCGCGGGAGGACTGAGCGTCTGGCCGTCCCTCGGCGCGCCGCTCGCGCACGCGTTCGCGGCGGCCGCGGCCGCCGAGGGCGTCCTCGTCAACGCCGGCCCCACGTTCTCGCCGCACGCGTCGGCCGCGGACCGGGTGCGGCTCACGTTCGGACGTTCGACGGCGGACCTCGAGCGCGCGCTGCCACGGCTCGTGCGGGCGTGGGCACGGGTCGCGCGCTGAGGTGTCGTTCGCGCGACGACTGCCGCGAGCGCGATCGGCGCGCCTGCGCGGCGGGCCGAGGCAGGACAGCACCTCGGAGCGCTGCGCCATGGCGCGCGTCAGCGCGCCCCGTCAGCGCGCCCCGTCAGCGCGCCCCGTCAGCGCGCCCCGTCAGCGCGCCCCGTCAGCGCGCCCCGTCAGCGCGCCCCGTCAGCGCGCCCCGTCTGCGCCGCGTCAGCGCGCCCGGTCGGAGCGCCGCGTCGGAGCACCGCGTCAGGGAACCCGCAGCGGCAGAGACGGCGTCGCCTGCACGCCGTCGTGCATCAGGCGCGCCTCCGTCGCGCCTGCGGCGGCCAGCGCCCGCCAGCGCTCGCCGAGCCATTCCTCGGCGTCGTACTGCGTGGTGAACACCGGGCTCAGCGCGGGGTCGAGCCGACGACCCTCGTCGTCGACCAGGACCCACTCCCAGCGGGGCCGGATGGCGCCGCTCACGGGCGAGCCTTCGCGTCCGCGACGAGCGCGCGGTTGAGGCGAGCCGCCCAGAACGGACCCTCGTAGATGAAGCCCGTGTAGCCCTGCACCAGGTCGGCGCCGACGCGCAGGTAGGCACGGGCGTCGTCGGGCGTCGTGATGCCGCCCGAGCCGATGATCGCCGGGCCCTCCCCCAGCCGGGCCCGCAGGCGCTGGACGACCTCCAGCCCGCGCGCCAGCAGCGGCGGCCCCGACAGACCACCGAGGCCGAGGTCGTGCCGGATCGTCGTATTGACGGCCGCCACGCCGTCGAGCCCGAGCTCGAGCACGAGGTCGGCGACCGCGTCGACGTCGGCGTCGGCCAGGTCTGGGGCGATCTTCACGAGCAAGGGGACACGCGGCACGCCGGCGGCCGTCGTCGCGGCATCCGCCGCCTCGCGTGCCGCCACCAGGATGGGACGCAGCTCCGCCACCGTCTGGAGGTCACGCAGGCCCGGCGTGTTGGGCGAGGAGACGTTGACGACGAGGTAGTCGGCGAACGGCGCCAGGACGCGGGCGCACAGCGCGTAGTCCTCGGCCGCTTCGTGCGCCGGCGTCGTCTTGTTCTTGCCGATGTTGACGCCGATGCGCAGCTGGCGGCCGGCGGCCGTCGAGCGCAGACGGCGCAGCGACGAGGCCGCCGCGTGCGCACCCTTGTTGTTGAAGCCCATGCGGTTGCGCAGCGCGCGCAGCGAGAGCTCGCGGAACATGCGGGGCGCCTCGTTGCCCGGCTGCGGTCGCGGGGTGATGGTGCCGACCTCGACGTACGCGAACCCCAGCATCGTCAGCCCGCGCACGGCACGGGCGTCCTTGTCGAACCCGCCGGCGAGCCCGAAGGGCGCCGCGTAGGTGCGGCCGAGCACCTCGACGCTGCCCGGACCGCCCAGCCCCCGGCCCAGGTAGGGCGCGAGCGCGCCCTGCACCACGTCGCGCAGCACCGGGACACGGCCGGCCAGGCCGATCCAGCGGAACGCGAGAGAGTGCGCGGCCTCGGGGTCCATGCGCTTGAAGACGACGTCGAAGAACAGGTGGTAGGGCTTGACCACGGTCAGGCCTCGCTCTCGGGGGTGCTCGCGGGTGTGCTCGGTGACGGCGCGCCCGTCGCGGCGACGCCGGATACTGAGGGGCGGGTGCGCCACAGCCACCACAGGCCGACGAACGGCAGGACGAGCGGGACGAACCCGTAGTCCGCGCCGAACATCCGCCACACGGTGCCGTCGTGCTGCAGCCGTGCGCTGGCCAGCGACGCCGCCCCGACGCTCAGGACGCCGACCGCCTCGAACAGCACCGCGGCCCACGCGGGCCGGCGCCATCCCTTCGCGATCGCGACCGCCGCCACGACGTACACGACGGCGGCGAGCGCCGACAACCAGTAGGCCGTCGGGACGTGCGGGGCCGACGTCGAGACCTGGTACGACGAGCGCCCGATCGCCGCGAAGGCGAGGATCCCGTAGACCGTGACGACCAGACGCCCGAATCCCTTGCCGCTCACGCCGCCTCCCAGATCTGCCACATGCGGAACGCCAGGAAGCCGACCGTCAGCGAGGCCACCATGAGCACCACCGAGGACCACCTGGTCCGTTCGGCGAAGGCCCAGGCGGCTGCGATCGGCAGCAGCACGAGCGCGGTGGCGACATAGCCCCAGAAGAGCGGACCGTCGACGGCGTGACCGCTCGTGGCCTGGCGCACGCCGGCGACGACGGCCTGCACGACGAGCACGGCCTCCACGACGGCCGCGCCGAACAGCTGACGCAGGATCACGGCCCGGTCCCGGACGACGAAGACGAGCGCCCAGGCGGCGAGCGCCAGGCACAGCGCGACCAGGACGAGAAGGAGGGGCAGCACCACGGGGCCGAGACTACCGGCCTCTGACGGCCACCCGTCCCGGCGGGCGCCCCTCACGGGCGCTAGCATCGCGTGCGTGGCTGATCTCACCCTCTCCGGCAAGAACCCGACCGCGCTCAAGGTCGACGCGCTCGTCGTCGGGACGTGCAAGACGTCGGACGGCCTGGCCGTCGTCGCCGACCAGCTCCCGTCGGACCTGGTCCATCAGATCGAGACGCTCGCGCCGCAGCTCGGCCTGACGGGCGCGCGCGACGAGGTGCGCAGGCTCCCGGCCAGCGGCGTCAAGGCGTCGGTGCTGGTCCTGAGCGGTCTGGGCGAGCGTGAGGCCGACGGGACGTTCGCCGCCGAGACGTTGCGCCGTGCCGCCGGTGCCGCGGTGCGCGAGCTGGCGGGGACGGCGTCGGTCGCGGTCGCGCTCCCCACGGCGACCGAGGCGGACCTGACGGCCGTGGTCGAGGGGGCGCTCCTCGGGGCCTATGCGTTCACCGCCTACCGGGCGGGCGACGCGGCGGCCAAGCAGGCCGCGGTCTCGACGATCGAGCTCGTGACCCCGTTCGCCCGCTCGGCTCGGGCGAAGGCTGCGGCGGAGCGCGCCCGCGTCGTCGCCGACGCGGTCCACGGGGCGCGCGACCTGATCAACACCCCGCCGAACGACCTGTTCCCGGGGGCGTTCGTGGAGGCGGCGCGCGCCGCGGTCAAGGAGCTCGGCGCGAAGGGCATCAAGATCACGGTGCTCGACGAGAAGCAGCTCGCGTCCGGCGGGTACGGCGGGATCTCGGGCGTGGGCCAGGGGTCGGCGCGGCCACCGCGCCTGGTCAAGCTCGCCTACACGCCGCCGAAGGCCTCGTCGCGGGTGGCGCTGGTCGGCAAGGGCATCACGTTCGACACGGGTGGCATCTCCCTCAAGCCACCGGCCGGCATGCACGCGATGACCTCGGACATGTCGGGGGCGGCCGCCGTGCTGCACACGGTCATCGCGACGGCGCGCCTCGGGCTTCCCGTGGCCGTGACCGGCTACCTGTGCCTCGCGGAGAACATGCCGGGCGGCAACGCGCAGCGCCCTGGCGACGTCGTCCGGATACGCGGTGGCAAGACGGTCGAGATCACGAACACGGACGCCGAGGGGCGCCTGGTCATGGCCGACGGGCTCGTCTCCGCCGTCGAGGACGGGCACGACGTCGTCCTCGACATCGCAACGCTCACGGGCGCGCAGGTCGTCGCGCTCGGCAACCGCGTGTCGGGCGTGCTGGGTGACGACGACGTGCGCGACGCGGTCAAGGCCGCTGCCGACACGGCGGGCGAGTCGTTCTGGGCCATGCCGATGCCCGAGGAGCTCAAGGCCGGGCTCAAGTCGAACGTCGCCGACATGGTCAACTCGGCGGCCGACCGTGCGGGCGGGATGCTCTTCGCCGCGATCTTCCTCAAGGAGTTCGTCGGAGCGACCCCGTGGGCGCACCTCGACATCGCCGGTCCCGCGTTCAACGAGAAGGCGGCGTACGGGTACACCTCCGTGGGCGGCACCGGCGTCGGCGTGCGAACTCTGCTGGCCTACCTGGAGGAGCGCGCGCGCTGAGCATTCGAGAACACGTGGTCTGACCTCTAACCTGCGCGTTCATTTGTTCTGAGCGTCACAGCATCGACGGCTCAGAAGGATTGGGGAGCACCCCGGCGTAGTGACAAGATGACTCGCAGTGCCCTCGTGCACCAGGCCCGCGACGGCCTGACAACCGATCGAAGGAGACCCCACAGGTCATGTCTGAGAACGTGCAGCTGCCCGCCCTGGGCGAGTCCGTCACCGAAGGCACCGTCACCCGCTGGCTCAAGCAGGTCGGCGACACCGTCGCAGTCGACGAGCCGCTGCTCGAGGTCTCCACCGACAAGGTCGACACCGAGATCCCCTCGCCCATCGCGGGGGTGCTCGAGCAGATCCTGGTCGAGGAGGACGAGACGGTCGAGGTCGGCGCCACGCTGGCCGTCATCGGCGACGGGTCGGGTGCGGGTTCTGCGCCCGCAGCCCCTGCCGCCGAGCCCGCCGCCGAGGCTCCTGCCGCGCCCGTCGCAGCCCCCGAGCCCACGCCGGTCGCACCGGTTGCGCCTGCACCTGTCGAGGCTCCTGCCCCGGCCGGCGGCGGCACCGAGGTGACGCTGCCCGCCCTGGGTGAATCCGTCACCGAGGGCACCGTGACGCGCTGGCTCAAGCAGGTCGGCGAGACGGTCGCGGTCGACGAGCCGCTGCTCGAGGTCTCCACCGACAAGGTCGACACCGAGATCCCCTCACCCGTCGCGGGCACCGTGCAGCAGATCCTCGTCAACGAGGACGACACCGTCGAGGTCGGCGCCGTGCTGGCAGTCGTCGGCTCGGGAGCGCCCGCCGCACCCGTCACGCCCGCGCCCGCACCGGCTGCTCCTGCACCGGCTGCTCCTGCACCGGCTGCTCCCGCACCGGCTCCCGCCCCTGCGCCCGCACCGGCAGCGCCGGCACCTGCCGCACCCGCCCCGGCGGCACCGGCCGCCGTCGCGGTCGACAGCAAGTCGTACCTGACACCGCTCGTGCGCAAGCTCGCCGCAGACAAGGGCGTGGACGTCGCCACCATCGTCGGCACCGGCGTCGGCGGGCGCATCCGCAAGGAGGACGTGCTCGCCGCAGCAGAGAAGGCTGCCGCGCCGGCCCCCGCGGCTCCGGCCGCCCCGGTTCCGGCCGCCGCAGCACCGTCCGCCCCGGCTGCCAAGGCACCGACCATCCCCGCTCCGTCCCCGCTGCGCGGCACGACCGAGAAGATGTCGCGCCTGCGCAAGATCGTCGCCGAGCGCATGGTCGAGGCGCTGCACACGCAGGCCCAGCTGACGACCGTGGTCGAGGTGGACGTCACCAAGGTCGCCAAGCTCCGGGCGAAGGCCAAGGAGTCGTTCAAGGCGCGCGAGGGCGCGAACCTGACGTTCCTGCCCTTCTACACGCTCGCCGCCGTCGAGGCGCTCAAGGCGTTCCCGAAGATCAACGCGTCGATCGACCCCGAGAAGGGCGAGATCACCTACCACGCGTCGGAGAACGTGGGCATCGCCGTGGACACCGAGCGGGGCCTCGTGGTGCCGGTCGTCAAGAACGCGGGCGACCTCAACCTCGCCGGCCTGGCCCGCCAGATCGGCGACCTGGGCGCACGCACCCGGGCCAACAAGGTGGGACCGGACGAGCTGTCGGGTGCGACCTTCACCATCACGAACACCGGCTCGGGCGGTGCGCTCATCGACACCCCGATCGTCCCGGGTGGGCAGGTCGCGATCCTCGGCACCGGCACGATCACCAAGAAGCCGGCTGTCATCACGGTCGACGGCGAGGAGACCATCGCCATCCGCCAGTTCGCGTACCTCTTCCTGTCCTACGACCACCGTCTGGTCGACGGCGCGGACGCCGCCCGCTTCCTCACGGCCGTCAAGGCTCGCATCGAGGAGGGCGCCTTCGAGTCCGAGGTCGGCCTCTGAGGACCACACGCACGCCGACGACGCCGCCGTTCCCCCGGGGACCGGCGGCGTCGCCGTCTCCGCCCGCCTGCGGTTCAGCGCTCAGCGAGGGGTGTGGCGGATCTCGACGACGGGGAGGCGAAGCGCCGCGGGAGCCGTCGGCGGGACCACCGGCGCCACGGGCCGGACGGGCGACACCCGCACATAGCCGGTGCCCTGGGGTGGGCGCGGGTCGGCGTCGCCGCGGTTGGGCCACATCGCGAACGCCCTCTCCGCCTGGGCGGTGATCGTCAGCGACGGGTTGACGCCCAGGTTGGCGGTGACCGACGACCCGTCGACCACGTGCAGGCCCGCGTAGCCGTGCACGCGGTGGTACGGGTCGACGACGCCGTCGGCCGGCGTCGCACCGATCGTGCAGCCACCGATGATGTGCGCCGTCATCGGGACGTCGAACGGGTCGCCGACGGACCCGCCCGGGTGCCCGCCCATGACGGCGGCCATGCGCCGCACCGCATCGTGTGCCTGCGGGATCCAGGCCGGGTTCGGCTCACCGGTTCCCTGCCGCGAGGTGAGCCGCCGCCCGAGCGGACCCCGGCGCGTGAACGTGGTCAGCGAGTTGTCGCGCGCCTGCATGACCAGCGCGATGACCGTCCGCTCGGACCAGCGGCGCAGGTCGACGATGTCCCTCAGTACCCGGCGCTGCCGCCACAGCTCACCCAGCCACCGACGCCAGCGCGGCCCCTCGCCCGGGCCCGTGCCGTCGACCAGCACGGTCTGCAGGAGGCCCATCGCGTTGGAGCGGTGCCCGTACCGCACCGGTTCGATGTGCGTCGCAGGATCGGGGTAGAACGACGACGTGATGGCGACGCCACGCGAGTAGTCGGGCGCCCGCCGCGTCCGGTCACGGCGCCCGCCCGTCGTCAGCGGCCCGCGCCGGGGCACCATCGCACCGAGCAGCGCCTCCGAGTTGGTGCGGGTCAGGTGCCCGAGCCGTTCGGACAGGTGCGGAAGCCGTCCGGTGTCGCGCATCGCGTGCAGCAACGTCTGGGTGCCGAGCGTGCCCGCGGCAAGGACCACCTGCCGGGCGGTGAACCGCCGCCCCCGCCCGGGGCGCCCGGTGTGCCGTGTCTCGACCGTGAAGCCGTCCCGTCCGGCCAGCGGGGCCACGGCGGTGACCGTCGTCAGCGGGTGCACCTGCGCACCGGCACGCTCGGCCAGGTACAGGTAGTTCTTCACGAGGGTGTTCTTCGCGCCGTGGCGGCAGCCCGTCATGCACTCGCCGCACTGGGTGCACCCGGTGCGGGCGGGTCCCACCCCACCGAAGAAGGGGTCCGGCACGGTGCGACCGGGCTCGACGGTGCCGTCCGCGCCGAAGAAGACCCCGACGTTCGCGTGCCGGAACGTCGACCCTGCGCCCATCTGCTCCGCGACCTGCCGCACCACGTCGTCGGCCGGGGTGTGCCCGGGGAAGTGCACCGAGCCGAGCATGCGTTCGGCCTGGTCGTAGTACGGGTCGAGCTCGGCCTTCCAGTCGGTCAGATGGGCCCATGCCGGGTCGGCGAAGAACGGTTCGAGCGGCCGGTACAGCGTGTTGGCGTAGACCAGCGACCCGCCTCCCACGCCGGCTCCGGCCAGGACGAGGACGTCGCGCAGCAGCCGCACGCGCTGGATGCCGAAGCAGCCGAGGGCGGGCGCCCACAGGAACGAGCGCAGCCGCCACGAGCTCGCGGCGAACTCGTCGTCGGCGAACCTGCGGCCCGCCTCCACCACGCCGACGCGGTAGCCCTTCTCCGTCAGCCGCAGCGCGGCCACCGACCCGCCGAACCCCGATCCGACGACCAGCACGTCGTAGTCGTAGCCCCAGCGACCCGCCGGGCGGGTTCTCGGCGGCACGGTGTGCGTCCGCCGGCTCCGCGCCGGGAGGTTCTTCGTCTGCGCGACTCTCGTCTGCTCCGTGCCCGGGTGGCCCATGTGCAAGTCCCTCCGCGTCGCCGTCGACGTCCGTCCGCGCCACCGTAGCCGAGACCGCGTCTCACGCGACACCCTCCACCCGCCATCCGCCGGCCGTCCAGCGCAGGTCGAGAGTCGACTCGTGCGGCCGCGAGGCGCCGACGGCGGTGCGGCTCCCGTCCGCAGCCACCTGGACGTGCGCCTCGACGACGTACGCGACGCGCACGCGTGCACTCGAGCCGCCGACGGCGACGACGGTGGCGTCCGTGACAGTGGCACGCGGGCGCTCCGGGCGGGTTCCCGACGCGTCGAGCCGGGCGAGAAGTGCGGTGTCCGCCTGGTGCGCGGGCGACCCGGCCACGTCGACCGCTCCGACGTCGGCCACGACTCCGGCGAGCAGATCGAGGCGTCGTTGCGTCAGCGTGGCCGCGGCGGCGTCCGGGCGGGCGTGATCGAGCGTCAGGTCCCCGCGGGCGCCGACGACGACTCCGGCCGCTCGGCTGCCGAGACGCGCGAGTCGCCATGACCGGCTGCCGGCCCGCCGACGGCCCGCACCGTGGCGTCGCTCTGCGCCCGAGCAGCGCCCAGCGGCAGCACGGAGCGGCCCGCGTCCCACAGCCCGGGCCCCGCGCCGGCCATCAGCCCCACGGCCAGGCCGATGCCCGCCACGGCCAGCACCGGCCGCAACGTCGCCCGCCCGAGGAGGCCCGGGTCACGGCGCCGCCTCCGCGTGCCCGACCGGCGTCGTCGCAGGACGCCGCGCGCGGTGGTCTTGCCGCCGCGCGGAGCGACAGACGGCGCACGTCCGCCGCGCCGCGCAGACCGCCCGTCGCGCACCGCTGCGCGCACGTCCGCCGCACGCCCCGGCGCCGCCCGCGCCACCCGTCGTCCAGCCCGCGCCCGCCCGCGAGGCGAGCCGGCGTCCGACGCCGTCTCCCCCACGTCACGGCCCCGCCGTGTGCCCGCGAGCGCCGCGCCGGCGAGGGTCGCCGGGTCGGGCAGGCGAACGTCGGCCGGTTCGCAGGCGCCGTCGACCAGCGCGGCGAGCGTGCCTGCCTCGGGCCGGCTCCGCGCGTCGGCCGCGAGCGCGGGCGCGAGGGCGGCACGGAGCGCGCCTTCGGGGTCGGCGACGGGGTCGCCGTCGGGGAATCGGGGGGCGGCAGTCACCACCGGACGCGACCCGAGCAAACCGTCGACCAGGCGCGCGAGTGCCCGCACGTCCTCGGCGGGCGTCCACTCCTCGGGCGGGGGCCCGGGCGTGGCCGCAGCGCGGGGGCACCGCCGGGGCGCAGGACGACGTCGCGCGGCTCGAGCGGGCCGTGGGTCAGTCCGGCGGCGTGCAGGGCTGCCATGGCCTGCGCGACGTTGACGCCGACCGCCGCGGCCTCCGCGGGCGCGAGCCGTCCCCGGACGGCGAGCACCGCGGGCACGTCGGCCGCCTCGCCTGAGGCGAGGACGACGTCGAGCGTCCCTGGTCGGGTGGCCCTGGCCTCGACCACGGGGACGAGATGCGCGTGCCGAACGTCCGTGAGCGCCGCGACACGCGCGGTCAGCACCTCACGCGCGGCCGCGTCGGCGGGCACGGGGACGACGACGGTGCCCGTCGCGGGCGGGAGATCCTCGGGTCGTGCGGAAGTCACGCGAGGATCGAACCGCATCCCGGCCGGTGCCCGCCGACGTTGTCCACAGGCCCGCGTCGGCGGCGCCGGTGCGCGGACCGTCAGACGTGGATCGTGCGCCCGTCGCGCCCCGAGACCCGGGCGGCGTCGAGCACCTCGGCGGTACGCACCGCGTCGGCCGGGTCGACCGGGATGTCGCCGTCGTCCTGGAGCCAGGCGACGAGAGCACGGTAGAAGTCCACGTGCCCGCCGGGCGCCCGTGGGACGGACGTGCGCTCGCGCCCGCGGGCGAGCCAGCCCTCGGAGTCCTCGGGGGCGCCCGAGTCGAGCACCTCGAACGGGGATCCGTCCTGCTCGTACGTCGTGACGACGTAGGCGCCCCGCGTGCCGAGCGCACGCGTGCGCGGCCCCGGCGCGCCGACCACGGACCCGGCCCACAGCCTGGACACGACGCCGTGCGCCGAGCGGGCGAGACCTCCCCCGGGCTCGTGCTGGAGCACCAGGAACACGTCGTCCTCGGTGGGCGTGGTGAGCCTGCGGGTCTGCGCCCACACGCTCGTGACGCGCCCGAAGAGCTGGGTCGCCGAGTCGACGAGGTGGGGTCCCAGGTCGAGCAGCAGCCCGCCGCCGACGACGTCGTTCTCCTTCCAGCGCTGCTGCGGCTGGGGGCGCCACCGCTCCCAGCGCCGCTCGAAGGTGTGGACGTCGCCGAGGTCGCCGCGTGCGATCGCCGCGGCCAGCGTGAGCTGCTCGGGGTCCCAGCGCCGGTTGTGGAACACGGTGAACGGCGTCGACGTCGCGGCCGCCTCCGCGAGGACGGCGCGCGCCTCGTGTGCGTCGACGCCGATGGGCTTGTCGAGCACGAAGGGGATGCCGGCCCGCGCGAGGTGCGCCGCGTGCTCGGCGTGCAGCGACGTCGGCGACGTGACGACGACGACGTCGTAGCCCGACCGCGCGGCGACGAGCGCGTCGAGGTCGTCGTGCAGCCGCGCCCCGGGCCAGTCGGAGGCCGCCTGCTGGCGCCGCCCGGGGTCGCGCGTGACGACCGCCGTGACCGCGAGCCCGACCTCTCTGACCAGCCGGGCGTGGATCCCCCGGCCCGATCCCCCGTACCCGACGATGGCGATGCGCAGCGCAGTCATGGCCCCATGCTGCCTTGCGCGCGCGGCGGATGCGGGTGGGGCACGCCCCAGGCCGGGAGAACGGCAGGTCCAGCGCGGCCGGACCGCCTCGGCGAGAGCGGGTTCCCCGTGCGCCACCGCGCGGGCGTAGGTTGGACCGCCGTGGGCACAGCACCGTTGATCGAGATCGAGCACCTTCCCGGACACGTCGACTACCACGACGGCTGGGACCTGCAGCGGCGCACGCACGCCGCCGTCGGCGAGGGTGCGCGCGGCCCGGTGGCCTACCTGCTCGAGCATGCGAGCGTGTACACGGCCGGGCGCCGCACCCGCAAGGACGAGTACCCGACCGACGGCACGCGCGTCGTCGACGTCGACCGGGGCGGCAAGATCACGTGGCACGGCCCCGGCCAGCTCGTCGCCTACCCGATCGCGGCACTCGTCGCGCCCGTCGACGTCGTGCGCTACGTGCGCACCCTGGAGTCCGCGGTGATGGACGTGTGTGCACGGCTGGGCGTCGCGACCGTGCGCGTCGAGGGCCGCAGCGGCGTGTGGCTCGCCGCCGACGACGCCGGGCCGGCCCCGCGACGCGAGCGCAAGGTGTGCGCGATCGGCGCACGGGTCGCCAAGGGCGTGACGATGCACGGGCTCGCGCTCAACTGCGATCCCGACCTGGGCGCGTTCGGGTTCATCGTGCCGTGCGGCATCGACGACGCCGACGTCACGTCGTTGTCCGCCGAGCTGGGCCGTGACGTCACGGTCGCCGAGGTGCGGCCGCTGCTCGCCGACGCGCTCCAGCGCCACCTGGCACCGCTCGTGACACAGGTCACCCGTCCCGCTCTGAGCGATCGACCAGCGCCCCTCGGCGCCGTCGTAGGGTGAACGTGTGACCATTGCGCCCGAGGGCCGCCGCATGCTGCGGATCGAAGCCCGCAACGCCGCCACGCCCATCGAGAAGAAGCCCGACTGGATCAAGACCCGGGCCGTCATGGGGCCCGAGTACCGGGACCTGAAGAGCCTCGTGCAGGGGGGCAACCTGCACACGGTGTGCGAAGAGGCGGGCTGTCCCAACATCTTCGAATGCTGGGAAGACCGCGAGGCCACGTTCCTCATCGGCGGTGAGCAGTGCACCCGCCGCTGCGACTTCTGCCAGATCGACACGGGCAAGCCGCAGGCGCTCGACCGCGACGAACCTCGTCGCGTCGCGCAGTCCGTGCAGGCCATGGGCCTGCGCTACTCGACGATCACGGGCGTCGCGCGCGACGACCTGCCCGACGGCGGCGCGTGGCTCTACGCGGAGACCGTCCGCCAGATCCACGAGCTCAACCCGGGCACGGGCGTCGAGAACCTCATCCCCGACTTCAACGGCATCCCGGACCTGCTCGACGAGGTGTTCGAGTCCCGCCCCGAGGTGCTCGCGCACAACCTGGAGACGGTGCCGCGCATCTTCAAGCAGATCCGGCCGGCGTTCCGGTACGACCGCTCGCTCGGCGTGCTGACGCGGGCGCGCGAGGCCGGGCTCGTCACCAAGTCGAACCTCATCCTGGGCATGGGCGAGACGATCGACGAGGTCAAGACGGCGCTGGTCGACCTGCACGACGCCGGATGCGACCTCGTGACGATCACCCAGTACCTGCGCCCGTCGGTGCGCCACCACCCGATCGACCGCTGGGTGCGTCCCGAGGAGTTCGTCGACCTGTCGCAGTTCGCGCTGGAGACGGGGTTCCTCGGCGTCATGGCCGGCCCGCTGGTGCGATCGTCGTATCGTGCCGGCCGCCTGTGGGGCCAGGCGATGAGCAAGCGCGGGCTGGAGATCCCCGCGGCGCTCGCTCACCTGGCCGAGCCGACGACAGCGCGCCAGGAAGCCGCAAGCCTGCTCGCGCGCTGAACCGCCGGACCTCGCCGCGCCGATAGGATCTGGACCCATGGCCCGCTCCAACCAGTCCTCGGACGCCGCTCCGGGGAAGACGAAGAAGCCCAAGAAGCAGCGTTGGTACCACCAGGTGTGGGCCGCGTATCAGATGACCCGCCGCCAGGACCCGTCGGTGACGTGGCTCCTGCTGGGCGTCTTCGTGGGTGTCCTGCTGCTGGGCCTGGTCGTCGGGCTGCTGATCGGCCACCCGATCTACGTGACGGTCGTCGCCGTCCCGTTCGCGGCCCTGGCGACCATGTACATGCTCACGCGCCGTGCCGAGCGCGCCGCCTACACGCAGATCTCGGGGCAGCCGGGCGCCGCGCGCGCCGCACTCGGCACCGTGCGCGGCGGCTGGACGTTCGAGGACGAGCCGGTGGCGGTCAACGCCCGCACGCAGGACTTCGTGTTCCGCGGCGTGGGTCGCCCCGGCGTCGTGCTCGTCTCGGAGGGTCCCGCCCACCGCGTGGGCCGCATGCTCGAGGACGAGCGCCGCCGCATCGCACGCGTGCTGCCGAACGTGCCGATCACCCTCATCCAGATGGGCGACGACGACGGTCAGGTGAAGCTGACCAAGCTGGCTCGCGCCGTGACCAAGCTCAAGCCCAAGCTGACGCGCCCCGAGGCAGCCGAGGTCGGCAAGCGCCTCAAGGCGCTGGGTGGCCAGCGGTTGCCCGTGCCCAAGGGCGTCGACCCGTTCAAGGCACGGCCCGACCGCAAGGGCATGCGCGGGCGCTGAGGTCGTTCGTCCCGACGGCTGCCCGCCGGCGAGCGCAACCGGCCTCGTCCGGCCCCGTCGGCGGGCAGCCGTCAGCGACGCGTGATGACGGTCCCGGCCGCCTTGTCGTGCAGCCCGCGGCCGTCGCCGTCCCAGACGACCGCCGGGATCACCAGGCACAGCAGCACGGTGCGGACGGTCGAGCGCCAGAAGCCGACGAAGGCGCCGTCGACCGTGCCCTCGCCCGGTGCGCCGAGCACACGCACCTGCAACCCGAGCAGCCGGTGGCCGATGGTGAACCCGAGCGACCCGACGAGGATCACGTTCATCACGGCGAGCGCGGCCAGCGGCACCCAGGTGTTCCTGGGCGCGATCAGGGCCGCGATCCCCCACGCCGCCGCCCAGTCGAGGCACAGCGCGACGACGCGCCGCGCCAGGGACGCCATCGAGCCGTTCCCCGACTCGGGCAGTCCGAGCCGTGCCGCGCCGCCCGCGGCGGGCGCCGGACCTTCGAGCCAGGATCCGAGATCTTCGCGTGATGCCACGGCACCAGGCTATGCGGCGTCCCGCCGACGCCGGCGCGGTACCGCGGCGCGACCGTCGCAGGCACTGTGACGTACGCCGCACGACGGCGCCGGGGAGCGCCTGAAATCTCAGAGTGCGGGCAGGCGTCGCCTCGGTTACATGCCCGAAACATCGGTGGCATGGGAGAGTAACGGCGACGTCCTACGTTCGGGGCCAGCCTCGTGACGCGGGCCGTGGACATTCGTTGACCAGCACATCGCGCCGCACCGTCTTCTAAGGAGCATGGATGTTTAACAACGCCGAGGAGGCCATCGCCTTCACCCGCAACGAAGGGGTGGAGTTCATCGATGTCCGGTTCGTCGACCTGCCGGGCGTGTGGCAGCACTTCAACATCCCGACGTCGCAGTTCGGTGAGTCGTCGTTCACCGAGGGCCTGATGTTCGACGGGTCGTCGATCCGCGGCTTCCAGGCGATCCACGAGTCGGACATGAAGCTGGTTCCCGACGTCAAGACGGCGTTCATCGACCCGTTCCGCAAGCGCAAGACCCTGGTCATGAACTTCTCGATCGTCGACCCGTTCACCGACGAGGCCTACTCGCGCGACCCGCGCACCATCGCCGCCAAGGCAGAGGCGTACCTGGCATCGACGGGCATCGCGGACACCGCGTTCTTCGCCCCCGAGGCCGAGTTCTACCTCTTCGACTCGGTGCGCTACCAGACGGCCATGCAGGGCTCCTTCTACGCGATCGACTCCGTCGAGGCGGCCTGGAACACGGGCCGCGAGGAAGAGGGCGGCAACCTCGGGTACAAGACCCGGGTCAAGGGCGGCTACTTCCCCGTCTCGCCGTCGGACAAGTTCGCCGACCTGCGTGACGACATGTGCGACGTGCTCGGCCAGGTCGGCCTCGACGTCGAGCGCGCGCACCACGAGGTGGGCACGGCCGGCCAGCAGGAGATCAACTACCGCTTCAACACGCTGCTGCACGCGGCCGACGACCTGATGAAGTTCAAGTACGTCATCCGCAACGTGGCGCACCAGGCCGGCAAGACGGTCACCTTCATGCCGAAGCCGCTCTTCGGCGACAACGGCTCGGGCATGCACTCGCACCAGTCGCTGTGGGCCAACGGCGACCCGCTGTTCTACGACGAGAAGGGCTACGGCGGCCTCTCCGACATGGCGCGCTGGTACATCGGCGGCCTGCTGAAGCACGCCCCGTCGCTGCTCGCGTTCACCAACCCGTCGGTCAACTCCTACCGCCGCCTGGTCCCGGGCTACGAGGCTCCCGTCAACCTGGTCTACTCGGCCCGCAACCGCTCGGCCTGCATCCGCATCCCGATCACGGGCTCCTCCCCAAGGCCAAGCGCGTCGAGTTCCGCGTTCCGGACCCCTCGGCCAACCCGTACCTGGCCTTCTCGGCACAGCTCCTTGCCGGCATCGACGGCATCAAGAACCGCATCGAGCCGGCCGCGCCGATCGACAAGGACCTCTACGAGCTGCCGCCCGAGGAGCACGCCCAGATCGCTCAGGTTCCGGGCTCGCTCGCCGAGGTGCTCGACAACCTCGAAGGCAACCACGAGTTCCTCACGCAGGGTGACGTGTTCACCGAGGACCTGATCGCCACGTGGATCGACTACAAGCGCAAGAACGAGGTCGAGCCGGTGCAGCTGCAGCCGACGCCCAAGGAGTTCGAGCTGTACTACGACATCTGAGATCGCGGGTTCCGCGACCTCGACTGACGCCCGAGAAGCCGCCCGGCCCGGCGGAACGTCCAGTGACGTTCCGCCGGGCCGGGCGGCTTCTCGCGTGCCGGGCGTGCTCGTGCGCGCCCGGGAACCTGACCGGGGCGTGGCGCTCAACTCGGCAGTTCGTCGTCAGCTCGTGCCCCCGGGGCCACGCTTTGACGACGAACTGCCGACCTGACCGCGCGGGAGCCGAGTCACGCCCGCGCGCGCCCCGATGGTCGCCGTCGGGGGCACCTCGTAGGGTCCCCTCATGAACCCCTGGCTCGAAGCCATCGGCTGGATCGGCTCGGTCCTCGTCGTGCTGTCCCTGACGCAGGCCCGAGTGCTGCGTTTCCGGTGGCTCAACCTCGCCGGTTCCGTGATCGCGACCGTCTACAACGCCGTCGTCGGCATCTGGCCGTTCGTCGCGATGAACGGGGCGATCGCGCTCATCAACGTCTACTGGCTGTGGCGGCTGCACCGCACACGTCACGACGCCGCCACCTACGAGGTGGTCGAGGTCGCTCCCGACGACGCGTACCTGCTGCACGTGCTGCACACCTACGCGACCGACATCCTCACGTTCTCGCCCGGATTCGTCGCCGTTCCCGACGCCGGGGAGCGCCGCGCGGCGTTCCTGGTGCTGCGCGGTGACGAGACGGTGGGAGTCGTCGAGGTGGGCGACGCGGGCGGCGGGACCGGCGTCGTCCTGCTCGACTGGGTGACCAAGCGGTTCCGGGACTTCACTCCGGGCGAGTTCGTCTACCGCCGGTCAGGAATCTTTGCGAGCAGGGGCTACACGCGACTGGTGATCCGGTCTCCGGCCCGCACCGACGAGCACTACCTGACGCGTGTCGGCTTCACCCGCGACGCGGACGGGTGGTCTCGCCCCGTCACCGCGTGACGGCCGCCACCGTCACTCGTCCGCACCGTAGAAGACGCGTTCGAACACCGCCCGTGCACGGCGAGCCGTCCGCAGGTACAGATCCTCCAGGTCCGCGCCCGTGCCGACGTCCCCCAGGACGCGCGCGACGCCGGAGAGGTCACGCCGGTCGTGCGGCAGCACGTCGGCCTGGGCTCCGCTCACCCGACCCGACCACAGGACGACGGCGGACCGCAGCCGCGAGCTGAGGGTCCAGGCGTCGAGGAGGGCACGCGTGTCGTCGGCATCGAGCAGCCCGGAGGCCTCGGCGGCCTCGAGCGCGGCGACCGTGCCCGTGGTCCGCAGCGAGGGGACCTCATGAGCGTGCTGGAGCTGGAGGAGCTGCGCCGTCCACTCGACGTCCGACACTCCGCCACGGCCCAGCTTGAGGTGCCGCTCGGGCTCCACACCGCGCGGCAGGCGTTCCGCCTCGACGCGCGCCTTGATGCGCCGGACCTCGCGCACCTGGGCGAGCGGCAGTCCACCCTCCGGGTAGCGCAGCGGGTCGACGAGCGCGACGAACCGGTCGGCCAACTCGCTCGGGGGCCCGCCAGCGAGGCACCCGCCACGGGGCGTGCGCGCAGAAGCGCTTGGGCCTCCCAGACCGACGACCACCGCTCGTAGTACTCGGCGTAGGAGGCGAGCGTCCGCACGAGCGGCCCCTGCCGGCCCTCGGGGCGCAGGTCGGCGTCCACGGGCAGCGCGGGTTCCGGCCCGACGCCGCCCAGCAGCTCGCGCATGCGGGTCGCCGTCGTCAGGGCGAACCGTCCTGCGACCTGAGGGTCGGCGCCCGGTACCGCCTCGTGGACGAACATGACGTCGGCGTCGGAGCCGTAACCCATCTCGCGTCCGCCCAGCCGACCCATCGCGACCACCAGGTTGCGCGTGGGGTTCGCTGCCGGGTCGGGGTCCAGCCCGAGCTCCTGCCGCGCGACGTGCTCGGCGACGCGCAGCGCACCGCGCAGCGCGAGGTCGGCGGCGTCGGAGATCGCACGCGCGGCACCGACGGGGTCGAGCACGCGCAGCAGCTCTCCGGCGCCGGTGCGCGCGAGCTCGCGCCGACGGACGGCGCGCAGGAGCGTTGCGGCCTGCTTGGGCTCGTCTGCCCGCAGGAGGATCGCGTCCGCCTCCGCGGCGAGCCGCTCGGGCCCCCGCGGCTCGAGACCCGACGGGTCGTCGAACCACTGGACGGACTCGGGCGAGCGCGCGATGGCCTCGGCGAGGTAGCGCGAGGAGGCGAGGACGTGCGCGAGCGACTGCGCGGCCGAGCCCGAGTCGCGCAGCAGCTTGAGGTACCAGTGCGTCGAGCCGAGCTCGTCCGACAGCTTGCGGAACGCGAGCAGTCCGCCGTCGGGGTCGGCGCCCTCGGCGAACCAGCCGAGCAGCACGGGCAGGAGCTGCCGCTGCAGGGCCGCACGCCGCGACATGCCCTCGGTCAGCGCCGTCACGTGCCGCATCGCCCCGTCGGGGTCGCGGTAGCCGATGGCCGCGAACCGTTGGCGGGCGGCCTCGGGAGCGAGCGACACCTCGTCGTCGGACAGGTGCGCGACGGCGGGCAGCAGCGGGCGGTAGAAGAGCGCCTCGTGCAGCGAGCGCACCTCGCGGCGCGTGGTGCGCCAGCGCTCGATGAGGCCTGCGGCGCCCTCGGTGCGCAGCCCCAGCGCTCGCGCGAGACGGCGCAGATCCTCCTCGGCCGTGGGCAGCAGGTGGGTGCGTCGCAGCCGGAAGAGCTGCACCCGGTGCTCGAGCGCGCGCAGGAACCGGTAGCACACGGCGAGGCGCGCGGCGTGGTCGCGGCCCACGTACCCGGCCGCGGCGAGCGCGCCGAGCGCGCCGATGGTGTTGGGCGAGTGGATCGCCGGGTCGGAGCGGCCGTGCACGAGCTGGAGGAGCTGCACCGTGAACTCGACGTCACGCAGCCCCCCTCGACCGAGCTTGATCTGCCGGTCGGCCTCGGCCGCGGGCACGTTGTCCTCGACGCGGCGGCGCATCGCCTGCGAGTCCTCGACGAAGTGCTCACGCGCCACGGCCCTCCACACCAGCGGGTCGACGGCGGCACGGTAGGCGCGTCCCAGTGCGACGTCACCGGCGACAGGGCGCGCCTTGAGCAGCGCCTGGAACTCCCACGTCGCGGCCCAGCGGTCGTAGTAGGCCAGGTGGCTCGACAGCGTGCGGACCAGCGGCCCGGCCTTGCCCTCGGGCCGCAGCGCGGCGTCGACCTGCCACAAAGCCGGCTCGGCCGACGGCCCGCCGCACACCTTCTGCAACGTCGAGGCAAGCCTCGCGCCGACCGCCATCGCCTCGGGCTCGGGAACCGGCTCGCCGTCCTCACCGACGCCCGGTTCGGCCACATAGATGACATCGACGTCCGAGACGTAGTTGAGCTCGCGCCCACCCGTCTTGCCCATGCCGATGACGGCCAGGCGCACGGCGCCGTGGTCGGGGTGCTGTGCGCGGGCGACGGCAAGGGCGCCCTCGAGCGCGGCGGCCGCGAGATCGGCCAGCGCCGCGGCCACCGTGGGCAGCAGCGACAGGGGCTCGGCGGCCGTCAGGTCGTCGGCCGCGACGTCCAGGAGGCGAGCGCGGTAGGCGCGCCGCAGGGCGTCGGTCGCCGTCTTCGCGCCGTCGTCGGGCCAGTCCCCGGGCCCCGCCCCGGCCACCGGGATCGGCGCGTCGGGGTCGGCGCCGACGGCGGTCAGGAGCTCGGCGCGCACGACCGCAGGGTCGGTGCGCAGGCCCGGCTCGCCGAGCCGTGACAGCAGCGCGGGACGTCGGATCACCTCGTCGCCCAGGGCCGCCGAGGCGCCGAGGACGGCAAGCAGCCGACGGCGCAGCTCGCCGTCGTCGGCCAGGACCCGCGCCAGCTCCGGACCCGCTGGCGTAGCCGCGAGGCGCACGAGCTGGAGCAGGGCGAGGTCCGGGTCCGCGCACGCCCCGAGCGCGTCGAGCATGCCTGCGGGGTCCGGGGGCAGGACCTGCGCGAGCGCAGCGTCCTCCCACAGGCCCGCGGAGCGGCTGAGATCGGAGAATCCCGCGCGCAGCAGGCGGCGGGTCGGGCTCTCGCGGCGACCGGTCGGCGTCACAGGAACTGAAGGAAGCGGTGCAGCTCGTACGGCGTGACCTGGGCGCGGTACGCGTCCCACTCCTGCCGCTTGTTCGCCAGGACGTAGCGGAACACGTGCTCGCCAAGGGTCTCCGCCACGAGCTCCGAGCGCTCCATGATCGCGATCGCGGCGTCGAGGTTCTGCGGTAGCGGGGTGATGCCGAGCGCCCGGCGCTCGGCGTCCGTGAGCTCCCAGACGTCGTCCTCGGTGGCGTCGGGCAGGTCGTAGCCCTCCTCGATGCCCTTGAGGCCGGCGGCCAGCATGACGGCGAACGCCAGGTAGGGGTTGGCCGCCGAGTCGATACCGCGGTACTCGATGCGCGAGGAGTTGCCCTTGCCCGGCTTGTACATCGGCACGCGCACCAGAGCCGAGCGGTTGTTGTGGCCCCAGCACACGTAGCTGGGCGCCTCGGCACCGCCCCACAGGCGCTTGTAGGAGTTGACGTACTGGTTGGTCACCGCCGTGACCTCGGCCGCGTGGACCAGCAGGCCGGCGATGAACTGCCGGCCGGTCTTGGACAGCTCGAACTGTGCGCCGGGCTCGTGGAACGCGTTGCGGTCACCCTCGAAGAGGGACACGTGCGTGTGCATGCCCGAGCCGGGGTGGTCGGCGAGCGGCTTGGGCATGAACGTCGCGAAGACGCCCTGCTCGAGCGCGACCTCCTTGACGACCGTCCGGAACGTCATGAGGTTGTCGGCCGTGGTCAGCGCGTCGGCGTAGCGCAGGTCGATCTCGTTCTGGCCCGGACCAGCCTCGTGGTGGGAGTACTCCACGGAGATGCCCATCGACTCGAGCATCGAGATCGCCGCGCGGCGGAAGTCGTGTGTTGACCCGCGCGCCAGGTGGTCGAAGTAGCCGCCCGTGTCGACCGGCACGAGAGGGGCGTTCGGACCCGACATCTGCTCGAAGAGGTAGAACTCGACCTCGGGGTGCGTGTAGAACGTGAACCCCTTGTCGCTCGCGCGGGCCAGGGCGCGCTTGAGCACGTTGCGCGGGTCGGCGAGCGCCGGCTCCCCGTCGGGCGTGAGGATGTCGCAGAACATGCGCGCGGTGCCGTGCCGGTCGCCGCGCCACGGCAGGATCTGGAACGTCGTCGGGTCGGGCTTGGCGATCATGTCGGCCTCGTACACCCGGGTCAGGCCCTCGATGGCCGACCCGTCGAACCCGATGCCCTCACCGAACGCCTGCTCGAGCTCGGCCGGCGCGACCGCGACCGACTTGAGCACCCCGAGGACGTCGGTGAACCAGAGCCGGATGAAGCGGATGTCGCGCTCCTCGACCGTGCGGAGCACGAACTCCTGCTGCCTGTCCATGGGCCTATCCTGCCCGATGAGTGTTGCGGGCAGGTGTCGTTGCCGCAGGTGTCACGACGGCTGTCGGTCCGCGGCGCGGCCCTCGGCCTCGCCGGGGCCGTCCCCGGCCACCCATTCGGCGTCGTCGTGGTCCCAGGCGTCGCTCCGCTCGCGGGCGCGATCGAGGGCGTGCAGGGCCTCCTCCCGGGTTCCGTAGGGCCCCATGAGGTGGCTCCAGGACGAGCGACGCCCGACCTCCACCTCGTGCGTCTGGGTGTTGAACCAGTACTCCGGCGACGTCACCGGCCCGCTCTCCTCGCTCATGCCTCGATCCTGCACCAGGATGTGGCCATGGCACAGCACCTCGCATTCGGGATCGATATCGGCGGATCGGGCATCAAGGGCGCACCCGTCGATCTTGAGACCGGAGAGTTCACCGCCGGACGGCTTCGCATCCCGACCCCCGAGAAGAGCACTCCCGAGGCGGTCGCGCAGGTGCTCGCCGAACTCGTCGGATCGTTCGACCTGCCCAAGAAGGCCGCCGTCGGCGTCGCCTTCCCCGCACCGATGGACCACGGCGTCGTCCGGTTCATCGCCAACCTCGACCAGTCGTGGAAGGGCGTGGACCTGCCTGCGCTGCTGCACGAGGCCACGGGACGCGAGGTCACGGCAGTCAACGACGCCGACGCTGCCGGCATCGGCGAGCAGCGCTACGGCGCCGCCCACGGCCGCGACGGCACCGTCCTGGTGGTCACGCTCGGCACGGGCATCGGCTCGGCGCTCATCGTCGACGGCGTCCTGGTGCCGAACACCGAGCTCGGCCACCTCGAGATCGACGGGTTCGACGCGGAGTCGCGTGCGGCCGACTCGGCGCGCGAGCGGGAGGGCCTCGACTTCGCCTCGTGGGCGCAGCGGCTGCAGCGCTACTTCGAGACGGTCGAGATGCTCCTGTCCCCCGACCTCATCGTCGTCGGAGGCGGCATCAGCAAGAAGCACGCGGAGTTCCTGCCGCTGCTCGACCTGCGGGCCAAGATCATCCCCGCCGAGCTGCGCAACGCGGCCGGGATCGTCGGCGCGGCCGCGCTGGCGGCGTCGGACGCGGAGCGCTCACGGAAGAAGAAGCGCAAGCGCTGAGACCCGGCTCGAGCGGCCGAGGCGCGCGCGAAGGGGCCGGTCGGGCGAGTCCGACCGGCCCGCTTCGGACGGGCCTAGCCGCGCTCCTCGGCGATGGCGGAGTCGGCGCCGATCTGGTGAAACACCTCGGCGACGGCAGGCGGTGGGTTGCGGACGGTGACGGACAGGCCCTCGTCCTGCCCCACGGTGCACAGCTGCACCAGGAAGGCGACGCCTGCCGAGTCGATGAACCCGATGCGCGTCGCGTCGACGATGACCGGCAGGTTGCTCTCCAGCGCGCCGGCGAGCGCCGCGCTCGCCTCGGACCGCAGCGCTGCGTCGATCTCGCCCCACATCTGGACCACGCTCGCGTCCGCGGTACGCACCAAGTCGATGCCCCCGCTGCGCGTGCTCGTCACAGTCATGTCCGTTCCTCCAGTCTGGACCGGCCGTGTGCTCGCTCACGCGAAGCCCCGACGCCCGGCTCGACGGCTTCGTTGCCGTGTGTTGGTGACGCTACACCCGGGAGGCGGCTGGCGGGTACCTGCCTTTGCGACCTGTTGACTCGGAACGGAGCGGGCCCCTGCGGACACGCACACCGGGCACGCGGACGTCAGGCGCGGATGACGATCAGGTAGGTCATATAGGCGGCGTACAGCAGGATGAACCCGATGCCCTCGCGGCGCGAGATGCGCCGGCCCGTGAGGAACACCGGCACGCACAGCAGAGCGGCACCCACCATGAGCGGAAGGTCCACGCCCACGAGCTGAGGGTCGACGCCCACGGCGGGCGGCCCGAACAGCAGCGAACCGCCGAGGATGAACGTGAGGTTGTAGGTGCTCGAACCGATGAGGTTCCCCACCGCGATCGAGCGGCTACCGCGCACGGTCGCCAGGATCGTCGTCGCCAGCTCGGGCAGGGACGTGCCGATCGCCACGATCGTCAGGCCGATGAGCGTCTCCGACACGCCGAACAGCTCAGCGATCTCCACGGCGGCCGTCACCAGCCAGTCCGCGCCGAACACGACGACGGCGATGCCCAGGACCAGCAGCAGCACGTCGACCACCACCGAGCGCCGGGTGCGGGGTGGCTCGTCACCGGCCTCCGGCGACGGGTCGGCCGTGGCCACGACCTGCGCCATGGAGTCGCGACGCGCGGTGCGGATCAGCACCAGCGTGTAGCCGACGGCGATGCCGAGAAGCAGCACACCCTCCCAGGTCGACAAGGTGCCGTCGAGCGACAGGGCGAGCAGCAGCACGGCCGAGCCGACCATCGCCGGCAGGTCGAGCCGCAACGTCTGCCGCTGCAGCGCGATCGGGCGGATCGCGGCCGCGAGCCCCAGGATGAGCAACAGGTTGACCATGTTGGTCCCGGCGATGTTGCCGAGCACCAGAGAACCCTGCCCCCGCGACATGGCATCGATGCCGACGGCGAGCTCGGGCGCCGAGGTGCCGATCGAGACGACCGTCAGGCCGACGATGAGCGGGGAGATCCCGAGCCTGCGCGCGAGCCGCGTGCCGTAGCGCACGATGACCTCGGCACCGCCGATCAAGAAGACCAGGCCTGCCACGAGTGTGACGATCGTCAAGGGGACACCTCCTCGGGGACCATCGTGCCCTGCCGGGGGCACGCATGCTTCCTGGTCAGCGCGACGTGTCGTATGACCCGGCTATGAGGACAGGCCACAGAGGTTCCCGCCGCGCCGCGCCGCCCGTTCACACGCGACGGATGATCCCGCGCCCGTGACCCGTCACGCGTCTGCCAACGCCCACGCGCCAGACGGCGCAGACCGCACGATGATGGCCAGGGCCCCGCGCGAGACACGCCACAGCGCGGCGGGCCCACCGCCGGCGAAGCCACGGCACGGCACAACCTGCGCCGTCTGCGGGCCACGAGGGCACGAGCAGCGGGAGCATGCCGCCGTGAAACTCATCGGAGTCATCGAACCGCTGCCCCCCGCACCCGAGCAGCCCTCGCCGGGGCCGACGCACGAGATCGGCGCGTCGGGCGCCACGTACGCCACGGCACGCGACGCGCTCGACGCCGAGGTCCCCGCTGGG
The DNA here is from genome assembly GCF_004135345.1 of Xylanimonas allomyrinae. NCBI lineage: Bacteria > Bacillati > Actinomycetota > Actinomycetes > Micrococcales > Promicromonosporaceae > Xylanimonas > Xylanimonas allomyrinae. Next base: position 1,415,338 of record NZ_CP035495.1, read on the forward strand.
TGGAGGCTGGTGTTCGTGCGAGCCGGCGGGCACTGACGCCGTCGGCGGGCCGAGCCGGGCGCGCGGACAGGGCGTCAGCGCAGCTCGCCCAGGTTGGTGGGGCCGGGTAGCGCGGCATCCAGCACGACACGGCGCGCGCCGACGACCTCGGCCGTGCACCTGCACCCCGCGTCGGAGAGGTCGAACCGCTCCACCTCCGACGGGGCGTCGCGCGTGCCGGACGTGATGGCGTGGGAGCCCGGACGCAGGTCGTCGCTCGTTCCCAGACGCCACCAGTACAGGACGGTCACCGGGTCACCGCACGCGTCGCAGCGGTAGGCGGCGAACTCGCCGAAGGCCACGACGCCGCCGGGGTAGGTCTCGGCGAGCGAGTCGAACGTGTCCTCGAGCGTCAGCCCCGGGACGTCCGGCCAGTCACCGACGCCGGCCGCGAGGCCCCGCACGGGCGAGGTCTGGTCGTACAGGTCAGCCATGCCGCAAGTCTCGCCCTGCCCCGCGCTGGGCTCCGCGGGCTGGCTCGACGTGCACGGCGGGGCGCCCATCGGTGGTGCTGGCTCCAAGAACGGGCTCCTGGCGTCCGCGCTCGAGGGTGAACCCACCGCGCACCTGAGGTACGAGAAGCGTCAACGAGCCCAAGCGGGTCCGTGCGCCGGCAGGGACTCGCCCGGAAACCAGCGGGACGGGGATCCGGAGTCAGTGTCGCAACGGACGCTCGGCGGCTCGCAGACCGAAAGCACACCACGCAGGCCGAGATCGCGTCATCGAGCGGCAGCCCGACGTGCTGGCTCGCCAGGCCGATCCCACCCCGCTCTCGCCGAGCGGCGTCGGGCCGATCCCCGCGTCGTCCCGCCGACGCACGCGGCACCGACCCTCGCGGCAGCAGGTTTGCGAACGCCGCGCGGCAACGGAGCGTGCTGCTCCGCATGCGCCACCACCTCGCGCGCAGGCCAGGCGAGACGTCGCGTGCACCGCCAACCTGCGCACAGGACACGTCACCAGCCGACGCGCGAGGAGCTTCCGCCAGACTTCGACGTACGGTCGGACCATGACGACGGACGCGCCGCCCGACGATGCAGCCCTGGAGCTGGGCGGACGCTTGCTCACCGCGTACGTGGCGAGCAAGCGTGACATGGCCGCGGCACTGCGCAACGTGCTCCCCTGGGTGGCGCACCTACCCGGCGAAGACCTGCGCGACATGGCCGTCGAGGTAGAGCGCCTCTTCGCAGAGCTCGGCCGGCCCGACTACTTCGGCCGGCTCGCGCGCGCGGTCCGCGCGTGGCAGGCGACTGCCGAGCAGACCCGCCTGCAGCTCGACGCACGGGAGGGTCCTTCACCGATGCTGCGCCGATCACACGGCGAGAACTCCGCCGTCGAACACCTTCCGTAGCCGCCCAGGCCACGCGATCCGGCCGCCGCACACATCCATGCACGGGCTCACGGTCAGGCCGAGCGCCGCCGTGTCAGCGCAGCGCCAGCCTCCACGGCGTCGGCGCGGCGTCGGCGCGGCGCCGCACGGACGCCGTCCGGGCGAGGCCGGCGGCACTCGCCAGGGCAGGTCTCAAGCGCTCCTCGCCCTCAGCCCGGGTCGGGCGCTCGGCCGATGAGAAGGCGTTCACCGAGCGGCTCGGCCGCGCGGTGGCCCGAAGGCTCGGGTGAAAGCGATGCACCTGGTCTTCGTACCGCGGCCAGCAAAGCCACTGAGATTCGGGCGCGCATTCACTGAGCCGTCTCGCGAGCCTTGACGCGGCACAAGACGGTTCGCGAGTGTTGACGAAGTCACGCTGATGGAAATTCACAAGGACATGGGTGACCAGACCAGCCACTCCCCGGGCGCGACGACGCACAGCCCAGCGAACAAGCGAAGGATGGCTCTGATGACAACGCAGCGGGTTGCGATCGTGACGGGTGCAGCCGGCGGACTCGGACTGGCCGTGGCCAAGCAGCTCGGAGAGGACGGGTACGCGCTGTTCCTCCTCGACCGGGACGCCGACGGCCTGCGCGCCTCCGCGGACGTCCTGCGAGCGGACGGGTACACGACTGACACCGAGGTGTGCGACCTCACCGACTCCGCCAGCGTGGCCCGCGCCGTCGACGCGCACACCCGCCTCGGCACGCTCAAGGCTCTTGCCAACATCGCCGGCATCTGGGCGCGCGGCCGGCTCGCGGAAGTCAGCGTCGAGGACTTCGACCTCCTGGTCGGCATCAAGCTCCGGGGCGACTTCCTCACGATCAAGTCCGCCATCCCGTGGATGCAGCAGAACGGCGGCGGCGCGATCGTCAACATCAGCTCGATGTCCGGGCGCACCAGCTCCCAGCAGACCTCGACCAGCTACGTCGCGGCCAACGCCGGCATCATCGGCCTCACCATGAGCGCCGCCAAGCAATACGCCGTCGACAACATCCGCGTCAACTGCATCGCGCCCGGCATGATCGACACCCCGATGATGGCCAACTACACGCCCGAAGAGCTCGGGGCCATCTGCCGGGAGATCCCGCTGGGGCGGCTCTCGGACCCGTCCGAGATCGCCGACGTTGTCTCGTTCCTCATCTCCGAGAAGGCCAGCTACATTACGGGCGAGACCATCAACGCCAACGGCGGAATGTTCATGGTCTAGCCTCGAACCTGCGCTTCTTGCGGTCGGCGAACGTCACCCACCGCTGGTGCAGGCGCTGGCTGCCGGAGCGGGCGCGGACCGCGGAGGCCTGCTCATACCGGTTGCGCATGTGCGCCGTGATCACGGACCGGGTGCGGTGGCGCAGGCGGCCTGAGCCGGGAGGCGACGTACGTGCGCGTTGCCCGGCTCCGTGAACTCGCACTGGGATCGGCCGGCGCCCGACCGCCGCGAGGGGCTGCTCGTGGCGTACGGGCGACGCCCGATCCTGTTCGTCCTCAAGTTGCCTCAGGTGCCGGTGTCGCGCCCAGGGCAAGAACACGATCCACGCGACGGCTCTGAACGGGGCGCACAGGCGTCGGAGACGGGGAGTGCGCGCGTTACGCGCAAGCCCGTCACGGCGGCACAAAGGCGGTCAGAATGGAACGCCCCCGCCCGCCCCGATGGCGTCGATGCGGGCAAGAGCATGAAAGGCGGACGAGTCGGTCTGTACGCCGGGTTCTGTGACCGCCCCCGGTTGCCCAGGGCCGGCCGACGGTCATCCATCTAGGCCCTGCGTTGCCGCAGGGCTCGAGCGGTCTACCCGGGAGCTCGGGCGGGCCGCCCTCGATCGCTCCCTGTCTGACCTTGCTCCAGGTGGGGTTTACCGAGCCGCGCCTGTCACCAGGCGCGCTGGTGGTCTCTTGCACCACCGTTTCACCCTTACCGCCGTGACGGGTCACGACGGCGGTCTGTTCTCTGTGGCACTGTCCCGCGGGTCGCCCCGGGTGGCTGTTAGCCACCACCTTGCCCTTCGGAGCCCGGACGTTCCTCGGCACCGGTTGCCCGGTGACGCGACCGTCCGACCGACTCGTCCGCAGGTCGAAGTCTAGACGTCGTCGTCGCCTTTGTTGTCATCGAGTACTTGATGTCATACAGTAATGGCCGTGACACAGTCTCCCGCAGCCAGCTCCGACGACGCCTTCGCCGCCGACCTGCTGCGCGGGCACACCGACACCATCGTGCTCGGCGCCCTGCGCTCCGGTGACCGCTACGGGTTCGAGATCTACAAGACGATCCGCGACGCCACCGGGGGCGACCACGAGATCAAGGAGGCCACGCTCTACGCGACCTACCGCCGCCTGGTGAGGGACGGCCTCGTCGAGGCCTACTGGGGCGACGAGTCGCAGGGCGGCCGCCGCAAGTACTACCGGATCACCGACGCCGGCCGCGCCGTCTACCGCTCCAACGTCGCCGCGTGGGTCGCCACGCGCGACGTGATCGACGCCCTCCTCGACACGCGTGCCGACACCCACCGAAAGGCCCACCCGCGATGACCACCGTCCACCGTCTGCTCGACGAGGCGTTCGCCGGCATCCCCCTCACGCCCGAGGCCGCCGACCTCAAGGAGGAGATCAGGGCCGGATTGCTCGACCGCGTCGCCGAGCTCGAGGCCGGCGGCCTCGGCCCCGACGAGGCCGCACACCGTGCCGTCGCCGAGCTCGGTGACGTGCACGCCCTGATCGCCGAGGTGTCCGACGGCGCGGCACCCCCGGCCGATTCGCCTGCCCCGGGCGGCGCCCACCGCCCGCACTGGGCCGACGCCGCCGCCCTGCGCGCGGCGCATCGCGTGCGGCCGCGACCGGCGTACGTCATCGGCGTCACGCTCGCCGGGGTCGTCGCCGCCGCAGCCGTCGCCACGCTCGCGCTCGTCGTCGTCGGTGCGCTCGACTCACCAGGCGTCGCCGCGACCGTCCTGCTCGCGGGGGTCGGCGGGCTGGCAGCAGGCTGGATCGTGGGCGCGACGCTGCGGCAGGAGACCACGTCGAACCACCCGATGCCGATCCGCCGCGCCGTCGGGTACGGCGTCGCCGGGGGCCTTGTCGTCGCCGGGGCCGCGCTGGCCGCCACGGCGGCCACCAGCGGCGACACCGCCACCGGCTGGCTGCTGACCGGCCTCGCGCTGGTCGTCCTCGGGGGCCTCGGACTCACCTGGCTCGGTGTCACCCAGACCAACCGCAGGAAGGCCTGGGCGCGCAGCGCCGGGCACGGCGACACGCGCTTCGACACCGACCCCGCAGCAGCGGCCAGGTTCGGCATCTACACGGCAGTCATCTGGGTGACCGCCTTCGCGCTCTTCACCGTGCTCGGCTTCGCCTGGAGCTGGGCGTGGTCGTGGATCGCCCTCGTCGCGGGCTGGGCCGTGATGATGCTGCTGCTCGCACACATGCTCTTCGGCTCACGCGACACCCCACAGCGCTGAGTCACAACGTCCCCGGGCGGCTGCCACCGCCCGGGGACCACACCCGAGCCCGGTACACGACCGGATCCGAGACGCACTCACAGCCTACGGGCGCGCGCCGGGCTCGCCGCCACCCCACAGAGAGGCAAGACCGTGCCCGCTACGCTCGCGCTGCCCCAGCGCCCCGACACACGCTCCGGCCCGGCGATCGACGTCGCCGGGCTGACCAAGACCTACCGCTCCCACCACCGCACGGTCCACGCGCTCGACGGGCTCGACCTCGTCGTCGAGCCGGGCACGGTGCTCGGCCTGCTCGGCCCCAACGGCGCCGGCAAGTCCACGACCGTCCGCATCCTCGCGACGCTCGCCCTGCCCGACGCCGGTGTCGCGCGCGTCGCCGGTCACGACGTCGTGCGCGACGCCGCGGCCGTCCGCCGCTCGATCGGCTACGTCGCCCAGAAGCCCGTGACCCGCCCCCTGGACACGGGCCGGGAGAACCTCCTGCTCGCGGCCCGCCTGCACGGGCTCGGGCGGCGCGAGGCCGCCTCCCGTGCCGCGGCGCTGCTCGACGCGTTCGGCCTCACCGAGTCGGCCGACCGGCTCGTGCGCACCTACTCGGGCGGTATGGCCCGCAAGCTGGACGTCGCCGTCGGGCTCGTGCACCGGCCCGCGGTGCTGTTCCTCGACGAGCCCACCACCGGGCTCGACCCCGAGGCCCGGGCCGAACTGTGGGCCGAGCTGTCGCGGCTCGCCGACGACAGCGGCATGACGGTGCTGCTCACCACGCACTACCTCGACGAGGCCGACCGCCTCGCCGACCAGGTCGTGATCGTCGACCGCGGCCGCGTCGTGACGCGCGGCACGCCCGACGCGCTCAAGGACCAGCTTCACGGCGACGGCATCAGCATCGACCTGCCCGACGCCGCCACGGCGGCGCTCGCGGCGAGCGTCGCCGCACGCGTCGCGGGGCTGCGCGAGGTCGGCGTCGACGGACGTCGCCTGCGGGCGCGGGCGACGTCGGGCGCCGGCACGCTGCCCGTCCTGCTCGCTGCCCTGGACGGCGCGGCCGTTCCGGTGCTGGCCGCGAGCCTGGCGCGCCCGAGCCTCGACGACGTCTACCTGCACCACACGGGCCGCACCTTCGAGGCGAGCATGACGCAGGCCGAGGTGACCGCATGAGCGCCCTGGCACACACCACGATGCTGGCCGCGCGCGCCTCGCGCAGCACGTTGCGCGTCCCGGTCTTCGCGGTCATGCAGGTGGTCCAGCCGCTGATCTGGCTGCTGCTGTTCGGGCAGCTGTTCCGCTCCGTGGTCGACATCCCGGGGTTCGCGGAGCCGGGCACCACCTACCTGGAGTTCATCACGCCCGGCGTGGTCATGATGACGGCCATGTTCGGCGCCGCCTGGGCGGGCACGGGCATCGTCGAGGACTCCGAGCGCGGCGTCATGGACCACCTGCTCGCCTCGCCGGCGAGCAGGCTCGCGATCCAGCTCGCGAGCCTCGTGTGGTTCGCCGCCGTCGCCGTCGCGCAGGCGCTCGTGGTGCTGGGCGTCGCCTGGCTGTGCGGGGCCCGGTTCGACGGCGGCGCGACCGGGCTGCTCGTCCTGCTGCTCGGCGTGGTGCTGCTGACGTTCGTGTTCGCGGCGACGTCCAACGCCGTCGCGCTGCTCACCCGGCAGCAGGAGGCGCTCATCGGCATCTCGCAGGGGCTGACCATCCCGCTCATGTTCCTGTCGTCGGCGGTGATGGACACCCGGCTCTCGGCGGGGTGGGTCGCGACCGCGGCGCGGTTCAACCCCTTCGACTGGGCAGTGGTCGCGGGCCGCGAAGCCCTCGCGGGCGACCCGGACTGGGGGCTCGTGTGGGGGCGGCTGGGCCTCCTGGCCGCGCTCGCCGTCGCGATGACGGCGCTCGCGACGGGCGCGTTCCGCGCCTACCGCCGCGCGGCCTGAACCCGGCCGCGCGCGCCCGGGCCCGCGCGGGGCAGGGCGCGCGTGGCCGTAGGGTGGGCCGGTGCTGCTGCTCCTCCCGCCGTCCGAGGGCAAGACCGCCGCGCCCGACGGCGCCGCCCCCGTGGACCTCGAAGCCCTCGCCCACGCCGACGCCCTGGGCGGCCGGCGTGCCGAGGTGCTGGCAGCGCTCGCCCGCGTCAGCGCCCGCTCCGACGCCGCCGACGTGCTCGGCGTGGGAACGTCGCTCGCCGCCGAGGTCGAGCGCAACACCCACCTGGCGTCCGCGCCGGCGGCACCTGCCGCCCGCGTGTACACGGGCGTGCTGTACGCGGCCGCACGTCTCGCCGAGACGGCGGACGCCGCGCGCGCCGACGACGGCGTGCGGATCTTCTCCGGCCTGTGGGGCGCCGTCGCTCCGGGCGACCGCATTCCCGCCTACCGCCTGTCGATGGGCGTGGACCTGCCCGGGGTGGGCAAGCTGTCCACCGCCTGGCGGGCTCCGCTGGGTGCCGCGCTCGACGCGCGAGCAGCGGGCGACGTCGTCGTCGACTGCCGCTCGGCGGCATACGTGGCCGCATGGCGGCCTCGCCCGCGCACCGGCGAGTGGGTCACCGTCCGCGTGGTCCGCGACGTCGGCGGACGGCGGACGGTCGTGTCGCACCACGCCAAGCACACGCGCGGCGTGCTCGCCGGCCACCTGCTGCGCCGGGCGGGATCACCGCCCACGACGGCCCGCGAGCTGCTCGGCGCCGCGGCGGAGCTGACCGGGCAGGTCATCGCCACGGAGGCGGGCACGGGCCTCGCCTACCGCCTGACGGAGGCCACCCTGCACGCCGCGGCCTCCCGGAGCGCCCCGGCCACCCTCGAGCTGGTCACCGCCCCCACGCACCGGTGAGGGCGGGGCCCGGGGTCAGGTGGGGTGGGCCACCGTGACGACCTCGGTCGCGGCAGGGAAGTAGCGCAGGATCGTCAGGGAGCACGGCGGGATCCGCAGGCTCGACCAGGTCGCCGGGGGCATCTGGAGAGCGCGGCCCACCACGGTGCGGATCATCGCCGCGTGACCGGCCACGACCACCGAGCGACCGGTGCCGGCAGCGCGCAGGTCCTCGATCGCCCCGGCCACGCGCTCGCCCACCTGCACGTAGGACTCGCCGCCGGGCGGCGCGAACGTGCCCGTCGCGTACCACTGGGCGAAGTCGCCCGGCCAGCGCTCCTCGACCTGCGCCGGCGTCAGCGACTCCCAATCGCCGAACTCCATCTCGCGCAGCCGTTCGTCGACGGTGACGGGCAGCCCGAGCCGGCGGCCGACGGCGGCCGCGACCTCCTGGGTGCGCACCATGGGCGAGGACGCGATGTGGCTCGGGCGCGGCACGTCGGGCCACGTCTCGTGAAGCCGATGGACGGCGTCGGCGGCGCGCGCGGCCTGGCTGCGGCCCTGCGCGGTCAGCGGCGGGCCCGGCACCTCGCCGCCCGACAGCCCGCCGAGCAGCGTCAGGGGCGTGACCCCGTGCCGCACGAGGACGAGCGTCAGCGCGTCGCACGGGTCGAGCGCCGAGAACGCCCCCGACGGCCGCCAGCGCCCGCCGGTGCCCGGCGCGGCGTCGTCATCGGCGTCCGGGGCCGGAGCGCCCAGGGTCTCCCCCGGCTCGGCGAGCACGGCGTCCGGCCCGTGGTCGCGCGCGATGACCGGCTCCCGGGTGTCCATCGCCTCGTTCGCCAGGGCGTCGGCCGCGGCGTTCTGCGCGCGCGGCACCCACGTGTACTCGACCTGCTCCGCGGGGAACGCGGCGCGCGCCCGGGTGGCGATGGCCCGCAGCCCGTCGTGGCGGATCTGCCACGCACCGGTCATCTGCTCGACGACCAGGCGCGAGTCCATGCGTACCTGCACGCGCGCGCCCGGGTCGATGCCGTGCGCAGCACGCAGCCCTTCGACCAGCCCCGTGTACTCGGCGACGTTGTTGGTGGTGACCCCGAGGTAGCCCGCCCGCTCGGCGAGGACGGCGCCGGTCGCGGCGTCGCGCACGAGCGCCCCGTAGCCCGCAGGCCCGGGATTGCCGCGCGACCCGCCGTCGGCCTCGACGACGAGGGCACGAACACCAGGGGCCGCCATCAGGCGGCAGCCTCCGCGACGCGCACGAGGATGCGCCCGCACTCCTCGCAACGCACCACCTGGTCGGCCGCCGCCGCACGTGCGGCGGCGAGGTCGCCCGGGTTGAGCTCGAGCCCGCACCCCTCGCACCGTCCGCCGCGCAGCGCCGCGGCACCCGTTCCGCCGAGCCGCGTGCGGACCTGGTCGTAGAGCGCGACGAGCGCGGCGTCGATGCCGCCGACAGCCCCGGCACGCTCGGCCGCGAGCGCCGCCGCCTGCCCGTCGAGGTCGGCGAACGCCGCGTCGCGCGCGGCCTCGGCGGCCGTCCGGGCGTCGACGAGCTCCTGGTGGGCCGCCTCGACCTTGCCGAGGGACTCCTGATGGGCTTCGAGGCGTTCCATGACCTCGAGCTCGACCTCCTCGAGCGCCGACTGGCGGCGGCCGAGGGACGTGAGCTCGTCGGAGACGGCGAGCGCGTCCTTGGCGCCGAGCGCGCCCGAGTCGAGGCGCTGCTGGTCCTTGGCGGCACGCGCGACGACCTGGGCGACGTCGGCCTCGGCCTTGGCGAGCTCGCGTTCGAGGTCGCTGACGGCGGTGCGCGAATCGACGAGCGAGCCGTGCAGGTCGGCGATCTGCTTGTCGAGCTCGGCGATGCGGGCGAGCGTCGGGTGCGTGCGGCGCGAGTGCGCGAGCTGCTGCAGGCGGGTGTCGAGCGCTTGCAGGGACAGCAGCCGGAGCTGGTCCTCGGGGGCTGCAGTGGTCACCGCGGGTCCTTCCTGCTGTCTGTCATGGAACTGTCACCGTCGTCGTCCACGGGTCGGTGACGCGTGTGGAGACCGTGCAGGTCACGGTACCTTCCTCGCCGCGTGCTGCGAGCCGCGCGGTGACGCCTGCGGCGAGGTCTGTCGCGGCGTAGCGCAGCCACGGCCACTCGGACGCGTAGTGCGCGGTGTCGACGAGGTAGGGCGTGCCGTGCTCGAAGAGCGCCCGCTCGCGCAGCTCGGACGCCGGGTGGTGGCGCAGGTCGGAGGTGACGTACACGTCGACGGCGGCCGCGCGGACGGCGTCGAACAGTGCGTCGCCCGATCCGCCGACGACGGCGGCGGTGCGCACGGTCGCGTCGAGGTCGCCGGCGACCCGCACGCCCTGGGCGGTGGCCGGAAGGGCGCCCGCCACGCGTCGGGCGAAGTCGTGCAGCGTCGTCGGCGCGGCGAGCCGGCCGACGCGCCCGATGCCGGTCTCGGCTCCGTCGGCGTGCGCGACCAGCGGTGCGCGGTCGACGAGGCCGACGGCGTCGGCGAGGGCGTCGGCGACGCCGCGCGGGGCGGCGTCGGCGTTGGTGTGCGCGTTGTAGAGCGCGACGCCCGCGCGCAGCAGTCGGTGGACCACGGCGCCCTTGAACGTCGTGGCGGCGACGGAGTGGACGCCCTTGAGGAACAGCGGGTGGTGGGTGACGACGAGGTCGACGCCCAGGTCGAGGGCCTCGTCGACGACGGTCGCCACGGGGTCGACGGCGAGCAGGACCGTGCGCACGGGCGCGGCTGGGTCCCCGGCAACGAGCCCGACGGCGTCCCAGCCCTCGGCGGTGTCGGGCGGGTAGAGGCCGTCGAGGACGGCGACGACGTCTCCGAGCGTGGGTACGGCGGTCATGGGGCGAGACTACGGTGGCCCGCCGCGGAGAGTGGTTTCAGCAACTGCTAAAGTAGTGGCTCGTGGACACCCAGCCGCTGTACGCCATCAAGGCGGACCTCTTCAAGGCGCTCGCGCACCCCGCCCGCCTCCAGGTGCTGGAGGTCCTCGCCGCGGACCCCTGCCTCACCGCCCCCGTCGCCCGCCTGCTCGAGGTCACCGGCGCCGAACCTTCCGCGCTGTCCCAGCACCTGGCCGTGCTCAAGCGCGTCGGCGTCGTCGAGTCCTCGCGCACGGGCAACCTCGTGGACTACCGGCTGACCGAACCACTCGTCGCCGAGCTGCTCGTCGTCGCGCGCGCGTTCCTGCTCACCCGCCTCGCCGACGGCGCCACCCGGTCCCAGCACGACGCCGCCCGGCACCTGCCGCCGCTGCCCGGCGCGTCCGCGCAAGGCGTGCTCGAAGCCGCCCAGGCCGCGTTCGCCGGCGCGACACGATGAACGTCCGGGGCCTGCTGCCGGCCCGCACCGACTACGACCTGCGCCCGCGCAGCATCGCCGCCGACCTCGTCGCCGGCCTCACCGTCGGCGTCGTCGCCCTCCCCCTCGCCCTCGCGTTCGGCGTCAGCTCGGGTGTCGGCGCCGCCGCCGGACTCGTCACCGCCGTCATCGCCGGCATCGTGGCCGCCGTCTTCGGCGGCTCCGGCCTCCAGGTCTCCGGCCCCACCGGCGCCATGGCCGTCGTGCTCGCACCCATCGTCGCCAAGCACGGGCTCGGCTCCGTCGCCCTCGTCACCGTGCTCGCCGGCATCGTCGTCCTCGCCGCCGGCGTGCTGCGCCTGGGACGGATCGTCACCTACATCCCCTGGCCCGTCGTCGAAGGGTTCACCCTCGGCATCGCCTGCATCATCTTCCTGCAACAGGTACCCGCCGCCCTCGGCGTCACCGCACCAGCAGGCGGCAACACCGCCGTGACCGCCGTGCGCGCCGCCGTCGACGCCGCCTCGGGCGACGGCACCGCGACCGCCTGGACGCTCGGCGTCGTCGCCGTGGTCGCGCTCGTCATGCTCGTGCTGCCCCGCATCGCAGGCGCCATCCCGGCCTCGCTCGTCGCCGTCGCGATCGTCACCGTGCTCGCCGAGGTGCTCGGCGCGCCCCTGCCCCGCATCGGCGCCCTGCCCGACTCGCTGCCCCTGCCCGTGCTGCCCACCGCCAGCACCGGGGCCCTGCGCGAGCTCGGCGGAGCCGCCCTCGCCGTCGCAGCGCTCGCGGCCATCGAGTCGCTCCTGTCGGCGCGCGTCGCAGCGTCCATGTCGACCACGGACAGCCTCTACCAACCCGACCGCGAGCTCGTCGGGCAAGGCCTCGCCTCCGTCGCCAGCGGGCTGTTCGGCGGCATGCCCGCCACCGGAGCCATCGCCCGCACCGCCGTCAACGTGCGCTCCGGAGCACGCACCCGTCTGGCCGCCGTCGTCCACGCCGTCGTCATCCTCGCCGTCATCACCCTGGCCACCGGGCCCGTCTCACGCATCCCGCTCGCGGCGCTCGCGGGCGTGCTCATGGTGACGGCGTTCCGCATGATCCCGGGCCGCACGGTCGCCACGGTCGTGCGCGCGAGCCGCAGCACCGCGACCACCTTCGTCGTGACCGCCGTCATCACCGTCGCGTTCGACCTCATCGAGGCCGTCGAGATCGGCGTGCTCGTGGCCGCGTTCTTCGCGCTGCGCGCCGTCGCGCGGGCAGCCGGCGTGCACCGCGAGCCGCTGCCGGGGCACGCGCAGCCCGGCGACGAGCACGTCGCGCTGTTCCGCATCGAGGGCGCCATGTTCTTCGGCGCGGCCGACCGCGTGCTGACCGAGGTCGCGCACGACTCGATCCGCGACGGCGTGCGCGTCGTCGTGCTGCGCCTGTCGGGGCTGCGCATGGTCGACGCGACAGGCGCCAAGGCCCTCGGCGACCTCGTGCACGAGCTCGAGCAGCGCGGCGTCACCGTGCTCGTCAAGGGAGTGCAGCCCGGGCACGTCGGCCTTCTGCGCAACGTCGGCGTGCTCGACGAGCTGCGCGACGAGCGTCACCTGTTCGAAGACCTCGACCAGGCCGTCGAACACGCGCGCTCGCACGTGCGGCGCGCCGAGCTCGGCCAGGACGTGCCACAGCTGCGCGGGCTGCGCTGACCTATTTGGCGTCCGCGTAGGTCTCGACGGTCGCGACCGTCAGCGGGAACTCGACAGGGGCGTCGCCGAACAGCAGGCGTCCCGCCTCGACCGCGGCCTGCCGCAGCTCGCGCGCGACGTCGTCGGCCAGCGCGGCCGGGGTGTGCACCACCACCTCGTCGTGCAGGAAGAACGCCAGGTGCGGGCGCCGCCCGAACACACCGGTACCACCCGGGCCCGCCTCCCCCAGGTCCCACAGCCGGCGCCGCGCCGACGCCAGCCAGGCCAGCGCCCACTCGGCGGCCGTGCCCTGCACGACGAAGTTGCGCGTGAACCGGCCCCACGACCGCGTGTAGGCGCGAGCGCGTGCCGCCGCGTCGGCGGACCCCGCCGGCTCGGCCGCGTACGCGCCCGCCTGCACCTGCGCCCACGGCTCGCCCGGGAGCGGCGAGCCGCGCCCGAGCCAGGTGGAGACGACCTCGCCGCGCTCGCCCGCGCGAGCGGCGTCCTCGACCAGCGCGATCGCGCGCGGGAACGTGCGCGCGAGGCTCGGCAGCACGGCGGCGCTCGCGCCCGTGGTGCCGCCGTACATCGCGCCGAGCATGCCCACCTTGGCCAGCTCGCGCGTCGCCACGGCCCCCGACGCGACGATGCCCGCGTACATGTCGCCGCCGCGGCCCGCCGCCGCCATCGCGGCGTCGCCGCTCATCGCGGCCAGCACGCGAGGCTCGAGCTGGGCGACGTCGGCGACCACGAGCGTCCAGCCCGGATCGGCGACGACGGCGCGGCGCACGTCCTTGGGAAGCTGCAGCGCTCCCCCGCCGACCGACGACCAGCGGCCCGTGACGACGCCGCCGACCACGTACTCCGGGCGGAACCTGCCGTCGCGCACCCAGGTGTCGAGCCAGTTCCAGCCGTTGGCGGTCAGCAGCCGGGCGAGCTTCTTGTACTCCAGCAGCGGGGCGACGACGGGGTGGTCGTGCTCCTCCAGCTCCCACTTGCTCAGGCTCTTGACCCCCACCCCCGCGTACTGCATCGCCTTGAGCAGGCTCGGGTGCGAGTCGGGGTTGAGCGAGGGCGGGGCGTCGAGGGCCTCGCGGATGCGCGCGGCGAGCGCCTCGAGCAGTACAGGGCGCTGCCCCGACGGCGGGCGCGGGCCGAGCCGCTCGGTGAGGATCGCGTCGTGCACGTCGGCACGCCAGGGCAGGCCCGTGTGGTGCATCTCGGCGGCGACGAGCGCGCCCGCGGACTCGGCGGCGAGCAGGAACCGCAGGCGGCCGGGGTCGGTGGCCGCGGCGAGGGCCGCCTCCTGCGCCGCGAGCTCGGCGTGCGGGTCGCGGGCGTCGCGGCCGTCGCGCGCGGGCGCAGCGATGTCACCCAGCTCGAACAGCCCCTGCGGTGCCGGGCCGGCGCCGGGCAGCGAGGGTGGCGGCCCGGCGGGCGCGGGCACGAGACCGTCCCACGGCCCGGGATCCGCCCGCGCGAACGGCGTGCGGGCGGTCAGGGGCGAGCGCCGCAGGATCGCGTGCGCGAGCCGCAGGTCGTGGGCCCGCTCCACGCGCACCCCGGCGTCCAGGAGGGCCGGGTACCAGCGGTTGGTGTCGTCCCAGGTCCAGCGCGGCGCGGGTGCCGCGGCCTCGTCGTCGCGCACGAGAGCGCCCAAGCCCTCGGCCCGATCGGTGTCCCGCAGCACGCGCATCACGAGCCCACGATGCCACCCGCCCCCGACATGCCGGCCCGTCGCGCCGCCCTGGGCCACCTGGCGGCTTGCCGTCAGGTCGGCAGTCCGTCGTCAGGTCGTGCGCCCGGGTGCCCGAGCCGACGACGGACTGCCGACCTGACCGGGGCGCGGGGACGGCGGCGGGGTGGGGCGCTACGTGGCCGCGACGGCCGTCTGCACCGGGACGTCGCCGCTGGTCAGGGCCAGCGTGCGCCCCACCGCGTTGCCCGACAGCACCAGCTCTGCGACCACGGCCGCGACGTCGGCGCGCGGCACGGTGCCACGCGTGACGCGTCCGCCCGCGAGCGTGACGCGGCCGGTGCCGGGGGCGTCGGTGAACTGGCCCGGCCGCAGGATGGTCCAGTCAAGATCCGACGCGCGCAGGTCGTCCTCGGCCTGCGTCTTGGCGTCGAGGTACGCGGCCCACACGGGGGTCGACCCGCGGGGCGCGGGAGACCCGGCGCCCTGCGTGGACACCTGGACGAAGCGCCGCACGCCCGCGACGCGCGCGGCCGCCGCGAGGAGGATCGCGCCGTCGCGGTCCACGGTGTACTTGCGCTCGGCGGTGGAGCCGGGCCCGGCTCCGGCGGCGAACACGACCGCGTCCGCGCCGTCGAGCACCGCGGCCACGTCGGCGGCCTCCGCCTGCTCCAGGTCGACGACGACGGCGGTGCCGCCCGCCGCCTCCACGTCCGCCACCTGGCCGGGGTCGCGGACCAGCCCGACGACGTCGTGCCCGCGTGCGGTGAGGTACCGCGTCAGGTGGAGCGCGACCTTGCCATGGCCTCCGGCCACGGCGACACGCACGCGGCGCTTTTCAGTGCGGGGCACAGACCGACCTCCCTCAGGTGCGCTCGGCGGTACGCCGGGCCCGCACCAGTCTGGCAGCGTCGCCTGGGGCGGGCACGTGATCGGGCACGGCGTCCCTCAGCGCGTGGCACCCCGGATGATGCCCCGAGCCTTTCGACGGCGCCGTCGACGTCGACCGCAAGCAGGGGGCGCAGGATCGCACCGTAGTTGTGGAGGGCCGCGAGGCCGAGCGCGACGTCGTAGTCGGCCCGGGCCGGCTCGCCGTCGCGCCCCGTGCGCTGCCGGTGCACCTCGGTGGCGAGCGCCTCGTGCGCCTGCGCGACGAGCGCGCGCAGCTCGGGCTGGGCGCGGGGGTGGCGCAGCGCGAAGAGGTAGACCTCCAGGGAGAGCAGGATGTCGTCGAGGTCGGCCGACGACGGCGTCGCGTCGTCGGGGCCCGTGCCGCGCCCGGCGAACTGCCGGGCGACCTCGACGAACAGGTCCTCCTTGGACGCGAAGTTCGCGTAGAGGGCGCCCTTGGTGTACCCGGCGGCGGACGCGATGTCGGCGACGGAGGCACCCTCGTAGCCCTGGGCGGCGAAGACGGTGCGCGCGGCGGCGACGAGGTCGGCGCGCGTGCGCTCGGCCTTCGTGGCGCGCGCGGTCGACCGCCCGGCGAGCTCGGAGGCGGCGTCGCCGAGCTCGCGCGAGAGCTCGCGCGAGGCGGCGGCGAGCTCGTCGGCGACCTCGCGACGTGCGGCGCTGCCGGCCTCGCTGAGCGTCTGCCCGAGGGCCTTGGTGAGCGCCGCGACGGCGTCCTTGAGGTCGCGGGACGTGGAGCGTGCGTCGGGGGTGTCGTCCGCCATGGCACGCCAGTCTACATGCCAGACGGTATTGCAATACCGTCCGGTATGGTTACGATCCTTCCGTACCGAACGGTATCCACGAGAGGATCCCCATGTCCGACGACGTCCTGGCCATCCGGGACCTGCACAAGCGGTACGGCTCCGGCAGCCGCGCCGTGCAGGCCAACGACGGCATCGACCTGACCGCGAGCGCCGGGCAGGTCGTGTGCCTGCTCGGCCACAACGGCGCCGGCAAGAGCACGCTGGTCAACCAGGTGGTGGGCATCGCCGCCCCCGACCGCGGCACCATCCGGCTCGCGGGCGTCGACGCCGTCGCGCACCCGGCCCGCGCCCGAGCGCTCGCCAGCGTGCAGGCGCAGGCGAACGTGCCGATCACCGGCCTCACCCCGCGCCGCGCCGTCGATCTGGTCGGCCGCATCCGCGGCGGACGACGCGCCGACGTGCGCCGCCGCACCGCGCACCTGCTCGACGCCCTGGACCTCGGCCCGTGGGCCGACGTGCCCGCCGAGAAGGTCTCGGGCGGCGTCGCGCGGCTCACCGCGTTCGCCATGGCCGCCGTCGCTCCCGGGCGCCTCGTCGTGCTCGACGAACCCACCAACGACGTCGACCCGGTGCGCCGCCGCCTGCTGTGGCGCGAGATCCGCGCGATCGCCGACGGCGGCGCCGCCGTCCTGCTCGTGACGCACAACGTGCTCGAAGCCGAGACGGTCGTCGACCACGTCACCGTGCTCGACCGCGGGCGCGTCGTCGCGCAGGGCACGCCCGCCGCGCTGAGCGCCGCGCACCCGGGCCGCTCGCTCGAGGACGCCTACATCCACCTGGTCGGCCAGGCGCAGCCCGCCGCCGCCCGTCACCCGCAGGAGGCCGCACGATGAGCACGCAGGACGTCACCGCCGAACCGACCGCACCGGCCGCGGTCGTGCGCCAGCTCGGCCTGCTCATGCAGTGGCAGGCACGCCGCATGTCGCAGTGGCTGCCGCTGCTCGTCATCGTCCAGGTGCTGCTGGCCGTGACGACGGTGTTCGGCTACGGGCTCCTGGTCGGGACGCCGCCGCGCGAGGCGGCGCTCTACCTCGCCACCGGGGCGCCCACGATCACGCTCGTCATGGTCGGGCTCGTCATGGCGCCCCAGCAGGTCGCGCAGTCGCGCACCGAGGGCAGCTTCGACTGGATGCGCACGCTGCCCATCCCCCGGTGGGTCTTCCTCGCGGCCGACCTCGCGGTCTGGTCGCTCGTCGCGCTGCCCGGCACGGTGCTCGGTGTGGTCGTCGGGGCGTGGCGGTTCGACATCGCGCTGTCGGTCAGTCCGTGGATCGTGCTCGCCGCACCCGTGGTGTCGCTCACCGCGGCGACCGTCGGGTACTCGGTGGCGACCCTGCTGCCCGCGCAGGTCGCGCAGCTGCTCAGCCAGGTGCTCGTGTTCGTGGTGCTGCTGTTCTCGCCGGTCAGCTACCCGGCGGAACGGATGCCGGCGTGGCTCGCCGAGGTGCACCAGTGGGCGCCCGTGCAGCCCATGGCCGAGGTCATGCGTGCGTCGCTGGTGAGCGACGAGTTCGGTGTCTCGGTACGGACGGTGGCGGTGCTCGCCGTGTGGTGCGTCGTCGCGGTCGCCGGGGCGTGCCGGGCACTGCAGCGGCGGGCGTGACACGCCGGATCTACGTGCCGGCCTACGTGCCGGCTCCCCCCACCACCGCGAGCACGGCCTCGCCATAGCGTTCGAGCTTGCTCTCCCCGACGCCGCTGATCGTCGCGAGCTGGTCGAGCGAGACGGGGCGCTGCGCGGCGATGGAGCGCAGCGTCGCGTCGGCGAACACGATGTAGGCGGGCTTGCCCTGCTCCTTGGCCTCGCCCGCGCGCCACGCCCGCAGCGCCTCGAACAACGGGACGTCGGCGTCGGCGAGGTCGGCGGCCGGGCTCGCCTTGCGCGCCCGGGCCGCCCGGGTCGCGCGCTCGGGCTCGTGCCGCATGCGCACCTCGCGACGCCGCGCGAGCACGTCGCCGCTCGCCTCGGTCAGCACGAGCGTGCCGTGCTCGCCCTCCACGGTGAGCAGCCCCTGGGCGAGAAGCTGGCGGACCACGGCCCGCCACTCCCCCTCGGCCAGGTCCGCCCCCACCCCGTACACCGACAGCTCCTGGTGGCGGAACCGCCGGATCTTCTCGGTGTCCCGGCCGAGCAGGATGTCGACCACCTGCCCGGCGCCGAAGCTCTGGCCGCGCTCGCGCGCCAGACGCAGCACCGTCGAGAGGACCTTCTGCGCGGCGACCGTGCCGTCCCACGCCTCGGGCGGCGCGAGGCAGGTGTCGCAGGCCCCGCAGCCGCCCGGGTGCCGCTCGCCGAAGTAGGCGAGAAGCTGGGCGCGGCGGCACTCGACCGTCTCGCACAGCGCGAGCATCGCGCCCAGGTGCTGGTTGAGGTTGCGCCGGTGGGCGGCGTCGCCGTCGGACGTCTCGATGAGGCGCCGCTGCTGGACGACGTCGGCCAGCCCGTAGGCGAGCCACGCCGTCGACGGCAGTCCGTCGCGCCCCGCGCGACCCGTCTCCTGGTAGTAGCCCTCGACGGACTTGGGCAGGTCGAGGTGTGCGACGAACCGCACGTCGGGCTTGTCGATGCCCATGCCGAACGCGATCGTGGCGACCATGACCAGGCCGTCCTCACGCAGGAACCGCGCCTGGTTGGCCGCGCGCACCGGAGCGGGCAGCCCCGCGTGGTACGGGAGTGCGGGAACGCCGTTCTCGACCAGCATCGCCGCCGTCTTCTCCACCGACGCACGCGACAGGCAGTAGACGATGCCCGCGTCGCCCGCGCCGTCGCCGTGTCCGTGCTCGGTGCGCAGCAGCTCAAGGAGCTGCCGGTCGGGGCGGTCCTTGGGCACGATCCGGTACTGGATGTTGGGGCGGTCGAAGCTCGAGACGAAGTGCCGGGCAGCGCCGAGATCCAGGCGCTGGGCGATCTCGGCACGTGTCGCGGCGGTCGCGGTGGCGGTCAGCGCGATCCGCGGCACGTCCGGCCAGCGCTCGTGCAGCATCGACAGCTCGAGGTAGTCCGGCCGGAAGTCGTGGCCCCACTGGGACACGCAGTGCGCCTCGTCGATCGCGAACAGCGCGACCCGCCCTCGCTCCAGCAGCTCGACGGCCGCGCGCGTGCGCAGGCCCTCGGGCGCGAGGTAGAGCAGGTCGAGCTCGCCGGCCACGAACGCCCGCTCGACGGCGCGCCGCTGCTCGCCGTCGAGCGTGGAGTTGAGGAACGCGGCCCGCACGCCGAGCGCGGCGAGCGCGTCCACCTGATCCTGCATGAGCGCGATGAGCGGAGAGATCACGACGCCCGTGCCGGGCCGCACGAGCGCGGGGATCTGGTAGCACAGGGACTTGCCGCCACCCGTGGGCATGAGCACGAGCGCGTCGCCGCCCGCGACGACGGTCTCGATGATCTCCGCCTGCGCGCCGCGGAACGTGTCGTACCCGAAGACGCGGCGCAGCACGTCGAGCGCAGGGCCGGTGGTCGTCTCGGTCGTCACGCCGCGCAGCCTACCGACCGGGTCCGACGGCCCCCGGCGCTCGTCCCCAGGCGCGCGAGAGACGCCGCACGGCCCGACGCCGCACCGTGGGGCTACGCTGTGCCCGGCGATGGATCCCGCCGGGGCGCCAGCCCGAACCGCCGCGAGGCTGATGGTTCCTGTCTCGATGGACGACGTCGGGCAGGAGCGTGCCCGCGGAAGGGAAGCAGCGTGACCACCAACGTCCCGCAACCGGCCGTCGACCGGATGGTCGAGATCTCCGGGCATCCGGCGGTCGTCGGAGTCACCCCCGGCCAGAGCGACCTGGTCCCCCTCACCGCGCTGTCCTGGGCGCGCGCGGTCGGGGCACCGATGATCCACTTCGCCTACGCGGACGTCTCGCGGTTCGTGGTCGAGGAGCGCCCCGACGGCACCGTGAGCCACGCCCCGATCGACCCTGACACCGCGGACGGGACCTGGCACGAGGCCCGTGACCTGCTGCACGCCCAGCTCTCGCGCGCGCTGACGGGCGCGGACGTGCCGTGGCGCCTGGTGTACCTCGCGGGCCGGCCCGACCGGGCGCTGACCCACCTGGCCCGCGCCGTCGACGCCGCCATCCTCGTCGTCGGGACGCGGGCGCCCGGGACGGCGTCGCACCTGCGCGAGCGGCTGGAGGGCTCGGTGGCGCTCCACCTGGCCCACCACCAGCACCGCCCCGTCCTGACGGTGCCCCTCGCCGTGGTGGACTGGACGGCGACGAAGGCACCGTGGCGATGAACGCCGCAGCACCGGCCAACGGTTCGCGCACCGGGCACCTCGCGTCGGCCGGGCACCTCGCGTCGGCCGGGCTCGTCGCGCTCGGCGGGTGCGCGGGCGTGCCGGCCCGCGCCGCGCTCGAGAACGCATTCCCCGCGGCCCCCGGCGGGTTCCCGTGGACGACGTTCGCCATCAACCTGGCCGGATCCCTCGTGCTCGGCCTGCTGCTCGAGGTGCTGCTGCGCACGGGGCCGGACCACGGCTGGCGACGCGCCGTGCGGCTGGGCTGCGGGACCGGCGTCATCGGCGGGTTCACCACCTACAGCACGTTCGTCGTCGAGACCGTCCGCCTGCTCGAAGGCGGGCGTGCCGGGCTCGGGCTCGCCTACGCGGGCGCGAGCGTCGTCCTCGGGGTGGCGGCCGCCGTCGCCGGCATCGGGCTGGGAGCGGCGCTGCACCGGCGGGCCTCGCACGGCGAGGGGCGGCGGCGATGACCTGGGTGCTGCTCACGCTCGCGGGCGGGCTCGGGTCGGCCGCCCGGTTCCTGGTCGACAGCGCCGTCGCGAAGCGCAACCGGCTCTCGCTGCCGGCCGGGACGTTCGCCGTCAACGCCACGGCGTGCTTCCTGCTCGGGCTGCTGGCCGGATGGGGCCTGGCCCACCCGGGTCACGCGGGCGTCAACGCGGTGCTCGGCGTCGGCCTGCTTGGCGGGTACTCGACGTTCAGCACCGCCAGCGTCGAGGGCGCACGGCTCGCCCTCGCGCGACGGCGGCTGGCTGCCGTCGCGCAGCCGCTGCTCATGCTCGTGGCGTGCCTCGCCGCGGCGGCGCTCGGCATCGTGCTCGCCGGCCGCTGACGACGTCACGCAGCCCCGGCGAGCGGTCGCCCGTTCGCGGCCGCGTCGGCCCGTTCCGGGGCACCGAGCCGCTCCATCGCCCGCGCACGCCGTCGATCGTGACTGCCGGGGTGCCGGTGAACGCACCCTCGACGCGGGAATCGCTCGCGGAAAGGCCGGCACCCACGCACCCGGCACGCCCACCCGCCGCGTCGTCACGTCACCGTGCCCCTGCGCGCTCGGGCCACAGGGGCGCGCCGGGTGAATGCGCTGGCGTTCGTGCACGTCGGTGCTGCACGCTGGGCGGTAACGACCCCGATCCACCGGGTCCCGACCAGGAGGAGTGATCGGTATGACGTCCGATCCGGCGCCCCAGGCGCAGTCCGGCACGGCCGAAGGGCAACCCGAAGGGTCGACAGCACCGACTCAGGACGCGAAAGCGCGCTTCAAGGAGGCGCTCGACCGCAAGAACGCGGCCCACGGCCGCAGTGCCGACGGCTCGCGCAACACCGGCGCCGTGCACGGATCCGAGACGAAGGGGCCCGTCCAGAAGATGTTCCGCCGCAAGAGCGGCTGATCCGGCCGGGCGCCAACGCGCCGCACCCCGACGACGGCCGCGTCGTCGGGGTGCGGCGCGTTGGCGCCGTGCCCGGCGGTTGCGCGCTCGAGAGCCTCGGGCCCAGCGCGTGGATCTCGCTCTCGGGTTGCGCAGTGTGCGCGTGCCCCCACCCGGGACTGGCGGCTGGCGTCGACGACGACGCGTCGCGCGGGATGACGGCAATAGACAACGATTCGATTTGCTCAGGCAATTGTCTGAGTCGGGACCTTTGGGCACACGATTGTGATCCTCGCCATAGGATCTATCAACGACTAACACGATCACTCGATGTCTGCCCTCAAACTCAATATCGATATCCATCCATAGCATGCCGCTTTGTCACCGACGTTTCCAAGGTGAGCAGAGTGCGTCGCACGCTGCACTCAGGATGCCCTGCGCCAATCGCTCCGTGACACAAAGAAGATCTCTTCTCGCGTCATTCCCGGCGCCGCGTCGGGAACCACTGGCGGACCGCTCCAGCGCGCCCGCAGTGGTCCAGCCGTCCGGAGGTACTGCTTGGCCCCGCACCCTGCACAGGCCCACCAACCCTCGGCCGACCGGCGACCTTCGACGTTCGCACCGGCCGGACTGCACGACGCGGAACCGAAGGAGGACTGGCCCGACGCCTGCCTTCTGGCGGGCATCGCCGACGGCGACCGCGAAGCGATGGCCGTCGTCTGGTCCCAGCACTACCCGGCTGCGCTGAGGTATGCGCGACGGCTGCCCCACCGGCTCGACGCGGAGGACATGGTCTCCGAAGCGTTCACACGACTCGTGGAGATCGTCCAGTCCGGCAGAGGCGGACCTCAAGGATCGATCACCGCATACCTTTTCGTCATCATCCGCAATATCGCCATGAAATCGTGGCACGACAGGTCCCTCGTCTTCTCGGCGCTTGCGGACGCCGACACACCGTTCGACTGTGTCGACCCCGCAACCCTCGACGCGGACCTGTCCGGACGAATGGTTCGCCAGGCGAACGAAGAACTCCTCGCCGGAGCTTTCGAGAACCTCCCCGCGCGGTGGCGGGAAGCGCTGTGGTGCACGGTGGTGGACGAGGTCCCGGCAGCCCTTGTCGCCGAACGAACGGGAATCGGAGCCAACGCCGTCGCCGCCCTGTGCTACCGGGCACGTCGCGCCCTGAGGGCCGAGTGGATGCAGGAGCACGTGCCGACCTGCGACGCCGAGGGCGCGTGCGCGTGGACGCGAGGACACGCCGGCGCCTATCTCGCCGGCACGCTCTGTGCGTCCGCGCGCCGACGCGTCGACCAACATCTCGACAGCTGCCGGGACTGCCGTCGCGCGCTCGCCGACGCCCGTGCCGACGCGTCGCTCACGCGGGTCGCCGCCGCGCCCTACTGACCCACGCGGCGCGCGGCGGCACAGCCAGGGCCCCCGGGAGCGATCCGCCGTCCGCGGCCCCGTTCGCAGCCGGACGGCCCGGTTGACATTGACGTGACGTCAACCTTTACCGTCGCGGGCGTGGAACGGTCGATTCAGCAGATCGCCCGGCTTGCCGGCACCACCAGCCGCACCCTGCGTCACTACGACGACCTCGGCCTGGTGCCGCCCAGCCGCATCGGCGGCAACGGCTACCGCTACTACGACGAGCGCGCGCTCGCGCGCCTGCAACGAGTCCTGCTGCTGCGCGAGCTCGGCCTCGGGCTGCCGCAGATCGCCGACGTGCTCTCGCGTGAGCACGACGCGGCGTCGGCGCTGACCACCCACCTGTCGCTGCTGCGTCAGGAACAGGACAGGCTCACCCGGCAGATCGCCGCCGTCGAGCGCACCGTCACGGCCCTGAGAGAGGGGAAGGAACTCATGGCAGAGACCATGCTCGACGGCTTCGACCACACCCAGTACAAGGACGAGGTCGAGCACCGCTGGGGGAAGGACGCCTACGCGCGCTCCGACGACTGGTGGCGAGGCATGGGCGACGAGGAACGGCAGGCATGGAAGACCAGCGCGGAACGGCTCGGACGGGACTGGATCGCCGCCGCCGCCGGTGACATCGCCGCCGACTCGCCCGCGGCTCAGGACCTCGCACGTCGGCACGTCGACTGGCTCCGCGCCATCCCCGGCACCCCCGCGTCCGAGCCCGGAGGCGACTTGGACGCCTACGTGCGCGGGCTGGCCGAGATGTACACCGTGGACGAGCGGTTCGCCGCCACCTATGGCGGAGCCCGCGGCGCGGCCTTCGTCCGGGACGCCCTCCTCACCTACCTCGAGAGCACGCGCTGACCCCTCCTCGAACGGCGCAACCAGGGCGCAGGGCAGCGATCACACCCGCTCGCGATGGTCGGCGTCGTCCGCTCACGACGTCGGCCGTCGCGGACATGCCCAGGTCCACAGTCTCCGGCGCCGGGCCCTCCCGCGCCCGCGCCAAGGCCCACGCGACGGGCGTCACCAGCGCCGCGAGCGCGTCGCACCTTCCGCACCGGCGCGATCGGCGCACGTGCGCCTGCCGGACCAGCACGCGCAGGCGCATCACGGATCGCTCGCGACCTGGCAACGCCAGCGTCCGACGACGCCGCCGGGCGGCCGTCCGTGCGTCACGCCCACAAGCGTGCCGGCGTCACGACGACGTTCCCCGTCGCGCTCGCGCACGCAGACCGTCGCGCCCTCCCGGCCCGCTCCCGCGAACCTCCGGCACGAGCAGTCGCGTCACGCACACGGCGGGTTGCGACATCTGACCACCACCGGGCCCGATCGGCGGAATGATGACCGCGCGCGGTTCAGGTCCGCGTGACCGCACGGTCGCAGGGGCTCAGGACGCGCTGGAATGAACGCCCACGACCGCACGGCGAGCGACAGGGGCCTGCGCGACCGTCGCGGGTCTCCAGACCGAGGCCGTTCGCTGTCTCGCCTCCGAGGCAGCGAGGCAGCACCCGTCCGCGAGGGCACCGTTCCAGGAAGGCAGGATCAGCGTGAACAGCATTCCCGACCCCATGGCAGGTCAAGGGCAGCCTCCCCACGTCCCGCAGCCTCCGGCCGAGCCGGGCGCATGGGCTCCGGCGCCCACCCAACAGCCGTATTCGCCGCAACCCCAGTACGCACCGCAGCAGTCCTACGTCGGACAACCGCAGACGCCGCAGTACGGCGGCCCGCAGCAGGCGTACTCCGGGCAGCCGCTCCCCTACGGAGGTCCGCAGCAGCCCATGTACGCCTCAAGCGTCGAGGATCCTGGCAAGACGTTGGGGCTGGTCGGCCTGATCGGCGCGTTCGTCGCCCCGCTGGTCGGCCTCATCTGCTCGATCATCGGCTACAACAAGTCCAAGAAGGCAGGCTTCGACAACAAGCTCGCCTTGTGGGGCATCATCGTCTCGGCCGCGTTCACCGTGATCTCACTGCTCGCTTGCTTGTTGCTGTTGTTGGGTGCTGTCGCCGATGCAAGCGCGTCCTGACCCTCGCGGCTCACTTCGGCACCGCATTCAGCATGGCGCCCGCCCTCACGGGACGGCGACGATTCCGGCCAATCACCGGTCCGACGAGGACTTTCGACGCTGAGACCGCGATACCCCGAGGTTCTTGTCGGGACCGCGTCCGGGCTCAGGACGCCGGTACCTCGCACCACGGCTTGTCGATCACGGCTCGGTCCAGGTGTCGAATCCGATGCGGTCGAGACAGTTGTCCGGGACCACTCCGTCATCGGTGCCGTCTGGCGACGGAGGCCACGTGGTTGGCTCACCCGGTTCGGGGTGCTCCCGATCGGCAGTGTCGAACTCTGGTCCGACCAGGGGACGAATCGCCGCATCCCAGAGCTCGTCCCAGGTCGGACTGGGGACGACGTCAAGACCCATGTCGTGTACGCATTCGAGGAGTGGCACGAACAGCGCGTCTTCACGCCGCATCTCGAACTCGAACTCTGCGGGCGTGGATGTTTGCCAGAAGACGTCCACCCATGCGAAGTAGCGTTCGTAGCAGGCGTCCATGATGGTGGTCGTGCCGTCGGGTGCTGTCGACACCAAGTACTCGATGCGTTCCTGACGCCGGCCGGGGACCACGTGCGGGCCGCTTGTGGAATGGCCCGCATCGCGCATGCACTGCAGGGCATTCTCTGCCGCGGCGAGGACGTCGTCGAGCGTGACCGCATCGTGCGCGAGAATCGCACGTTGTGACTCCGCCGCGCCGGCGTCCATGGCGCGCTGGCGGAATCCGAGGAGTGCTGCCGCGGACGCCTCCTCGGGTGTCTGGGTCCTCGGCGGCCGCCCGCTGGGTGCGGACGCGCAGGATGCGAGCACGGCGACACCGGCGAGCGCTGCCACGGCAGTGCCCCAGCGGATCGTTCTCACGGTTGCCAGGCAACCTGGGCGTCGACGAGGGTGCCGCTGGTCACACGGGCAACAGCAGTCGTGCGGCTCCAGCTCCAGCTGGTCCATGAGGCACCATGCGCGCCTGCGACCTGCCCCTGGGCGCGAGTGCCCCAGTTGACGTTTCCGGTGAGCCGCGACACTTTGGAGCTTCGCTGGCCGAAGCCGACGGTCCAGCGAGCGGTGGCCCTGCCCCCGGCGACGGTGCTCACGCGGCGAGCTTCGGCCGCGGGGACAGCCCCCTCCGCGTCGGCGACGACTGCCCCGCCGCCGATCATTCCCACACAAATGAGAACTGCTGCGATTGCTCGCACAATCCTTCGCACATGAACTCCTTTGTATCAGATCACGCACCGGCAATCATCGGGCAACGGCCCCAGTATCCCTGGCCATGGCATCCGGGAACTCGTGCTGGCCGAAGATGAATGCCGATTCGGCATCAAAGGCTCCGGACTCTTCGCCACAAAGCCTTGGCAGGTCGGCTGACAATGTTGCGTGTACTGTCCGCCGCTTCTGCGGTTAGTTTCTCTGTGGTGTTCTGGTCTGGACCCAGGTCGGTGCGGATGTCATTGACAGGGCCGACACAATGAATGCGTGGACGATGATTGTTGACGATCCTGTCCCTGGCGTGGATGCCGGAGTGCCCGTTCCGCAGCCCGTTGCGGCGGATGGTCCAGGGCAGAGTGGCCGTACCGCGCGGTCGGAGGTGCGGACGCCGCATGAAGGGCACGCCCGGGTGGTGATCGGCGCGCTGCTCGTCGTGCCCGCCCTGGGCCTGGGGGCGTGGTCTGCGGTGGCCCGCGTTCCGGATCCGACGGCGGCGGGGGTAGCGGGGCGCGCGGCGAGGACGTCACCCGGTTGCAGGAGTTCCTGATCACGACCGGAGCCAGGATCTGGCTGGTCGGCGTCGCCGTGGAGGGCCACTACGTGCGCTCGTCGTCGCTTCTCCCGGTGTCCCTCTGGGGCTCGCGTGACCGCCCGACACTCGACGGCTCCAACGCGCGACGACCGCGATCGAGCAGGCCGCCATCCCGGCGTCGTGCGAGGCGCGACGGCTCCGGTGCCCCATGCCAGCGCCTTCGTCAGCGCCGCACTGCCCGGCGGGATGCTGACCCGAGGCGTGCTCGCGGCGCGGGTCGCGCGCTGCGCGGCCCGCGGCGAGCCGATCGGTCCGGGAAGGCAGGACCGTTGTGGCTGCCTGTGCCCATGGTCCGGACCGCGCCGCCGTCGTCGACGCTCACCCTCGCCCACGTCCTCGTGGCGGCCTCGCTGGACCCTGCCGACGTGCTCCTCGTGCGCCACCCGATGAGCAACCCCGACGCCCGCAAGGCTCTCGAGGCAGGCGGCCTCCTGGCATACGTCAGCGAACAGCGGGAGAACTCTCCCGCCCGGCATCAGTACTGGCTGAACTTCCGCGGCGAAGAAGGAAACAGCGCCCGCCTCGAGGCCTGCTACGTCAACCATGGGCATCTCGGCGCGGGCAGGTTCCAGCTCGAGGACTCCGAGGTGCTGGCCGACCTTCACGGTCGGCTCGTCATCGACTGGGGCTCCGGCACCCGGACCTGGAAACAGAACGGCGTCACAGCCGCCGTCAAGCCGGTGCTGGCGATCCTGGAACGCCAGGCTCCGCTGTTTCCCGGGTTCGAGCGGCTCGTCCTGAGCTTTGCCGACCTCAGCGAGATCATCGACCAGCCCCGCCGGTACGCGCACTGGCACACGGCGATGGCATCGATCAACGCCATCTACCTGATCGTCGACACCGTCACCGGCAAGCAGTACATCGGATCGGCGTACGGGCACGGCGGTCTGCTCGGACGCTGGTCGGAGTATGTCGGCACCCTGCATGGCGGCGACAGGAGACTCATCGAGGAGCTCATGGTCGACCCCGAGACCGTCGAGCGTTTCCAGTACAGCGTGCTACAGGTCCTGCCGAAGACCGCAACGATCGACGACGTCGTCGCCGTCGAGACCCTGTACAAGGACAAGCTGCTCACAAGGAGCTTCGGCCTCAACGCCAACTGACCGGCCGATCGCGACCACACCCTGCCCCACGTCAAACTGCTGGCAGGTCTCGGTTCTCGGGAGAGCGGGGCCAAGAGGCTCCGCCAGGCGCAGGCGCACCCACGGGCCTCAGCCGGCGAGGTACGTCAGCGTCGGCAGTCAACGGCCACAACGACCCGGGACGACACCATCTCGGGGTCGTTGGCCGGAACCCACGCGAACCGGACGTTCACGTGCTCGCCCGGCGTCAGGCACCCGGGGTAGGTCGACTGATGGGCATTGCCCGTGTCATCGATCCAGTTCGGGACCGAGCCGACGATGCCGTAGGTGAAGTCGCCGGTCTCTATCGAAGCCTGCCCTTCGACAGCCGTCGCCGTTCCCGCGGTCCAGCGAACTCGCGACCCTGTCGAGCGCCCGAGCCAGAATCCGGCCAACGCTGTGATGACGAGCGCAACGAGAAGTCCGATCGCGATGCTCCGGGCCGTGCTTCGCGGCACTGCTGTTCCGCTCGGAGTCGACATGGTTGAAGTGTGATCTCACCTGGGAGAGAGCGCGAGAGACGCGGCGCGCTCGTCCGCATCCACATCCCTGCACGTTCGCACTGGCACTCGCGGGTCCTCTACGTCCCCGAGTGCCCCGCGTGATCGTCCACAGAGCAAGCCGCGATTCAGGTCTCGTGCGAGACCAGGCGCCTAGGGCCTGTCTCGGAATTGAGCTGTGACCTGCGGTTTCGCCAGGATGCGGGGTCGTGCGTGGTGCGGCTGGTCGACATGATCTGAGTGATGAGGCGCGGGCGGTGCTCGAGCCGTTGCTGCCGGTCAAGGCGCGCGGCCGCAAGGAGTCGAGTCCCGCAGAGTGGTGTAGGTCGGCCAGGTGGTCGTCGCCGGCGTGACAGCCGGGAGATGAGAGGCGGTCACCGCGTGATCCTTCAAGAGACCTTGCGAAAGCACTCTTGGATGGAGAAGCACACGATGACCGCTCCCTACATTGTCGACCCCGCACGTCTGCTCAAGGACGCGCTGGCCGAGTCGTCACCCGACCTGATGCGCTCACTGCTGCAGACGATGATCAACGCCCTGCTGTCCGAGCACGCCGACGCCGTCGTCGGCGCGGAGTGGGGCCAACGCTCCCCAGACCGTCAGGCGCAGCGCAACGGCTACCGCCACCGTGAGATGGACACCCGGGTGGGCACGATCGACGTCGCGATCCCAAAGCTGCGCGAGGGAACGTACTTCCCGGACTGGCTCCTCGAGCGCCGCAAGCGCGCCGAGTCCGCCCTGACCACCGTCGTGGCCGACTGCTACCTGGCAGGTGTGAGCACCCGCCGGATGGACAAGCTCGTCAAGACGTTGGGGATCGACGGCCTCTCGAAGTCGCAGGTCTCCCGCATGGCCGCAGACCTCGACGACCAGGTCGACGCGTTCCGCCACCGCCCACTGGGCGAGTCGGGTCCGTTCACGTTCGTCGCCGCGGACGCGCTGACGATGAAGGTCCGTGAGCACGGCCGCGTGATCAACTCCGTCGTCCTCGTGGCGACCGGTGTGAATGGTGACGGGCACCGCGAGGTCCTCGGCACCCGGGTCGTGACCAGCGAGACGGGGCCGGCGTGGAACGAGTTCTTCGCCGACCTCGTCGCGCGCGGCCTGGCCGGCGTCAAGCTCGTCACTTCCGACGCGCACGCCGGCCTGGTCGAGGCCGTCGCGGCGAACCTGCCCGGCGCGACCTGGCAGCGCTGCCGCACCCACTACGCCGCGAACCTCATGGCCGCCTGCCCCAAGGCGTCCTGGCCCGCGGTCAAGGCCATGCTGCACTCGGTCTACGACCAGCCCACCGAGACCGCGGTCCACGCCCAGTTCGACCAGCTCCTCGACATGGTCGCCGCCGCCCTACCCGACGTGCACGACCACCTCGACGCCGCCCGCGCAGACGTCCTCGCCTTCACGAGCTTCCCGAAAGAGATCTGGCGCCAGATCTGGTCGAACAATCCCAACGAGCGTCTCAACAAGGAGATCCGCCGCCGCACCGACGTCGTGGGGATCTTCCCCAACCGGGACGCCATCGTCCGCCTCGTAGGCGCCGTCCTAGCCGAGCAGCACGACGAATGGGCCGAAGGGCGCCGCTACCTCTCCCTCGACGCGCTCAAGCGGGCACGAACCCCGCTGACCGTCATGACGACCGACGTCGTCCCGACCCAGGCCCTCACGATCGGAGCCGCCGCCTGACCTGACCCAGCACTACGAAGGATCAGAAAGCGCTACACCACTCCGCGGGGCTTGACCCCGCAAGGCAAGGTTTCTGCGCCGGCAGATCGACGGGATCCGGTTCCGGCCCCGGCCGTGCGCCTGTCCGTGTGGCGCATCGACCCGGCAGACCCGAGGACGCCGGGCATCCTGCTGCTCGACGTCGAGGAAACCGGCGATGTCGCTCAGGAGCGTGCTCGGTCCTGGGCGGCTCGTGCGCGGATACGACCCGCACAGACCAATCCGACAGCGAGCGGTCATGTCAAGGCTGAGGCTCAGCTCCTATCAGCCAGACGCCGTCCGCGTGACGAGCAGTCCACTGAGTGTCAGAGGTGCGGACCACGCCTTCACGTGAGTCTGCCGCGCAGAAGTCAACCCTGTCTCGCGATAGCCGAAGCGTCCTGACAGTCGATCCGGACCCGAAGATCAGCCACTGGCCGCCCTCGTCCGAGGTCGTGTCGAGTTGTAGCGCTGCCTTCTTGAACGCATCAGGCAAATGGTCGACTTCAGAGAAGTAAGGGCAGGCCACGACGAGTTCATCCCATGGCTCAAGCGGTGCGGCCGCTTGAGGAAGATGGAAAGACTTTCCGCTTGCGGCTTCGCTGACGAGAGCCTGCTCGTACGTCGCATCAGAATGTGAGCATCCTGACACAGAGAAGGATAGTAGTGCGATGGACATCAGAAATCGGGCACTAACTCGAACTGCCGCTCTTGCTGAAGAGTCCATTACTTAAGGGTCACCAGCTTCCCCTGCTTTGCGAGAGCTGAGCAGCGCTTACTGCTCGCAGCCTTCGTCTTGAGTTCCTTTCCTGTTGCGCGACCGGTCTTATTGTTAGCGAGGTCCATGTCCTTCTCCTTCTTCGGGCCACCTCCTAACGCTTCATGGTTTGATGCAATCTTCTCCGCGGCGCTCTCTCCAATGCCTATCGTCATGAGCGCGTTCCAGTAGCAGTGTCTGTATGCGTCACCCTTGCCGTTGTGCAGGCCAGGTCCGGGAAAAGAGAGTCTTGGCGGAGCGTGATGCGGTGTCGGCCGCTTTCGACGCATTGTTGCATGAGAGCAGGTCGACCAAGACGACACAGGAGGCCTTCTCTAGAATTGAGATTGCGGTGTCGTACCCAGAAGATCGAGGAACTCGGCGAAGCGCCTCTTTGAACAAAGTCTGAATATCGTCAGCACTCATTTCTCGGATCTCGTCCAGAATGAGTTCCTGGTCTTCGGAGCCCATCTGGTCGAGTGCCAAGTATGGGTCGTCGGAATTGCGCAGTGCATCGACAAGTGAGTCGGTTCGCTCTTGAACACCCTGCGGATCAACTGACGCGGGGCTAGCCAGAGCGGAGTGTGTGCCGACGATCATGAGTGCAGTTGCCTGCGTTCCTGCGACGACCGATGATGTGATCTTTCGTGTAGCGAGTCCAGCTCGAACCATTGCAGCCTCCATGTTTGTGAGCGGGTCTGCCGGACTGTCGATCCAACCGATATCACAGACAGGGTGATCGCAGAAGCGAAGCGATCACTCTGTCAGAGGTTCGATCAGAGTTGAGGCCTGGGGGCTCTCGGTTGCTGATCGGCAACTCTGCTCCATCCCAGGCCGAGGGCCGTACGAGCACCGAGACGAGAATAAATGTCGTAGAATCTCGCAGTGGTGTTCCTCGTCAATGATCGATGAAAGGCAGATCGTTTCGCTCCGTCGAGATACCCCGGGGTGGGGTGCCGCAATGCAAGCACCACGTAGCTGAGGGATCGGGCGGATAGGCGTCCTGGTCAAGTCGGCGTGACGATCGGGCTGCCGGGCGCTCCGTTAGGGCCTGTTTCGGAATTGCGCTGTGACCTGCGGTTTCGCCAGGATGCGGGGTCGTGCGTGGTGCGGCTGGTCGACATGATCTAGGTGATGAGGCGTGGGCGGTGCTCGAGCCGTTGCTGCCGGTCAAGGCGCGCGGCCGCAAGGCAGGGCTTCTGCGCCGGCAGATCGACGGGATCCGGTTCCGGCTCCGCACGGGCTGCCCGTGGCGGGACGTGCCCGAGGACCGGTACGGGCCGTGGCACAGCGTGTATCGGCGGTTCCGGGACTGGCAGCGCGACGGCACCTGGGTCAAGGTCATCGACCGGCTGCGCACCATCAGCGACGGCGCCGGGCTGATCGGGTGGGACCTGAACCTCGACTCCACGATCGCTCGCGTCCACCAGCACGCCGCCGGAGCGCGCAAGCGCCCGGATCTGCTGGTCGAGCCGCCCGGGGACGAGCCGGCCGACCACGGGCTGGGCCACTCCCGGGGCGGGTGGACCACGAAGATCCACGCGGTGTGCGAGCAGGGGCAGAAGCTGATGGGCATGGTCGTCACGGCCGGACACCGCGGCGACAGCCCACAGTTCGAGCCGGTGCTCGACACGGTCAAGGTGCACCGCCCGGGTGGGGTCAGGCGCCCGCGTACCCGCCCGCACAGGGTGCGCGCCGACCGGGCGTACTCCTCGGCCGCCAACCGCGCCCTGCTGCGCCGGCGCCACATCCGCGCGACGATCCCGGACAAGATCGACCAGCAGGCCAACCGGAAGAAGAAGGGCTCTGCTGGCGGGCGCCCACCCAAGGTCGACTCCGCCACCACAAGCTGCGGTCCGCGGTCGAGTGCATGTTCAACCGACTCAAGCGGTGGCGGGCCGTGGCCACGAGGTTCGACAAGCTCCAGCTGCGCTACGAGACCACCGTGACCATCGCGGCGATCGACGACTGGGTCACCGCGATCGTGAAGGCAGCCTGATCGCTGGCATCCTTGGCGTTCGTGGACTACTACGCCGCCCCCGAGGCAGGCGACGACGTCGACCAGCCCGACCGCGGCGACCTGATCGAGCTGATCGACGCCCTCGACACCAACGCCAACACGTTCTTCATCGTCTACCCGGCCGACGACGACCTCGAATGGTCCTACGCCGTCTCCAAGCACGTCAGTGCGTTCGGCGGCTTCGAACTCGACCGCTACGACCCCGCCACCGGCGTGCACGACATCACCACCGCCGCCGACACCCACACCATCGCCGACGACACCCTGACCTGGACCAGCCGCCGCTCACCCATTCCGAGACAGGCCCTAGGGGGCCAGCAGGCCCAGGCGTTCACCGCGGCGGCGCTACCGCTCGGCCGGACCTTGTGGGCGCAACTCCATCCACGTGTCGGGTTCGTCGAGCGGCGCCCAACCGTGTTGCCGGTAGAGAGCTGCGCCTTCACCCGACGCCTTGAGGACGATGCGCTTGAGCGCGAGCGGTTTGAGGTCGGCAACGATGCCGACGAAGAGCTGTGGTGGGCCCGGCCGGACTCGAACCGACGACATCCACGGTGTAAACGTGGCGCTCTACCAACTGAGCTACAGGCCCTCGTCGCGCCTCAGGGACGCGACCCTCAAGGGTACGGGAATCAGATCGCCGCGAGCGCCGACCGGTATGCCTCAAGGTCACGGCGCTGGCCGCGCGGGTTGACCACCGCCCATCGGATCACGCCGTCTGCGTCGATAAGGAACGACCCGCGCAGGGCGTGCCCGCGTTCGGCGTCGAACGCCCCGTAGGCGCGCGCTGCGGTCCCGTGCGGCCAGAAGTCGCTGAGCACGTCGAACCCGAACCCTTCCTGCTGCTGCCACGCCTTGAGCGCGAACACCGGATCGGTCGAGACGGCGAGCAGACGCACGCCCGCGGTCTCGAACTCCTCGATGTTGTCCCGCAGCTCGCACAGCTCGCCCGTGCAGATCCCGGAGAACGCGAACGGGAAGAACACGACGAGCACGGCCTCACCGCGCAGGTCGCCGAGGTGGACGGGCGTGCCGTGCGTGTCGGGCAGCGTGAAGTCGGGGGCGAGGTCCCCGGGCTGGAGCGTCATGCCCCCATGGTGCACGATGCCCGCGCCGCCCGGGGTCAGCGCCCGCGTCCGCGGTTGGCGAGCTGCGTCGCCGACCAGTCGCTCGCGACCGCGAACGTGGTCATGGCGTGCAGTCCCGCCGTCGTCGCGGCTTCCTGGATCTCGTCGTGCCCGACATGGCCCGAGCGACCGGGTTTGCGGGTGAACAGCCAGACCGCACCACCGTCGTCGAGAACGGTGAGCGCGTCGACGAGCATGTCGGCGAGGTCGCCGTCGTCTGAGCGCCACCACACGATGACGCCGTCGGTGACGTCGTCGTAGTCCTCGTCGACGAGCTCTCCGCCGGTGATCTCTTCGATCGCCTCGCGCAGCTCGTCGTCGACGTCGTCGTCCCAGCCGAACTCCTGCACCACCTGGCCGGGCGTGAACCCGAGGCGGTCGGCCTGGGGATCCGTCTGCATACCCACGTGGTCCGTCCGTTCCTTCCTGAGGCTAAGTCGTCCCGGTCCGTTGCGCGGACCGGGCTGGTGGTCAACGTAGTCCACGTCGGCCCTATGCGCCTCGTCACAGGCACGGCGACGGCGGGTCGCGCGCCCGTCGGCGCCGTCGCGGGTGGCTTTCTGCGGTTGTTGAGAGCGCAACAGCATGACCGACGTCACGGGCGCGGACCGGGCGAAGCAGTGTTCGCGGGGTTCAGTTGGGGACACAATGGGGGTGATTCGACGCCAGGTGTGACTGCGTGCTGCGCACTCACCCGAGGTCATGACAGAGAGAGGTGCTGGTGGCTTCGTACGACGAGACCGGACCGCTGATCAACGGTCTGCTCAGCTCGGTCCCCGACATCGACCCCGGCGAGACCGCCGAGTGGGTCGAGTCCTTCGACGGCCTGATCGACGACAAGGGCGGGCCGCGGGCCCGCTACGTCATGCTCAACCTGTTGCGCCGCGCACGTGAGCGCAACGTGGCGATCCCGGCGTCGTTCGCGACGCCGTACGTCAACACGATCGGCGTGCACGAGGAGCCGTACTTCCCCGGTGACGAGGCGCTCGAGCGCAAGTACCGCTCGTGGATCCGCTGGAACGCTGCCGTGCTGGTGACGCGCGCGCAGAAGCCGGGGATCGGCGTGGGCGGGCACATCTCGTCGTACGCGTCGGTCGCGACGCTGACCGAGGTCGGCCTCAACCACTTCTTCCGCGGGAAGGACCACCCGGGTGGTGGCGACCAGGTGTACTTCCAGGGGCACTCGTCCCCCGGCATGTACGCCCGTGCGTACCTGGAGGGGCGCCTCTCGCAGGAGGATCTCGACGGTTTCCGCCAGGAGAAGTCGAAGGGCGCTCACGGGCTGCCCTCGTACCCGCACCCGCGCCTGCTGCCCGAGTTCTGGGAGTTCCCGACGGTGTCGATGGGCCTCGGTCCGGCGTCGGCGATCTATCAGGCGTGGACGAACAGGTACCTGCACAACCGCGGCATCAAGGACACCTCACAGCAGGACGTCTGGGCGTTCCTCGGTGACGGCGAGATGGACGAGCCGGAGTCGCGCGGCATGCTGCAGCTCGCGGCGCACCAGGGCCTCGACAACCTGACGTTCGTGGTCAACTGCAACTTGCAGCGACTCGACGGTCCGGTGCGCGGGAACGGCAAGATCATCCAGGAGCTCGAAGCCCAGTTCAAGGGTGCGGGCTGGAACGTCATCAAGGTCATCTGGGGTCGCGAGTGGGACGCGCTGCTCAACGCGGACAAGGACCGCGCCCTGGTCAACCTCATGAACGTCACGCCTGACGGCGACTACCAGACGTACCGCGCCGAGTCCGGCGCGTTCATCCGGGAGCACTTCTTCGGGCGCGACCCGCGCACCAAGGCGCTCGTCGAGAACATGACCGACGACGACATCTGGAACATGAAGCGCGGCGGCCACGACTACCGCAAGATCTACGCGGCCTACGCCGCGGCGCGCGCCCACCAGGGCCAGCCGACGGTCATCCTCGCGCAGACGGTCAAGGGCTACGGCCTCGGTTCGGGGTTCGCGGGCCGCAACGCCACGCACCAGATGAAGAAGCTCAAGTCGGACGAGCTCAAGGCGCTGCGCGACTCGCTGCGCATCCCGATCCCGGACGAGCAGCTCGAGGACCCGTACTCGGCGCCGTACTACCACCCGGGTGCCGACGACACCGCGATCCAGTACCTCCTGGAGCGCCGTCGCCAGCTCGGCGGGTTCGTTCCCGAGCGGCGTCACGCGCCGAAGGCGATCGCGCTCCCCGAGCCGAAGTCGTACGAGCTGCTCAAGAAGGGCTCGGGCACGCAGGAGGTCGCCACCACGATGGCGTTCGTCCGCCTGCTCAAGGACCTCATCAAGGACAAGGAGTTCGGCAAGCGCATCGTGCCGATCATCCCCGACGAGGCGCGCACGTTCGGTCTGGACTCGATCTTCCCGAGCGCGAAGATCTTCAACACCGGTGGCCAGCACTACCTGGCCGTCGACCGCGACCTCATGCTCTCGTACAAGGAGTCCGAGGCCGGGCAGATCATGCACACCGGCATCAACGAGGCCGGTTCGGCTGCGGCGTTCCAGTCGGTCGGCACCGCGTACGCGACGCACGGCGAGCACATGGTGCCCGTCTACATCTTCTACTCGATGTTCGGGTTCCAGCGGACCGGCGACCAGTTCTGGGCGGCGGGCGACCAGATGACGCGCGGCTTCATCATCGGTGCCACCGCGGGCCGCACCACCCTGACCGGTGAGGGCCTGCAGCACGCCGACGGGCACTCGCCGCTCATCGCCGGCACCAACACGGCGATGATCGCGTACGACCCGGCCTACGGCTACGAGATCCGCCACATCATGCGCGACGCCATCGAGCGCATGTACGGGGCGTCGTCGGACGGTGTCCACGACGAGCGTGGCCGCGAGCAGAACGTCATGTACTACCTGACGGTGTACAACGAGCCGCTGGTCCAGCCGGCCGAGCCGGAGGACGTCGACGTCGAGGGCATCCTGCGCGGCATCCACCGGATCGCGGTGTCCGACGTCCCGGGTCCCAAGGCGCAGCTCCTCGCCTCGGGCGTGGGGGTGCCGTGGGCGCTCGAGGCCCAGCGGCTGCTGCGCGACGACTGGGGGGTGTCGGCCGACGTCTGGTCGGTCACGAGCTGGAGCGAGCTGCGCCGCGACGCGCTCGCCGCGGAGAAGGCGGTGTTCGTCGACCCGTCGGCCGAGCCGCGCACCCCGTTCCTGACGCAGAAGCTCCAGGGCACCGGTGGCCCGGTCATCGCGACGAGCGACTACGACCACCTGGTTGCCGACCAGATCCGCAAGTGGGTCCCGGGCGACTACGAGGTGCTCGGCGCCGACGGCTTCGGCTTCTCCGACACGCGCGCCGCGGCCCGCCGCTTCTTCCTCATCGACGGCCCGTCGATGGTGGTCAAGACGCTGCAGGTGCTGGCCCGCCGCGGCGAGATCTCGCCCGACGTCGTCGGCCGCGCCGTGGAGAAGTACCGCCTGCTCGACGTCACGGCAGGTACCTCGGGCAACGCGGGCGGTGAGAGCTGACCGTCTGACGACGTCGAGGGCCTCAGCCCCGGGTGGTGCCGTGAGCATCACCGGGGGCTGAGGCCCTTGACGTGTCGGGGCACCGGCACGGTGCGCTCCCGCACCGCCGTGGGCGGGCGAGAGCGGGCGGCACCGAGATCAGGGTGCGGGCTGCTGGGCGGCCTCGTGGGCGGCGATCGCCTGCTCGAGGGCCGGGCGGACACGGGCGACCTCGCCGTGGTCCGGGTGGAGCTGGAGGCTCGCCAGGTGCTGGCGCGCCTCCAGGACGCGGCCCGCCTCGAGGGCCGCGATCACCAGATGCTCGCCGACGGCGGGGATGTGCTCCCGAGCGCGCCAGTGGCCGACGCCGAGCCCGAGCGCCTCGACCGGCATCCCTGCGCCACGCAGGATCTCCATGCCGCCCGCCAGGGCGCGGCCCTCGGGGTCGCGCTCGGCGGCGGTGGCGAGGCGCCGCACGGCGCCCTCGGGGTCGGAGCTCAGGGACAGCCGGCCCAGCTCGAGCAGCGGGTACCAGCCCCGCGGGTGACCGGCGAACTCCTCTGCGAGCGCCCACACCGCGAGGTCGGCCGCCCGCTCCCGCTGGTCGGCCGGTGTCTCCTCGTCGGCCGCCGCGGTCAGCGGGTCCTCGGGGTTGGCCGACTCGGCGGCGCGCCGACGCACGAGCTCGGCGAGCGCGTCGAACGCCCGCACGTCGTTCGGGTCGTCATGCAGCATCGCGCGCAGCGCGTCTTCCTGGACCGAGTCGCCACGCCGCCGGTCCGTCGACGTGGGACGTCGTGTGCCGACGGTCGACGCCGAGAACTGCCGGCGGAGAAGGGCGCGGAGCCGGGGCATGAGTGCCATGTCATGACCATAACCACAACCGCGCCTTGCGAGTGTGCCGAGATCACTCCGACGGCGCGCGCTGCGGTCCTGCGGCAGCGGCGGACCGTCGTCGTTCGGGGACGGGACCGGTGTGAACGCGGACGATCCCCGTCACAGGGGACCGTTTGTGCCATCCCCACAAGCGTTCCCTGGTCGGGTGTGCGTGTGCGCACGTATCCTCGAAAGGTGCCCCACGCCACCACGAACGCCGACCACAGCCTTGAGCACCGTGCCGCGACGGTGCAGCGCGTCCGTGAGGGGGCCGGGTTCCTGGCAGCGGCAGCCCTGCGCCGCCTCGACGAGGAGCTGCCGTGGTACCGCGACCTCCAGGCCGAGGACCGCTCCTACGTCGGCCTGGTGGCGCAGTCTGGCATCACGGCGTTCGTCACCTGGTTCGCCGACCCGTCGGCCCCGCCCAGCGGTGTGGGCGAGATGTTCGCCGCGGCTCCCCGCGAGCTGACGCAGTCGATCTCGCTGCAGCAGGCGCTCCAGCTCGTGCGCCTCATGGTCGACGTTGTCGAGTCGCACGCCGACCAGGTCGCCGGTCCCGGTGCCGAGCGCGAGGTCCGTGAGGCGGTGCTGCGGTACTCGCGCGAGGTCGCGTTCTCCGCCGCCGAGGTGTACGCCCGCGCCGCCGAGCTGCGCGGGGCGTGGGACGCCCGGCTCGAGGCCCTGGTCGTCGACGCGCTGGTGCGTGGCGACGGCGACGACGCGGTTCGCTCGCGGGTGTCCGCGCTGGGCTGGAGCGGACGCGGGCAGGTGCTCGTGATGGTCGGCACGACGACGGGTGGCCTCGACGAGCTGCACACGGCGGACCTGCGGCGGGCCGCGCGCCGTGCGGCCGGCGACGCGCTCGTGGGCATCCACGGCGACCGCATCGTCCTGGTGCTCGGCGGCGACGGCGACCTGGTGGCCGCCGCCACGAGCCTGGTGCCGCGCTTCGGGTCCGGGACCGTGGTCATCGGCGGGCTCGTGCCGTCGGTCGCGGAGGCTTCGCGCTCGGCGGCCGCCGCCCTCGCGGGGCTCGCGGCCGCTCCGGCGTGGCCGCAGGCCCCGCGCCCGGTGCTGGCCGACGACCTGCTGCCCGAGCGCGTCCTGATCGGCGACGACGCCGCCCGCCGCACGCTCGTCGGGCAGGCGTACCGGCCGCTGGAGAACGCCACCGGGTCGGTGCTCGAGACGCTCTCGGCCTACCTCGGCACCGGGCGCTCGCTGGAGGCCGCCGCGCGTCAGCTGTACGTGCACCCCAACACCGTCCGCTACCGGCTGCGCAAGGTCTCCGAGATCACCGGCTGGGACCCGCTCGACGCGCGCGAGTCGTTCGTGCTCCAGGTGGCGCTCGCTCTCGGCCAGCTCACCTGACGGGTCCGAGCCCGAACACGCTTGTGGGAACCCCACAATCGCGTTCGGGCAGGTTCGTGCCTGTCGGTACGCGCCGCGGGCTGGTGCGTCTGTCACCGTTGACCCGTGCTCGCCGTCGTCTGCCCAGGACAGGGCTCTCAGACCCCCGGGATGCTCGCTCCGTGGCTCGACCTGCCCGGAGGTGCTGACCTTCTTGCCGCATACGCTGCGGCGTCCGGCCTCGACCTCGTCGCCCATGGCACGACGTCGGACGCCGACACCATCCGGGACACGGCGGTCGCCCAGCCGCTCATCGTCGCCTCGTCGCTGCTGTCGCTGCGCGTCGTCCTCGACGGGCGTGACACCGCCGACGTCGTCGACGTGACCGCCGGGCACTCGGTCGGCGAGGTCGCCGCCGCCGCCGTCGCGGGCGTGCTCGACGACGCCGGTGCCGTCGGCCTCGTGACCCGCCGCGCGCAGGCGATGGCGCAGGCGGCCGCCGCTGCGCCGTCGGGGATGAGCGCCGTCGTCGGCGGCGACCCGGACGAGGTGCGGGCCGCCATCGAGGGTGCCGGCCTGTGGCCGGCGAACATCAACGGCGCGGGACAGACCGTCGCGGGCGGCTCGCCGGAGAACCTCGCGGCGCTCGCCGCGAACCCCCCGGCTCGCGCTCGGGTCATCCCGCTCCAGGTCGCCGGCGCGTTCCACACCCCGTTCATGGACTCGGCGCGCGACCTGTTCGAGCCGGTCGCGACGGCGTGGCCCGCGGCCGACCCGCGCGTGCCCTTCCTCGCCGACCTCGACGGGCAGCCGCACGGCGACGCCGCCGCGGTGCTCGCACGCATCGCTGCGCAGATCACCGCTCCCGTGCGGTGGGACCTCGTCATGGAGGGCCTCGCCGCCCGGGGCGTGACGGGCATCCTCGAGCTCGCCCCCGGGGGTGTGCTCACCGGTCTCGCCAAGCGCGCCCTCAAGGGCGTCGAGCTCGTCGCCATCAAGTCGCCTGCCGACGTCGAGGCCGCGCGTGACCTCGTCGCCGCCCACTCCGACGCCGCGCGCACGAACGGAGCCCAGGCATGACAGTCCAGCTCAAGCAGGCCCAGCCGGTCGCCCACTCGCGCATCCTCGGCATCGGCGCCGAGCGCGGAGAGCTCGTCGTCACGAACGACGACATCGCGGGCCCGATCGACTCCTCGGACGAGTGGATCCGTCAGCGCACCGGCATCGTCACCCGCCGTCGCGCGGGCGCCGACCGCGACGTGCTGGACCTGGCGCAGGTCGCCGCGACCAAGGCGATCGCCGCCGCCGGCATCGCACCCGACGAGATCGACGCCGTCGTCATGTCGACCATCTCGCACTTCGTGCAGACGCCGTCGGCCGCCGCCATCCTGGCCGACCGCATCGGCGCCAACCCGGCGGCCGCCTACGACATCTCGGCCGCGTGCGCCGGCTACTGCTACGCGATCGGGCAGGCCGACGCGCTGGTGCGCTCGGGCGTCGCCCGCAACGTGCTCGCGATCGGCGCCGAGAAGCTGTCGGAGATCATCGACCCGACCGACCGCTCCATCTCGTTCCTGCTGGGCGACGGCGCGGGCGCCGCCGTCGTCGGACGCTCGGACACGCCGGGCATCGGCCCCACGGTCTGGGGCTCGGACGGTTCCAAGGCCGCCACGATCCGCCAGACGCACTCGTGGACCGACCTGCGCGCGGATCCGTCGCTCGGCTGGCCGACGCTGCGCCAGGACGGCCAGACCGTCTTCAAGTGGGCGAGCTTCCAGGTCGGCAAGTTCGCGCAGGCCGCGATGGACGCCGCCGGCGTGGGGCCGCAGGACATCGACGTGTTCGTCCCGCACCAGGCGAACATGCGGATCATCGACCAGATGGTCAAGCAGCTCAAGCTCCCCGGCGACGTCGTCGTCGCGCGCGACATCGTCGAGACGGGCAACACCTCGGCCGCGTCGATCCCGCTGGCGATCGACCGGCTCGTGGCCGAGGGCCAGGCGAAGTCGGGCGACGTCGCACTGCAGATCGGGTTCGGGGCCGGGCTGGTGTACGCCGCCCAGGTCGTGGTGCTGCCGTAACCTCGCCCCTGTTCCCACGAACTCCCGGGGCCGCCGGCCCCGGACACCCTCAACCAGAAGGAAAAACACTCATGGCTTACACCGACACCGAGATCCTCGAGGGCCTCGCCGAGATCGTCGCCGAGGAGACGGGCCTGCCCACCGACGCCGTCGTGCTCGAGAAGTCCTTCACCGACGACCTCGACATCGACTCGCTGTCGATGATGACCATCGTGACGCACGCCGAGGACAAGTTCGGGGTCCGCATCCCCGACGAGGAGGTCAAGAACCTCGCCACCGTCGGCGACGCCGTGACCTTCATCGCCGGCGCCCAGGCCTGACCACGGCTCACTGGCCGACGGCGGCGCACCGCCGCCGTCGGCCGCCTCCCCGTACCTCCCGAACCCCAGGAGCATCGCCATGACCGCACCCCGAGACGTCGTCGTGACCGGGCTCGGCGCCACCACGCCGCTCGGCGGTGACGCCGTGTCCACCTGGACGGCCGCGCTGGCCGGCGAGTCGGGCGCTCGGACCCTCGAGAACGACTGGGCGGAGAAGTACGGCATCCCCGTCACCTTCGCG
Source organism: Xylanimonas allomyrinae (assembly GCF_004135345.1). Lineage (NCBI taxonomy): Bacteria > Bacillati > Actinomycetota > Actinomycetes > Micrococcales > Promicromonosporaceae > Xylanimonas > Xylanimonas allomyrinae. The sequence goes on from NZ_CP035495.1 coordinate 1,457,837, forward strand.
GCGACCATCAAGGTCAAGCCCGACGAGGTGCTCGCGCGCCCCGAGATCAAGCGGATGGACCCGTCCGCGCAGTACGCCATCATCGCCACGCGCGAGGCGTGGGCCGACGCCGGGCTCGCCGGGGCCGAGGTCGACGGCGAGCGCCTGGGCGCCGTCGTGTCGTCGGGCATCGGCGGGATCTGGACGACGCTCGACGGCTGGGACACGCTGCGCGAGCGCGGCGCGCGCCGCATGCTGCCGATGACCGTGCCGATGCTCATGCCGAACTCGCCCGCCGCGTACGTCGAACTTGAGATCGGCGCCCGCGCCGGGGCGCACGCCATGGTGTCGGCGTGCGCGTCGGGTGCCGAGGCGATCGGGTACGGCGTCGAGATGATCCGCAACGGCCGCGCCGACGTCGTCGTCGCGGGCGGCACCGAGGCCACGATCCACCCCATGCCGATCGCCGCGTTCGCGGCGTCGCGCACGCTGTCGCTGCGCAACGACGACCCGGCCGGCGCCTCGCGCCCGTACGACGTCGACCGTGACGGCTTCGTCGTCGGCGAGGGCGCGGCCGTCGTCGTCCTGGAGTCGGCCGAGCACGCTGCCGCGCGCGGCGCGCGCGTCTACGCCAGGATCGCGGGCGTCGGCCTGTCGTCCGACGCCTACCACATCACCTCCCCCGACCCGGAGGGGCGCGGCCAGGTCGCTGCCATGCGCCGCGCGCTGGAGAACGCCGGCGCGACCGGGCGTGACGTCGTCCACGTCAACGCGCACGCCACGTCGACCAAGGTCGGCGACCTCACCGAGACGGCGTCGATCCGCTCGCTGCTCGGCGGTGAGGCCGACCACGTGCTGCTGTCGGCCACCAAGTCGATGACCGGGCACCTGCTCGGCGGGGCGGGTGCGCTGGAGACGCTGTTCACGGTCAAGGCGGTCCACGAGCGCCTCGCTCCCCCGACCATCAACGTCGCCAAGCCCGACCCCGAGCTTCAGGTGCCGCTGGTGCGCGACGTGCCCGCCGCGCTGCCCGCCGGCGACGTCGTCGCGCTCAACAACTCGTTCGGCTTCGGCGGGCACAACGTGGCCCTCGTGGTCACGAACGCCTGACCGCGCCCCCACGCACGACGGCGCCCCGCTCCTCCTCGTCGAGGGCGGGGCGCCGTCGTCGTCCCAGGTGGTGGCTCAGCCGACGCGGTGCAGCCAGCGCACCGGTGCGCCGGCCCCTGCGTAGCGGAAGGGTTCGAGCTCGTCGTCCCACGCGGTGCCCAGCGCGAGGTCGAGCGCATCCCGCATGGCGCGCGGATCGTGAGCGAGGTCGAGCGCCGACCGGACACGGTCCTCGGAGATGACGACGTTGCCATGCACGTCAGTCATGGCGTGGAAGATGCCGAGGTCCGGGGTGTGCGACCAGCGGGCACCGTCGGCACCGTGGCTGGCCTCCTCGGTCACCTCGTAGCGCAGGTGGTCCCACCCGTGCAGGGCAGACGCAAGGCGCGCACCGGTGCCCTGGATGCCCTGCCAGGAGAACTCGGCACGGTGCAGGCCGCGCGCGGCGGGCTGCACCGTCCAGTCCATGGACACGCGCGAACCCAGCACGTTGCCTGCCGCCCACTCGACGTGGGGGCACAGGGCACGTGGAGCCGAATGCACGAAAAGGACACCGCGGGTGATAGCGCCGGACATTGTTCCTCCCTGGGTCGAGGTCCGTCTTCCCCTACGTCCTCAACCAGGTCGGCGTGCGGCGTGTCACCTTGCGGTGTGATCGTGCGGTCACCAGTGTGCCACGCGCCATGATGCCCGACCGCACGCGCTGACGCGAGACGGACGCCACGTCACAGGCGGGCGCGCAGCTCCCGCATCGCCTTGGAGCGCACGCTGCGCTCCAGACGGTCGAGGTAGAGCTTGCCGTCCAGGTGGTCGCACTCGTGCTGGAGGCAGCGTGCCATGAGACCGGTCCCCTCGACGACGACGGCGTTCCCGTCCAGGTCGATGCCCTCCACCCGGGCGTAGGCGGCACGCGTCGTGGGATACCACAGACCCGGCACCGACAGGCAGCCCTCGTCGCCGTCCTGAAGCTCGTCGCCGAGCGCCACGATGCGTGGGTTGAGGACGTAGCCGACCTCGTCGTCGATGTTCCACGAGAACGCGCGCAGGTTCACGCCGATCTGGTTGGCCGCGAGACCGGCACGGCCCTCGGCGTCGACCGTCTCGATCAGGTCGGCAACCAGGCCGCGGACGCCGTCGTCGATCGTGGTGATCTCGTCACACACGGTGCGCAGCACGGGGTCAGGGATCACACGGATCTCTCGCATTGCCATGGCGTGCATTCTTTCACGGCCGACCCCCGCGGCGGTGTCAGCGAAGGACGACGACCAGCCCGACGACGACAGCGACCAGGCCCCAGAACGCCAGGCTCAGCCCCACGGCGAGCGTCAGGCCGCCGGCAGGACCCGGCAGGTCCTCGCGCGCGCGCAAGGCGACGCGGCGGGCGACCACGCCGCCTGTCACCACGAGTCCTACCCCGACCACGAGCCACCACACGGGTACAACCTGCCACATCGACCTCAGGGTTCCGGTCACCTCAAACCATTCGCAGCCCAGTCTGCGACAAAGTTGCACGCCGCGCCCCGCCCGCTGCGAGGCCCGGCCGGCGCGTCGAGCACGGGCATGCGCCCCGGGCAAGAGGCAGAGCGCAAACGTTGCCATTCTTGCGAGCAGGAAGAATGGCGCCGAGACGGCCATCGCTCTCCGCACGACTTCGAACACGGAGCCGGAGCTCAAGGCGCGCCGTGCGCGCCTCCCCGCGGCAATCATCGCGCGCCTGATTCCGCCTGGAAACGCGCCTTCAGCCGCGCTGCGGACGCCACCCGACAAAGAAGACGCGCCATTTTCGCGACGTCATGTCGGAATGCGTCGTTTACTTGCCCAGGCATCGCGTCTCCGCCTTCTACCGCAGAAGCGACGGGCGCTCGCTGCCCAAACACGCCGCCACGCCTGGCCAATGCCTGGCGGCAACGCAGACCCCCGGAAAGGGACCCAAATGCGCACGTGCACACCTCCACTCGACTCGCGCGCGGGCCTGCGCCGTGCCGCGTGGGTCGCTCTCGCACTGGTCGCAGCCAGCATCGCGGGCAGCGGCCTCGCGAACGCCGCCCAGACCTCAGGGACGATCTGGGAGGTCAGCGTGGGAGGCGACGACGCTGTCGCACTCACCGGCGGCTGCTCCGGGACCGGCCCCGAGGGCACGCTGCGGTGGGCGGTCGACCAGTTCGAGACCGTCGCGCGCTCCACGCCGGGCGACTACACGATCAGCATCACGACGACCGAACCGATCAGGCTCAACCCGGACTGCTCGCTCCACGTCACGTCGCCCCCGGGCGACGCGACCTCGCTGACCATCCAGGGACTGGGCTCGACGAAGACGCTCATCGACGCCGGGACGCAGGGCTTCGGCCTGTACAACGGGTCGCAGGCGCGGACGGGTGCCGTGACGATCGCCGGGCTGTCCGTCATCGGCGACGAGATCAACCTCGAGGCCAACGCCGCCAGCCTGACCCTGCGCGACGTCAGCCTCACGGGCACCGCGGCCAGGCCGTCCCGGTCGGCCGCCGACGCCGCCATCCGCATCGGCGCCGCCAGCGAGGTGACGGTCGAGGACTCGACGTTCGCCGTGAGCGCGGGAAGCCTCGCCTTCAGCGCGGCCACCGGACTCGGAGCCGGCAGCGTCTCGATCATCGACACCACGTTCGTCACCACGGACACCAGCTCCAGCAAGACCGGGGTCTATCTCCGGGGCACGGCCGACTTCACGCTCGACAACGTCACGGTGGACAGCGGGAACCTGACCGGGCTGGACACCTACTTCCGCGTCGGCCTGGACAGCGAGGGGGCCGGAGCGGCTTCCGTGACCATCACGAACACGACGATGAGCACCATGGCCGGGTTCGTCAGCGGGTACCTCGCCGGTGAGTTCACCGTCGAGGACTCGACCTTCACGACCCCGGACGTCGACGGGTACGCCGAGCCGTACCACGGCGCCTTCGAGCTGCGCTGCGAGCACGACGCGTCCTGCCGGATGCTGATGAACCGCACCTCGGTCGAGTCCGTCGTCAGCTCGCACACGCCCACGGTCTTCTACGGAGGCCTGCATGCGAGCGCGGGCACCGACGAACCGATCGTCATCATCGAGAACTCGACCTTCACGCTGAAGCGGTCAAGCTCCATCGCCGAGTACCCGGTGGGAGTCTGGGGCGCCGGCATCGACACCGACGGTTCGGCCACCCCCGACCTGGTCATGCGCAACAACACCGTCATCGGCACCGGAGCGAGCATCCTCGCGAGTCTCGACCCGTCCACCCAGGCGATACTCGACAACAACGTCATCGACTCCGGGGACTGTGCGCCCCTCGGCTATCGCGCCGGCACGCAGGACCCGCTGCAGGTGGTCGGCGGCGGGAACGTCATCACCTCGAACTCGATCTCCGGTGAGAACTGCCTGTCCTCGGCGACCATGCCCGACGGCATCTACACGATCGTGGACCGGGCGTCGATGAGGCTCGGCGACCTGACGGACAACGGTGGCGGCACCCCGACGTACAGGCCGCAGGCGGGCAGCCCGCTGATCGACGCAGGCGTCGCGCCCGGCGGAGCCGACGCCGCCTTCTACGCCGGCGACCAGCGCGGTCTGCAGCGCGTCCAGGGCGCCGCGATCGACGTCGGGGCCGTAGAGGTCCAGGGCAACACCGTGCAGTTCGTCGAAGACGTCACAGTCGTCGGCGGCGACGACGCCACGTTCACGATCGAGCGCTCCGGCGACGACACACGGGCCCTCGCGGTCACCGTCCTGACCACGGACGGCTCCGCGAAGTCCGGCGTCGACTACGAGGCCACGACCACGACGGTGCGGTGGGCCGACGGCGACACGTCGCCGAAGACCGTCGCCGTGCCGACGATCGACCACGTGGAGACCGCGCCGGTCAAGTTCACCGCCACTATCGGCTCGCTGAGCAGGGAGAACGCCTCCCTCGGCGCCCGCCCCAGCGCCATCGGCACGATCGTGTACGAGGGCACGGCGAACGAGCCCACGAGTACCCCGACTCCCGTGCCGACAGTCGACCCCGGGACCTCGGACCCCACCGAGCCGAGCGTCCCCGAGGCAGACGCGCCCAGCGGGCTGCTCGCCAGCACCGGCGCTCACATCTCGACGGCGCTCCTCGTCGCCGCCCTCGCGCTCGTCGTGGGGACGAGCCTGCGGATCGCCAGCCGCCGGCTGCGGAACTGACCACTCGTCGCCCCGCCGGCACGGGAGGGGCTGCCGGGCAGGCCGAGCCGGGCGGCACGGCCCGCCCGGCCTGACGCGCGGCTGCGACCACCGCATCACGGCGTCCGCCCCGTGACCCCACCTCGCGGCGGGGCGAGCCGGGTCCGTGCAACGCCAGCCGCGAGCCAACCACCAGAACATGGGCCGCAGGGCCACGCCGTGCCGCGTCCGAGTCGTCGAAGCGATGGGCAGGACGAGGGCGCACCAGTCGAAGGAGGCTCATGAACGCCGCAGACCGCTACTGCTACCGGGTGACGTGGTCGGCAGAGGACCAGAAGTTCGCCGGTACCGTGCTCGAGCTGCCGCTCCTGTGCTGGCTCGGGCCAGACCGGGACTCCGCGATCGCCGGCATCCAGAGGCTCGCCTACGACGTCGTCGAACGCATCGAGGCAAAAGGGAGGACCGTCCCCGTGCCGCTGGCCGACCGCAACTACTCCGGGGAGTTCCGCCTCCGAATCTCCCCGGAGACCCACCGCCGGCTGACCGAGAAGGCCGCCGAGCAACGGGTATCGCTGAACCAGCTCGTCTCCGACCACCTGGCGTTGGTCTGACCACTCGCATCCTGGCCGAGGCAGCCCCCGCCGGCGGCCGGCCCCACGCCTGCTCCACCGTCGCCAGCCAACGCTGTGACCTGCATGTCTGCGCTGGAGCGACAGGGGGTGCGCGACCACTCCGATAGGATGAAACTTCGCCCCGTTAGCTCAGCTGGTCAGAGCAGGAGACTCATAATCTCTCGGTCGCGGGTTCAAGTCCTGCACGGGGCACATGTGGTCGCGACGTCCTTCGATTCCTGCGGGCGTACGTTCGGCGCTCGGCCTGCCGAACACCGAACGTGTGCTCGCCGCCGCCCTGCTCACCGACGGCGGGTGGGCGGTCGCGACGCGCACCGAACTGATCACCACGGACGGGAGCGCCGACGTCGTCGTGCGTCACGTCTGGTCGGACGTCGACCGCGCATCGTTCGACCCAGCACACGCCGCCATCACCGTCCGGTGGGTCGACCAGCAGGCACCGCTGCGGCTTCGTCTTGCCGACGCCACACGGTCCCGGCTTGCGCGGGTCGTGCGGGAGCGCGTCGAGTGGTCGGTCGTGCTCGCCGAGGAGGTTCCGCTGCCGGGCGACCGCACGGCGCGCGTCGCCGTGCGCCGGGACGTCGACGGCACCCTCTTCTCCCAGGTGCTCGCCGGGGCCGGAGTCGACCTGGACGCCCCGGACGTCGGCCCCGTCGTCGACGCCGCTGAGCAGCGCGTTCGTGCCGCGGCGGGGATGGCGTGGTGACCCGCGGCGCTGCACGCACCACCGGGTTCTGAGCACCGCCCGACGCCTGGTATTGTTCTACCCGGCCTCGGGCACGAGGCCGAAGCGATCCCGCGTAGCTCAGCTGGCAGAGCATCCGACTGTTAATCGGACGGTCGTTGGTTCAAGTCCAACCGCGGGAGCCCAAGAAGGCCCTCTGACTTGCGAAAGCACAGTTCAGGGGGCCTTTTTCTTTGCTGCGAGCGTCCGGCATCGGGTTGGCGGGGGTTAGCGGCCAGAAAGTGTGTCCGCGCCGGGCGTGTCGCGGGTTGGCTCGAGCGTCCGCCCCAGCCCTTGCGTGCCCAGAGGGCTACGCCCGGCTGATCCCCCAGCGCACCCAGGTCTCCAGACGGACGACCGACGGTCAACTGCGCGCACGAGCCAGGGCCAAGGCCAAGGCGAACCAGATCCGGGCGTCGGTCGACGAGCAGCCGAAGTGAACCCCCCACGTCGTCGGTGGCCCAGTACATCGCCGACGTCGTCGAACCCGCCCTCTCCACGACCACCCGGCTGGCCGAACGGAGCAGCCGCCGCCGCTACGGCCCGCCGGGTCGCCGGGCGGCGCGGTCCGCGATCGCACGCACTCGCCGATCCGCCGTCTTGGTGCGCCGCGTGAGGGCCGCGTGTGCTCGCGGAGTGCGCAGATCGAAGAGGGCCATCGCCGCGGAGACCCGCACTTCGCCGTCGGGGTCGTCGAGGGCCCCGGAGAGTACGTCGGTGGCGCCCTCGGCACCAGGTCCCATGAAGCAGAGGGCCTCAGCGGCGTGACTGCGCACGTGGGTCTTGTCGCTGGTGAGAGCATCGACAAGTGCGGGCACGGCGCGCGCAGCGAAGGACGCGAGATCCCTGGTCACGCCGTTGCGTGTGGTGTCGTCACCCACTCCCAGGTGTGCCACGAAGGCAGGGATGGCTCGGGGGTCGCCGATCCGGGCGAGCGCCCACCGGGCTTTCGCCGCGACGTGGGGGTCGGCGTCGTCCGCCAACGGGATCATGGCGTCCACAGTCGCCGGGTCCGCGATCTTGCTCAGGACGTGCAGCGCTCGATCGAGCGTGGCCGCACGGGCGCTCGTCAGGGCCTCCAGCAGGAGCGGAGTGGCGGCGGCGGCCACGCGAGTGATCGCCCACGAGAGAGTCTCACGCACGAAGGGGTCCGGCTCCGACCACAGCCGAGCAACCAGGCCCGGTGCAGCGGCAGGGTCAGCGATCTCGCCGACGTTCAGGGCAGCAGCCTGGCGCGCGTCGCGGTCGGCGTGCGCCAGGCGGTCGAGAGCCTCGTCCAACTGCGCGACGCCTTTGCGCGCGACCGGTGCGGTGACCAATGACTGCGTCAAGTTCATCCCGGCCACGGTAGAAGTTGCCGTTGCGAGAAGGTCAAGCCGTAGCATTCGACCGTGCGGTACTCGATCAGCAAGGTCGCCAAGATGTCCGGCGTCTCGGCCCGGACTCTGCGGCACTACGACGAGATCGGACTGCTCGCACCGGCCGAGGTCTCTGCGAACGGGTACCGCTGGTACAGCCGGACCCAGCTCCGTCGGCTCCAACGGATCCTGCTACTGCGCGACCTCGACGTCCCGCTCTCGCAGATCAAGGCGATATTGACCGGAGAAGACGACGAGATCGCCGCGCTGCGGCGCCACAGCCAGCTCGTGACGGCTGAACGCGACCGTCTCGACGCGATCGCGGTCACGATCGGTCGGACCCTCGACGACCTCGAAGGTGGTCGCAGTCTGCCCGACGAGGAGTTCTTCCGTGGTCTGCAGGAAGGACGGGCGCAGCTCGCCGCCACGCTGCGGGAGAATTTCGGGGAGGCGGCGACCCGCGTCCTACCCACGGCCGACGCGTGGCCGGCGCACTGGACCAGGGACGACTACGACGAGGCCGCATCCCGGGCCCGGAACCTCTACAACCGGCTTTCCCGGGCACGCCGCGCGCACCTGGAACCGACGTCGCCCTCAGCGCTCGACCTCGTCTCCGAGCACTACGACGCCGTCTGCGCCACGTGGCCCGCGAGCCCTGCGGCCTATCACGCACTTGCCGACCTGATCGAGTCCGATCCCTCGCAGCGAGCCGTCGTCGGTGTCGACGACCCCGATCTCCCCTCGTGGTTGGCCGCGGCGATCCGGGCCTATGCCGTGCGCCGTCTGAGGTACAGCCCCTGACCGTCGGGGGCAACGGAGGACCGCGCCGTCAGGCCTGACCCCTCGCCGCCGGCAAGCGCCGCGAGTCGAAAGCGCGGCCCTCGCCGGTGAATGGGTCGTCGAACGCCAGCGACCGCGCCAGGAGCTGCAGCGACCGGTCCGGGTTGTCGGGGGCGTCCGCCCGCAGCTCGGGCCAGGAGGGTCGTGCAGCAGCGGCAGGCCGAGCGAGGCCATGTGCGGCCGGAGCAGGTGGGTACGGCCCGTGCGCGGCGCGAGCCGGTACAGCCCCAGAGCCCGCTCGTCGTCGCGGGCGACCAGATCGATCCACGACTCGGCGTTCGGCTCGTCGGGCACCCCTCGGCCCGCACCACCCCGCGGCGCCTGACGATGCGCGACCGCCTCGTAGACCGTTCCTGAGAAGTGAGCGTGAGTGGGTCCGGGGACTTCTCGGTGCTCTGCTGTCCGAACGGTGTTGACGGCGCTGGCGTGTGTTCTATCCCGGTGGGCCTGCGGCGTCGTGCGCCCTCGGCTGTGCGGTGACACGCGAGCGAGAAGCCTTGGTGGTCGTGCCGCCTGGCCTGCTCGGTTTGTCCCGCTGGCACCGGCAGGTTCCCCTCACGGAACCACTTGCGCGATGACGAGCAGTGCCCAACCCCGACCGGCACGAACGTCAGACGATGCTCGTGCGCAGCGAGGCACGACTGGCGCACGCAGAGATGCAGAGTGCATGACGACGCTCGCTCGGCTGCACCGACTGAACAACCGATTCACCCGTGACACGAGCGGCACTCCACGCCACACCCCATGCAGATGCGGTCAGGCGGGAGTAAGACTCCCCTGGCAGCACTCGGGGAGCCGCGCTTGTGACATCACGCCAGAAACCAGATGACCCGAGGTCATCTATGCATGACCACTACAACCGAATATCGCGACACCGTTGCATTGTCACCTCTCACGCTTGAGGGTTGACCCTCTGAGAGGTTTCCCCAAATCATCTCGTGCACTCGGAGGCCTATTCGATCCCACCAACCCACAATCCCGGTCCGTCCATGACCGACCGGAAACCAGAAACCCAGGAACAACTCATGACCGACACCACCACCGAGGTTGTGGCAGTTGCCACGCCCGATACTCACAACAACACCAAGCGCAACGCGATCATCGCGGCCATCGTCGTCGCCGTGCTCGCACTCGGCGCCGTTGGCACCATCGCCTACAACAAGATCCACACCCAGCACAAGATCGACGCCGTCGCCGCCTCCGTGGTCGATGTCGCCAACCAGACAAGGGCCACGCAGAAGACGATCCGCGCCGACCTGGACACCGCGAAGAAGACCGAGGCGACGGTCGAGCACTCGATCGCAGACACGGTCAAGGCCGCCGACCTGGCGTTCGAGATCGAGAAGTCGACCAAAGCCCTCGATATCGTTATCGTCCCCGTCGAGGACGGCTCTACCCTCGAGGAGGCCCAGGCGATCCTCGCTGACGCCAAGAAGACCCTCGCCGACATCAACAGCCGCGACACCAAGCTCAAGGCTGCGAACGAGGCGGCTCTCGCCTCGCACCAGCAGCTCCTGCTCGACAATGCGACGACCGCGTCCGACGCCGCGAAGACGGCACTCGACAGCGTGATCGCCTCAGCCACGCAGACGCTTGCCGGCACGGACGGCCAGGTCGCCGACAACGCGACCCGCCAGGGCCTTCAGGCCGCCATCGACACCGCCAACGCACTGTCGGGTGCGGCCGTCGACGGCACGTCGGTCGACGCGCTGACCAAGGCCGCAGCGGACTTTGCCGCCACCCAGCAGGCTCTTGAGGGTGCAGTCGCCACCGTGAACGACTCTGTCGAGGCGAAGAAGACCGCCGACGCCGAGGCCGCTCGCATCGCTGCCGAACAGAAGGCTGCTGCGCAGAACAAGGCGCAGAGCAGTTCGTCATCGACCGGCTCCAGCAACGGCTCGTCCAGCTCCTCTGGCGGTTCGTCGAAGGGCTCCAGCCGCAGTTCATCGGTAAAGCCAAGCGAGCCGAACACCCCGAAGACCACTCCGAAAATCACACCGCCGCCTCACAACGGCTATGACGACGGGGTCGACGGATGCGGCATGGAATGCGTCAGGATGTGACCTCGTCAATACGGCTTCCGTAAGCCGCACAGGCCCCCGCCACAACGTCCTCGCGACGCTGTGGCGGGGGTTTCTGCGTGTGAGCCCGCGTCAACGCACCAGCCTGCAAAATCCGACGACTTCGACTCCGACTACGTCGGGTCCACCGACTCGCTCGCCAATCGCCCGCCCGCGCACGAGCAACCAGCCCACCAAGGAGGTGTGAGCGATATGCCCTCTCACGACGCGCCCACGCAGAGCGTTGCGTCTGCCCGATCCGAACGCGCACCACCCGACTCATCGCCCGACGTGCATGCGCTCCGCCCGACCGTCAGGGCAGCAGGCAGGGGCAAGGGCAAGTGACCTTCGACGCTCGACGCAGCAACCTGCGACCCGTGCGCCGCCTGGCTCATTCGCAGGAGAACAGAATGGCGTCATCAACGCCGGACTTCTTCATCGCCGCCGCCCAGTCGACTGCTGCGCGTCTGCAGTCGTCGAGAGACACCCAGCAGTGGGCCATTCGACCCTCCCCCTCCGTCTCGCCGTTGTACTTCTCGCACTTGTCTGCGGAGAGCGGAAATATCGGCGCGATGTCGTACTTCCGCTCGTTGGCGCTCGAGCAGGCGCCGATAGCCAGCGCCAATGTCACACAAGTTCCCGCCGCGATGAGCCGGCGTCGATACGTGGTGCTCATGACTCTCCTTTTCGTCGTCGGCCCTCAGCCGACTCGTTCGAACCGTGCTGCCGATACGGAGCTCGGGCGGGTGCACTCCCCGGCGGACCTGCGGGTTGGGTGGGCCACCCGCCGCGCTCCGGGTCATGCGACCGAGGCGCTGCGCTGCGGGCACCCGCTGTCTCGACCCAGCAGGGTCTGGCGCTTCGGGCACAGGGGTGGCTTCGTCGCGAGGCGCGCCTCTGTCCCCGTGGCGGCGGACTTCGAGCACTGCGCACGTGTCTTCGACAGAAGCCTGACCGCGACCTGCAGACCCGCGTCGAGGATGCCTTCGGCCCCGATCGCGCCTCCTCCGCCGTTGGTGGTCGCAGGGGCCGATGCCCCGCCGCCTCAAGAGAAGGTAGCGAGGCAGTAACCCGTGACCGGGTCGGCCCGGGGCAGGATGGCGCTTCAGTTCTCCAGGAATGCTTCCTGGAAAGAGCACGGCTCGCCCACCTGGGATTTCACTCACCGTTGTGAGTGCGTACCTGAAGAGCCGCGAAACACCCGCCGATCAGTCTGCGCCGCGCGATGGCTGGAATGCCACGGCCTTACCACCACCGCTGCGACGACCGCGAGAAGATGGCCTGCCGGGCGGCTGTCACGGACAGGGTCTTCGGGATCGGGCACGAGCGGATGCTGCGCGCGGGACCGGGCCGCGCTGCGGGTGCTGCCATAGGGGGAAGAGCCCAGCGCCGCGCCCTTGGGCCAGGTCTCGCGGAATCCTAGGAACGGGTCAGGAGTCGTGCGTGCCCACGTGCGGCGGCGGCCCGGGCACGCGGGCGGCGGGGTCCCGCTCGTCCGACCGTCCTGCTGCCCAGACGACGAGTGCTCCCGCCGCCGACACGAGCACGATGCCGGTGGTCGCGGAGGGCGTGAGCGCCTCACCGAGCAGGAGCCAGCCGAGCAGCGCACCCATCGCGGGGTCGATCGCGAAAAGCGTGCCGATGACGCGCGCCGAGGTGATGCGACCGGCGACGGTGTCGACGGTGTAGGGCACGACGACGCCCACGACGGCGGAGACGGCGAGGACGCCCCACTGGGGCGAGGTCACGGCTGCGGCGTGCGTGAGGGACACGGGCAGTGTGACCACTGCGGCGACCGTCACGGACAGGGCCAGGTCGCCGAGACCGGCGTCGGACTTGCCCACCGTGTCGGCGCAGATGGTGTAGACCGCGAAGGCCGCCCCGGCGCCGAGGCCGAACAGGTATCCGGCGAGGTCGAAGTAGCCGCCCGGGCCGGCCGAGATGAGTGCGACACCGCCCAGGGCGACCAGCGCGCCGAGCCCTTCGCGCACGCGCCGCGAGCCGAGCAGCGCCACGACGCACGGGCCGAGGAAGTCGAGGGTGACGGCCACGCCCAGCGGGATGCGTTCGATCGCGGCGTAGAGCGACAGGTTCATCAGCGCCATCGCGGCGCCGTACACGACGATGCCCGTCCACTGTGGGCGTGTGCGCCCGCCCAGGCGCGGGCGGAACGCCGCGAGCAGCACGACGGCGGCCATGGCCATGCGCAGCGCGCTGACGGGCGCCGAGCCGAGGGAGTCGAAGAGGGTGGCCGACAGCGCCGACGACGTCTGGATGCCTGCGGACCCGATGAGGACGAGGCCGGCCGCGCGCGTCGCGGCGCGGCGGCCGGGTGGGGTGGGCACCGGGGCACCGTAGCGGGTGCCGTGGCCAGGGTGCGAGGCCGTCCACCAGCGCGAACGCCGCAAACGGTACCGACTGAGGGTTGGCTTACTTAGGTTTGCCAAACCTAAGCCACTTGTGCTGAGGTGACGCCATGCGAACGATGAGAACTACCCGAACGCACCCCTCGGCCCGCCCGGCCTCCCTCGTCGCCGTCACCGCGAGCCTCGTCCTGAGCCTCGCCGCGTGCTCGAGCGGCAGCGCCGACGACGAGGCGGGCGCCTCCTCGCCCGCGCCCACGACGGTCACGGTCGCGAACGCCAAGCCCACCCTCACCACCGCCGAGCGTCGCGGCGAGACCGTCACCGTCGAGGACGACGCCGTCGCGCGCGGCAGCGTCGAGGTCCCGTTCCAGCCGAAGGCCGTCATCCCCTTCGACCTGTCGGCGCTCGACACGATCGACGCGCTCGGCGCGGGCGACGCCGTCGTCGCCCTCCCGGGCGGGCTGACCCTGCCCGACTACCTGTCCGAGTACGCCGACCTGCCCGCCGTGGGCACGCTGTTCGAGCCCGACCTGGAAGCCATCAGCGAGATCGACCCCGACCTGATCATCACCGGCGCCCGCTCCACGGGCCAGTACGACGCCCTGTCGCAGCTCGCCACGACGATCGACCTCAGCGGCGCGCCCGGCGGCGGGTTCGACCCGGCCACCGCGCTCGAACGGGCCGCCCAGCTCGGCGAGATCTTCGGCAAGCAGGACGTCGCCGCCGCGAAGGCCGAGGCGATCGAGGCCACGATCGCGCAGATCAAGCCGCTCACGGAAAAGGCGGGCTCCGCCCTGGTGCTCCAGGTGACCGGCGGCGAGTACGGCGCCTACGCCGAGGGTTCCCGCTTCGGGTACTTCTTCGACGAGCTCGGCCTCACGCCGGCAGTCGCCCAGGCCGACCTGCCGGCAGCCGAGGGCGGCTCGCACGGCGACGGCGTCTCCAACGAGTACCTGTACCAGGCCAACCCGGACTGGCTGATCGTCTTCGACCGCGGCGCAGCCACCGGCCAGAGCAACGAGGCCGCGCAGGAGGTGCTCGACAACGAGCTGGTCGGCAGGACGACGGCCGCCCAGAAGAGCCAGATCGTCTACCTCAGCCCCACCGAGCTGTACATCCTCACCAACGGCCTGACGTCGATCGAGACCGTCCTCGGCGAGGTCAAGACCGCGTTCAGCGCCTGAGATGACCTCTCGTACCACCCTCGGTGCGACCGCGGGCGTGGCGCTCGTCGCCACGCTCGCGGTCGCCTCCACCCTCGTCGGAGTGGCCGACCTCGACCTGTTCGTGCTGTGGGAGAGCCGCATCCCGCGCACCATCGCCCTCGTGCTGACGGGCTTCGCGCTCGCCGTCACCGGCCTGGTCATGCAACTGCTGACCCGCAACAGGTTCGTCGAGCCGTCGACGACGGGAGCCGCCGACGGCGCCGCCCTCGCGCTGCTGCTCGTGCTGCTCATCTCCCCCGGGCTGCCGCTGTGGGCCAAGGCGTGCGTCACCACGGTCGGCGCCGTCGCCGGCGTCACCGGGTTCCTGGCGCTCGTGCGGCGCATCCCGTCGCCGTCGAGCGTGCTCGTGCCCGTCGTCGGGATCATGTACGCGGGCGTCGTCGGCTCCGTCACCGCCTTCATCGCCTACCGCACCGGGCTGCTGCAGGAGCTCGGGAGCTGGGCGATGGGCGACTTCTCGGGCGTGCTGCGCACGCGGTACGAGATGCTCTGGCTCGCCGCCGCGGCCGCCGCCGTCGCCTGGGTCGCCGCCGACCTGTTCACGCTCGCGGGCCTGGGCGAGGACACGGCCACGGGCCTCGGCGTCGACGTGCGCTGGGTCATGGTGCTCGGCGTCGTGATCGTCGCCGCCGTCACCGGCGTCACCACGGTCACGACCGGGGCGATCCCGTTCCTCGGGCTCGTCGCACCCAACGTCGTCAGCAGGCTCATCGGCGACAACATGCGTTCGGCCGTGCCGCTCGTGGGGCTGCTCGGCGCGGCCGTCGTGCTGGGCTGCGACGTCATCGGGCGAGTCGTGCGGTTCCCGTACGAGATCCCCATCGGCGTCGTCGTCGGCGTGCTCGGCGCGGCCATGTTCCTGTGGCTGCTGCTCGGGCCCGCGACCCGGCGACAGGCCGGCCATGCGTGACCGCGTCGGCCGCGCCCGCGGCATCACCCTCGTGCTCCTGGCGGTCGTCGCGCTCGCCTGCGTGGTCGCCTACGTGGCGACCGGCCTGCCCTCACGATGGGAGTTCGCGCTGCGGCTGCGCGCCTCGACCGTGGCCGGCATGGTCCTGGCGGCCACCGCCATCGGCGCCGCGACCGTCCTGTTCCAGACCATCACCGCCAACCGGGTCCTGACCCCCGGCGTGATGGGCTTCGACGCCGTGTTCCTCATGATCCAGACGTTCGCGGCCTTCGTGCTGGGGCCGGTGTTCCTCGCGGCCGCCCCGGGTTCGCCACCTGGCTCACCGAGCTGGTGCTCATGGCCGGGTTCGTGCTCGGGCTGTACTGGTGGCTGTTCGTGCGGCGGCGCCTGGACCTGCCCGTCATCGTGCTCGCCGGGATCGTGCTCGGCACGCTGTTCCGCTCGCTCACCGCGTTCCTGCAACGCCTGCTGGACCCCGACACGTTCGCCGTCGTGCAGAACCTCGCGTTCGCGTCGTTCACCGCCGTCGACGCCGACCTGCTCGCGCCGACCGCGCTCGTCGTGGTCCCCGCCCTGGCCTCGCTCGTGCCCGTGCGCCGCTCGCTCGACGTCATGACGCTGGGCGAGGTGCCCGCGGTCGGGCTCGGCGTCGAGCACCGGCGCGTCACCATGCACGTCGTGGTCGTCGTCGCCCTGCTCGTGGCCGCCTCGACCGCGCTCGTCGGTCCCGTCACGTTCTTCGGGCTGCTCGTCGCGAACGTCGCCTACGGCCTGGTCGGGCACCGGCACCGGCACTCGGTGCCCGCCGCGATCCTGCTGGGCGTCATCACGCTCGTCGGCGGCCAGCTCGTGCTGACCCGCCTGCTCGGCTTCGGCACCGAGCTGCCCATCGTCATCGAGTTCGTCGGCGGCGCGGTGTTCATCCTCTTCGTCCTGACCGGAAGGGCCCGATGATCCAGACAGCATCCGTCACCAAACGGCACGGCAGCGTGCTCGCCGTCGACGACGTCAGCGTGCGCCTCGACGACGGCCTGACGGCCATCATCGGGCCCAACGGCGCCGGCAAGTCGACCCTCCTGGCCACGATCGGGCGCCTGACCCGCATGGACGCCGGGCGCGTCGTCGTCGGCGGGCTCGACGTCGCCACCACCAAGTCCAAGATGCTCGCCCGCCGGCTGGCCGTGCTGCGGCAGGAGAACCACCTGCCGATCCGGCTGACCGTCGAGGACCTCGTCGCGTTCGGCCGCTTCCCCACGGCGGGCACGGCCGGTCCGCGCAGGACCGCCCGCACGTCGAAGGCGCGCTCGAGCTGCTCGAGCTGGACGGGCTGCGCCACAGGTTCCTCGACGAGCTGTCCGGCGGTCAGCGCCAGCGCGCCTTCGTCGCCATGGCGATGGCCCAGGACGCCGACTACCTCCTGCTCGACGAGCCGCTCAACAACCTCGACCCCCGGCACGCGGTCGGCCTCATGAAGCTGCTGCGCACCCTCGTCGACGAGCGGGGCACGCGCATCGTCGTCGTCATGCACGACATCAACGTCGCCGCACAGTTCGCCGACACCGTCGTCGCGATGCGCGACGGCGCCGTCACCGCCCACGGGCCCGTGCGCGAGGTCGTGACCGACGCCGTCCTGCACGCGCTCTACGAGACCCCGTGCGCGTCATCCACGTGGAGAACCAGCCCGTCGTGCTCTGGCGGTGACACCCGGCGGGACGCCGGGAATACGACACGGTTGCCCGGGGCTTGCACCATGCGTGCCCACCCCGCGTGCGAACTCCGTCGGCCTGCGCTCCGAGCGCGGCCCGATCCTGCTGTCCCTCATGCTCTCGACGGCGCTCGTCGCTCTCGACGCGACGATCATCGCCACCGCGTCGTCGACCATCGCCCGCGAGCTGGGCCGGTTCGACCAGCTCCCGTGGCTGTTCTCGACCTACCTGCTCGCCCAGGCCGTCAGCACCCCGGTCTACGGCAGGCTCGCGGACATCGTCGGGCGCAAGCGCCTCATGCTCGTCGGCATCGGGCTGTTCTTCGCCGGGTCGGTGCTCGCCGGCGCCGCGCCGACCATGGGCGTGCTCATCGCCGGGCGCGCGGTCCAGGGCCTGGGCGCCGGGGCCGTCATGCCCGTGTCCATGACCATCACGAGCGACCTGTACACGCTGGAGGAGCGGGCCAAGACGCAGGGGTACCTCGCGTCGGTCTGGGGGATCTCGTCGGTCGTCGGGCCGACGCTCGGCGGCGTGTTCAGCCAGTTCGTGTCCTGGCGGTGGATCTTCTGGGTCAACCTGCCGCTCGCCGTGCTCGCCGCGCTCATGCTCGCGCTGCGCTACAAGGAGTCGCACCAGGTCACGCGACGCGAGCCCATCGACTACCCCGGCGCGGCGCTGCTGACCGCGGGCAGCACGCTGCTGCTGCTCGGGCTGCTGCAGGGCGGCACCCGCTGGGCATGGGTCTCGGCACCCACGATCACGGTGCTGGCCACCGCCGTCGTGCTGCTGGTCGCCTTCCTGGCCCACAGCCGCCGCACCCGCCACCCCATCGTGGACCTGGCGGTGCTGCGCCGCCGCGTCGTCGGCGCGTCCGCGACCGTGTCCCTGCTGGTCGGCGTCGTCGTCGTGGGCCTGTCGACGTACGTGCCCATCTACGCGCAAGAGGTGCTGGGCTTCGGTGCGCTGCTGGCGGGCTTCGCCCTCGCCGCGCTCACGCTCGGCTGGCCGATCTCGGCGGCCAACGCCGGGCGGCTCTACCTGCGGATCGGGTTCCGGCTCACCGCCGTCATCGGCTCGTCGCTCGTCGTCGTCGGAAGCCTCCTCATGCTGCTGCTCGCGGGGGCGACGCCGCTCGTGCTCGCCGGGGTGTTCTGCTTCGTGGTGGGCGCGGGCATGGGCCTGACGGCGGTGCCGACCCTGATCGCCGCGCAGGCCTCGGCCGGGGCCACCGAGCGCGGGGCCGTCACCGGCACGAACATGTTCGCGCGGTCCATCGGCTCGGCCCTGGGCGTCGCCGTGCTGGGCGCGATCGTCAACGCCAACACGACGCTCGGCCCGGACGGCACACCGCACGGGCCGGGAATCCTCCCCGCCATGCACCTGGTGTTCGGGGCGCTCGCCGTCGTCGCCGTGCTGCTGTTCGTCTCCACGACGCTCATGCCGCCCGACCGGCAGGAGGCGGCCGAGCGGCGGGCTCGCGTCGAGGCCGAGGCGTCGTCGCTGGAGCCGGCCGCCTGAGGTCCCGCGCGCCGACCGGTCGGCGGGCCGCAACGGTAGACTGAGGCAAGCATGTCTCTCTCCCTCCCCCTCGCTGCCGATCCCCTGCGCGCCGCCGCGCGCGAAGTCCTCCACCGCGACGTCGTCCGCGACTCCCTCCAGGTCGCGCGCCTGCGCGGCACCGTCGCACCCGCACTGCGCGTCGGCCTCGCCTCGGGCCTGGCGATCGCGCTCCCCGCCCTCGCCGGGCACCGCGAGGCGTCCGCGTTCGCGGCCCTCGGCGCGCTGACCTCGCTCTACTGCCGCGACGACCCGTACCGCCGCCGCGGCGTCCTGCTCACCTGGGTCGCAGGCGTGCTCGTCGCCACCATCGCCGTGTTCAGCCTCGTCACGGCCCTGGGCGCCCCCGCCGCCGTCGGCTTCGCCCTGATGGCGGCGCTCGCCGCAGCGGCGACGGCGCTCGTGCTGCTGCTGCGCATGGGAGCGCCGGGCGCCACCATGCTCATCTTCTGCGCGGGCGCCGGGATGAGCGGTGCCCCCACGCTCGCCGACGTGCTGCCGCGCACCCTCGCCGGGACAGGCGGCGCGCTGCTCGCGTGGGTCGTGTGCATGACGGGCGCCCTCCTGCACCCCACGGCGCCCGCCCGACTCGCGGTGCGGCGCGCAGCGACCGCCGTCCGCGCCGCGCTGCGCGACCCCGGCCCCCGACGCCACGCCGTCGCACGGGCCCGGATCGCCGCGGCACGCGAGGCGCTGGCCGACGACGCGTCCTGGCGCCGCACCCGCCCGACGGCGCTGGCGCTCGCGCACAGCGTCCACGCGCTGGTGACCGCCCTCGACGCCACGTCCACCGAGGTCACGCTCCCGCCACGCCACCCGCTGGGCGCCCAGTTGCGCGAAGCCCTGCGCGGCCCGCGCTGGCGGCTCGCGGCGGCGCGCGTCCTGACGGGCGGGGCGGCGGCGGCGACCGTCGCCACCGCGCTCGGTCTGGGGCACGCCTCCTGGGCGGTCATGGGGTCGACCGCCGTGCTCCAGGGCGCGAGCGCGCGGCACGCGGCCGTCCGGGCGGTGCAGCGCGCCGCAGGCACGGCCGCGGGTGCCCTGCTCCTCGCCTACCCGCTGCTGTCGCTGCACCTGGGCTTCTGGGCGACGGCGGCGACCGTCGTCGTGCTGTCGGTCACGACCGAGGTGGTGGTCGGCCGCAACTACGGGCTGGCCCAGGTGACCATCGCACCGATGGCGCTGCTCATGACGACGCTCGGCCAGAGCGCCGACCCGGCGTCGCTCGCCCGCGACCGTGCACTCGACACCGCGCTCGGCGCGGGCGCCGGGCTGCTCGCCGTCCTGCTCGTGCACCGGTACCGGCGGCATCGGGTCTGAGCCGCGCCCCGCCGTCAGGCGCCGCGCAGCGCCCGGCGTTCCTCCTCCATCGCCAGCACCGCCTGGAGCGCGTCGCGGTGGCCCGCGGCGTCGGCGTCCGGGTCGAGGCGCAGCAGCCGGCTCTTGGCGTCGGCGATGCGCCGCGTGAGACCCAGGTCGAGCAGCGCGCGCACCACGTCTACGACGAACCGCCCGATGGCGTCCTCGCGATCCTCGGGCAGCGGCGCGACGGCGAGCTCGTCGACGAGCCCCGCCACCGTCTCGCCCGCCTGCTGGGCGACCGCACCGACCCAGGCCGCCCCCGAGAGCGTGCGGCCCACGGCCACGCCGCCCGCCGCGCGGATGGCCGCGTGCACGGCCCGCCACGCCGGAGCCCCGAACGCGTCCTGGTCGAGCGTGTCGAACGCCGGCGGGACGTGCTGCGGGTACTGCAACGCGGCGACCAGGGCCATGCGCTCGGTGCGGGCCACCGGGTCGCGCGGGTCCGGCAAGGGCAGGGTGCGCGGCGCAGGCGCCTCCCCTGTCTCCCCCGGCGGCACCGGGCGCCGCGGCACCGACGCCGGGCGCTCCGCCGCGCGCGCGACCTCGCGCCGCACGTCCTCCGGGTCGATGCCGATCCACCGCGCGAGCGAACGCGTGTAGCCGAGCTGCATCGCCCGGTCGCGGATGCCGGCCACCAGCGGCGCGGCCTCGCGCAGCGCGCCGACGCGCCCCTCGACCGTGTCGAGGTCGTGCCCCTCGACGCCCTTGCGGATCACGAACTCGAACAGCGGCACGCGCGAGTCGACCAGGGCCCGCACCGCCTGCGGCCCGCGCGCCAGCCGCAGCTCGCACGGGTCCATCCCGCCGTCGGCGACGGCCACGAACGTCTGGGCGTGGAACCGCTGATCCTCGCCGAAGGCACGCACGGCCGCCTTCTGGCCCGCGGCGTCGCCGTCGAACGTGAAGATGATCTCCCCGCCGAGCGAGGCCCCCGACGCGAGCTGGAGCCCGCCGCCGCCCGCGAAGTCGCCCAGCAGGCGCCGCACCACCTTGGCGTGGTCGGCGCCGAAGGCGGTCCCGCAGGTCGCCACCGCGACCTCGACCCCGCTCAGGTGCGCGGCCATGACGTCGGTGTACCCCTCGACCACCACGACGCGCCGGGACTGCGCGATCGCCTTCTTCGCCAGGTCGATCCCGTACAGCACCTGCGACTTCTTGTAGAGCACGGTCTCGGGCGTGTTGAGGTACTTCGGCCCCTGGTCCTCGTCGTACAGGCGCCGCGCGCCGAAGCCGACGACGGCGCCCGTCGTGTCCCTGATCGGCCACACCAGGCGCCCCCGGAACCTGTCGTAGATGCCACGCTGCCCCTGCGAGACGAGCCCGGCGGCGAGAAGCTCGGCCTGCGTGTACCCCTTGCCCTGAAGGTGACGCATGAGCGCGTCCCACCCGGTGGGCGCGTACCCGACACCGAACCGCTCGGCGTCGGCGCGGTCGAAGCTGCGCTCGGCCAGGAACTTGCGCCCCGCGGCGGCGCCCGGCCCGACGAGCTGCTCGGCGTAGAACTCGGCCGCGACACGGTGAGCCTCGAGCAGCCGCTGGCGGCGGCCCGGCTCCTCGCGGCGCGCCGGACCCGACGCCCCGCCGCCGCGCGCGTCCTCGTAGCGCAGCTGCACGCCCACCCGGTCGGCCAGGTACTCGACCGCCTCGGTGAAGCTCAGCCCGTCGGTCTTCTGCACATAGGCGATGACGTCGCCCGACTCGCCGCACCCGAAGCAGTGGTAACGCCCGACGCCGGGCCGCACGTGGAACGACGGCGATCGCTCGTCGTGGAACGGGCACAGCCCCTTGAGCGAGCCGACCCCGGCCGGTTTGAGCGTGACGTGCGCCGAGACGATCTCCTCGATGCGCGCGCGCTCGCGGACCGCCTCGACGTCCTCACGCTTGATCAGGCCGGCCATGTGCGTGCACCCCCCACGATGCGGGCGTGCCACTGCATGGCCGACACGTCGGTGAGCGAGGCGACCTGGTCGACGACGACGCGCAGCCGGGCGTCGTCGTCGGCGGCTGCGACCCAGTCGGCCGCGAACGCGGGCTCGAGCGCGACCGGGGCACGGTCGGCGAGCACCGCGACCAGGTCGGCGACGATCTCCCGCTGGGCAAGGTAGACCGGCTCCTGCTCACGCGGCGCCATGACGTAGGCGACGGCCACGCCCTTGAGCGCGAGGATCTCCAGCGCCGTCTCGTCGGGCACCACAAGACGAGCCGAGTAGCGCGTGTGCGGACCCGGGCCGTACGCGGCGCGCGTCGCCGCCTGCGCGGACCCGCTGAAGCGCCCGATGAGCGAGCTGGTGAGGTCCTTGAGCCGGGCCAGGCCCCGGCGCGAGCCGTCGACGTCGGTCACGAGCAGCCCCGACTCGCGCAGCCGCGCGAGCGCGGCCTCGATCGCGTCCGCGGTGTGCCAGCCGCCGTACCAGTCCTGCACGGCCTTGACGACCCGGGCCCGCTCGTCGGCCGACTCCAGCAGCCCCAGGTCGAGGCGGCCACCGACGACGGCGTCCTCCACGTCGTGCACCGAGTAGGCGATGTCGTCGGCCAGGTCCATGACCTGCGCCTCGATCGAGCGCACGCCCGCGGGCGCACCCTGCCGCAGCCAGGTGAACACAGGCTCGTCGTCGGGGTAGACGCCGAACTTGGGCGTCGCCGTCCCGTCCGGACGACGCGGGCCCGCGCCCAGCGCCCACGGGTACTTGACCGAGGCGTCGAGCGAGGCGCGCGTGAGGTTGAGCCCGGCGCCCTCGACCTTGGGCTCGAGGCGCGCGAGCAGGCGCAGCGTCTGGGCGTTGCCCTCGAAGCCGCCGATGCCCGCCGCGACGGCCGCGAGCGCCCGCTCCCCGTTGTGCCCGAACGGCGGGTGCCCGAGGTCGTGCGTGAGGCAGGCGGTATCGACCAGGTCGGGGTCGCAGCCCAGGGCGCGGCCCATCTCGCGCCCGATCTGCGCAACCTCGAGCGAGTGGGTCAGGCGGGTGCGGACGAAGTCGTCGGTGCCGGGCGTGAGCACCTGCGTCTTGGCGCCGAGCCGGCGCATGGCCGAGGAGTGGACGACGCGTGCGCGGTCGCGCTCGAACGGGGTGCGCGACTTCTGCTTGGGCGGCTCCTTGACGTACCGCTCGACGTCGGCGTCGCCGTAGGCGCGCGTGGCCTCCTCGCCCTCGGCCGGACGCGGAACGCCGCCGACGACGTCGGGGTCGAACGCGCCCTGCTCGAACGTCTGCACGGACGTCATGCTACGGGCGCGAAGGCCCGTGGCGTGCCCGTGCGCCAGGAGGGACGCTCGGGTCGGACAGGCGCGGGTCGGACAGCCTCGGCCTCGATTCGCGTCCGCGGGGCAGACGGCTCGGGTCGCGACCGTAGCGTGGTCGCATGCCCCTCCCGCCTTCCGACGCGTCCTCCCCTGCGCCGGGGCGGTTCGCGCGCCGCATCTCGGCCACCCAGATGGTGGCCCTCCTGCTCGCGTTCGTGCTCGTCGCGGGTGCGGGCGGCGTGCTCGCGGCCGGCCTGCTGCTGCCTGTCGCGCACGGCGCGCGCAACGTGACCGACACGTCGATGGCCGTCTTCGACGAGGTGCCGTCGGTGCTGGAGCGCACGCCGCTCGCGCAGGCGTCCACGGTGTACGCGGCCGACGGCCAGCACCTGGCGACGTTCTTCGCCCAGAACCGCATCGTCGTGCCGCTCGACGAGATCTCGCCGCACATGCGCAACGCCGTCGTCGCGATCGAGGACGAGCGGTTCTTCGAGCACGGCGGGGTCGACCCGCGGGCGCTCGTGCGCGCGGCGGCCAACAACGTGCTGGGCCGCCCCACGCAGGGCGGCTCGACGATCACGCAGCAGTACGTCAAGAACGTGCTGATCGACGTGGCCTACCAGGCCGGGGACCGCGACGGCGTCGACGCGGCGCGCGAGGAGAGCCTGGCGCGCAAGGCGCGCGAGGCACGGCTGGCGATCGAGCTCGAGAACACGCTGTCGAAGGAGGAGATCCTCGAGGGCTATCTCAACATCGCGCAGTTCGGGCGGCGCAGCATCTTCGGCGTCGAGACCGCGGCACGCTTCTTCTTCAACACGACGGCGGCCGAGCTCACCCCGGTCCAGGCCGCGACCATCGCGGGCATCACGAACGCCCCCAGCCGGTTCGATCCGACGGTCGACCCGCGCCTGTCGGAGCAGCGGCGCAACATCGTGCTGGGCCGCATGTGGGCGCAGGGGTTCCTCACCACCGAGGAGCACGACGAGGCGCGCACCACTCCCCTGGAGGACACGCTCGACGTCACGCCGGTGCCCGTGGGGTGCCAGGCTGCGGGCGGTGCGGCGTTCTTCTGCGACTTCGTCGTCGCCACGATCCGCAACAGCCCCGAGTTCGGCGAGACGCAGGCCGACCGTCTCGACCTGCTGCACCGGGGCGGTCTGCGGATCACGACGACGCTCGACGTCGACATGCAGGCCGCGGCGGCCGAGGAGGTCCTCGCGCACGTCCCGGCGGGCAACTCGGCGGGGCTCGAGGCGGCGATCGTGGCCGTGGAGCCCGGCACGGGCAAGATCCGCGCGATGGCGCAGAACACGCCGTTCGACGCCGCGCTCGACCCGGCTCCGGGCACGACGGCCGTCAACTTCTCCGCCGGCCCCGCGCACGGGTCGTCGCGCGGGTTCCAGTCGGGGTCGACGTTCAAGCCGTTCCTGCTCGCCGAGTGGCTCCAGCAAGGCGGCACGCTGCACGACACGGTCAACGCGGCACGCGTGGTCCGCCCGATGAGCGCCTGGAACGCCTCGTGCACGCAGC
This sequence comes from Xylanimonas allomyrinae, assembly GCF_004135345.1. Taxonomy (NCBI): domain Bacteria; kingdom Bacillati; phylum Actinomycetota; class Actinomycetes; order Micrococcales; family Promicromonosporaceae; genus Xylanimonas; species Xylanimonas allomyrinae. The sequence continues at coordinate 1,482,591 of NZ_CP035495.1, forward strand.
TCGGCGGGCGCCCGTGGGGTCCGGCGAACGCGGAGGGCCGCCTGCACGGCAACATCTCGGTGCTGCGTGCCACGTACGCGTCGGTCAACACCGCGTACGCGACGATGTCGACGCAGCTCGACCTGTGCGGGCTGCGCGACACCATGTGGGACATGGGCTTCCGCCCGACGACGCGCCCCGGTGCGGGCGGCGCGGTCACGCTCTTCGACCCGGCGCCCGCGGACATCGAGATCACCCCGGCGATGATCATGGGCACGCAGTCGACGTCTCCGCTCGACCTCGCGGCCGCGTACGCGACGCTCGCGGCCGGTGGCACGCACTGCGAGCCCGTCGCGATCACACGCGTGGTGGGTCCCGACGGTGCGGACCTGCCGGTGCCGGCGTCGCGCTGCACACCGGGTGCCCTGTCGCCCGAGGTCGCGGCGACCGTCACGCATGCGCTGGAGCACGTGATGACCGACGGGACCGCCCGGGCCAGCCGGCTCGCCGGCGGACGCGTGTCGGCCGGCAAGACGGGCACCACGCAGGGCTCGTCGCAGACGTGGTTCGTCGGCTACACCCCGCAGCTCGCGACGGCGGCCTGGGTGGGCGAGGCCTCGGGCGAGACGACGAACTTCAACATCACGCTCAACGGGCGGTTCATCCGCACCCTGTTCGGCTCGACGGTCGCGGCGCCCATGTGGCAGTCGTTCATGGACCGCGCCCTGGCCGACCAGCCGATCGTCCCGTTCCCGGCCCCCGACCCGTCGCTCGTCGGCACGCCCCGCCCGGCCCCGCGGCCCCCGCAGCAGCAGGCCCCGGCCGAGCAGCCTGCCGACCCGTCGCTCCCGGCCGGCCCGGCCCCCGCCGACCCGCCCGCGGCCCCTGCGGCCGACGAGGAGCCTGCAACCCCTGCGGAGTGAGCGCCCGCGGCGGCGGGCCGGCGGTCGTGTCGTACCCACGGCCACGGCCCAGGGCGCGGCGCGTTCTCCGGGCCAGACATCGCTCCCGGCCGGGCACGTTCCCAGGCGCGCTCCCGCTAGATGAGTGATTCCAAGGGGTCAGTGGTCGTAGGCGGTGAGGCTGCGGCGGGTGTTGGCTCCGATGGTGTCGTTGTGCCAGATCGGCATGCGGTTGGAACCTGCTGGCTGAGCGCAGCGTCGTGGGCGTCCTCGTACTCGACCGGGGTGGTCGGCCCGAGCGTGCCGTGGGCGTCGGGGTGGGTCTGTCAGCGGTCTTTGAGGGCTTGGAGCGTGGGTGGGCGCCAGAGGCTGGTGAGGGTGATGAGGGCCAGGGCGGTGGCCGCGGAGGCGAGGCCGTGTGCAGTAGCGGTTCGCAGGATGGTGCTGGCGGGTAGGGGCAGGGCGTGGGCGGCGAGGGCGGCCCACAGGGTGCCCCAGGCGGTGCCGACGACGATGGGGATGGCGGCTTCGAGGGCGCGCAGGGTCACGCCTGCGGGCCAGGGCATGCCGAGGGTGGCGTAGAGGGCTGATCGCTGCCGTCTGGTCCAGGTGATGAAGGCGAGCAGGAGCCCGGCGGCGGCTCCGGCGGCGAGGCTGGCGTGGCGGGTGGGACGGCTGGCGAACTCGCGGGCGGGGTCGGGGCCGAACTCGCCGACGGGGACCTGGCGTTGGACGGTGACGTCTGCGGGTTCGGTCTCGCCGAGGAGTGCGGGCAGGACGGCGGTGACAGTATCCAACGCTGCGGGCTGCGCGCGCACGATGCATTCGTCGGCGGTGCCGATGGGGCGGCGGGGATGATCAGGGTGCTGTCGGCGCCGTCGCCGAGCCGGCCGAGGTTCGCGGTGCCGGCGGTGGTGAGCAGTTCGGCGGGTGGTTCCCAGAGCTCGGATGCCATGCCGTGGTGTGCGGGGAGGAGCTGGATCTGGGTGCCGGTCTGCCAGGACCAGCGGTCGAGCGCGCGCACGGAGGTGAGGATCTGGCCTGGTTGCAGGGTGGGGGCGTCGATGACGTCTTCGAGGCCGGGGGTGGCGGTCATGACGTTCTGCGGGTGTCCGGGGCGCCCGGCGAGGCGTGCCTGGTGGGTGGTGACGGCGGACGCGGCGGTGACGCCTTCGATGTCCGCGATGGCCGCGCAGGCGCGGGCGTCGATGCGGCCGTCGGTGTGGGTGGCGCGCACGATCTCTCCGCCGGCGTCGAGGAAGGCGCGTTCGGCCGCGACAACACGTGCGATGGCGGTGAGGTCGGCGAAGGCTGCGGCAGCGGTCACGAGGGCCACCGCGATCAGCAGGGCGCCGTAGAGGAACGGTGCGGCGAGGGTGTTGCGTCCGGCCTCGCCGAACGCGTGCCGGGTGGCGCGCATCAGGTCACCACCCGTCCGTCGTCGATGTGGACGACGCGGTCGCAGCGCTGGGCAACGACGGGGTCGTGGGTGACGACGACCAAGCCGCGGGCGGTGAGGCCTGCGGGGGCGGTCGCGGGGTTGGTGGGCGTGGTGGTGCGGACGCCGTCGAAGAGGGCGTCGAGGACGGTGTCGGTCGAGGTACGGTCGAGCTGTCCGGTGGGTTCGTCGGCGAGGATGAAGGGCCGGCCGGCGACCAGGGCGCGGGCGGTCACGACGCGCTGGACCTCCCCGCCGGACAGGACCCGGGTGCGGGCGCGCATCCGGGTTCCCAGCCCGACGACGGCCAGGGCGTGGGCGGCCCGGTCGAGGGCGGCGGCCCGGTCGAGGCCGGCGAGCTCGGCGGCGATCGCGACGTTGTCGAGGGCGGTGCGTTCCGGGAGCACGTTCGTGGTCTGCAGAATCCACGCGGACGCCTTTGCGAGGGGCATGGTGGTGGGTGCCCCGGCGTCGTCGGTGACGAACACGGCGCCGGTCGAGGGGGTCGCGAGCCCGCCCAGGACGGACAGCAGGGTGGACTTCCCGGACCCGGACGGGCCCAGGATCGCGACCGTCTCGCCCTGGCGGGCGTGGAAGTCGGCCCGGTTCAGCACGGGGGTGGCCCGGCCGGGGAAGGTGACGGTGACGGCCTGGGCAACGAGTCGCACGTCAGCCCTGACACGCGGGCAGGCCCGCGAGCTGGTGCGGGTTGGCGAGCACGGTCGTCAGGCCCGCATCGAGCGGGACCTGCACGGTCGCGCCGCCACCACCGACGACGGTGACCGCGACCGGCGGCGAGGACTCGTCCGGGAAGATGCACACCAGCCCGCCCTCCCCGGACACCACCGCGGAGGCGGGCAGCACCGCGACCCCGTGCCCCTGCGCGGCCCGGATCTGCCCGGCGCCCTGCTCGACCATGCCCAGGGCCCCGACGAGCGCGGCGACATGCTCAGGGTCGGTGATCGCCCCCGATCCGGGCACGTACGGCACCACGGCGCCGCCGACGACCAGCTCAGGGTCGTCACCGAGGTCCGCTACCAGGCCGCCTTGCGGTTCAGCGACCGCCACCGCGCCCGCCGCGGCCGGGCCGGTCACCACCGGGTCACCGGCCGCGAGCGTGGCCCCGACCGGCGCGTCCACGTGCGCGACCGGGAGCGGGGAGTCGCCCACCCACACCACCCATGCCGGGTCGAACACGGTCGTCGACCGGGGCAGCCCGATCGACTGCGCGAACGAGCGCACCCCCGCCGTGGTCGCCGGACCGAACCGATCCGTGGCCGGACCGCTCAGATGCCCGGTCGTGATCAGGAACTCCTGCAACCGGGTGACGTCCTCGCCGCGCGCCCCGCTACCCAGCGGCCGCCACAGCGGGGCATCGCCCAGCATCGCCACCACCGGGCGGTCATCGACCACCATCACGGTCACACCGTTGTCGAGCACCGCACCCACCTGCGCCGCGCCGGTAACCGTGCCCGAGGTCGACGACGTCGCCACGAACGCCTCACCGGGGACCACCTCGAGAGACACCATCATCGACGCGCGCCGCTCGGCCCGCTCCACGGGCACCACGACCGGTGCCACCGGACGCCCCGCCTCCGTCGGATCCGGAACGCCGACCACCGCAGACCACGCCCCAGGCCCAGGGCGGGCACGGCGAGCAGCGCGCCGATCACCACCCAGGCGTGCCCTTCACGCGGCGTCCGCACCCCCGACGGCTTCCCGCGAACACTGCGCCCGGCATGGTCGTCAACCGCGGGGTCGGGTTGCTCGTCGGGCGCGCCAGCATCCACCGCGGGAACAGGCTCGTCACCAATCATCGTCCACGCATCCATTGTGTCGGCCAGACCAACGGCATCTGCACTGATCCATGACCACGCTAGAGCACCACCGGCAACACCAGGTCCGACTCGGCTGACAATGCACGCCACATTGTCTGTCAATCCCGCCTCGACTCGACGAGGCCAGGCCAGGCCAAGCCAGACCTCCAGGCTCTATTGACGCCGGGCTGGAGTTCAACTTCCACCAGCACGGGCCCGGGCGCCATGGCCAGGGCATGGTAGGGCCCACCGCTCGAAGATCACGCGGCGCATGATCCAAGACAAGAGGGTCCGAATGCAACGAGTTGCGCAAGCAATCGCAGTAGCACTCATTAGCGCAGGAATGATCGAGAACGATCCGCTGGGGCGCTGCCGCGGCAGCGCTCGCCTGTGTCACCGTGCTCGCATCCTGTGCGTCCGCACCCAGCGGGCCGCCACCGAGAACGCAGACACCCGAGGAGGCGTCCGCGGCGGCACTCCTCGGATTCCACCAGCGCGCCATGAACGCCCGCGTAGCCGAGTCGCAGCTCGCCATTCTCGGGCAAGAGACGGTCACTCTTGACGACGTCCTCGCCGCGGCCGAGACGGCCCTGCAGTGCATGCGCGATGCAGGCCTTTCTACAAGCGGTCCGCACGTGGTCCCCGCCCAGAACCAGGAACGCATCGAGTACTCGGTGTCGACAGCACCCGACGGCACGACCACCATCATGGACGCCTGCTACCAACGGTATTTCGAGTTCGTGGACCTCTTCTGGCAAACGTCAACGCCTGCAGAGTTCGCGTTCGAGATGCGACGAGAGGACGCGCTATTCCTTCCGCTGCTCGAATGCGTACACAACATGGGTCTTGACGTCGTTCCTGACCCAACTTGGGACGAGCTCTGGGATGCGGCGATTCGTCCCTTGCTAGGGCCAGACTTCGACCCGACCGATCTCTTGGAATCACTCATCTAGGCGAGGAACGCGCGGCGGAGCCTGTTCGGATCGCGCCCCCTCGGGCGCTCCTGGTGTCTGGTCGACACACGAACCTCCCCGCCTGCACTACGGTCGCCTCACCGGTGAGCCGCGTCGAACGGCCGGCGCGCCACGGAGGACTCATGGAGGCATGGATGACCGTCGCTGGTAGTCGCCCGATCTGCGATCACCCGGGGTGCCCGGAGCCCGCGACCAAGGGGATCTCGACCGGACCGCGGCAGGGAATGCTCTTCTGCGCGCAGCACGTCGCGGTCCGCCCGGCCGCGCCGTCCCCGGCGCGCGCCCCGGCAGGCGCGTACAACTCCCCGCTGCCGGTCTCCGGGTTCGTCCTCGCGTTCCTGGTCCCCTTCGTCGGCATCTTCGTCTGCCGCTCGCAGATGAACCTCGCCGCCCACGAGGGCAGGGACAACCAGCTCGCGCGGGCCGGCTTCTACTACTCGGCCGTGGCGCTCGCGATCGCGGGGGTAGCGGTCGTGGCCTACGCGCTGGTGATCATCGGCGTGCTGGTCGCCGTGCGAAGCTGACGAGCGGCTCGCCATCCTCGCGCGAGCGCATCAGGCGAGCCGCCAGACACCCACCGCGGGTCCGGCGCCACCGACCCGGACGCCGTCGGGCCCGGCCGAGAGCGACGGGGTCGCGACGTACGACCCGCCGTACAGCAGCTCGGGCGCCTGCGTGCCGAGCACCCACGGCGGCAGCGTCGCACCGGACCACGGGCCGCGCGCGACGACGACGAGCACGCGCTCGTCGGGTGTCTCGCGCACGAACGCGACGGCGTCGTCCTCGGCCACGGCCCAGCGCAGGCCGCCGTCGCGCAGGGCACCGCAGTCGCGGCGCAGGCGTGACAGCGAGCGGAACACCCCGTACGTCGTCAGGTCCCAGCGCGGACCACCCGTGGCGGCCTGGTCCCAGGCCATCGTGGTGCGGGCGTGCTCGCCGTTCGAGCCGACGGCACCCGTCTCGTCGCCTGCGAACAGCATGGGCGTGCCCGGATAGGCGAAGAGCATCGCGGCGGCGAGCTCGACGGTCTCCGCCGACCCCAGGAGCGAGCGGACGCGCGGCGTGTCGTGCGAGCCGAGGATGTTCCACTGGGCGGCGGCCACCTGCCACGGCACGCGCGAGGCGAAGTCGCGCATGGCCGCGACCATGGCACGGCCAGGGCCGCGGCCGTAGGGCACGGGCAGGCCGAGGTGCCGGTACCCGGCGGCCGGGTCGGCGAGCCAGCCCCACACGGGCCGCGAGAAGCCCGAGTAGTTCATCGACGCGTGCCAGCCGTCGCCGGGCAGGTCGCCCGTGTAGTCGTGGAAGTGCTCGGCGATGAGCGCGCCCTCGGGTCGCAGCTGCGTGATGCGCTCGCGCAGGCGCTGCGCGACCTGGAGCGCGCGGTCGGCGACCCCGTACCGGCCCGTCATGTTGGCGACGTCGACGCGCCACCCGTCGAGCTCGTACGGTGCCTGCAGCCAGCGTGCGATGACGGAGTCGTCGGCGTCGACCATGCGGCGCCACACCTCGTCGTTCGACCAGTCGAGCTTGGGCAGCGTGTGGTGACCCAGCCACGAGACGTACCCGGGCTGGTGACGGGGGTCGATGTCGGCGCCGTCGGCGGGCACGTCGCCCGAGCCCGCCCACAGGAACATGCCGTGCTCGGGCGAGCCCGGGTCCTGCTGGGCACGCGCGAACCAGTCATGGCCGAGCCCCGTGTGGTTGGTGGTGACGTCGCCCATGACGCGCAGGCCGCGCGCGTGCGCCGCCGCGGTGAGCCGGGCGAACGCCTCGTCGCCACCGAGCACCGGGTCGACCGACCCGAAGCTCGACGCGTCGTACCGGTGGTTGGACCGGCCGGGGAAGATCGGCGTCATGTAGAGCGTGGTGACGCCCAGATCCTCCAGGTGGCCCAGGTGCTCGGCGATGCCGTCGAGGTCGCCGCCGTAGAGCTGCTGCGCCGTGAGCGGGGCGTGGGGCGCGGGCTCGGCGTCCCACGCCGTCGGCACCGCCCAGGCGGGCAGGGTGCGATCGCCGGCGCGCGCAGAGCGCGCGAACCGGTCGGGGAACACCTGGTAGACGGTGCCCGCGCCGAGCCACGCCGGGGCGGGCGGCGCCGTCGTGAGCCGGAAGTCGCCCGCGTCGGGGACGTCGTGCTCGTGCACGCCCGCACCGTTGAGCCAGCGGTACCCGCCCGGCGCGCGGGGCGCGCCGAGCAGGAACCGGTAGGGCGTCGGCTGGTTGTGCACGACGACGTCGGCCACGTAGGTGTCCTCGTGCTCGCCGGCACGGTCGAGGCGTGCCTCGGCCACGCGCGGCTCGCCGTCACGCACGGTGCGCAGCCACACCCCGGCGACGCCGGCCGCGTGCGGCACCCTGACCCGCACGGGCACGACGTCGCCGGCCTCGTGCCGGCCGGCCGGGACGTACCCGGCCGAGCCGTCGTGATGCGGCTGGTCGAGCAGGGTCATCCCTTGACCGACCCTGCGGTGAGCCCGCCGACGATGTACTTCTGCAGGAACAGGAACAGCACGAGCACCGGCATCGCCGCGATCACGGCACCGGCCGCGAACTGGCCCCAGTTGGCGTTGAGCTGGTCGGAGACCCACCCGAACAACCCGACCGCGAGCGTCCAGTTCCCCTGCGACTGCAGGACGATGCGCGCCAGGATGAACTCGCCGAACGAGGTGATGAAGCTGAGCAGCCCCACGACGGCGAGGATCGGGGCCACGAGGCGCAGCACGATGGTCCAGTAGATCTGCGCGTGCGTGGCGCCGTCGATCTTGGCGGCCTCGTCGAGCTCGATCGGGATCGTGTTGAAGAACCCGTACATGAGGAACGTGTTGACGCCGAGCGCTCCGCCCAGGTACACGCAGATGAGCGCGATCTTGCTGTTGAGCCCGACGACGGGGAACACCTGGCCGAGCGTCATGAGCAGCAGGAACACGGCGACGAAGGCGAGCATCTGCGGGAACATCTGGATGACCAGCAGCGCCGTCAGGCTCGTGCGGCGGCCCTTGAACCGGAACCGGGAGAACGCGTACGAGGCCGCGGCCCCCATGAGCACTGTGCCGACCGCCGTCGTGACGGACACGAACAGCGTGTTGCCGAACCACGTCCAGAACCGCGTGCCGCCCAGCGCCTCGAAGTTGTGGAAGCTGATCGTGCGGAAGAGCTGGTTGGAGCCCGTCATCGTGCCGCGCTCGGACAGCGAGGCGGAGATGATGAACACGATCGGGAAGACGGCGTAGACGACGGCGATGACGCCGACGACGTGCCGCCAGCCGAGCTCGCGGGCCCAGCGGCCCGGCTTCATCCGGGTGCGCAGCACCTGCGGCTGCTCGGTCGTGACGCCGGGCGTCGTGACGTGCGTGGCCATCACATGACCTCCTCGAGCTTGCGCGTCTGCCGGAACCCGATCGCGGAGATCGTGCCGACGATGATGAAGATGACGATCGACAAGGCGCTGGCGAGCCCGAAGTTGCGTGCTGCCGTGCCGTCGAGGCCGGACACCGAGTAGACCATCGAGATCAGGATGTCCGTGTGGCCCAGCGGAACCGCGACGTCGGAGAACCGTGGCCCGCCCCGCGTGAGCATGTAGATCAGCGTGAAGTTGTTGAAGTTGAAGGCGAACGAGCTGATGAGCAGCGGCGCCGTCGAGACCAGCAGCAGCGGCATCGTGATCGACTTCCACTGCCGCCACTTGCCGGCGCCGTCGACCTTCGCGGCCTCCATGACGTCCCCCGGCAGCGACTGGAGGGCACCGGTGCAGATGAGGAACATGTACGGGAACCCGAGCCACAGGTTGACGCCCAGCACCGAGAGCCGGGCAAGCCAGGGATCTGTCAGCCACGGGATCGCGGCTCCCCCGAGCAGCACCTGGTTGATGAAGCCGAACGACCTGTTGAGCATGCCGGACCAGATGAGGGCCGCGAGGAAGCCGGGGATGGCGTACGGGAAGATCATCAGGGTGCGGTAGATCTTGCGGCCCTTGAGGCGTTCGTCGTTGAAGACGATCGCGAGCAGGAGGCCGAGCAGGAACGTGGTCACCACGGAGAGGAACGCGAACGCGATGGTCCACACGAGGATGCGCACGAACGGCCCCGAGTAGCGGGCGTCGGTGAACGCGGTGATGTAGTTCTCGAAGCCGATGTTGACGCGCCAGCCGACGTTGAGCGTCGAGCCGTCCGGGGCCTCGAACATGCCGCGGTCGTTGGGCGAGTACACGGTGCCGGTGGTGACGTCGGTCATCGTCCCGGCGTCCTCGTCCCACTCCAGGGACGACATGAAGGCGAACGCGTTGCGGCCGTCGGTCGTGCGGATCGACCCGGACTCCGGGTCCTCCGACACGGGCACCCGCAGCTCGGTGACCTCGCGCTGGTGGTCGGTGACGATCTCCTGGAACGTCAGCACGCGCCAGCCGGGCACCGACGTGACGGTGCCGCCGTCGGCCTGCGCGCCGTCGACGCGCGCGAGCGGCTCGTCGGCGGTGCCGACGCACACGTCGCCGACCTGCGCGCCAGCGCAGATCGACACGTCCTGGGTGACGAGCGCGAAGCCCAGCTCGCCGTCGTTCTCGACGACGGTGATCGGGTAGGACGCCGACCCTTCGACGCGCCGCTCGTTCTGCGCGAGCAGCGCGGTGACCGCCTGCTCCTTGGTCCCGTTGTGGCCGTCGCCGAAGTTCGTGAACGACACGTAGACGGTGTAGCCGACGACGAAGATCTGGAAGACGAGAAGGAACGCCAGGCCGGGGTAGATGTACTTGCCCGGCAGCGCCCGCTTGGAGAAGTAGACGTAGTCGGCGGCGATCAGCAGGACCAGCAGGCCCCAGAACAGCCCCATCGCACCGGCGTTCCAGCAAGCGAGCAGGCCGTAGACGCCCAGGGCGTTGATGGCCGCCATGAGAACCAGCTTGACGATGAAGCCGGGTCCGTAGTCGCGGGCGTGCGACGTCCTGTGCCGCTTGCGCTCCGCCGGGTCGAGCTGGGGTGCCGTCGTGGGCATCGGTGCCTCCGCGAGGTCCAGGGGGTTCCAGGGGTGGTAGATCGAGTGCGTCAGGGCGTGGCCCTAGAGAGAACGGTGGCCCGCAGCGTTGATGCCGCGGGCCACCGTCAGGAGGCGAGGATCAGTCGATCGCGGCCTGGATGTCCGAGACCATCTTGTCCCAGGCGGCGACCGGGTCGCCGGCCTGGCCGGAGATGATCTGGGCCTGCGTGACGCCCCAGAAGGCCCACACGGAACCCATCTGCGGGATCGACGGCATCGGGACGCCGTCGGCGCCGACGGCACGGAAGCCCGCGACGATCGGGTCGGACGAGACGGCCTCGGCGGCCGCGGTCAGCGCCGGCGGACGGTTGCCGGCCTCGAACAGCGCGGTCTGCACGTCCTCGGTCGCCAGGAAGTTGACGAGGAAGTCGTTGGCGACGAGCGCGTTCTGCGACTGGGCCGACAGGTAGAAGCCCTGGACGCCGACGAACGGTGCGGCGGTCTCGCCACCGGCCGACGGGATCGGGTCGATCGACAGGTTCAGGCCGTCGAAGTTCTCCAGGGTCCACGGGCCGCCGATGAGGAACGGAGCCTTGCCCTGGGCGAAGGCGTCGTTGGCGATGTCCGACGTGATGTCGACCGAGAGGTTGCCCGCCTGGCCCTGCGCGGCCAGCCAGCTGGCGAAGTTGTGGCCGGGCTCGCCGCCGAGCTTGAGGACGGGGTTGTAGGAGCCATCCTCGTTCTGCTCGAACACCGGGGCGCCGAACGACGTCTGCAGCGGGTAGTAGTGGAAGGGGTCACCCTCGGTGCCGGTCTGGATCAGCACCTTGAACTCGGTGCCGGCGGCCGTGGCCGCCGCGATCGCGTCGTCCCACGTCGCCGGGGCCTCGGGGCGAGGTCGGTGTTGCGGATCAGGGCGATGTTCTCGATCGCGTAGGGCAGGCCGAAGACCTGGCCGTCCTGGGTGAACGCCTTGATGGCGACGTCCTCGAAGTCGCCGGCCTTGTCGCCCAGCTCGATGGGTGCGACGACGCCGTTCTGCGTCAGCTCGCCGAGCCAGTCGTGCGCGCCGACCGTGATGTCGGGGCCCTCGCCGGTGGGGACCTGCGCGATGAAGTCGGTGCGGATGTCCTCGAAGTTCTTCTGGACGACCTCGACCTGGGTGCCGGTCTCGGCCTCGAAGGCGTCGGCGGCGGCCTGGACGGGGCCGAGGCGGGTCTCGTCGACCCAGACGGTCAGCGAGCCGCCCGAGGCTGCCGGGGTGGTGGCGTCAGGGGTCGGGGTGGTGGCGTCGCCAGCGTCGCCGTTGCCGCCCGCGCAGGCGGTCAGTGCGAGCGTCGCCACGGCGGCGGCGGATAGAAGGATGCCACGTCGCATCGGTACTCCAGGGTGGTGGGAAACGATCTTGACACCGCTCACCGTAGGACGAGTAAAAGGCGGGTGCAAGGCGAGGTGCAAATTTGCATACGCCGTTGCACAGATCGCGCCAGCAAGGCAGGATCATCCGAGGTCTCGACGAGCGAGACCCTCGACGGAACAGGGAGGTCCCGTGACCGACGCCCCCGGCAGACCCCGGCTCGCCGACGTCGCCGCGTACGCCGGCGTCTCGACGGCGACCGTGTCACGCGTGCTCAGCGGCAAGAGCACGGTCTCGGCGGAGACACGCCAAACGGTGCTCGCCGCCGCCGACGTGCTCGGCTACGAACGCCCCCGGGTCTCGGGCACGCGCGCCGCAGGACTCGTGGGCCTCGTGGTGCCCGAGCTCACCAACCCGATCTTCCCCGCCATCGCGCAGGCCGCCGAGGCCCAGCTCGTCAAGGCCGGCTACACGCCGCTGCTGTGCGCCCAGTCCCCCGGCGGGACCACCGAGGACGAGTACATCGAGACGCTCAGCGAGCACGGCGCCGACGGCATCGTCTTCGTGTCCGGCCTGCACGCCGACTCCCTCGCCGGTCACGACCGCTACCGGGCGCTGCGGGAGCGCGGCATGCCGATCGTGCTCGTCGGCGGCTTCGCGCCCGACGTCGACGCACCCCAGGTCGCGACCGACGAGGCCACGGCCGAACGCCTCGCCGTCCGCCACCTGGTGGCCCAGGGCCACCGGCACATCGGCCTGACCCTCGGGCCCGAGCGGTTCGTGCCCTCGCAGCGCAAGCGCGCCGGGTTCGTCGACGCCCTCGTCAGCGCCGGCCTGGCGCACGACGTCACCGACGCCGGCACCCACGTGGCATCCACGCTCTACACTGTCGAGGGCGGCCAGGCAGCCGCGAACGACCTTCTCAACTCCGGGCACACCGCGCTCGTGTGCGCCTCGGACCTCATGGCTCTTGGCGCGATGCGAGCGGTCCGCTCGCGCGGACTGCGCGTGCCCGACGACGTCTCGGTGGTCGGCTTCGACGACTCCCCGCTCATGGCCTTCACCGAGCCGCCCCTGACGACCGTGCGCCAGCCCGTCCACGTCCTGATGCGCGCCGCGGTGTCGATGCTCCTGTCCGAGATCCGGGGCGAGCGCGTGACCCGCACCGAGCTGATGATCGAGCCCGAGCTGGTCGTCCGCGGCTCCACCGGCGCCGCCCCCGCCACACCCCCACGCATCGACCGAGGAGAACCATGACGCCCGTCCACGCGCCGTTCCCGACCGACGAGTGGTGGCGCACCGCCGTCATCTACCAGATCTACCCGCGCTCGTTCGCCGACGGCAACGGCGACGGCATCGGCGACCTTCCTGGCATCACGGCGCGCCTCGACCACCTGGCGGCACTGGGCGTCGACGCCGTCTGGCTCAGCCCCTTCTACCGCTCGCCGCAGCGCGACGCCGGCTACGACGTCGCCGACTACCGCGACGTGGACCCGCTGTTCGGCACGCTCGCCGACGCCGACGCGCTCATCGCGCGCGCGCACGAGCTCGGGATGCGCGTCGTCGTCGACCTCGTGCCCAACCACACGTCGTCCGAGCACGCCTGGTTCCGGGCCGCGCTCGCGGCCGCCCCCGGGTCGCCCGAGCGCGCGCGCTACCTGTTCCGCGACGGGCGCGGCGAACACGGCGAGCTGCCGCCCAACAACTGGACGTCGGTCTTCGGCGGGCAGGCATGGACGCGCGTCCAGGAACCGTCCGGACAGCCCGGGCAGTGGTACCTGCACCTGTTCGACTCCTCGCAACCCGACCTCGACTGGTCGAACCCCGAGGTGCGTGCCGAGCTGGAGGACGTGCTGCGGTTCTGGCTGCGCCGCGGCGTCGACGGCTTCCGCGTCGACGTCGCGCACGGTCTGGTCAAGGCCGACGGCCTGCCCGACTGGGCCGGCCACGTCGCGATGGTCGACGGCACCGATGCGGGCGCGCCCGAGGACGGGTCCACACCCGCGACCGAGAGCGGACCCATGTTCGACCAGGACGGCGTCCACGAGATCTACCGTTCGTGGCGCGCGGTGCTCGACGAGTTCGACGCCGACGGCGAACGCCGCTCGCGAGCCCTCGTCGCCGAGGCGTGGGTCGAGCCGCTGACGCGCCTGGCGCGCTACGTGCGCGACGACGAGATGCAGCAGGCGTTCAACTTCTCGTTCCTCACGTCGCACTGGGACGCCGCCGCCTACCGCGCCGTCATCACCGCGTCGCTCGAGGCGCTCGACGCCGTCGGTGCGCCCGCCACGTGGGTGCTGTCCAACCACGACGTGGTGCGGCACGCGTCGCGGTTCGGACTGGCGGTGCCCGGCGCGCGCCCCAACGGCGTGTTCGCGACCGACCCCCAGCCCGACGAGGCGCTCGGCCTGCGCCGAGCCCGGGCCGCGACGTTGTTCATGCTCGCGCTCCCGGGGTCCGCGTACCTCTACCAGGGCGAAGAGCTGGGCCTTCCCGAGCACACCACGCTTCCCGACGACGTCCGCGAGGACCCGGCGTACTTCCGCACGCAGCACGCCGAGGCGGGCCGCGACGGGTGCCGGGTCCCCCTGCCGTGGGCGGCCGGTGAGCCGGCGTTCGGGTTCTCCCCCACCGGGAGCTCCTGGCTGCCGCAGCCGGCCCAGTGGTCGACCTACGCCGCGGACGCCCAGACGGGTGTCGCGGGATCGACGCTCGAGCTCTACCGCGAGGCGTTGCGCCTGCGCCGCGAGCGCGCGCTGGGCGGCAACGGGCTGGCGTGGCTCGACGGGCACGATGCCGACGTCGTCTCGTTCCGCAGCGTCGCCACGGACGGACGCGACGTCGTCGTGCTGGCCAACCTGGGCTCGGCTCCGGCGTCCCTGCCTACCGGAGCCGAGGTGCTGCTGGCGTCGGCCGACCTCCCTGACGACGGGATGCTTCCCGCCGACGTCACGGTCTGGCTTTCCGCCTGACCGGGCCTGCCTGACCGGGCCTGCCTGACCCCGCGCGCCGGACCGGCCGCGCGGGTCAGGCGGCCGAACCGGCCAGGGCCCCGCGGGCGAGCAGGCTCTGCTCGCGAACCAGCGTGGGGCTCATCCCGGTCGCGCCGCGCACCGCGCGGCGCATGCGCGGAACGGTGCCGAAGCCCGCACGGACGGCGATCTCCTCCATGGACACGTCGGCGAGCATGGGTTCGCGCAGCAGCGCGAGCGCCCGCTCGAGCCGGGACTGGGTGATGTGCTCGGCCACGCCCACGCCGTCCTCCTCGAACAGGCGCTGGAGCGAGCGTCTCGAGATGCCGAGGTCTGCCGCGATCGAGGCGGGCGTGAGCTCAGGTGCAGCGCTGCGCTCCGCGATGTGGGCGAGCACCAGCGAGCGCTGGCGCTGACGGGTCGGAGCCAGTTCGTCGCAGCCCGGAGGCGAGCCGACGACCGACAGGAACGCCGACTGCGCGACCCGTCGCAGCGCGTCACGGCTTGCGGCGCCGATACCGCTCTCGTCGCACCGCACCACCTCGGTGAGGGCGGCGCCGGCGACGCGAAGCATGGGGACGTTCGCAGGCCACACCATCGCGGGGGTGTCCCGCAGCACGGCAGCGAAGGGCGAGTCGTCGGCGGGGACGTCGACGTGGACGCGGCGGACGTCCGTGTCGCTCTCGTACACGTAGTCCTCCCAGCCGCGCAGCAAGGCTCCGCCGCCTGGTCCCAGGCGTACGGTCCGTCCCCCGGCGCTCAGGCTCGCCTCCCCTTCGAGAATGATGAGCAGACGGACGGTGCGGTGCGAGCGGCCGAAGTTGTCGCCCGGGCGGGGGACGACGAACGCCGTGTGCTGAGAGAAGCACACGTCCAGCGAACCGAACCGCGTCATGGCGATCGTCATGCTGAATCGCGCCTTGTCGGCGGCGGTGGGCGCGGTCGCCCCGAAGCTCGCGAGACCCGACACCCCCACCGTTCTCATGATCGTTCGGACGCCGCGGGGAATGTCCTCCGAAATCGTTGATGGGCAAGGGCACGCGCGCGGACGAAAGGGGTGGTGCGTCCGCTGCGCCTCGGTACGGGCAAATGGCGATGTGTGCAGTGCGTCTACTGCATGTTTGGCAGTCACAGAATGTGATTGTCGCGGGTCGAACGCCTCGTGTCGCGCGCTGATTCTTCGGTGGCCACGAAATGGCACCGGTCTGGCGCGATTCAGCATCGGCCCCTGCACGCCGGGCCAAGAGGTCCGCGAGCCATTCCGGCTTAATGGCCTGCGACAACGCGGACGTCTCGCCGGAAACACCCGCCATGGCGCCGTCCGCGACGCTCTTCGAGAACGATATTCGAGATCTTCGACACGTCCAGACTTTCCCTTGCCCCGGAAGGACGACGGGGCCCGCCGAGGAGACGGAGGACACCCGTGATGCGACACCGGACTGCGGCCCGCCCGGTTCGTGGCTGCACACCGAGCCTCACTCCCGCTCGGCGACGCACCATCGCTCGCCGCTGCGCGAGAGCGTCCCGACCCTGACCGAAGGAGGCCGACACGTGAGCGCTCCGGCGTGAACACGTCCTGCAGCGGGCAACCCTGAAAGCCGAATGGAGAAAGCAGTGAAGACACGAGTCCGTGACGGCGCGCTGCGCGCCGTCGGCATCACCTTGGCCGCGGCGCTGTGCGCGCTCGGCGGCGCGGCCGGCACGGCCAGCGCGGCCGACGACAACACGCCCCCCAGCGCGGCCGCGCTCAACCTGATCGACCCGAACGCCATGGGTTCGATCACGATCCACAAGTTCGAGTACCCCGA
Source organism: Xylanimonas allomyrinae (assembly GCF_004135345.1). Lineage (NCBI taxonomy): Bacteria > Bacillati > Actinomycetota > Actinomycetes > Micrococcales > Promicromonosporaceae > Xylanimonas > Xylanimonas allomyrinae. Next base: position 1,498,809 of record NZ_CP035495.1, read on the forward strand.
CACGCTCCCGGACGTGCCGGCCGACGGCATGGAACACACCGTCGACGGCCTCACGCCGCTCGCGAAGGTCACGTTCACCGTCGAAAAGGTCGATGGCTACGACCTGACCACGAACAAGGGCTGGACCGACCTGGCCGGACTGGACGTCGACGCTGCCAAGGGCAAGGTCACCGGGACGCCACTCGCCGTCACGACCAACGACGAAGGCATCGCCAAGGCCTCCGGTCTCGCCGTCGGCCTCTACCTCGTCACCGAGACGGGCTACCCGGCAGGCGCCACCCCGGTGGAGCCATTCCTGATCACCGTTCCTCTCACCAACCCGGACGTGAGGAACACGTGGGTCTATGACGTCCACGTCTACCCCAAGAACCCCATCACCACGGCAAAGAAGACCGTGGAGGACCAGAAGGCCGTCAAGCTTGGCGACACCGTGACCTGGACCATTCTCGGAGACATTCCCGACGCCGGTTCCATCGACGGGTACAGGGTCGTCGACAACCTCGACGGAAGGCTCACCTACAGCGGCGCGGCCGTGACCTTGACCAATGACGCTACGCTCGCCGCGTCCGATTACACGATCTCGCACGACCCGACCACCAACATCGTCACCGTGACGTTCACGGACACCGGGCTCAAGGTGCTCGACGCGAACTCCAAGGCGCAGGTCAAGGTCGTCATCACGTCCTCCGCTAACGCGGTGGGCGAGATTCCGAACACTGCGCTGATCTACCCGAACGCCGCAAGCTTCGGCATCGACAGCGGCAAGGAAGGTGGCCCGACCACCACTCCCCCGTCGAGACCAAGTTCGGCAACGTGACGATTCACAAGGTCGCGCAGGGCTCGAACAAGAACCTCGCCGACGCCACCTTCGGCATCTACCTCACCGAGGAGGCCGCCCTCGCCGGCGGCACTCCCATCCAGGAGCAGACGACCGGCGCCGACGGCGTGGCAACCTTCACGGGGCTGCGCTACAGCGGGTTCGCCAACGGCACGACGGTGGTGGACACCGCCGCCGACTACCAGTGGTACTGGATCGCCGAGCTCAAGTCCCCCGACGGCTACGAGCTGCTCGCGAAGCCGATCCAGGTCGACGTCACGGGGACCGACACGGACATCGACCTGACGGTCGAGAACGTCCCGAGCAACGGCGGGTTCTCGCTCCCGCTGACAGGTGGCACCGGCACCGTCGTCCTCAGCGCGGCCGGCGCGCTCCTGCTCGCGGGAGCCGTGCTCCTCGTCGTCCGGCACCGCCGCCGTGAGGTCGTCGAGGACTGAGTTGTCTCCCCATGTCCGGGCCCCCGGCTCGGGCGTGCACGCAGGTGCGGGGAACGGGACCACCCGTTCCCCGCACCTTCCGCCCGCGGCGCGCGTGCCGTCCGCCCCGCTCCCGCCCCCCTCCGAAGCCGTCCCGCCGCTGGTACGGCGCACACGACGCTCCGCGGCGCGCCGTGCCGGCCTGCGACTCGTGGGCGTCCTCACCGTCGCGAGCGTCGGCATCGGGATCCTGCTGTACCCCAGCGCGGCACGCTGGTTCGCGGCCCGCGCCCACGACGAGCAGGTGACCGGCTACGTCGAGGAAGTCCGCCAGCTCCCGCTCCCCCAGAAGCAGGCGGCGCTCACGAGCGCACGCGAGTACAACCAGAGCCTCCCCGGCGTCCCGCTCGGTGACCCGTACCGGTTCCCGCCGGGCATGGACCGCACCGCGGCCGGCGTCGCCACGTACCTCGACCAGCTCGGCCTGACACCGGTCCTCGGCCGCGTCAGGATCCCCGTCATCGGGGTGGATCTGCCGATCTACCACGGCACCTCCGAGCAGACGCTCTCGCTCGGCGTCGGTCACCTGTTCGGGTCGTCGTTGCCCGTCGGCGGCGAAGGCACGCACGCCGTCCTGACGGGGCACTCGGGGCTCGTCGACGCCACGATGTTCGACGGCCTGCACGACCTGAAGATCGGCGATCGCTTCACCATCGTCGTCCTCGACGAGGTCCTCACCTACCAGGTCGACCAGATTCTCACCGTCGAGCCCAGCGACACCGAGCCGCTCCGGCCCACCCCGGGCAAGGACTACGTCACCCTCGTCACCTGCACGCCCATCGGCGTGAACTCCCATCGGCTGCTCGTGCGCGGCATCCGCGTCCCGACCACGGCGAAGGACGCCTCCACCACGACCGTTCCCGGGACGGGTCAGAGCGCAGGGTTCCCCTGGTGGGCGCTCGGGATGCTCGCCGCTCCCTCGGCGGCCGCCGTCGGCATGCGCGCCCCGAAGGCCACACGGCACCGCACCGATCGGCGCCGCACCGTCCGGCGCCGCACGCGACGCGGACCGCGCCGTCCGGTCAGGCACGGTCGCCGTCACGCGGTCCGGCGCGTCCCCCGCGCGGCTCGGCGCACGGTCGGCACGACCCGCCGACGACGGCGCGGCTGACCGCACCTCGCAGCCCGCACGCACCTCACGGCCCGCGGCCTGCGCGGGCCTCGGCACGGCCGCCGGTCAGCCGCGCGCGGCGCCTGCCGCGACGCGGACACCAGCCGCGGACCGCTCCCGAACATCGGACGGGCACATCCCCGTGGCCAGGCGCACCGCCCTGCGCATCCGGGGAACGGACCCGAAGCCCGACAACGCGGCGACCTCCTCCATCGGAAGGTCGATGTACGGGTCGCGCAGCAGCGCGAGCGCATGCTCGAGCCGGGCCGCGGCAATGTGCTCGGCGACGCCCATCGCCTCCGACTCGAAGAGTCGCTGCAGCGACCGCTTCGACATCCCGAGGCCCTCGGCGACGGAGAGCAGCGTGAGGTCGTTCGAGGCGTGGTGCTCGGCGATGTAGGCAAGCACCTGAGTCCGGTGCCGCTGGCGCGCGGGCGCGGGAACACCGCCCCGCGGCGGCGCCGCCAGCACCGAGAGCAGGATGGCTTGCACGAGGCGGCGCAGGGCGTCGCGCTCCACTGCGCGAGCCTCACCCGTGTCACGCCGCACCACCTCGGCGAGGGCCGCTCCCGCGGCCCGCAGCACCGGCGTGTCCTGCCCCCACACGAGGGCGGGAACGTCACGCAGCGCGGCGGCGAAGGGCGGCTCGTCGGCCGCGAGGTCGACGTGGACCCGGCTCACATCGCTCGTGCTCTCGTACACGTACTCGTCCCAGCCGTGCAGCAGAGCACCGCCGCCGGGTCCGATCCGCACGGTTCGGCCACCCGCGCTCACCGTGACCTCGCCCTCCACCACGAAGAGCATCCGCACCGCGCGATACGCATGACCGAAGTTGTCGCCCTGCCGGGGCACGATCACGGCGGTGTGTCGCGTGTGCCCGATGTCGACCCTGTCGAGCCGCGAGACCGCGAGCGTCAACCGGAACGCCGTCCGCTCGGCAGGCGTGTGCGCCGTGCCACCGATGCGCGCGAGCCCCGAGACGCCGCTGATCCGCAGGATCGTCCGGACGCCGAGAGGGAGGTCGGCCTCAAGGGTCGACGGCGTGGGCTGCGGGAGCAGCGGACCCTGCGGCCATTCCTGTTCGGTGGCCGTCGTGGCGGCGATCTGAGGGTCGAGCACGTCATTCAGCGTCACATCGGTGGCACCAGATCGAGGTTCGATGGCGTGCGACGCGCACTCAGCTGGCGCACGAACGAACACCGATTGGCGCGTTCACGTTCACCCCGCTGGCGTCGCGACGGACGGACAGACCTCAGAATGCGCCCTGACCTGGGCATTCACCGCCACTCGGGGCAAATGTTGCCTCGCACATGTCTTGTCAAGGCCAGAAGCGCGCCACAGGCGCGAACGACATGACCTGACACTCGCCGCGTCGGAGTGCTTCGCAGTGCGCGGAGCAACGAAGTGGCGACGTGAAAGGAGCGGGTGAGAGATGAGGCCCAGAACCCCCACACCGAGGAGAGGGCGCGGGTACGCCCGTCGAGCCCTGTGCTCCGCGGCCGCGGCTCTTGCGCTCGTGGCGCTCGCCACCGGACCGGTCATCCCCGCCTCGGCCGCCGCGGAGATCCCCAACGCGATCACATCGATCCAGGTCGTGCCGTCCACACCCAGTCCGGGCGATGAGATCCGGCTCGACCTGACGTGGGCGGTGCCCGACACCGCGCGGGAAGGCGACACCTTCTCACTGACGCTCCCGGGTCTCCTCACGCAGATCACGTCGGAGTTCGACCTGAGGGACGACGACAACAACCTCGTCGCGTACGCAACGGTGACGCAGGGCACCGTCACCTTCACCCTCACCGACTTCGTCAACACGCAACACAACGTGCATGGTTCCGCCTACTTCTGGGCGGGGATCTCCTGGGAGGCGACCCCCGGACAGACGATCACCCTCGAGTACGGCGTCGGGTCCACTGTGATCACCGTGGGCGAGGCAACGGGCGGCGACCCAGGACCGGTCGAGCCCACGCTCACCAAGGGAGGCTGGTGGTGGGGACTGAAGCCCAACGGCGAAGAGGAATGGGGCGTCGAGGGCGATTACATCGGCTACGCCATCACGACACCACCCGGACCGTTCGAAAAGATCGAGATCGTCGACAACCTCGGAGACGGGCAGGAGTACGTCTGCGACGCCCAGCTAGCCCCTGAGGTTCTGCTCTGGGATGTCGACGAGAACGGCGGACTGACCAACGGGAGAGAGAAGGCCGCGACGATCGCCTGCTCTGCGGACGCGCTGACCGTCATGTTCACGGATGTCCCGGAGGGCACGCTCGCAGTGCTGAACTACAAGGTGCGTGTCACGGACAAGAGTCTCAAGAAATACACCAACGGCGCCACGGTGACCATCGATTCGCGGGAGGAAGAAACCTCGGCGGAGGTCGTCCGGAAGGGTGCCGGCGGCTCCGGCACAGGCGAGACGCCTGACACGCCGACGGTCACCGTCGTCAAGTCCGCCAGCCCAGCGAGCGGCACCACCGTGACCAAGGGTCAGGTCGTGACCTACTCCCTCGCGTTCGACCACACCGGCACCGGGCCGGCGGACGTGGACTTCACGGACGACCTGACAGATGTGCTCGACGACGCGACGTTCGTGCGGATCGAGAACGCCGGCGGCCTGACCGTGAGCGGCCCGACCGACGGACGCCTGAGCATCACGGGCTCGCTCGCCGCTGACACGACCGTCGTCTACTCGGTCCAGGTCAAGCCCGACGGTCGCGGAGACAACGTGCTGCGCAATGCCGTCTTCAAGGGCGACACGCCTGAGGGCCCCGGTACCGAGCACCCCGTGCGCTACCTGTACGTCCAGAAGACCGACGGGACGAATCCCCTCGGCGGTGGTGTTCAGTTCGCGCTGCGGGCCGAGCTGGACGGCGAGCCGGGGCCGATCGTCGCGCTCGACGCCGTCGACGAGACCGGCCTGTTCGTCACCGGCGCGATCGAGCCCGGCACCTACCTCCTCGAGGAGCAGCGCGCGCCCGACGGGTACCAGCTCCTGGCCACCCCCGTGCGGTTCCACGTCGCCGCCGACGGTGCGATCACGCTGGACGACGCCGAGGCAGACGGCGGACGCGTCACCGTGTCCACCCACGGGGACGGCATGAACGTGCTGTCGGTCGCCGACGTCAAGGCACCCGCGCTGCCGCTGACGGGCGGCTCCGGACCGCTCGCGTACTGGCTGTGCGGAAGCGCCCTCGTCGCCGCGGCCACGTCCCTCGCGGTCCGTCGCCGCACACACCCGGCGGCGCCTTCGATCTCGGCGGAGGCACGTCGATGACACCTCTTCCGACCACCAGACACCGCTCGTCCGTACTGCCCCCCAGGATGGAGAAGCACGTGAGAACCACACCCTCCCGCCGTGTCCTTCGCACCGTGGGCGCCGCGCTCGTCGCGATGCTCGCGACAGCGGGCCTCGCGAGCACCGCGCAGGCGGCCGACGACCTACCCGTGATCCCCGACGGTGCCACGGGCTCGATCACGATCCACAAGTTCGCGTACCCCGACGCTCTCCCGAACGTGCCGAACGACGGGATGCAGCACCCCGAGATCACGGGGCTCACACCGCTTGACGCAGGCTTCACGGTCCGCAAGGTCGGAGGCTACGACCTCACCAAGAACGCCGACTGGCTCAGGCTGAAGTCGCTCACCCCGGACAACGCGAGCCAGGGCAGCCTGGGGCCCGAGCTGACGGCCGGCACGACGTCCGGTGTCGTCACGTTTGCCAACCTGTCCGTCGGCGTCTACCTGATCACCGAGACGACCTATCCCCAGGGAGCCGCTCCGGCGGCACCGTTCCTGGTCACCGTGCCGATGACGGACCCCACGACGGACGCGAGGTGGGTCTACGACATTCACGTCTACCCCAAGAACGTGGTGTCCACGGCCACCAAGACCGTCGCGGACGCGACGGCCGCCACGTTCAAAAACCCCGTGGTATGGACGATCCTCGGCGACATCCCCGACGTCGACCCGATCGACGGCTACAAGATCGTCGACAAGCTCGACTCCGCGCTGACCTATAAGGACGTCACGGTCTCGCTGACCGGAACCGGCACACCCGCGCTCACGACCGACGACTACACGGCCGTCTACGACCAGAGCACGCACACCGTCACCGTGACCTTCGAAGACACGGGCCTGGCGACGATCGCCAACCGTTCCACCGAGCAGGTCAAGGTCGTCATCGAAACCGAGGCCAACAAGACCGGTGAGATCCCGAACACGGCGATCGTCTACCCGAACAAGCCTTCGTTCGACATCACCCCTGGCCAGCCGGGTGGACCCATCGAAACCCCTGTGGTGGAGACCAAGTGGGGAAGCGTCTCGATCAAGAAGGTCGCGCAGGGTGGTCAGTCCGGCCTCGCCGGAGCCGAGTTCGCGCTCTACCTCAGCCAGGCGGACGCACAGGCGGGGAAGGACGCCATCGCCACCGACGTCTCCGACGTCACGACAGGGCTCGTCACCTTCACCGGGCTTCGCTACTCCGGCTGGGCCGACGGCAAGGCGGTCGGCGTCGGCGACCCGGGCTACCGGACCTACTGGCTCGCCGAGACCAAGGCGCCGGACGGTTTCGAGCTCCTCGCCCAGCCGATCGAAGTCGTGGTGAGCGACGACGACCAGGAGTTCGAGTACACGGTGGAGAACGTGCCGAGCCGAGCAGGCTTCACCCTCCCGCTGACCGGCGGCCTCGGCACCGCGACCCTCATGATCGCGGGCGTCCTGCTCGTCTCGGGCTCCTTCCTCGTGGGTGTCCGCAACCGCCGCGCCCGCACGGCGACGGCCTGATACCGCCCACCGGGTGCGGGGAACGGTCGCCGTTCCCCGCACCCTGACCCAGGAGGCGACCGGTGTCCTTCAGGCCCCCGGCGACGCACCGCACGGCCGCGGCCTCGCCGCGGCACCGTGCGGTGCGTCGCCGTGCGTCGAGGCCCGGCCCGCTCCGGCACCGTTCGGCCCAGCCCCGAGCGTCCAGGCGTCGAGCGGCACGGTCCCGGGTGAGCCGCGCCGTCGTCGCGGCCGTGGCCTGCCTCGGGGTGGCGGTCCTGCTGTACCCCTCCGCGGCCGACTGGTATGCCACACGAGCGCACGCCGCAGAGGTCACCGACTATGTCGAGCGGGTACACGACGTCCCCGGCCCCGAACGGACACGGCTCCTGGCCAGCGCGCGTGAGTACAACTCACGCCTCCCGGGCGTCCCGCTCGGCGATCCGCCCACGACGTCCGCCGGGGACGCCCGCGACCCCGATGTGGCGGCGTACCTCGACCAGCTCGCCACGACACAGACCATGGCCCGCCTGCGGATCCCCGCGATCGACGCCGACCTGCCCGTCTACCACGGCACGGACGAGCAGACGCTCGCCCGCGGCGTCGGGCACCTGTACGGGTCGTCGCTCCCCGTCGGCGGTCCCGGCACGCATGCCGTGCTCACCGGCCACGCCGGCCTGGTCGGCACCACGGTCTTCGACCGCCTCCACGAGCTCACCCGTGGCGACCACTTCACGATCACCGTCCAGGACGAGGTGCTCACCTACGAGGTCGACCAGATCCTCACGGTCGAGCCGGACGACACCGACGCGCTGAGGCCCACGCCCGGCCGCGACCAGGTCACGCTCGTGACCTGCACGCCCATCGGCGTGAACTCGCACCGTCTGCTGGTCCGCGGCGAGCGCGTGCCCACCGTGCCGCAGGCGCCGGAGACGGTGGCCGCCATGGTCGCCGCGGGGACCGGATTCCCCTGGTGGACGCTGGGTGTGCTCGCCGTCCCCGCCGCCTACGGCGTCGGCACGCTGCTCCCTCGCTCGCGCCGCCGCAAGCCATGCCCGACGCAGGGCGACGGCGTCAGCCCCCGCTGACGCTCAGCTCGGCCTCGCGCAGCTTCGCCTCCCACGTGGCGTCCAACTCGCGGCTGTCGAGCCAGCCGTAGGGCAGGTGCGGCGTCTTGGGTGTGCCCGCCCGGCCGCGCTGACCCTCGGCGGCCTCTCCCGGATAGGGTGCGTCGCCGAGCGCGTCGAGGCGCTCGCGCAGCTCGGCACGCGTCGAGACCAGTGCGAGCGCGCGCCGTGCCTCGCCACCGACGGCGTACCCCTTCAGATACCAGGCCATGTGCTTGCGCAGGTCACGCATGCCCTTGCCCTCGGCGTCGGCCGCGTGCTCGGCAGTGTCGCCGTCGCGGTAGTAGTCGATCATGAGCTCGCCGTGCCGGTAGATGGTCTCGGCCACCTGGCGCAGGGTGGGCCGCACGCGCACCGTCTCGCCGTGGAACGCCGCGGCGAGGTCGGCGAACAGCCACGGGCGACCCTGGCAGCCGCGCCCGACGACGACGCCGTCCGCCCCGGTCTCGCGCACCATGCGCAGTGCGTCGTCGGCCGACCAGATGTCGCCGTTGCCGAGCACGGGCACCGTGGTGACGGCCTCCTTGAGGCGGGCGATCGACGTCCAGCGAGCCTGACCCGAGTAGTGCTGCGCGACCGTGCGCGCGTGCAGCGCGACGGCCGCCACCCCCAAGCCCTCCGCGATCGTGCCCGCCTCCAGGTACGTCAGGTGCTCGTCGTCGATGCCCTCCCGCATCTTGATCGTCACGGGCACCCCGTACGGTCGCGCCGCCTCGACGGCCGCCCGCACGATGTCGGTGAAGAGCTGCCGCTTCCATGGCAACGCGCCGCCACCGCCCTTGCGTGTCACCTTGGGCACGGGGCAACCGAAGTTGAGGTCGACGTGGTCGGCGCGGTCCTCGCTCACGATGATCCGTACGGCCGCGCCGACGGTCGCAGGGTCGACGCCGTAGACCTGCGCCGATCGCGGCACCTCGTCGTCACCGAACGTCACGATGCGCAGCGCTTCGCTGTTGCGTTCGACGAGCGCACGCGACGTCACCATCTCGGCGACGTACACGCCCGGGTGGTGCCCGGTGGACGCCCCGGCCTCTCGGCACAGGGTGCGGAACGCGCGGTTCGTCACGCCGGCCATCGGGGCCAGCACGACCGGCGTGTCCACCGTGAGCGACCCGAGCTGCAAGGGCGGCAGGACGCGCGAGAGCGCCGCGGTGGCGAAGGAGGTCATGACGCCCATTCTCCCACCCGGCCCCGCGACCCCTAAAGCCAGCCGTTGTCACGTGCGAGACGCACGGCCTCGGCCCGGGTGCGCGCACCTGTCTTCCCGATGGCCGCCGAGAGGTAGTTGCGCACCGTCCCCTCGGAGAGGAACGCCGTGCTCGCGATCTGCGCGACCGTCGCACCGCTCTCCGCGAGGCGCAGCAGCTCACGCTCGCGGCCGGTGAGCGGTGACTCCCCCGCCGTGAGCGTCTGGACGGCGAGCTCCGGGTCGACGACGCGCAGTCCCGCGTGGACCCGCCGCACCGCGTCGGCCAGTTCCTCGGCGGGCGTGTCCTTGACCACGAAGCCGGATGCTCCGGCATCGAGCGCGCGGCGGAGGTAGCCGGGCCGTCCGAACGTCGTGACGATGAGCGCGCGACACCCCGGGACCTGGGCCCGCAGCGCCGCAGCCGCACCGATGCCGTCGAGGCCGGGCATCTCGACGTCGAGCAGGGCGACGTCGGCGCCCGAGGCGCGGGCGGCCTCCACCACCTCGTCGCCGCGCCCCACCTGGGCGACCACCTCCAGGTCGGCCTCCAGGTCGAGCAACGCGGCGAGGGCGCCGCGGACGAGCGCCTGATCGTCGGCCAGGAGCAGGCGGATCACGGGGCGATCCTCCCATCCGTCTGCGCGGACCCGAACCTCACGGCGATGCGGAAGCCGCCGAGCGGGCCGCGCCCCGCCGAGAGCGTCGCGCCCGCGGCCCTCGACCGTTCGCCGAGCCCCCGCAGTCCGCTGCCGTCCGCCAGCGCGCCGGCATCGGGGCCGCGCCCGTCGTCGTCGACGATGATCGAGTCCTGGCCGAGGGCGACGACCACGCGGCGCGCGAGCGAGTGCCGCAGCACGTTGGTGGTCGCCTCGCGCAGCGCCCACGCGAACAGCTCCTGGCGGGCGGGCGGCACGGTGTCGACAGTGCCGGGCAGCGCAGCCTCGATACCCGCAGCGTCGAACGCGGCACGAGCGGCCGCGAGCTCGCCGGGTAGCGTGACGGGCCGCGCTCCGGTCACCATGCTCCGCACGTCCGCGAGCGCCGAACGCGTGAGCCGCTGGATGTCGGCGAGCTCGGCGGCCGCTCGGTCGGGGTCCTCCCGCAGCAGCCGCGCCGCAAGCTCTGCCTTGACGCTGACGACGGTGAGCGAGTGGCCGACGACGTCGTGGACGTCGCGGGCGAGGCGCTCTCGCTCGTGGGCGGCGGCGAGCGTGGCGACCTCCTCCTGGGCGACGAAGAGCTGGCGGTTGCGTGCGACGAGCTGGGTGAACGCGAAGACGGCCAGTCCGGCCAGCACCGCGGACAACGCCGTGGAGTCCTCGCTCTCCCACCCGGGCACCAGCCGGGGCACGACCAGCAGGACGACGACGATCACGGCGAGCACGACGAGCGCGGTGCGTCGGCGCACGAGGAACACGGAGGTCACGCCCACGAAGACGAGACCGACCATGCCGTGCTGGTGGGCCGCGAGCGACGTGAGGGCGACGAACGCGGTCTGGACCGCCAGCACCGTGACCACGACGCGGGCCGGGGCGTCCTGGAAGCGCAGGGCGTAGACCGAGAACCCGTAGACCGCGGCGACCCCGGCCACTCCGATCACTCCGAGGACCCGCAGGGCGGGCGGTTCCGCGGCGAGCGCGGTGGTGAGCGGCTCGGCGAGGAACACGACCCAGACGAGCCCGAGCAGCGGTCCGAACCGGCGCCAGCCCGGCGCCCGGCCGAGCGCCGCCGGCCGCTGGTCGCGCACGAGTGCGGTACGCCACCCCGGCGTGCTGCCGCCCTCGCCGGGCCGTGCGTGCCCGCCGGGCCGGGCTGCGGCGTCGTGCGGCACGGGGGCTGTGGTCACGGTGTCCACGCTCGCACACGTGGCGCCCGGACCTGGGCGTCAGACACGCGCGGTGTCGCGGCGGAACCGCCACGCGGCGCCGATGCCGAAGATCGCGGCCCACGCTGCGACGTTGACCAACGCCGTCCACGAGAAGTCGCCGCCGAGCGGCCAGCGCACGAGCTCGGCGAGCCCGTAGGTGGGGGTGAACCGGGCGATGTCGTAGAAGAGCGACCCCTTGTCGAGGGGAACGAACAGCCCGCCCGCGAAGGACAGCAGCGCGGTGGCGGGCCCGAGGATCTGCATGACGTTCTCGGTGGGGAGCAGGTAGCCCATGAACAGGCCGAACGCGGCGAACACGACGGAACCGCCCCAGGCGAGCAGAGCGCAGCCGGCCCAGGCTCCGGCGGTCATCTGCGCGTGCGCGAACGCGGCGACGACGAGGGTCAGCGCGACGGACACCGCACCGAGCGCGAGCGCGGCCCCGAGCTTGGTGACGACGTAGGCGGCGGGGCGCAGCGGCGTGAGCCGCAGGTGCCGGGTCCAGCCCTGCGCTCGCTCGACGGAGACGCTCGCGCCGCCCGCGACGGCCGCGAGCATGGCCCCGTACAGCGCCATCGAGACGGCCACGTAGGCCACGACGTTGGCGTGCGCCCCGGCCGGGACCGTCCGGTAGGCGGCGTTGGTGCCGAAGATGAGGAAGAAGACGGGTGGCATGACGAGCGAGAAGATCAGCGAACGCCGGTTGCGGAGCATGCGGCGCAGCTCGATGCGCAGGTAGCGAGCGTTGACCAGCGCGCCGATCCCGCGCGCCGCGCGCGGCCCCGGAACGTCCGTGAGGGCCGGGTGGGTGGCGGCTTGATCGAGGGTCGTGCTCATCGTGCGCTCGCTTCGGTCGTGAGGGCGACGAACGCGTCCTCGAGGTTGCGGGAGGTGATCTCGACGTCCCGGGCCGGGGTGGCGGTCAGCAGGTGGCGTGCGACGGCATCCGAGTCCGCCGTGTGGACGATGAGGCGCACGCCCCGCTCCTCGACCGACTCGACGGCGCCGAGGCGCCGCAGGGCGCCGACGGCGTGGGCGCGGGTCGCGTCGTCGTCGATCTCGGCGGAGACGACGCGGCCCGAGGCGAGCGCCTTGACCTCGGCGGCCGTCCCGTCGGCGACGACGCGCCCGTGGCTGACCATGACGACGCGATCGGCGTAGGCGTCGGCCTCGTCGAGGTAGTGCGTGGCGAAGACGACGGTGCGGCCGCCGGCGGCGTCGGCGCGGATGGCGGCCCAGAACTCGCGTCGCCCCTCGACGTCCATGCCGGTGGTCGGCTCGTCGAGGACGAGCAGGTCGGGGTCGGGCACCAGAGCCATGGCGAACCGCAGGCGCTGCTGCTGGCCGCCGGAGCACTTGGCGACCAGGCGATCGGCGAGGTCGGCGATGCCGGCGCGGGCGAGGTAGGCGGCGGGGTCGACGTCCCTGCCGAACAGTGCGCCCGTGAGGCCCACGGTCTCGCCGACGGTGAGGTCGCGCAGCAGGCCGCCAGTCTGCATGACGGCGGCCACCCGGCCTGCGGCCACGGCCGCCTCGGGCGTCCCGCCGAGCACCGCCACGGTGCCCGACGTGGGTGCGGCCAGGCCGAGGACCATGTCGATGGTCGTGGTCTTTCCCGCCCCGTTCGGGCCCAGGAAGGCGACGACCTCGCCACGCTCGATGCGCAGGTCCAGCCCGTCGACGGCACGCACCGACCCGGACGGGCTGCGGAACTCCTTGACGAGCCCGCGCAGCTCGACCGCCGGTGCGGCAGACGCCCTGGCAGACGCCCTGGCAGTCGGTAGGGCGGCAGCGGGTGCAGGCGATGTGCTCATGTCACGCAGCCTCCCGCCGCCGGGTCCGCGGCGGCAGGCGCGACTGTCACCGGTCGGGCATGACATCCGTCATGCGGGATTCACCGTTCGCGGCCTCCCCCCGGAGGCCGGCGTTGCGCCACACTGTCGCCATGCGCCGTCCCCTCCTCACCGCCGTCCTCGCCGTCGTCGCCGTCCTGGGAGCGTCCGCGTGCTCGTCGGGCTCCGGCCCCGAGGCCGCCCCGGCGACCGGCGACGCCCGCTACGTCACGGCGGGCAAGCTCACGATCGCGACCGCCGAGCCCGCCTACTCGCCGTGGGTGGAGAACGACGACCCGGCCTCGGGCGAGGGGTTCGAGGCCGCCGTCGCCTACGCCGTCGCCGACCGGCTCGGGTTCGCCCGCGACGACGTCGTGTGGACGCGCACCACCTTCGACGAGGCGATCGCGCCGGGCCCCAAGGACTTCGACCTCAACCTTCAGCAGTTCTCCATCACGGACGAACGCCGCAACGCCGTCGACTTCTCGACGCCGTACTACGAGACGACCCAGGTGGCCATCACCGTCGAGGGCTCCCCCGCGGCGTCGGCCACCACGCTCGCGGACCTCAAGCCGCTGCGGATCGGGGCGCAGACCGGCACCACGAGCCTCGACGCGGTCGACGCGTCGATCGCGCCCGACGGCGGCGCCCAGGTCTTCAACACCAACGACGACGCCAAGCTCGCGCTCCAGAACGGCACGATCGACGCGCTCGTCGTCGACCTGCCGACGGCGTTCTACCTGGTCGGAGCCGAGCTCGACGGCGGCACGATCCTGGGCCAGCTCCCGGACTCGGCGGGCGGCGACCAGTTCGGCATCGTGCTCGAGAAGGACTCGCCGCTGACCGCCGACGTCTCGGCGGCCGTCGACGCCCTGCGCGCCGACGGCACGCTCGACGAGCTGGCGCGCACGTGGCTCGGCGGCGAGGGCGCCGCACCGGTGCTCCACTGATGCCGCCGCGGACGCCGTCGGCGCTGGAGCTGGACCGGCGCGTCTACCGCACGCGGCAGGGCTACCGTTCGGTCGCCGTGAGCCTGGTCAGCACGGCGGTGTTCGCGGCGGTCGTGGTCTGGGCGCTGCGCGCGGCTCCGGGCTGGCCGCGCGTCGTCGACTCGTTCTTCGACCTCCAGGCGGCGCGTCGTTCGTTCCCGGCCGTCCTGACGGGCCTGTGGCTCAACCTGCGCGTGCTGCTCGTCGCGGCGGTCGGCGTCCTCGTGGTGTCGCTGCTGGTCGCGACCGCGCGCACGTTGCGCGGGGCGGTGTTCTTCCCGCTGCGCGCCCTGGCCGCCGGGTACACCGACCTGTTCCGCGGGATGCCGCTCATCATCGTGCTCTACCTCGTCGGGTTCGGGGTGCCGGGGCTGCGGTTCTTCCCGCGCATGGACGCCGCGTTCTGGGGCACGATCGCGCTCGTGCTGGTCTACTCGGCCTACGTCGCGGAGGTGTGGCGGGCCGGCATCGAGGCGGTGCACCCGTCGCAGCGGCTCGCCGCCCGGGGGCTCGGGCTCACGCACGGGCAGACGTTGCGGAGGGTGGTGCTGCCGCAGGCCGTGCGCAAGGTCGCGCCGGCGCTCATGAACGACTTCGTCGCGATGCAGAAGGACGTCGGGCTCATCTCGGTGCTCGGCGCCGTCGACGCCGTGCGTGCGGCCCAGATCGAGACGTCTCGCTACTACGACTTCACGCCCTACGTCGTGGCGGGCCTGCTGTTCGTCCTGCTCGCGCTCCCGGTCATCCGGCTGACCGACTGGTACACGGCGCGGCTTCGGCGGCGCGAGCAGGTGGGAGGGTTCGTATGACCGCGCAGCGCCCGCCCGTCCTGGAGCTGCGCGACGTGTGGTGCGCCTTCGGCGACCACGAGGTGCTGCGCGGCATCGACCTGGCGGTCCATCGTCACGAGGTCGTCGTCCTGGTCGGGCCGAGCGGCTCGGGCAAGTCGACGCTGCTGCGCACCGCCAACCTCCTCGAGCACGTCGACGACGGTCAGATCCTGCTGACGGGCGAGGACATCACCGACCCGCGCGTCGACGCCGACGCCGTCCGTGCGCGTGTCGGCACGGTGTTCCAGGCGTACAACCTGTTCCCGCACCTGTCGGTGCTCGACAACGTGACGCTCGCCTCGCGCGTGGTGCACAAGCGCCCCCGGGCCGAGGCCGAGGCGCACGGCCGTGAGCTGCTGGCCGGGATCGGCCTGGGCGCCAAGGCCGACGCGTACCCCGACATGCTCTCGGGCGGCCAGCAGCAGCGCGTCGCGATCGTGCGGGCCATCGCGGCCGACCCCGAGCTCCTGCTGCTCGACGAGATCACGTCGGCGCTCGACCCCGAGCTGGTCGGCGAGGTCCTCGACCTGGTGCGCTCGCTCAAGGACCGCGGGGCGACCATCCTCATGGCGACGCACGAGATGGCGTTCGCGCGCGACGTCGCCGACCGCGTCGTGTTCCTCGACCAGGGGCGCGTGCTGGAGCAGGGCCCGGCCCGGGAGTTCTTCGCAGACCCGCGCGAGACGCGCACGCGCGAGTTCCTCGCGAGGTTCCGCGCGGTGTAGCGGCCCGGCGGTGTTTGCCACGAGCAACTACTCGTGTCAGAGTACTCGCGTGTCCACGGTTCGCCTCTTCGTGCTCGACTCGCTCGTGCGCCACGGCCCCATGCACGGCCACCAGATGCGCGCCCTCGCCGACCAGGAGCACGTCGACGACTGGACGGACATCACCGTCGGGTCGCTCTACGGCGCGCTCAAGCGCCTGGAGGCCGAGGGCCTGCTCGTCGCCGTCCGCACCGAACGCGAGGGCAACTACCCGCCCCGGCGCGTGCTCGACATCACCGAGACCGGGCGCGCCGCGCTCGCCGAGCTGCACGCGGCGGCGCTCGCCGTCGTCGGGCTGCGGCCCGACCCCGTGGACTACGCCCTCGCCCGCCCCCAGCTCGACCAGCTCGACGACCTCGAGTCGGTGCTGACCGACCGGCTCGCCGAGCTCCGCGCGCAGCTCACCGCGCACACGGCTCACCTCGCCGCGGTCGACCAGTACCTCACCGTGGCCGAGCGCCTCACCCTCACGCACACGACCGACCGGCTGACCGCCGAGGTCGTCTTCCACGAGCGCATGCTCGCCGCCGCCCCCGCGATCGTCGCCGACGAGCGCACCCGGAAGGACCCCCATGTCTGACATCACGACGACGCTGCCCTTCAGCGTCCCCCGGCGCACCTGGCTCTCGCTGTCGGTGCTGCTGCTCGGCGTCGCGATGGCGCTGCTCGACACGACCATCGTCAACGTCGCGCTGCCGACCATCCGCGAGAGCCTCTCCGCCTCGGAGTCCACGCTCTCGTGGATCATCTCGGGCTACGCGCTCGCGTTCGGGCTCGCGCTCATCCCCGCCGGGCGGATCGGCGACAGGTTCGGGCACGCGTGGATGTTCATCGGCGGCCTGGCGTGCTTCACGCTCGCGAGCCTGTGGTGCGGCCTGGCGACCGGCCCGACGTCGCTCATCGTGGCCCGCGTCGTCCAGGGCCTCGCCGGAGGCGCGTTCTTCCCCGCCGTCACGGCGCTCATCCAGCTCATGTTCCCCGGACCGCTGCGCGGACGCGCCTTCGCCGTCATGGGCGCCACCATCGGCTTCTCGACGGCGCTCGGGCCGATCGTCGGCGGCCTGCTCATCGAGGCGTTCGGCACGGGCGACGGCTGGCGCACCATCTTCTTCGTCAACCTGCCGTTCGGCGTGGTCGCCGTCACCGCAGCGATCTGGCTGCTGCCGCGCGTGGTCGCCGGGTCGCAGGCACGCGGCGTCGACGTGCTCGGGCTCGTGCTGCTGGCCGGCTCGCTCGTCGCGATCCTGGTGCCGCTCATCCAGGGCGAGGACGCCGGCTGGCCCCTGTGGACGTGGCTATCGATCGCGGGCGGAGTCGTGCTGCTCGCCGTCTTCGGACTGTGGGAGGTCGCCGTCACCCGGCGCGGTGGCACCCCGCTCGTGCCGCCGCGACTGTTCGCCCACGGGCACTTCACCGGCGGCGTGATCCTCGCGCTGGTCTACTTTGCGGCGTTCACCAGCATCTTCTTCACCATCTCGATCCTGTGGCAGGCCGGGCTCGGGCACACCGCGCTGGAGTCCGGCCTCGTGTCGATCCCGTTCGCGATCGGGTCCATCATCGGCGCCTCGCAGAGCGACCGGCTCTCAGCCCGCCTGGGCCGCACCGTGCTCGTCGTCGGCACGGGCATGGTGGCCCTCGGGCTCGTCGCGGTGTGGGTCATCCTGCGCACCGTGGACGCCGCGGATCTCACGCACTGGATCCTGCTGCCCCCGCTCCTCGTGGCGGGCATCGGCTCGGGCATGTTCATCGCGCCCAACGCCCAGTTCATCGTCGCGACCGTCGACAGGTCCGAGGCGGGGGCGGCGTCGGGCGTCGTCGGGACGGCGCAGCGCGTCGGGTCCGCGGCCGGCATCGCCGTCATCGGCTCGGTGCTCTTCGGCTCGCTCGACTTCCCGCAGGGCCGGCCCACGCCCGCCGTGGTCGCCGACGTCTTCACCCACGCGGCGGCGACGGCGATGGTCGTCTCCGCGGCGCTGGCGGTGCTGGCGTTCGCCCTGGTGTTCGCCCTCCCGAAGCAGGTCACGCACTGACCTCGCCCGGTAGTGCCGGGGCGAGGTCAGTGCGTGCGGCGGCGGGTCAGGCGCCCAGCAGGTGGGTCGCCAGGTAGGAGGCGACCTTGTCGAGGGCGATGCGCTCCTGGGTCATCGTGTCGCGGTGGCGCACCGTGACGGCCTGGTCCTCCAGGGTGTCGAAGTCGACCGTGACGCAGAACGGGGTGCCGATCTCGTCCTGGCGGCGGTAGCGCTTGCCGATGGCCTGCGTGACGTCGTAATCGACGTTCCAGTGCTGGCGCAGCTCGGCAGCGAGCTTCTCCGACACCGGCAGGAGGTCGGCCGACTTGGACAGCGGCAGCACCGCGGCCTTGACCGGGGCCAGGCGCGGGTCGAGGTGCAGCACGGTGCGCTTGTCGACACCGCCCTTGGTGTTGGGCGCCTCGTCCTCGTCGTACGCCTCGATGAGGAAGGCCATGAGGCTGCGGGTGAGACCCGCGGCCGGCTCGATGACGTACGGGTAGTACTTCTCGTTCGTCACCGGGTCGCGGTACATCAGGTCCTTGCCGCTGTGCTCCGAGTGCGTCTTGAGGTCGAAGTCGGTGCGGTTGGCGATGCCTTCGAGCTCACCCCACTCCGAGCCCTGGAAGCCGAACCGGTACTCGATGTCGACCGTCCGGGTCGAGTAGTGCGACAGCTTCTCCTGCGGGTGCTCGTACTGCCGCAGGTTCTCGGGGTCGATGCCCAGGCCCGTGTACCAGGCGGTCCGCTGGTCGATCCAGTACTGGTGCCACTCGGCGTCGGTGCCGGGCACCACGAAGAACTCCATCTCCATCTGCTCGAACTCGCGCGTGCGGAAGATGAAGTTGCCGGGCGTGATCTCGTTGCGGAACGACTTGCCGATCTGCGCGATGCCGAACGGCGGCTTGCTGCGCGAGGCCGCGGCCACGTTCTGGAAGTTGACGAAGATGCCCTGCGCGGTCTCGGGGCGCAGGTAGTGCAGCCCGGACTCGTCCTCGACGGGGCCGAGGTACGTCTTGAGCATCATGTTGAAGTCGCGCGGCTCGGTCCACTGGCCGCGCGTGCCGCAGTTGGGGCACGCGATCGTGTCGAGTGCCACCTCGTCCGGGTTGTCCAGACCCTTCTTCTCGGCGACGGCCTCCTGCATCTGGTCGACGCGGAAGCGCTTGTGGCACGAGAGGCACTCGGTCAGCGGGTCGGTGAACACGCCGACGTGGCCCGAGGCGACCCACACCTGGCGCGGCAGGATCACCGAGGAGTCGAGGCCGACGACGTCGTCGCGCCGCGTCATGGCCTTCCACCACTGCCGCTTGATGTTCTCCTTGAGCTCGACGCCGAGGGGTCCGTAGTCCCACGCGGAGCGCGTGCCTCCGTAGATCTCGCCCGAGGGGAACACGAAGCCCCGGCGCTTGGCGAGGGAGACGACGGCGTCGAGACGGGCGGTAGCGGACTGCGCAGCGGCCACGTGATCACTCCTGGAGGTCGGCCGCCGGTGGCTCCGGCGGACGGGCACGATGACGCCGGTCGGCGTCGGCGCCCCAGCCTACGTCCCGCCCGGCAGCGACGCGGCGCGCCCGCCGCCGGGGCGCGCTCGGCGCCCCGGAGTTGACAATCATTCTCACATCTCCTGAAAATCATTCTCATGCACCTGCGACGTACCGCTGCCCTGGCGGCCACTGCCGTCCTCGTCCCGCTCGCCCTGACGGGCTGCGCCACGACCCCGAGCGCCGACGACGCCGACGGGCGCGTCCAGGTGCTCGCCTCGTTCTACCCGCTGCAGTTCGTCGCCGAGCAGGTGGGCGGCGACCTCGTCGACGTCCAGAACCTCACGCCGCCCGCGGCCGACCCGCACGACCTCGAGCTCTCCCCCGCCCGCTCCCGCGAGATCGGCCAGGCCGACGTCGTCGTGTTCCTGTCCGGCTTCCAGCCCGCCGTCGACGACGCGATCGCACAGCGCCAGCCCGAGAACGTCGTCGACGCCGCCGACCACGTGACGCTCCTGTCGGCGTCCGTCACGGGCGGGGACCAGGCCCACAGCCACGACCACGAGGCGGACGAGGCGGACCACGCACACGACGACGCCGAGGCCGATCACGACCACGAGGCGGACACCGGCGCGACGGACGACCACGCCGACCACGACCACGCGACGGACGACCACGACCACGCGACGGACGACCACGACCACGCGACGGACGAGGCCGCGACGGACGAGGCCGCGACCGACGACCACGCGACGGACGGCGACGCAACCGACGACCACGCGGCCGACGACCACGCCGACCACGACGACATGTCCGGCAACGACCCGCACTTCTGGCTCGACCCGACGCTGCTCGCCCAGCTCGCCGACCCCGTCGCCGACGCGCTCACCAAGGCCGACCCCGGCAGCGCCGAGACGTTCGCCGCCAACGCCGCCGCCCTCCGGGACCGGCTCGCCGACCTCGACCAGGAGCTCGCGGAGGGCCTGGCCCCGTTCAAGGGCGCGACGCTCATCACGAACCACACCGCGTTCGGATACCTCGCACAGCGCTATGGTCTGGAGCAGGTCGGCATCACCGGCCTCGACCACAACACCGAGCCGTCACCGGCCCGCCTGCGTGAGATCGGTCAGATCGCGCGCGACCACAACGTCTCGACGCTGTTCTACGAGACACTGGTGAGCCCGCGCGTGGTGCAGACCCTCGCGTCGGACCAGGGACTGAAGTCCGCCGTCCTCGACACGCTGGAGGGCCTGAACCAGCAGAGCCTCGACGCGGGCGACGATTTCATCTCGATCATGCAGCGCAACCTCCAGATCCTCCAGGAAGGACTCGTGGCCCCGTGAGCCCACATCCTCCACAGTCCGGAGGGCTCGGCCGCACCCGCGCGGCCGAGCCCTCCGGGCCTTCCGCGGGCGGCAGCACGGGCGGCGCCGACGGCAGCCACGCCGACGGCGCCCGTGCCGACGTCGTGATCGCCGCCGCGGGCGTGCACGTCCGGCTCGGCACCAGCCACGTGCTGCGCGGCGTCGACCTGACGGTGCGTCGCGGCGAGGTCGTCGCCCTGCTCGGCGCGAACGGGTCGGGCAAGTCGACGCTCGTGCGGACGCTCGTGGGCGTGCTCACGCCCGCGGCGGGCACGGTGCGACTGCCCGGTGCGGCCCGTGTCGGCTACGTGCCGCAGCGCGTCTCGGCGGCCGGCGGCCTGCCCGCGACGGCGGCCGAGGTCGTCGCCTCGGGCCTGCTGCGTCCCGGCCGGCTGCGCCTGCCGCGCGGGTGGCGGGCGCAGGTCGCCGAGGCGCTCGCGCAGGTCGGTCTGGGCGAGCGCGGCAACGTGGCCACCAACCACCTCTCGGGCGGCCAGCAGCAGCGTGTGCTCATCGCACGCGCCCTGGTGCGCAAGCCCGATGTGCTGGTGCTCGACGAGCCCGTCGCCGGCGTCGACCAGCCCTCGCAGGAGCAGTTCGCGGCGACCATGACACGCCTCGTCGCGCAGGGCATCACCGTGCTGGTGGTGCTGCACGAGCTCGGCGAGCTCGCCCCCCTCGTGACGCGCGCCGTCGTGCTGCGGCACGGGCGCGTGGTGCACGACGGCGCCCCGCCCCGTCCGCGGGCGGGGCACGCGGACGCCGGCCACGACCACGTGCACCCGCACGCCGACGGCATGGTGCCGCTCGACAGCATCGAGACCGGCTTCGCCGGGATCGAGGACGCGACCGCGGCCCTGACCGAGCACGGCGACCCCGACGTCGCACCGCGTGCCGTGCGCCCGCAGCGGGCGCTGAGCCACGCCTGCCCAGAGATCACGGAGGAGTGATGGTCGCGGAACTGCAGATGATGCTGTCCGACACGCTCATGCAGCGCGCGCTGATCGCGGCGCTGCTCGTGGGCGCGGCCGCTCCCGTCGTGGGCACCTACCTGGTGCAGCGGCGCCTGTCGCTGCTGGGCGACGGCATCGGGCACATCGCGCTGACCGGTGTCGCGCTCGGCTGGCTGATCGGCTCGCTGCTCGGGCTGCGCCCGCACGACGTGCTGACCGTGCCGGGCGCCGTGGTCACCGCCGTCATCGGCTCGGTGCTCATCGAGGTGGTCCGCCGCCGCGGCCGCACGTCGGGTGACCTCGCGCTCGCGCTCATGTTCTACGGCGGCGTCGCGGGCGGCGTGCTCATCATCGGCATCGCCGGCGGCACGTCGGGCAACCTCATGGCGTACCTGTTCGGCTCGATCTCGACGGTGTCCACCACGGACCTGTGGCTGACGGTCGTGCTGTCGCTCATCATCCTGGCCGTCGGGATCGGGCTGCGCACCGCGCTGTTCGCGGTGAGCCACGACGAGGAGTTCGCCGTCGCGTCGGGCCTGCCGGTGTGGCTGCTCAACATGGCCGTCGCGATCGTGTCGGCGCTCACCGTGACGGTCGCGATGCGCGTGGTGGGGCTGCTGCTGGTGTCGGCGCTCATGATCGTGCCGGTCGCCGTCGCGCAGCAGCTCACGCACTCGTTCCGGCGCACGATGCTCGTGGCGTCGGTGGTGGGCGTCGTCGTGTGCGTCGTCGGGCTGAGCATCACGTACTGGCACAACGTGTCACCGGGCGCGACCATCGTCGTGCTCGCCATCGGGGTGTACCTCGCGGCGTCGCTGTTCCGGCCGCTGCTGCACCGGCGCGGGGCGCTCGCCCCGCACGACCCGCACCCCGACATCCCCGACGACGTCGCCGTCGCCGTCTCCCCCAGGAGGGCGTGTGAGCACCACCCAGCACGGGCCCGTCCGCATGACGCGACAGCGCGCGGCCGTGGCCGACGCGCTGCGCAGCGCCGACGAGTTCCGCAGCGCGCAGCAGCTTCACGAGGTGCTGCGCGCCCGCGGCGACACGGTCGGGCTCGCCACCGTGTACCGCACGTTGCAGACGCTGGTCGACGGCGGCGACGTCGACGTGCTGCGCACCGACGACGGCGAGGCGGTGTACCGGTGGTGCGCGCGCAGCGAGCACCACCACCACCTGGTGTGCCGGGCGTGCGGGCGCACCGTCGAGATCGACGGGCCGACGGTCGAGGCGTGGGCCGCGATGGTCGGCACCGAGCACGGGTTCAGTGACATAGAGCACACGGTCGAGCTGTGGGGGACGTGTCAGGCCTGCCGCGAGGCGTGAGAAGGTTAGGTAATGCTTACCTCGTCGGCGGCTGGTCCGCCGATCACCGGTGAAGCCACGCCGCCGTCCGTCCACCAGCGCCGCGCGCGCTTCGTCGCCGTCCTCGTGGCCGCGCTCGCGCTGCTGGCCCTCGTCGTCGCCGCGAGCCTGCTGCTCGGCGTGCGCACCGTCGCACCGGGCCAGGTGTGGGCCGCCCTGCTGCCCGGCTCCACGGGCCACGACCCCGGCAACCCGGACCAGGCGGTCGTGCTTCAGCTGCGCGTGCCGCGCACCGTGCTGGGCCTGCTGGCCGGCCTCGCGCTCGGATGCGTCGGCACGGTCATCCAGGGCGTCACCCGCAACCCCATCGCCGACCCCGGCCTGCTGGGCATCACGCCCGGCGCGTCGCTCGCCGTCGTCGCCGCGGTCTCGTTCCTCGGCGTGTCGACGCCGCTCGGATTCGTGTGGTTCGCCTTCGCCGGGGCGGCGCTGGCCGCCGTCGTCGTCTTCGCGATCGGGCACGCGCAGCCCGTGCGGCTGGCCCTCGTGGGCGCGGCCCTGACCGCGTTCGTCACGCCCGTCATCGCGCTGCTGCTGCTGCGCGACGTCCAGGCGTTCGACCAGTACCGCTTCTGGGCGGTCGGCTCGCTCGCGGCTCGTGGCCTCGACACGGTCGCCGCGCTGTGGCCGTTCCTCGCCGTCGGCGTCGTGCTCACCGCCCTGCTCGCGCCGCGCCTGACGCTGCTGTCCATGGGCGACGACGTCGCCGCGGCGCTCGGGCAGGACGTGCGGGTCACGCGCGGGCTGGCCGCGGTCGCGATCGTCGTGCTCGCCGGGACGGCGACCGCCTTCGCCGGGCCGATCGCCCTCGTCGGCCTCGTGGTCCCGCACGCCGCCCGGCGCCTCGTCGGGTCCGACTACCGGCGCCTGACGCCCGTCGCGGCCGTGCTCGGCCCGGCGATGCTGCTCGGCGCCGACGTCGTGGGGCGCCTCGTCGTGCCGAACTCCGAGCTGGAGGCCGGCGTCGTCGCCGCGTTCGTCGGGGCACCGGTGCTGGTCGCCGTGGCGCGCGGCCGCTCCGTGGCGGGGGTGTGAGATGAGCGCCGAGACCCTGGACACGGTCGTCGCGCTTCGCGGCGCACGCCGTCGGCGAGGCTCGCTCGTGATCGGCGTGACCCTCGCGGCGGCGCTCGTGCTCGCCACGTTCGCCCTCACGCTCGGGGCCGCCGGGCTCAGCCCGTTCCGCGCGCTGGCCGCCGTCGTCGGCGCGGGCGACGCGACCGACGTCTTCGTCGTCCAGCAGCTGCGCCTGCCGCGCGTGCTCGCCGCGCTGCTGGGCGGGGTCGCGTTCGCGCTCGCCGGCGCGCTGTTCCAGTCGACGCTGCGCAACCCGCTCGCCAGCCCCGACATCCTCGGGGTCTCGACGGGGGCGAGCCTCGGTGCCGTGTGGGCGATCCTCGGCCTGGGCGTCTCCGGGCTGGCCGTCGCGGGCTGGGCGTTCGGCGGCGCGCTCGCCGCGGCGGCCGCGATCTGGGTGCTGGCCTGGCGGCGCGGGCTGCACTCGATCCGGTTCGTGCTCGTGGGCGTCGGCGTCTCGTACGTGTGCGGCGCCGTGCTCGCCTGGCTCATGGCACGCGCCGAGGTGCGCGCGGCGCAGACGGCGCTGCTGTGGACCATCGGCTCGGTCGCCGACGTGCGCGGCACGCCCCTGACGATCCTCGCCGTCGGCGTCGCAGGGCTCGGCGCGGCGACGGTCGTCCTGGCCCGCACGCAGGGCCCGCTGGCGCTCGGGGACGAGCACGCCGCCGCGCTCGGCGTCCGTGTCCACGCCGCGCGCGCCACCGCGCTGCTGGTCGCCGTCGCGCTCGTGGCCGTCGCGACCGCGGCCGCCGGGCCCATCGCGTTCGTCGCGCTGGTCGCCCCCGCGATCGCGCGCCGCCTGCTCGACGACGGCGGCGCCGCGCTCGCGACGTCGTCGGCCGTGGGCGCGCTGCTCGTGCTCGCCGCCGACCTCGCCGGGCAGCACGCCGTGCCGACGATGTCCGTTCCCGCGGGCATCGTGACCGGCCTCGTCGGCGCCCCCTACCTGCTGTGGCTGCTCAGCGGCCGCTCCGACCGAAGGACGTCGCCCTCGTGACCGCCACGACCACCGCCCCCGCCCTGCGTGCCGAGGGAGTCCGGATCGGCTACGACGGCCGCCCCGTGATCGACGGGCTCGACCTGGACCTGCCCGCGGGCCTGGTCACGGCGATCGTCGGCCCCAACGCCTGCGGCAAGTCGACGCTGCTCAAGGGCCTGGCGCGGCTGCACCCCCTCGAGGCGGGCCGCGTGCTGCTGGGCGGGCGCGACGTGGCCGGCATGCCGCGCCGGGAGCTCGCGCGCCGCCTGGGCGTGCTGCCGCAGAGCTCGATCGCCCCCGACGGCGTGCGCGTGGCCGAGCTGGTCGCGCGCGGGCGCTACCCGCACCAGGGCTGGTTCGGCCGCCACTCCTCGACCGACGACGCCGCCGTCGCGCGCGCCCTCGCGGCCACCGGGGTCGCCGACCTCGCGGACCGGCCCGTGGCCGAGCTCTCGGGCGGGCAGCGGCAGCGCGTGTGGATCGCCATGGTGCTCGCGCAGGAGACCGACCTCGTGCTGCTCGACGAGCCGACGACGTTCCTCGACGTGGCACACCAGGTCGACCTGCTCGACCTGCTCGCGGACCTCAACGCCGAGCGCGGCACGACGGTCGTCATGGTGCTGCACGAGCTCAACCTCGCGGCGCGGTACGCCGACCACCTCGTGGTCATGCGCGACGGTCGCGTCGTGGTCCAGGGCGAGCCGGGGGCGGTGCTGACCGAGCAGGCGGTGCATGACGCGTTCGGGCTCGAGGCGCGCGTGGTGGCGGACCCCGTGGCCGGGACGCCGCTCGTGGTGCCCGTGGGCCGGCACGGGGCGGCCGCGCGCGGGTGAGCCCTCCCGTTCGGGGCGACCGTGGCCGGCCGCACCGTCGTCGTGACGCTCGCGCGTCGCGCACGCGGCCCCACCGACGACGACCGGCGCGACCCTGTTGCCGAAAACGCTCTCCGTCAGGTTAGCCTTACCTCACCAACCATCGCCTCGCGGTCTCGCCGCGAGCGTCCCAAGGAGTGTGCGTGCGTTCTCGCCGTCCCCTGTCCGTCCTGACCGCGCTGGCCACCGTCACGGCCCTGGCCCTGTCCGGCTGCTCGTCGTCGACCCCCGACGCGCCCGCCTCCCCCACGGAGGCCACCGCCGGCGACGCGACCGACGCCTTCCCCGTCACCGTGACGTCCGCGCTCGGCGACGCAACCATCGAGTCGGAGCCGCAGCGCGTGGCCACCTGGGGCTGGGGCTCCACCGAGGCCGCGATCGCCGTCGGCGTCTACCCGGTCGCCGTGGCCGAGCAGCGCTGGACCGTCGGCGCCGGCAACCTGCTGCCGTGGGTCGAGGACGCCTTCGAGAAGGCCGGCAAGGACCTCCCGGCGACCCTCACCGACGACGCCGCCGGCTCCACCGTGCCCTACGAGGAGCTCATCGCCGCCCGGCCCGACCTCATCCTGGCGCCCTACTCGGGGCTCACGCAGGAGCAGTTCGACACCCTGAGCAAGATCGCGCCCGTCGTCGCCTACCCCGACGGCCCCTGGACCACGAGCTGGGACGACGTCATCCGGATCACCGCCAAGGCGCTCGGACGGACCGCCGCCGGCGACGCGGTGCTCGCAGGGATCGACGCGTTCCTCGCCCAGCAGAAGGCCGCGCACCCCCAGTTCGAGGGCACGACGTTCGCGGGCATCTGGGACGGCGACGGCTCGGTCTCGGTCTACACCCGCGCCGACTCGCGCGTCGGGATCCTGGAGCGCGTCGGCCTGACGATCGCCCCCTCGGTCTCGGACCTCGACACCTCGGACGGCGGGTTCTTCTACGACCTGTCCTACGAGAAGCTCGACCAGCTCACCGCCGACTTCGTCATCATCTACGGCAACAGCGAGCAGGAGGTCGCCGCATCGCTCGCCAAGCCCGCGATCCAGGCGATCCCGGCGGTCGCGGCCGGCCGCGTGGTCACCGTCGTCGACCCGGTGACCGTGTCGTCCGTGTCCCCGCCGACGGCGCTGACGTTCCAGTGGGCGAACGGCCTGCCCGCCCTGATCGACCAGATCGCGGGCGTGGTGGGCTGAGGCACCGACGTCGGGGCGCCCACGGCGGGTGCCCCGACGCGTCGCCCCCGTGCGCGTCGTCGGCGCCCCCGGGCTCGTCAGGCGATCGAACCGAGCACCTGGGCGATGAGGATCTTCCCGATCATCATCGCCGGGTAGATCATGGCGTACCCGAGCGCGACCCGTGCGTCGGACCCGGTGGCCCCGTTCGAGAACGCCAGCAGCGCGGGCTGGGTCTGCACCGCCGACAGCATGCCCGCGGTCTTGGTGCCGCCCGTGCCGAACAGCCGGCGCACCACGAGGTAGGCGACGGCCACGAGAGCGCTCGTGAAGAAGGCACCGAGCAGCACGATGCGAACCCAGTCGCCGGACGCGAACGCGGCACCGATCTGCCCACCGGCCGTCGTCCCGGCCTGCGCCAGGAACAGCAGCAGCCCCAGGTCGGTCAGCGCCTGTGACGCGGAGATCGGCATGCTCAGCGCGACCGGCCCCACGCGCCCCACCCGGCCGAAGACCAGACCCACGATGAGGCACCCGGCGGCCACGCCCAGCGACAGCCCGACACCCGGCACCGTGACCAACCCGACGAGCGCGCCGATCGCCATCCCACCCGCCAGCGCGAGCGGGTTGAGCTCGGAGTTCCCGCGCGCCGAGTCGCCCAGGAACGCCGTCGCCGAGTCCATCCGGTCGGCCGGACAGATGACCCGCAGACGGTCGCCCATCTGGAGGATGTCCTCGGGGGCGGCGACCTTGTCGACGTCGCCGCGCCGGATCCTGGTGACGGCGGCACCGAACTGGGTGCTCATGCGCAGATCACCCAGCGTGACGCCGACCAGGGCAGGGCTGGACACGGTGATGCGGCGCATCGCGAGGCGGTGCGACTCCCGTTCGATGTGATGGGTGGAGACGTGCCCGAGCAGGGTCGTGGCCTCCTCGACGAGGTTCGTCGGGCCGTCGATGACCAGGACGTCCCCCACCCGCAGCGGGTCGTCGAACATGGCCGTCTCGACCGGACCGTCCTCCTCGTGGCGCACACGCGAGAACGTCACCTGCTCCGAGAACCACTCGTTGACGTCCCCGAGCGTCCGGAAACCTTCGGTCCGCTCCACCCGGATCGAACGGGACACGACCTGCGGCGGCGTGTCCGTGTCGGCGGATCGGTGACGCAGCGCCAGGACGATCAGGGCGAGGGGGCCCAGCGCCCCGAACAGGTAGGCGACGGAGTACCCGATGGTCGGGACCGAGCTTCCGGACGCCTCGACCGCGGCGCCGAGCGCCGGGGTGTTGTTGACGGCCCCCGCGAACGTCCCCGCGATCAGCGGAACGTCCATCCCCATGGCCAGGCCGACCATGACCCCCACGACCGCGACCACGACGAGAGCGGCCACGACCGACACGACGAGCCGCCACGCGGTCCGCAGCGACCGGAAGAGACTAGGACCGCACGCGACGCCGATGGTGAACGTGAACAGCATCAGGCCCAGCGACCCGACCAGTGCGGGCACCTCGACGGGGGTCCCCTGACCGTCGGCCCACGCGGCCACGCCGATCGCCGTGAACAGCACGGCCGCAGGGCCGAGCGCAACCCCGCGCACCTTGATCTTCCCGAGCGCGGTGCCGAGGCAGATCAGCGCGAACACGAAGACGAGCGGCTGCTCGGAGAGCAACGTGAGCACAGGCAGCATGGCGACCGCTGACCTCCTTGGCGACCCTCCTCACAGCATCGGCACCTGCGGGCCCCGACCCCTCGTCGTGTGCGCTCAGTGATCGTTTTCAAGGCGCTGGCCAGGTCTACGCTCGCGGCCGGCGCGCGCACCCCGGTCCGCCACCGCCGCGGTGCGCGCGGCGGCGGCCGGTCACTCGCCCGCCGGACCCGGCAGGTCCACCGCCCCGCCGTAGCGCCGGTCGCGGCTCGCGTACTCCTCGCACGCCTTCCACAGGTGGCGCCGGTCGACGTCGGGCCACAGCTCGGGGATGAACATCAGCTCGGCGTAGGCGGCCTGCCAGATCATGAAGTTCGAGATCCGCTGCTCGCCCGACGAGCGCAGGAACAGGTCGACGTCGGGCAGGTCGGGCTCGTCCAGGTACTTCTGGATCGTCTTCTCGCTGACCTTGTCCGGGTTGATCTTCCCGGCCACGGCGTCGCGCGCGATCGCGGCGGCGGCGTCCGCCAGCTCGGCGCGACCACCGTAGTTGACGCACATCGTCAGCGTGCACCTGTCGTTGTCGCGCGTCATCTGCTCGGCGACCTGAAGCTCCTTGATGACCGAGCCCCACAGGCGCGGGGTGCGCCCCGCCCAGCGGATGCGCACACCCCAGGAACCCATCTCGTCACGCCGCGACCGGATGACGTCACGGTTGAAGCCGAGCAGGAACTTGACCTCCTCGGGCGACCGCTTCCAGTTCTCGGTGCTGAACGCGTACGCGCTGATGTGCTTGACCCCGAGCTGCACGGCCCCGGCGACCACGTCGAGCAGCGACTTCTCACCCTGCTTGTGACCTTCGATGCGGCTCAGCCCGCGCTGGTTGGCCCAGCGGCCGTTGCCGTCCATGACGACGGCGACGTGCCGGGGCAGCAGGTCGGCCGGGATGGGTGGCGGCGTCGCTCCCGACGGGTGCGGGTACGGCTCGGCGTAGGTGCGGGGCATCAGACCTCTCTCACGGTCGTCGGGGTGCGGTCCACGTGCCGCAACGAGCGCAGCGTGCGTTCCAGGTAGTACTGCGTGTAGGCGGCCACGAGGCCGGAGGCCTCCTTGCGGTGTCGCTCCCCCGCCGCGTCCGCGACCGCCCACTCACCCGTCAGCAGCGCGGCCAGCAGGGCGAACGTCTCGGGTGCGGGCGCGGTCGAGCCCGGTGGCCTGCAGCGCGCGCACACCGCGCCTCCCGTGGCGACGGAGAACGCGTGGTGCGGCCCGGGCTCGCCGCACCGCGCGCAGTCGGTGAAGGACGGCGCCCAGCCGGCGACGGCGAAGGCCCGCAGCAGGTAGGAGTCGAGCACGAGCGAGGGCGCGTGGTCGCGTTGCGAGAGCGCCCGCAGCGCCCCAGCCAGGAGCCAGTACTGCTGCACGGCGGGCTCGCGCTCGGCCTCGACGAGGCGGTCGGCGGCCTCCAGCATCGCCGCGCCCGCGGTGTACAGGGTGTAGTCGGCGCAGATCGCGCGGGCGTACGGGCCGACGGTCTCGGCCTGCGTCACGGTGTCGAGCGAACGGCCCACATGAAGCTGCGCGTCCACGACCATGAACGGCTCGAGCCGGGCCCCGAACCGCGACGACGTGCGGCGCACCCCCTTGCCGACGGCACGTACCTTGCCGTGCTCGCGCGTCAGGAGCGTGACGATGCGGTCGGCCTCACCCAGCTTCTGGGTGCGCAGCACGATGGCGTCGTCTCGGTACAGGGGCACGGGAGCATTCTCCCCCGCCGCACCGACAGCGCCGGTCCGCGGCCACGTCGTGCGCCCCGGGCGGACGGACGGCGGACGGACGGCGGACCGACGCTGCTCTGGGCGGATCCGCCGAGAGCAGCGCGCCCTGCCACCGCCGTCTGCCGCCGTGCACGGTGGAGGCATGAGCGACACACCCGCATCACGCCTCTTCGACGCTCGTGCCCGTCGCGAGCTCTACGACCGCCGCGTCCTCGTGCTCGACGGCGTGCTCGACGACGACAACGGCACCCTGCTGGCGACGCAGCTGATCACCCTCGCGGCCGAGGACGACTCCGACATCGCCCTGTGGATCCACTCCCCTGGCGGGTCGGTCCCCGCGATGCTCGCGATCAGGGACCTCATGCGCACCGTCCCCTCCGACGTCGCGACGCTCGCCCTCGGCATCGCGGCCAGCGCCGGGCAGTTCCTCCTGTCGGCCGGCACCCGCGGCAAGCGCCGGGCGCTGCCGCACGCGCGCGTGCTGCTGCACCAGGGCTCGGCCGGCATCGGCGGCCCCGCCGTCGACATCGCGCTGCAGGCCGACGACCTGCGCCACACGCGCGACACCGTGCTTCGCCTCATCGCCGACGACGTCGGCCAGCCCGTCGAACGCGTCTTCGACGACTCGCTGCACGACCACTGGTTCACGGCCGGCGAGGCACGCGAGTACGGGTTCGTCGACGCCGTCGTCACGTCGTACGCGGACATCGCGCCGCTGCGGCGAGGCCGCGCCGGGTTCGGCCACACCGAGGAGGAGCAGTGACCTACACGATCCCCCACGTCGTCGCCGCGCACCCGCGCGGCGAGCGCATCATGGACGTCTACTCCCAGCTCCTGACCGAGCGGATCGTCTACCTGGGCTCGGCGCTCGACGCGGGCGTCGCCAACGCGCTGATCGCCCAGCTCCTGTTCCTGGAGTCCGCCGACCCCGACTCCGACATCCAGCTCTACGTCAACTGCGAGGGCGGCGACCCGAGCGCAGCCCTCGCCGTCTACGACACGCTGCGCTACGTGCGCCCCGACGTCGCCACGACGTGCGTGGGGCAGGCCGTCGCCGTGGGCGCCGTCCTGCTCGCGGCCGGCGCCCACGGCAAGCGTGCCGCGCTCCCGCACGCCCGCGTGGTGCTGCACCAGCCCGCCGCGCAGGGGCGAGGGCCGATCCCCGACCTCATCCTGCAGGCCGACGAGGTGCTGCGGATCCGCTCGGACCTTGAGGACGTGCTCGCGCGGCACACCGGGCAGGCGGTCGCCACGCTGCGTGCCGACACCGACCACGACCGCGTGCTCACGGCCGCGCAGGCGCGGGACTACGGCATCCTCGACCACGTCATCGAGGTGCGCTGAGTCGTGTCGAGGTGCGCTGAGTCGTCGAGCGGCGCTGAGCTCAGGCCGCCAGCGCCCACGCCGTCGGGCCGGCGTGCGCGCGCGCGGACGCCGGCGTGCGCGCGGCCCGCAGGTCCGCGGCGACGCCGAGGGTCAGGTCCACGAGCGTGACGTCCAGCGCACCTGCGACGGCGGCGATCATCTCGCTCGACGGTTCCTTGACGCCCCGCTCGATCTCCGACAGGTACTGCGGCGAGACGCCGGCCCGGCGCGCGACGTCACCCAGGGTTCTGCCGCGGCGATGCCGCAGTCGCCGGAGCCGCTCGCCCAACGCGTCCCGCCACAGCGGTTCGCCCGCTTCGCTCGCCATGGGACGACGCTACCGACGGCGCCGCCCCGCGCGCCCTCGGCTCCGCTGACAGCGGAACGAGGGTGCGCGCGGGGCGGCCGGGCGTCAGTCGCGGGCGGCGAGCCAGGAGTGCTGCGGCTCGTAGCCGAGCACCCGGCGGGCCTTGTCGATGCTCAGGAGCGTCTCGCGCCCGTGGACCGGACGCTTGAGCGGCACCTCGGGAAAATGCTCGGCGAGCAGGGACGCGGAGTCGCGCTCCATGACGGTGTCCCCGTTGGCCACGATGAACGCCTCCCACCCCGTCAGGTCGGCCTCGAGCGCCAGGCGCACGGCCTGGGCGCCGTCGCGCGCGTCGATGTACCCCCACAGGTTCCAGCGGCGCTTGCTCGCGTCGTCCTGCCAGCCGGGGAACTGCGCGTAGTCCTCGGGCAGCATGACGTTCGAGAAGCGCAGCCCGACGAGCTTGAGCGACGGGTCCCACCGGGTCAGGTGCCGCGCCATCTCCTCCTCGACGGCCTTGCCGAGCGAGTAGGTCGTCTCGGGCCGCACCGGGTAGTCCTCGTCGACGGGCACGTACGGCGGCGGCACGTCGAACGGCAGCCCCAGCAGGGTCTCGCTCGACGCCCACACCACGTTCCTGATCCCGGCGACGCGCGCGGCCCGGAACACGTTGTACGTGGCGGGCACGTTGTTCGCGAACGTCGCCGCGTCGGGCGCGAGGCCCGGTGCGGGGATCGCGGCGAGGTGCACGACGGCGGTGGCGGGCGCCGACTCGTCGAACCCGGTGACCAGCTCGACGACCTGGCCGAGGTCGGTCAGGTCGGCTCGCACGAACCGCGCGGGCAGCGGCTCGGGCGGCGGCGTGCGGTCGGCGGCCACGACGTCCCAGCCGTGCTCGGCGAGGTGCCGGACGACGGCCGGTCCCAGCCGCCCGCTGGCCCCGGTGACGACCACGCGCCCCGAGGTCGCGTGGTGCGGGAGGGTCGCGGCCATCAGGCGCGTGCCGCGCGGTTGACCGCCGAGACGATGGCCTTCAGGGACGCGGTCGTGATCGACGGGTCGACACCCACGCCCCACAGCACGTCGTCGCCGACGAGGGCCTCGACGTACGCGGCGGCGCACGCGTCGCCGCCCTCGGACAGCGCGTGCTCGGCGTAGTCGAGCACGCGCACCTCGACGCCTACGTGCGAGATGGCGTCCACGAACGCCGCGACGGGTCCGTTGCCGACCCCCTCGAGCGTCAGCTCCTCGCCCCGGTCGAGCACGTCGATCGACATCGTCGTGGCGCCGTCCTCGGCCGACACCGTGCGCGTCTCCCGCAGCTTGAGGCGACCCCACGGTTCGAGTCCCGCCGCGTTGTCCGGGTCGACCGGGAGGTACTCGTCGGTGAAGATGCGCCAGATGTCGTCGCCGGTCACCTCGGTGCCCCCGGCGTCGGTGTGCTTCTGCACGACGCCCGAGAACTCGATCTGCAGGCGGCGCGGCAGGTCCAGGGCGTGCTCGGTCTTGAGCAGGTAGGAGATGCCGCCCTTGCCGGACTGGGAGTTGACGCGGATGACGGCCTCGTAGGACCGGCCGACGTCGCGCGGGTCGATCGGCAGGTAGGGCACGCCCCACGTCAGCTCGTCGATGTCCTTGCCCGTGGCCTCGGCCCGCCCGGCCATGTGCTCGAAGCCCTTCTTGATGGCGTCCTGGTGCGAGCCGGAGAACGCCGTGAACACCAGGTCGCCCGCGTATGGGTGCCGCTCGTGCACGGGGAGCTGGTTGCAGTACTCGACGGTCCGGCGGATCGCGTCGATGCCGCCGTCGACGGTGAAGTCGATCTGCGGGTCGACGCCCTGGCTGAACATGTTCATGCCGAGCGTCACCAGGTCGACGTTGCCGGTGCGCTCGCCGTTGCCGAACAGGCAGCCCTCGATGCGGTCGGCGCCCGCCTGGTAGCCGAGCTCGGCGGCGGCGACGGCGGTGCCGCGATCGTTGTGCGGGTGCAGCGAGAGCACGACGTTCTCGCGGTGGTCGAGGTGGCGGCTCATCCACTCGATCGAGTCGGCGTACACGTTGGGCGTGGCCATCTCGACGGTCGCCGGCAGGTTGATGATCACGGGGCGGTCCGGCGTCGGCTCCAGGACGTCGAGCACCGCGTTGCAGATGCGGGCCGCGAACTCCAGCTCGGTGCCGGTGTACGACTCGGGCGAGTACTCGTAGTACACGGTCGTCTCGGGGACGGTCTCCTCGAGCTTGCGGCACAGCCGCGCACCCTGGAGCGCGATGTCGACGATGCCGTCGACGTCGGAGCGGAACACGACCTCGCGCTGGAGGATCGACGTCGAGTTGTAGATGTGCACGATCGCCTGCTTCGCGCCGCGGATCGCGTCGTACGTGCGCTCGAGGAGGTGGTCACGGCACTGCGACAGCACCTGGATGACGACGTCGTCGGGGATGCGACCGGACTCGATGAGCATGCGGACGAAGTCGTAGTCGGTCTGCGACGCCGACGGGAAGCCGACCTCGATCTCCTTGTAGCCCATGCGTACGAGCAGCTCGAACATGCGCAGCTTGCGCTCGGCGTTCATCGGCTCGATGAGGGCCTGGTTGCCGTCGCGCAGGTCGACGGCACACCAGCGCGGCGCCTTGGTGATGCGGGTGTCCGGCCACGTCCGGTCGGGCAGCGAGACGTCGATCTGCTCGTGGAACGGCACGTACTTGCGCACGGGCATCGGCGTCGGCGTCTGCGGGTTCCGGGCAGCGATGCCGCGGGTGGTCTCGTGAATCATGCGGGTTCCTTCGGGCTCGGTGTGGTCAGCCGGCACACCACGTCAGCCGCGGCGAGGGGACCGGCCTCAGAGGGCCCCGCCGCGGCACGCAAGGAGGAGGCTCACCGTGCGCCGCACAGCGCCACCATACCCCTGCGCCGGTCCGCGCCCGCCCGGCGGCCGCGATCTGGGCGGTCAGCCGCGCGCACGCAGCGCCGCGTCGATCTGCGGGTCGCCCAGCGCGCCCAGCCAGTCGAGCAGCGCGGGGTAGGTCGACGGGTTGGCCGCGACCAGCGGTCGCAGGTGCGGCGCCTCCTGGACGATCAGCGCCAGGTCGGCGAGCGGGGTGCCCGGGTCGATGGCGTGCGCCGCGGTCCACCGTGAGTCCGGCATGTCGCCGACGGCGGGCAGCACCTGCGTCGCGCCGACGACGCCGAACGGCCCGGTGGGCCCGTGGTGCTCCGGCACCGGGGCCTGCGCGGGAGGCGACGGGTCGGCCGGCTCGCCCTCCCCTGCGGGGCCACCCGCCGCACCGGGCGCCGCGGTGGGTGCGACCGCGGGGGCCGAGCTGGTCGCGAGCACCACCGTCTGGGTCGGGTCGGGCTCGAGCGGAGCGGGAGAGGACCCCCCGGCAGCGTGGACCCCGCCCGGCGGCGCGGCCGCGACCCCGGCCGCCGGAGGCTCCGGATCCGCGGGGGGCTCCGCCGTCACCGGAGCGTCGGCCTCGGGCGCCGCCTGCGGGGCCTGGACCCGCAGCTCGCGCAGCGACCGCGGCACGAGCAGCACCGACAGGACGATCGCGGGCAGCCCGAAGGCCAGGAGCACGTCGACGGGGCTGGTCCGCGTGCTCGCACCCGCACGCACGACGATGAGCACGACCCCGAGCGTCGCGATGACGAGCGCGGCGCCGACGGCGGTGGCGTGGCCCGTGGCGACGTCACGCCTCAGGGCGCGATACGCGAAGAACGCGACGACCGCGACGGCGATGCCGAACACGAGCCTCAGCACCGAGGACGGCGACACCCCGTCCTCGCCGGAGTCGATGAGCCAGGTCAGCGCGATCAGCGCGACGTAGCCGCCCAGCGCGAGCGCGAGCACCAGCGCGAGCACGGCGGCGTCGGCCCACTGCCGCGCCTGGGCGCCGGCCTCGACCGCGTGCCCGACCACCCGCGGCACGGCCGCCGCGGCCATGACCGGCAGCAGCACGATCCCGAACCAGCCTCCGTCGACGCTCTCGACCCAGGGCACCACGGTCTGGCCGCCCAGGAGCGTGCCCGCGAGCGCGATGACGACCCCCAGCCCGACCAGCAGCACGCCCGCCGCGTGGTCCCCGTGCTCGAGGCGCCAGACGGTCAGCCAGAGCACCCCCAGCGCCAGCAACGACGTGAGCACCACCCCGACGAACCGCCAGGCGGAGAACCCGGCGTCGACCACGTCGAGCACCGGGGAGGCGACGGCACCGAGGGCGAGCACGCCCGCGACGACCAGCACCAGGCGCGGCCACGCGATCTCGGCGGCCAGCACCGCGCCCGCCAGCCCGATCCCGAGCCCGATGCCGATGCCGGTGAGACCGCCGGGCAGCACGTCGCGCACGAGGTGGGCCACCGCGACGACCGCCAGCGGGATCACGCCCAGGCTGCGGGTTCTCCGTTCGTCGGCGGCCCACGTGGCCGTCACCAGCTCGGCACGGCGCGCATACGGCACGACGACGGCCAGCAGCGCGACGATCGTGGCGAGCACGACCTCGATGCGGTCGCTGCCGCGCGCCTGGGCCGTCCACGGCAGCACCACCCCGGTCAGCAGCGCGACGGCTGCGACGACGTCCCGCACGAGGTCGCGCGCGGGAACTCCCGCGAACGGCCTGCGCGGTGAGCGTTCGGTGGTCGTGACGGCATCGGTCATGGGCAGTGTCTCCCTCGTTCGCGGCGCCCGCCTGGACGCCTGCGGTCGTTTCTACCGTCTTCACCTGGGGATGTCAGGCCCCGGCCCTCAGATCCCCAGCTGGAAGACGCCCCAGTAGGTGAGCCACAGCAGCAGCGACAGCGCACCGACCAGCACCGCCCACACGGTCAGGTGGGCGGGCCAGCCCTTCGCGACGACCGCCTCGTGGTCGCCCGCTCGGCGCTCCGTCAGCACGTCACGCACGCGCCCGATGAGCAGCGCCGCGCACACCACGGTCGCCAGGCCGAGCAGGCGCACGCCGATCCACCCGGCCTGCACGACGAGGTCGTCCTGCTTGTAGTTGAGCGCGAGCCGGGCGACGGCGCGCAGGTACAGGACCAGGGCGGCCGTGGTCACGACGGAACCCGCGCCCAGCCCTGCCAGCACCGGCCCGACGCCGCGTGCCAGATGTGCCGTGCGTCGGCCCCGCAGCGCGCCGCGGCCCACGGCGGTGAGCCGGCGCAGCAGCGCGGAGGTGCCCCACACGAGCGGGCCGACCAGGAGCAGTGCGACCCCGCCCAGCACGGCACCGATGATGATGTCT
Organism: Xylanimonas allomyrinae; assembly: GCF_004135345.1. Classification (NCBI taxonomy): domain Bacteria; kingdom Bacillati; phylum Actinomycetota; class Actinomycetes; order Micrococcales; family Promicromonosporaceae; genus Xylanimonas; species Xylanimonas allomyrinae. The sequence goes on from NZ_CP035495.1 coordinate 1,536,196, forward strand.
CCGTTGCCCCACCACCGTGGCCGCGGCACGGGAGAGGCGAGGTAGAGCTGCTGCGGCTGGGCCCCGGCGATGCGCGGCTGCGCCGTCGCGGTCTCGGGCAGCCCCTGGACCCAGGCGGCGACGTCGCGCGGGAACTGCGGCACGAGGGTCCCGTCCACGCGCAGCCCGTGGTTGGCACCCTCGTAGAAGCGGACCGTGACGGGCGCGGCGGTGCCGCCCACGGCCGTGTCGGCGATGATCTGGCGCGTGCCCTGCTCGATGGGCATGGACGGGTCGCCCGTGCCGTAGGCGACGAGCACGGGTGCCGTCTGCCGTTCGAGCCACGGCCGGACGTCGAAGTCGGCGTAGTCGAGCAGCCCGGTCGGGAGCTGGATGCCGACGGCGCGCGGGATCGCGCGGAAGACCTGCTGGGGCACGTTGGTGTTGCGCAGATAGTTGTCGACGGCGAACGCGGCCTGCTGCCGTGGCTCGACGACGGGTGCCGAGACCAGCACGGTGAACGCGACGCTCGGGTCCTTCGCCTGCATGATCGGCACGATCCAGGCGCCCTCGGACTCGCCGTAGACCCCGACGCGGGCGGGGTCGACCTCCGGGACGTCGCGCAGGACGTCGACCGACCGCAGGTAGTCGTCGGCCATGGTGACGTAGTCGCGGCGCCAGGTCGTGTAGGTGTCGAGACGCTTGTCGGGAACCAGCGTGACGACACCGGCCGAAGCGATCTGCGTGGCCTGCGCGACGAACGCGCTGCTCGCCTTGCCCGTGCCTGCCCCGTGCACGAACACCATGCCCGCCAGACCGTCGCCCGCCCCGACCGGTTCGCGCAGCAGGCCGCCGACGGTGGCCCCGTCGAGGTGGATGCTGACGGGCGTCTCACGCACGGCGAACGTGCCCGGCGGGTGGACGCGCCCGTCGGCCGCCCCGGCCTCCGTCCCGCCGATCGCCGTGGACGACGCCGCCGGGCGAAGGTGGTCGGTGATGGGCACCGGGTCCCAGGTGGGACCGGCGAGCGCCCCGGCGACCGCGAGTCCCACGAGGATCGCCGCACTCGACGCAACCGTCCGCAACACCACCTCGGGAGAATACCCGCGCAGCCGTCGCGCTCGGGGCGAACCGCCGAAGCGGAGCTCCCGTCGACGGATCGACCCGGCCCGGTCGGCACTTCGCGCCACCGGCCCTGGACCCCCATGCCGCGTCGATAACGTTCCCCCGTCCTCGACGGCGACCGGTCCCCCGGCGTCGTCGGCGCCCCCTGCGCCTGGACCCGCACCTGCCGCCACGCGGCGGGTCGTTGCAAGGAGCAAGCATGTGGAAGAAAGCGCTGATCGCTGCCGCGATCCTCGCGCAAGCCGTGTACATCGTCTATCGCGTCGGGTTCACGCTTCCCGTGCGATTCGGCCTCGTCGCGATGGTCTTCGCCGTCGTGCTGGTGGTCGCGGAGATGTCGTCCGTGTTCCAGGGGCTGTTCGAGTTCTTCACCTTCGGGCGCCGCAACGCGGTCCGCAAAGGCCCGCTGGCCGACGAGGACTATCCCGACGTCGACATCTTCATCACCACGCACAACGAGTCCCGCGGTCTGATCTACAAGACCCTCAACGGGTGCACGACGCTGCACTACCCCGACCCGGCCAAGGTCCACATCTACCTGCTGGACGACACGAACCGGCCCGAGATGCGTGAGCTCGCCGCGAGCTTCGGCGTCGACTACATCGGGATGGACGCGGGCGAGAACCCGAGCAAGAAGGCGGGCAACCTCAACAACGCGCTGCGGCACACAGCCTCCCCGCTCGTGGTGTGCCTCGACAGCGACATGATCCCGAAGAGCACCTTCCTCGACGAGGTCGTGCCCTACTTCTACGAGACGGCCCACAACACGCCCGAGGAGGTCAGGGCCTACGTCCGAGAGCTGGAGTCGAACGGTCACCGCTACCGCGTCGGCTACGTGCAGACGCCGCAGGACTTCTACTCGCTCGACTTGTTCCAGCACAACCTGTTCGCCGAGGACATCATCCCGAACGACCAGGACTACTTCTTCAAGAAGGTGAACGAGGCGCGCTCGTCGATGAACTCGCCGATCTTCTGCGGCTCCAACGCGATCCTCTCGCGCGAGGCGCTGGTGTCGATCGGCGGACTGTCGACCGACAGCATCACCGAGGACCTCTCGTCGAGCATCAAGCTCCAGAAGGCCGGGTACGTCTCCAAGGCCATCTCCGAGAGCTATGGCTACGGCCTGTCGCCGTTCACGATCGACGACCTCAGGTCCCAGCGCACCCGCTGGAGCCGCGGGTTCGTCCAGGCCATGCGCGCGAACAAGCCCTTCCGCAGCCGGCTGTCATTCCTTGCCAAGCTCAGCTACCTCGACCTGTACAACTATTGGATGTTCGTGTTCCGGCGCGTCGTCTTCATGGTGCTGCCGATCGTGACCGTCCTGCTGGGCGTGCGCGTCCTCGACACGGACGCCCTCCACTTCGTCGCCCTCTGGGGCGGGGCGTACGCGCTGTACAACGTGACGCTGGCACGCACGTCGGACGGGACCATGGGCCGGTTCTACAGCAATCTCGTCGAGACGATCCTGGCGCCGTACCTCGTCGTCGGGCTGGCCAAGGAGCTCGTGGGGATCCGCGAGGACCGGTTCGTCGTGACCCCCAAGAGCGCCCAGAGCGTCAACGACACGCCCAGCCTGCGCTTCACCGTCCTGAACTGGGTCACGTTCGTCCTGACGGTGGCGGCGCTGGTGCTCAACATCGTCAACATCCAGGGCATGCCGTTCGTCTCGCAGCTCATCGTCGGGTACTGGCTGCTCCAGAACGCCGTGCTGCTCGTCTACGCGATCAGCTTCACCAAGACGCGCCCGGGCATGGAGGACGAGCTGACCAAGTGGAGCATCACGCTGCCCGCGACGGTCGCCGTCTGCGGGGCGCGGTTCGACGCCACGACCCACGAGCTCAACGAACGGCACATCACCGTGCGCTCCGCGCAGGACCTGGCCCTCGCACCGGGCGACCTCGCCGCCCTGACCGTCACCGACGACCGCTACAGCGCGTCCCTGCGGGTGTCGTACCTGCACCGCTCCGGCGACCTGCACACGTTCGGGATCGACGAGTCGGCCGAGACGTTCAACGCCGAGCTCAACCAGTACCTGGACATCCTTCATGACCGGGACACGACCTACAAGCACACCGGAGGCAGCCGCCTCGCCTGGGCCCCGAACTTCCTGAAGAACCTGCGCAACATCCTGCCCGCCGCCCCGGCGACGGCCCGCGGTGCCGACGTCCGCGCGGCACGCCGCGCCGCAGACCTCGAGGCGACGACCGTCGGGGCGCTCGTCGTCCCGCGACCGCGGGCCGCCGCCGGCCGCCGCCGCTGAGGGTGGACCGGCGGGGCCTCAGAAGCCGAGCTTGCGAAGCTGCTTGGGGTCCCGCTGCCAGTCCCTCGCGACCTTGACGTGCAGGTCGAGGTAGACGCGCGCGCCGAGCAGCCGCTCGATGCCCTGGCGCGCGTTCGTGCCGACCTCGCGCAGCCGCGAGCCGCCGCGGCCGATGACGATGGCCTTCTGCGAGTCGCGTTCGACGTAGAGGTTGACACGCACGTCGAGCAGCGGCGGCCGCCCCTTGTCGGGGTCGGCCGAGCCCTCGCGCTCGATGATCTCCTCGACGACGACGGCGAGCGAGTGGGGCAGCTCGTCGCGCACGCCTTCGAGCGCCGCCTCGCGCACGAGCTCGGCGACCATGACCTGCTCGGGCTCGTCGGTCAGCTCGCCGCCGGGGTACAGCTCGGGCCCCGCCGGCAGGTGCGACACGAGGACGTCTTCGAGCGTCGAGACCTGGAACCCGTCCTTGGCGGAGACCGGCACGATGTCGGCCCACTCGCGGTCGGCCTCGCGCGCGAGCGCGTCGACGGCCAGCAGGTGCTCGGCGAGGCGCCCGCGGTCCACGAGGTCGGCCTTGGTGACGACGGCGACGACGGGCACCGCCCGCCGGCCGGTCATGAGCGGCGCGAGCTGGTTCGCGATGAACCGGTCGCCCGGCCCGACCTTCTGGTCGGCGGGCAGGCAGAACGCGATGACGTCGACCTCGCCCAGCGTCTCCCTGACGAGGTCGTTGAGCCGCTGGCCCAGCAGCGTGCGCGGGCGGTGCAGCCCGGGCGTGTCGACCAGCACGAGCTGGGCGTCGGGGCGGTGCACGATGCCGCGGATGGTGTGCCGCGTGGTCTGGGGCCGCGCGGACATGATCGCGACCTTCTCCCCGACCAGCGCGTTGGTCAGCGTGGACTTGCCCGCGTTGGGGCGGCCCACCAGGCAGGCGAAGCCTGAGCGGTGCTCGGCCGGTGGCACGGTCTCGGTCATGCGGTCACGTCCTTGTCGTCGTTCTCTTCCTCGACCCGGGTCCGGCTCACGAGGATGGTCGACACCTGCTTGCGGCGGCCCTCGACACGCTCGGCCTCCAGGTGCAGGCCTCCGACGTCGGCCTGCGACCCGGCCAGGGGTACCTTGCCGATCGCCTTGGCGAGCAGGCCGCCCGCCGTGTCGACGTCGTCGTCGTCGAAGCGCAGGTCGAACAGGTTGCCGAGCTCGTCGACCGGGAGGCGGGCCGGCACCCGGAACACGCCGGGGGCGACGGGCTCGGGCTCGTCCTCGATCACGCGGTCGTGCTCGTCGACGAGCTCGCCCACGAGCTCCTCGAGCACGTCCTCGACCGTGACGAGCCCCGCGACCCCGCCGTACTCGTCGATGACGACGGCGATGTGCGTCGCCTTCTGCTGCATCTCGCGCAGCAGGTCGTCGGCCGGCTTGGACTCCGGCACGAACACCGGCGCCCGCGCGACGTCGGACACGGGCCGGTGCGCGGCACCCGGGTCGGCGTCGAGCAGCCGCGCCACGTCCTTGAGGTAGGCGACGCCGAGCAGGTCGTCGACCGACTCCCCGACGACCGGCACGCGCGAGAAGCCCGAGCGCACGTACAGGCGCATGACCTTGCCGAGCGGAGTCGCGGCGTCGACCGTGACCATGTCCGTGCGCGGCACCATGACCTCGCGGGTCAGGGTTCCGCCCAGCTCGAACACGCTGCGGATCAGCTCGCGCTCGTCCTCCTCGATGACGGCCGACTCCCCCACGCGGTCGACGAGATCACGCAGCTCGTCCTCGGTGGGCGTGGCCTCGCCGTCGCGCACGGTGGGGCGCGCCGCCCACCCGGTCAGGCGGCGTGCGGCGGTCAGCAGCGCGGACAGCGCGAGCACGACGCGCAGCGAGCGGCGGAACCCGATCTGGCGCGGGCTCAGGCGCGCCATGACGAGCCCCGCGAGCAGGCCCAGCACGAGGAGCGCGAGCAGCACCTCCCACCCGTCGTGCAGCAGGTCCTCCAGGAGCAGCGCGAGCGAGCCGAGCGCCAGCAGCTCGGCCGCGACGCGCACGGTCGCCACCGAGGCGACGGTCGCCGTCGGGTCGACGACGAGCGCCTGCGCGGCGCGAACCCGGTCCGCGACCGTCTCTGCCCGCAGGCCCTCGCCCTGCTCGGCCGCGGCGAGCGCGTCGGCCAGCGACGCGCGCGTCACGCGCAGCACGGCCGCCTCGCCCGCCGAGAGCAGCCCGGCGAGCACCAGCCCGCCGACGGCGACGAGCACCAGGACACCGGTCACCGGCGCGTCACCGCCCGGCGAGGAACGTGAGCAGGAGGCGGCGCTGGAGGCCGAACATCTCCTTCTCCTCCTCCGGTTCCGCGTGGTCGTAGCCCAGCAGGTGCAGGATGCCGTGCGTCGTCAGCAGCAGCATCTCCTCGACCGTGGAGTGCCCGGCGACGACGGCCTGCCCGGCCGCGACCTCGGGGCACAGCACGATGTCGCCGAGCGTGCCGGGCGGAGTCAGGTCGCCCTCGCGGCCCGGGCGCAGCTCGTCCATGGGGAAGCTGAGCACGTCGGTGGGTCCGGGCTCGTCCATCCACCGCACGTGCAGGTCGGTCATGACGGCGGTGTCGACGAACAGGATCGACAGCTCGGCCTGGGGGTGGACGTGCATCGCGTCGAGCACGAACCGCCCGAGCTCGGCGAACTCGGCCTCGTCGAGCCCGTCGACGTCGTACCCGGACTCGTTGTTGACTTCAATGGACACCGCTGCTCATTTCCGGTTCTGCCGCTGGTTGGCGCGAGCCCTCGGCTCCCAGCGAGCGTAGGCATCGATGATGTCCCCGACCAAGCGGTGGCGCACGACGTCGGCCGAGGTCAGGCTGCAGAACTCGACGTCGTCGACGCCGACGAGCACGTCGGCGACCACGCGCAGGCCCGATGCGGTGCCGCCCGGCAGGTCGATCTGGGTGGCGTCACCCGTGATCACCATCTTCGAACCGAAGCCCAGGCGCGTCAGGAACATCTTCATCTGCTCGGACGTCGTGTTCTGCGCCTCGTCGAGGATGATGAAGGCGTCGTTGAGGGAGCGGCCGCGCAGGAACGCCAGAGGCGCGACCTCGATGGTTCCGGCCTCGATGAGCTTGGGGATCGAGTCGGGGTCGACCATGTCGTGCAGCGCGTCGTAGAGCGGCCGCAGGTAGGGGTCGATCTTCTCCGACAGCGAGCCGGGCAGGAACCCCAGCCGCTCCCCGGCCTCGACGGCCGGACGCGACAAGATGATGCGGTTGACCTGGTGCGACTGCAGCGCCTGCACGGCCTTGGCCATCGCCAGGTACGTCTTGCCCGTGCCGGCCGGACCGATGCCGAAGGTGATGGTGTTGGCGTCGATCGCGTCGACGTAGTGCTTCTGCCCGACCGTCTTGGGCCGGATGGTGCGCCCCCGGTTCGACAGGATGTTGAGGGTCAGCACCTCGGCCGGGCGCTGCTCGTCGGGCGAGGTCAGCATCGCGACCGAGCGCCGCACGACGTCGGGGGTCAGCGGCGTGCCGGACTCGACCACCTCGACCAGCTCGTCGAGCAGGCGGGAGACGATCGCGACGTCGCCCGCGGGCCCGGACACCGCGATCTCGTTGCCGCGCGCGTGGACGTCGACGCGAGGGAACCCCTCCTCGACGGCCCGCAGCACGGCGTCGCGGCTGCCGAGCAGGTCGACCATCGGGACGTGCACGGGCACCACGATCCGGTGCTCGGCGGGGCGCTCGGTTCGCGCGTCGGGGTTGGCAGTCATGAAGAGGCCATGTTACGCGGGCGTCCACCCCAGACGCGCCCCGCCGACGACGTGCCCGTGCACGTGGAAGACGCTCTGCCCCGCACGCGGGCCGCTGTTGAAGATCAGCCGGTACTGGCCGTCGGCCAGCTCCGTCGCGACCTCGTCCGCAGTGGCGACGACCTCGGCCAGCAGCGACGGGTCGGCGGCCGCGAGCACCGACACGTCGCCGTGGTGCGCCTTGGGCACCACGAGCACGTGCAGGGGCGCCTTCGGGTCGATGTCGCGGAACGCGAGCACGCGCTCGGACGACGCGACGACGTCGGCCGGGACGTCACCCGCGACGATCTTGCAGAACAGGCAGTTGGCCGAGGCCGCCGGTGCGTTCGTCATACCGTTCAGGCTATCCCCAGCGGCCCAGTCGTTCGCTGAGCAACGCGACGGCGACCGGTCCGGCCGTCGAGGTGCGCAGCACGTGCGGCCCCAGCCGTACCGCGCGCGCGCCCGCGTCGGTCAGCGCCCGCACCTCGCCATCGCTGATCCCGCCCTCGGGCCCGACGACGACCAACAGCTCGGGAGCGCCCGCCCCGTCGCGCGCGGGCTCCGGTGTCGGGGCCTCGGCGAGCGGCGTCGTCGCCTCCTCGTGCAGCACGAGCGCGACCCCACCGGCGCCGACCACGTCACGCACCCGCGCGGCCAGCTGCGGCGTCGTCACGGCGTCGCCCACGGCCGGGACCCAGGCGCGCCGCGACTGCTTGACCGCCGAGCGCACGGTGGCGACCCACCGCGCGCGCGACCGGGCGGCACGGTCGCCCCGCCAGACGACGACGGACCGCTCGGCCTGCCACGGCACGACGGCGTCGACGCCCGTCTCCACGGCGGCCTCGACGGCGAGCTCGTCCCGGTCGCCCTTGGCGAGCGCCTGCACGAGCGTCAGGACGACGCCAGGCGCCGCCTCGGTGACGGTCTCCTCGACGGTGAGCCGCACCTGCGAGCCCTCGGTCCCCGCGACGACGCACCGCAGCCGCGTCCCGGCGCCGTCGACGACGTCGACACGCTCCCCGACGCGCTTGCGCTGCACGACCGCCGCGTGACGCCCCTCGGCTCCGTCGAGCACGTAGGTGCTGCCGGAGGCGACCGACGTCAGCGAGGTGCCGTCGGCGAGGAAGACGGGGGCGCTCACGGGCGGCGCACCGGACGGGTCACGCCGTCACCGGCCGCTGAGCTTGTCGCGCAGGCGGCCGAACACACCCGGGTGCGCGGCGGCCAGGCGCGGCTCGGGGCGCTCCTCACCGCGCAGCGCGGCGAGCGAGCGCAGCAGCTGCGTCTGCTCGTCGTCGAGCGACGTGGGCACCTCGACCTCGACGTGGACGTGCAGGTCACCGCGGCCACCCGCGTGCAGGTGGCCGACGCCCAGGCCCTTGAGGGTGACGATCTGGCCCGGCTGGGTGCCGGGGCGCAGGTCGATCTCCTGCGGACCGTCGAGCGTCTCCAGGTCGAGCACGGTGCCGAGCGCGGCCGCCGTCATGGGCACGGGCAGCGTGCAGTGCAGGTCGTCGCCCCGGCGCACGAACGTCTCGTGCGGCTTCTCGCGGATCTCGACGTACAGGTCGCCCGCAGGGCCGCCGCCCGGGCCGACCTCGCCCTGCGCGGTGAGCTTGATGCGCGTGCCGGTGTCGACGCCGGCCGGGACGTTGACCGTCAGGGTGCGGCGCGAGCGGACGCGCCCCTCACCGGCGCAGTCGGCGCACGCCTCGGGGATGACGGTGCCGTGGCCGCCGCACGCGGTGCACGGCGCGGTCGTCATGACCTGACCGAGGAACGAGCGGGCGACACGCTGCACGTGCCCGCGGCCCGCGCAGACGTCGCACGTGCGCAGCGACGTGCCAGGGCGGGCGCCGTTGCCGCCGCACGTGGAGCACGCGACGGCGGTGTCGACCTGCAGCTCACGCTTGGCGCCGAAGGTCGCCTCGGCGAGGTCGACGTCCATGCGAACGAGGGCGTCCTGGCCGCGGCGCGCGCGCGGGATGGGGCCCTGCGCCGCCTGGCCGCCACCGAAGAACGTCTCGAAGATGTCCTGGAAGCCGAAGCCCGCGCCGAACCCGCTGCCTCCGCCGCCCGGGGCGGTCGGGTCGACGCCACGGTCGTACTGCTGGCGCTTGTCGGGGTTGCTCAGCACCTCGTACGCGCGCGCGACGTCCTTGAATCGCTCTTCCCCGGACTCCCCCGCGACATCGGGGTGCAGCTCGCGGGCGAGGCGACGGTATGCCTTCTTGATCTGCTCGGGCGTGGCGTCGCGCTCGACGCCGAGGATCTCGTAGTAGTCGGCCACAGCTCTCTCGGGTTCGTGGGTGTTGATGCGGACGGGTCAGGACGGCAGGACGCGCGACAGGTAGCGCGCGACCGCGCGCACCGCCGCGATGGTTCCGGGGTAGTCCATGCGGGTGGGGCCGATCGAGCCGAGGATCGCGACGGCGTCGCCGTCGCCCGACGCCGGGCCGTACCCGGACGTGACGACCGACGCCTCGGTCAGTCCTTCGAGCCCGTTCTCGTGGCCGATGCGGATCGCGACCGGGCCGACGCCCGGCTCCTGGGCCATCTCGGTCAGCAGGCCGAGCAGCACGACCTGCTCCTCGAGCGCCTCGAGCACGGGCCGCAGACCCTGCTCGAACCGCATCGAGGCACGCGCCAGGTTCGCGGTGCCGGCCAGCACGATGCGCTCCTCGTTCTCCTCACCGAGCGTGTCGACCACCGTCGCAGCGACCTGCTCGGCCAACGGGACGAGCGCGGGCTCGACGCGTGCGGCCACCGACGCGAACGCGTCGCCGAGGTCGGCGAGGCGCTTGCCCGCGGCGGCGGCGTTGAAGCGGGCACGCAGCTCGCCGAGCGCGCCGTCGTCGAGCACGAGCGGCTCGCTCGCACCCGCGCCAGGCTCCGGGACGTCCAGGTAGCGCTGCTCGACGCGGCCCGTGTCCGTGATGACGACGACGAGCAGGCGCCCGGCGCCGACCGGCACGAGCTCCAGGTGCCGCAGCCCCGAGCGCCGCAGCGACGGGTACTGCACGACGGCGACCTGGCCCGTGAGCTGCGCGATGAGGCGCCCGGCACGGCCCAGCACGTCGTCGAGGTCCACGCCCTGCGACAGGAACGTCTCGATCGCGCGCTTCTGCGGGCTCGACAGGGGCCGCACCTCGGCCAGCTGGTCGACGAACAGGCGGTAGCCCTTGTCGGTCGGCACGCGCCCCGCCGACGTGTGCGGCTGGGCGATGTACCCGGCCTCCTCAAGGGCAGCCATGTCGTTGCGGATCGTCGCGGGCGAGACGCCCAGGCGGTGCCTCTCGGTCAGCACGCGCGAGCCGACGGGCTCGCGCGTCGCGACGTAGTCCTCCACGATGGCGCGCAGCACCTCGAGCCGGCGGTCGTCGGCCACGGCTCCTCCTCGCGTCACGGTCAGGCTCACGGCTGTCTCTCTCGGGCCCGGCGCTGTCAGCGCCTGGCACTCCCATGGTTCGAGTGCCATCTTACGGCGCTCGCTGCACACACTCACGGACATCGCAGTCCGGGACCCGAACACGCAGGCGAGGAGGGCGCGAGACCGGACCGTTCGCACGCAGGGTCCGCCTCGCCGGCACACCCGGCACGTCCGCCCGCAGACACGTCGCCCGCCGTCTCGACCGTTCCCGAGGGTCCCGTCGCGCGCTCGCCGATGCCCTCGCAGTCGCGTGGCCCACGCCGGCGCCGCAGCCTCCGGAGCGGCCACAGCCGAGAGAACGGGCACTACGGTGATCGCCCGTGACCCGCCAACCTGAAACGCGCGCCCGCCTCGACCTCGCCCTGATGCTCGCACTGACCTTCTCGACGGGCGTCGCGGACGCCGTCGGCTACCTCGGCCTCGACCGCGTCTTCACCGGGAACATGACCGGCAACGTCGTCATCCTCGCAATGGCGCTCGCCGGCGCCGACGACCTTCCGGTCACCGGCCCGCTCGTCGCGTTGTGCGCGTTCATGCTCGGCGCGGCGCTCGCGGGACGCGTGCTGCGGTCAGCCCCGAGCGGATGGTCGGCACGAGCGACGGCGCTGTTCGCGGTCGTCGGCGCTCTGCTCGCAGGTGTCGGCCTGACCCTCGCCCTGGCGCACGACGGCGCGAGCACCGCGAGCGGGTTCGCACGGGGAGTCGAGCTGGCCTCGACAGCCGGGCTCGCGCTCGCCATGGGGACCCAGGCGGCGACGGCGCGGCACATCGCGGTCAAGGACGTCACCACCGTCGTGGTCACCTCGACGATCACCGGACTTGCCGCAGACTCGTGGCTCGGTCGCGCGGTACCTCAGCCCTGGGTACGCCGGACACTCGCCATCGTTCTCATCGGTGCCGGCGCGTCGGCGGGCGCCGTGCTGCTGCGAACCGGCCTTGCGTGGGGCGTCGTCCTGGCGATGGTGGTGACGATCGGGGTCGCCACCCTCGGCCGCGGAGTCGCACGCCGCGGACCCGCCTGAGGCCCACCGTCCGGCAGGCAAGACACCCCTAGACGCGCGCATCCAAAGTTAACAGGATGGCAACCTGCCGAATACCATCGCCCGCCTCCTGAACTGATTGCATTCAATCTGCCATCGCCGACGAGATTGGACATCCAGTGCGCGCATCCAGGACTCCCTCAACTGCTCGGTTCCCACGACCCCCGCTCCGCCTGCGCCCACGCACCGTGGTCGTGGGCGCCCTCCTCGCCACGGCCGCCCTGGCGACGACCGGCTGTCAGGCGGTCCAGCAGCCGTCCGCCGCCCAGAGCGGCACGACCCCGGCCGACGTCACCGACGTCTCGCTCTCGGGCAAGACGGTCGCCGAGGGCGGCGACCTCGTCATGGCGCTGTCCGCCGAGCCCGACAGACTCGACCCCACGACGTCGTCCTCCCTCTACACGCGCTACGTCATGCAGACGATGTGCGAAAAGCTCTACGACATCGACGCGCACGGCGAGCTGGCCCCGATGCTCGCCACCGACCTTCCGACCGTCTCCGACGACGGCCTCACGGTCACGATCCCGCTGAAGGACGGCGTCACGTTCGCCGATGGCACGCCGTTCGACGCCGACGCGGTCAAGACCACGCTCGAACGGAACGTCAGCAAGAAGGACTCGGCACGCACGAGCGAGCTCGGCCCGATCACCGAAGTGACCGCCGTCGACGACCGCACCGTCCAGATCAGCTACGCGTCCCCGTTCGCCCCGCTGACGGCCGTCCTCGCCGATCGCGCCGGAATGATCATGTCGCCGAAGGCCCTCGCTGACGAGGGCGACGACTTCGGCGACCACCCGGTCTGCGTCGGACCGTTCAAGTTCGTGGAGCGCGTGCCGCAGACCTCCATCAAGGTCGAGCGCGACCCTCTCTACTACGCAGCCGACAAGGTTCACCTCGACACGATCACGTACCGGATCATCACCGACGCATCGATCCGTGCTGCCAACCTGCGCTCTGGCGACGTTCAGGTCGCCGACTCCCTGTCCCCGCAGGACGTGGGCAACCTCGAGGCCGCCGACAACGTGGGCCTGCTCAAGGTAGGGTCCCTCGGCTATCAGGGCCTGACCATCAACATGGGCAACACGGACGGGCTGGGCGCGCCCCCCGGAGTGATCGACACTCCGCTCGCCAAGGACGCGAGAGTGCGCCAGGCACTCTCGTTGGCCGTCGACCGCAAGCAGCTCGTCGCCTCGGTGTTCAACGACGTGTACGACGTCGCATGTTCGCCGATCTCACCCACCAGCCCGTTCAGCACCAACGCCAGCGAGGCGTGCCCCGAGCACGACGTCGCGAAGGCCAAGGAGCTGCTGAAGGAGGCGGGGGTCACGACGCCGTACAGCGTCGAGATGAAGGTCTCGAACAACCCTGACACGCTGCGTCTGGCCCAGGCGATCCAGGCGTCGGTGAAGGACGCCGGCTTCGACATCACGATCACGCCGGTCGAGTACGCAACGCTGCTTGACGCCCAGAACGCAGGCGACTTCTCACTCCTCCAGCTCGGCTGGTCGGGCCGCATCGACCCGCACGGCAACATGTACAACTTCCTCGCGACCGGCGCCGGCAACAACGTCGGTGGCTACTCCGACGAAACCGTGGACCAGAAGCTCACTGAGGCCGCCAGCGAGACGGACACGGCAGCGCGCGCGCAGCTCTACGGCGAGGTCGTCACGAAGGTCCAGCAAGACAACCCCATCATCTACCTGTACCGCCAGCGCTCGATCACCGGGTACACCCTGGACGTCGCCGGCGTCTCGACGTACTCCGACGGCGTCGTCCGCCTGGGGCAGGCCGCGTTCGTCAGCCGGGGCTGACCGGCATGACGCGCTACCTCCTTGCCCGCCTCGGGCAGTCGGTCGTCACGCTGCTGCTCGCCTCCGTCGTGATCTTCGTAGGCATTCGCCTGTTGCCCGGAGACCCGGCGCTGGCGATGGCGGGCGAGGAGGCCTCGCCCGAGCAGGTGGCCGCCGTACGGTCACAGCTCGGCCTCGACCAGCCGCTGCCCGTCCAGTTCGCCGCGTTCCTCGGCCATGTCGTGACGGGCGACCTGGGTGCATCCACGCGTACGGGATCGTCCGTGACGAGCATGATCGCGCTCACCCTGCCCGTCACGCTCTGGCTCAGCCTGTACGCGATCGTCATCGCCGTCGTCCTCGGGATCGCGGCCGGAGTCGTCGCCGAGCGGTTCCGCGGCCGCTGGCCCGAGTGGCTCGCCAACCTGGGGGCGCTCGCGGGCCTGTCCGTGCCGCACTTCTGGCTCGGCATCCTCGCGATCCTGTGGCTCGCCGTCGACCTGAAGGTCTTTCCCGCTTCGGGGTACGTCGATCCCACGACCGACGTCGTCGAATGGGTGCGGCATCTGACGCTGCCCGCCGTCGTGCTCGGCACCGGACTCGCCGCCGTGATCATGCGGCAGACGCGAGCGTCGATGATCGAGGCGATGGGCTCGGACTACGTCCGCACAGCCCGGGCCACGGGCCTCGGCAAGGGCCGGATCCTCGCCCGCTACGGACTGCGCAACTCGCTCATCGTCGTCGTCACGATCACGGGCCTGCAGCTCGGCGGACTCATCTCCGGTGCGGTCGTCACCGAGCGCGTGTTCGCCCTGCCGGGCTTCGGCAAGCTCACGCTCGACGCCGTCTTCACACGCGACTACCCGGTCATCCAGGCCGTCGTGCTCGTCACCACCGCCGGCTACGTGCTCATCAACCTCGCGGTCGACGTGCTGTACACGGTGGTCAACCCGCGGATACGGGTGGGAGGGAAGAGCTCATGACCCAGCTCGTCAACGCCGGCACCTCGGGCGCCGGGCTCGCTGCCGCACCGGCCCGCGAGGCGGCACACCCCCGGTGGCGGGTGCTGACGCACCTCGTGCGTTCACCGCTGGCCCTGGCTGGGCTCGCCATGCTGGCCGTCGTCGTCCTGGCCGCGCTGCTGGCACCGTGGCTCGCTCCGTACCCTCCTGACCAGGTGCACTTCGACGCCCCTCTCCAGCGACCGGGGACCGTGGGTTTCCCCCTCGGGACGGACGACCTGGGGCGGGACGTCCTGTCGCGAATGCTCTGGGGCGTGCGAGCGTCACTGATGGTGGGCGTGATGTCCGTCGTCCTCGCAGTCGGAGTCGGCACGCCGTTGGGCCTGGCGGCCGGATACTGGCGCCGCATCGACCCCGTGCTCTCCCGCCTGACCGACGTGACGCTCGCGTTCCCGTTCCTCGTGCTCGCGGTCGGTCTTGCCGCGATCAGCGGGCCAAGCCTGACGAACGCTGCCATCGCGCTCGGCGTCGCGCAGGTCCCGACGATGGTCCGCGTGGTGCGCGGCGAGACGCTGCGCCTGCGCGAGCTCGAGTACGTGCAGGCAGCGGTCGCGATGGACGCATCCGGACTGCGCATCCTCGCCCAGCACGTGCTGCCCAACTGCCTGTCGGCCGTCGTCGTCCAGGCAACGGTCATCATGCCGGTCGCGGTGCTCGGCGAGGCCGTCCTCTCGTTCCTCGGCCTGGGCATCCAACCCCCGACGCCCAGCCTCGGCATCATGCTCTCCGACGCCCAGCAGTACCTGTCGCGCACGCAGTGGCCAGCCGTTCTGCCTGGCATGGCGATCGTCATCATCTGCCTCGGCTTCAACCTCGTCGGAGACGCGCTCCGTGACGCCATCGACCCCGCGACCGCGAGAAACGAGTGATCACCACCGTGAGAAACGACAGCTTCGTCCCGCCGCCGGCCCATCTCTCCCGCCCCGACCTCAGCGGCACGTTCGGTATGGCCGCCACGACGCACTGGCTGGCCACCGGGAGCGCACAGGCCGTGCTCGAGCGCGGAGGCAACGCGTTCGACGCCGCAGTGGCCGCCGCATTCGTCCTGCACGTCGTCGAGCCCCACCTGAACGGACCCGGCGGTGACATGACCGGCGTGTTCGCGACGGCGGCCGACCCCGGCCGCCCGGTCGTCCTCGTCGGCCAAGGGCCGGCCCCAGCGCGTGCGACCATCGACCACTACCGTGCCGAGGGGCTCGATCTCGTCCCCGGTTCCGGAGCGCTGGCCGCAGCCGTCCCCGGGGCGGTGGACGCATGGCTCCTGCTTCTTCGCGACCACGGCACGTGGCCGCTCGGTGACGTTCTTGCCTTCGCGCTCGAGTACGCCCGGTCAGGCCACCCCGTGCTGCCGCGGGTGGTCAGCACCATCCGCGGAGTCGAGCAGCTGTTCCGCGAACACTGGCCGTCCTCGGCCGCGCGGTGGCTCCCCGGCGGCCGGGTGCCGGAGCCCGGCGAACGGGTCACCGCCCCCGAGTACGCCGCCGTGCTGGAGCGCCTCGTCGCGGCCGCGGCGGGTGCCGTCGCCGTCGGCGCAGACCGTGCCGCAGCGATCGACGCGGCCCGCGAGGAGTGGCGCGCCGTCGTCGGACCCGCCGCCGAGGCGATGGCGCGAACCCCGCACCGGCACGCCGACGGCGCCGATCATGCCGGGGTCATCACGGCCGCCGACATCGCCGGCTTCGCTGCATCGTACGAGGACCCCGTGTGCGTGACGTTCCGCGGGTACACCGTCGCCAAGACCGGGCCGTGGGGGCAGGGGCCGGTGCTTCTGCAAGCACTGAAACTCCTCGAAGGGCTCGACGACCGACGGCTGGACCCGTCCACGGAGGTCGGCGCCCACACCGTCCTGGAGGCGCTGAAACTCGCTCTGGCCGACCGCGACACGTGGTACGGCGATGGCGTGCAGGGCCTGAACACCGAGGATCTCTCCTACCTGTTGTCCGACGGCTACGCCCAGATGCGCCGCGAGCTCATCGGCGAACGAGCGTCGCACGACTTCCGGCCCGGCCGTATCCCCGGACGACAGACCCCTGCCGCGCCACCGATGCGCACCGAACACGAGGCCGCCGGGGTGCTGCGTCCCGGTGCGGTGCGGGTGAGCCCTCCCGCAGGCGTCGGCGAGCCGACGATCGACACGGAGCTCGTACCCGACGGCGCCGGCGCCACGCGGGGAGACACCTGCCACATCGACGTGGTCGACCGCTGGGGCAACGTGGTGTCTGCGACGCCGTCCGGCGGCTGGCTCCAGTCCTCTCCCACCGTGCCTGGCCTCGGCTTCTGCCTCGGCACACGTCTGCAGATGACGTGGCTCGACGACGCATCGGCATCGCGGCTCGAGCCGGGCCGCCGGCCGCGCACGACACTCACCCCGACGCTGGTTCTGAAGGACCGTCAGCCGGTGCTCGCGCTGGGCTCCCCCGGAGGCGACCAGCAGGACCAGTGGCAGCTGCTCCTGCTGCTGCGGGTGCTCGTCGGCGGATATACCCCGCAGCAGGCGATCGACGCCCCCGCGCTGCACACGACGTCGTTCCCCGGGTCGTTCTGGCCCCGCACCTGGACTCCGGGCGGTTCCGTCGTCGAGGACCGTCTGGGCGAGGAGGTCATCCGGGGACTCGAGGCACGCGGACATGTGATCACGCGGGCGGGCGACTGGTCGCTGGGCCGACTGTCTGCCGTGACTCGCGACCCCGCGACGGGCCTCGTGGGCGCCGCCGCCAACCCGAGAGGAGCGCAGGGCTATGCCGCTGGTCGCTGAGAACTCGCCACTGCTCGCGGTCAAGGGTCTTGAGGTCGCCTACGGCTCGCGAACCGTGGTGCATGGGGTCGACCTTGAGATCCGCCGTGGCGAGAAGGTCGCGCTCGTCGGGCAGTCGGGGTCGGGCAAGTCCACGCTCGTGGCCGCTCTTCTCGACCTGCTGCCGGGCGCCGGCCGGGTCACGGCAGGGACGGTGCTCCTCGACGACGTCCTCCTGCTGGGCGAGGGTGCGGACCCGGCGCAGGTCGCTGCGGCACGGGGTCCCCGGATCGGTCTCGTGCCGCAAGACCCGGCAACCAACCTCAGCCCGACCATGCGGGTGGGCGACCAGGTGGCCGACGCGCTGCGCTACGGCACAAAGGATCGCGGCGGGCTCCGCGGTGGCGCCCGGCGACGTCGCGTCGTCGAACTCTTCGACGAGGCCGGCATCCCAGACCCGGCCCGCCGCTCGCGCCAGTACCCGCACGAGTTCTCCGGCGGCATGCGTCAGCGCGTGCTCATCGCACGCGCACTGGCACGCGAACCGGAGCTGCTGGTGGCCGACGAACCGACGTCGGCCCTCGACGTCACAGTGCAGCGGCGCATCCTCGACCACCTTCAAGGTCTCGTCGACGCACGCGGCACGGCGCTGCTGCTGGTCACCCACGACCTGGGAATCGCGGCCGATCGCGCCGATCGCATCGTCGTCATGCTCGACGGCCGCGTCGTCGAAGACGGAGACCCCGATCAGGTGCTCCGCGACCCTCGCCACGAGTACACCCGTCGTCTGATCGACTCCGCCCCGAGTGTCACGGCCGCCAAGGCGATCAGCGCGCGCGTCGAAGTCACCGGTATGCCGGGTGCGCCCGGGGACGATGCCCCACGACCGGACGTCGTCACGGTGCGCGACGTCGTCAAGGAGTTCGCCGTGCGGGGCAGCCGCACGAAGGTGCGCGCGGTCGACGGGGTGTCCTTCACCGTTCCGCGCGGCACCACCACTGCCTTGGTTGGGGAGTCGGGATCGGGAAAGACAACGATCTCCAGGATCCTGCTGGGTCTGGAGACCGCCACCAGCGGCACAGCACTCGTGAACGACACCGACCTGTCGACCTGCACGCGACGCGAACGTCGCGCTGTGCGGCGCACGGTGCAACCGGTCTTCCAGGACCCGTACGGCTCCCTCGACCCGACCCACACGGTCCATCGACTGGTGGACGAGCCGCTGCGCGTCCTCGGCGTCGGCGACCGTCTCTCGCGCCGGCGCCGAGTGGCGGAGCTTCTCGACCAGGTCGCCCTGCCGACCGACGTACTCCATCGGCGTCCCGGCGAGCTGTCGGGCGGGCAGAGGCAGCGCGTCGCGATCGCACGGGCCCTCGCCCCGGAACCCGCACTGCTTGTGTGCGACGAGGCCGTGAGCGCACTGGACGTACTCGTGCAGGATCAGGTACTGGCGCTGCTTGCAGACCTGCAGCAACAGCTCGGCGTCTCGTACCTGTTCATCACACATGACCTCGCCGTTGTCCGGCAGATCGCCGACAATGTCGTGGTGCTGCGCCACGGCAGTGTCGCAGAGTCAGGTTCGGTCGACGACGTCTTCTTGAGTCCGCAGTCCGACTACACCCGTGAGTTGCTTGGAGCCATCCCCGGTGCCGCCTTCCTCCGCTGATCACCATGCCGTAGCCGCCGTCCCCGCCTATCCGTCGGGCGGCGCGACCTCGTGGGTGCAGGACGCCATCCGCCGGGACGTCATCACCGGTCGGCTCACGCCCGGCGACCGCGTGACGGAGGCGTCCCTCGCAGCGCGCTACCGCGTCTCGCGGGTTCCTGTGCGGGAGGCGCTACGCGGGCTGGAGAGCGAGGGGTTCATCGTGCCGCGGCCGCACGTGGGCTCACGCGTCGCGGCCGTCCCCGTGGCCGATGCCGACGACTTGTTCGCCATCAGGGAGACCATCGAGGTCTCGACGGCGCGGCGGGCCGCGCTTCGCGCTTCGACGATCTGGTCGGGGGACGACACTCCGGACGAGTGGTTCGTTCAGAGGCGTGAGATCGCCTCGCTTCTCGACGAGGGTGATGCGTGCCTGGTGCGGGGCGACCTGGATACCTTGGTCGACGTTCATGACCGGTTCCATCTTGCCGTCGCAAGCCTGGCGGCAAGCGACGTGCTGCAAAGGCTGCTGCGGCACGTGACCTGGAACATCGAATGGCTGTACTCCACCGACCCGCACGCTCGCGGCAGTCGCCTCTGGCCCGAGCACCGTGTGATCGTCGCGGCAATCGATGCCGGCGACACCGCCAGAGCGGCGTCGCTGATGGGCGCGCATGTGCGTGAGTCCCGCCTTACCTACCTCGCCCGCTATGAGGGGCGCGGGACGAGCGCCGACCCTGCCGTCGCGGCCGCCGTAGACGAGCGCCGCCGCACCCCCTAGTACTCACGGGGTCGCAGGCACCACCCACCACATCCGGCACAAGGACGACGCGACAGACGCGCTACGTCGAGAGCACGCTCTGCGCTGGCCCTCGACGCCGTCGTCGTCCCCGCAGCCGTCATCGGCACCGCTGTCCGCCATCTCCGCCCACGGCCCGAGGGGCCCGCCGGTACCTAGGGCCCCCACGATGGCGGACCACCGCGACGTAGGTCCCACCCGCCGCGAAGATACGGCACCTGCCCGATCCGCGGACGCTACCTCAGGGACGAGCCTGGTCTGGTCGCACCGAGAGAACGGATCAGCCATGGACTCGCTCGCCTTCCACACCGTCCAGCGCGCCGAGCAGGAAGAGCTTGAACGCCACCTCGCCCAGGTCCGGCTCGCGCGCGCCGTCCGCGCCGAGCACGACCGGCTCGCGCGCAGGGACCCGTCCCCGCGGCGTCGCCCTCCGCGGACGCTGCGCAGCCGCATCTCCGACATGCTCCACGTACCGCGCCATCCCGTCCGCACGGCCTGAGCGCGGTCGCGACGCGCCACCCGAGGCACGCACGGCGACCGACCCCCACCGCCAGCGCCGCAGGACACGCAAAACGGCCCGGCGCCGGGCAGAATGGAGGTGCTGGCGCCAGGTCGCCAGCCCGGCGACGTCGCCACCGCGCAGCGCCGGATCCACGGCGGGCCCACCCTTCCCGCCCGGCACCAAGGAGCACTCTCATGGACCCGCAGTCCTACGTCACCACCTGGCTCGCCGTCGAGGCGCAGCGCGCCGTCGAGGCCGAGCACCGCCGCGAGGCCGCCGCTCGGCCCGAGCAGCGTGTCCGCCGTCGCCACGGCCGGCTCGCCGTGGCGGTTCGCCGCGCGCGTTGATCCCGGCCGCACGCTGACCGCACCCGTACAGTCGCGGTCGTGCACGACCGTTACGGCCCCGACGCCCTGATCTCGACGCCCCGCACCCGGCCCACGTCGCAACCTCTCGCCGCCGAGCACGGACTCGTCGTCGAGGAGGTGCAGACCGGCTGGGTCGGGGCCGTCGTTCGTGTCGAGAAGTCCGGCGGGATGCACCTGGTGGTGCTCGAGGACCGCGCGGGACGCACCCGGTCGTTCCCGCTCGGGCCCGGCTTCTGGGTGGACGGCAAGCCTGTCGTGCTCACCGCGCCCGTCACGTCTCGTGCGCCCGCGCCACCCACCCGGACGGCGTCGGGATCCGTGGCCGTGCACGGGCAGCGCGCCCGGGTCGCGCGCGGTTCACGCATCTGGGTCGAGGGCAAGCACGATGCCGAGCTCGTCGAGAAGGTCTGGGGCGACGACCTGCGCGTCGAGGGCGTCGTCGTCGAGCTGCTCGACGGCGTCGACAACCTGGCCGCGGCGCTGGCCGACTTCCGCCCGGCCCCGGCCGGCGCGTCGGCGTGCTGGTCGACCACCTGGTGCCAGGGTCGAAGGAGCGGCGGCTCGCCGACGCGGCGCTGCGGACCGTCCCTGCAGGAACCGTGCTCGTGCTCGGGCACCCCTACGTCGACGTCTGGCAGGCCGTGCGCGCCTCACGGCTCGGGCTGGCGGCCTGGCCGGTCATCGAGCGCGGGACCGAGTGGAAGCGCGGCATCCTGCGTTCTCTGGGCTGGCCGGCACAGACCCAGGAGGACGTCGCGCACGCCTGGCAGCGCATCCTGCGCTCCGTGCGCGACTACCGGGACCTGGACCCGGCGCTCCTGGGGCGGGTCGAGGAGCTCATCGACTTCGTGACCGCGTGACCCGGGTCTGCGACGGGGGGTCACGCTGGCCGGCGCCCGCCGCATCGACGGGCGCCGGGGGCGATCAGACGATGGTGCCGCCCGTGATGCGGCGGAACGCGTAGGCGACCGCGAGCGTCGACAGCGGGATCGTCACGAGCAGACCCACGACCAGCGCCAGGGCCCCGACAATGTTGATGCCGACGAGCGTCAGCAGCAGCAGGAACACCGATCCGAAGTTCTTGCCCACGAGACGGAAGCTCGTGCCGATCGCGCCGAACGCCGTCGCACCGTGGTCGATCGTGACCAGCAGCGCGAAGACCGTGAACAGCGGCCATGCCAGCCCGCCGAACGGGACGTAGCTCACGACCGTCGCGGCGATGCCCAGGACGACGGCGGTGAGCAGGGCCGCGCCGAGGTGCGGTGCCCGGAAGAACGAGCCGAGCGACGGACGCACGCCGTCCGCCTCGCGCAGCGCGCCGTTCCACGCGAACACCTGGAGCATGTAGCCGACGAGCGTGCCGAGGAACGACAGGAAGACCAGCCCAGGGGCGAACCCGATCGACAGGCTGGCCTGCGCGGCATCCGGGTCGTTCGTCATGTCCGCGACGTCCCGGAAGAAGCTCACGGACTCTCGCACGAGAGGAATGCTCGCCGCGCCGCTCACGATGGCGATGATGAGGACGAGAACGACCCACGAGATGGCGTTGCGGGCGAACTTGGCCCACGCGAAACGCAGGGCGTCGCCGACGCGCAGCACAGGGGCGTTCGGTGCGTAGGGCGACGTGGGCGGCGCGGCCGGGGCACCGCCCGCGAACTGCCCGTACGACGGCGGGGCCTGCGGGGCCGGACCGGGCTCGCCGTACGACGGCGGGGCCTGCGGGGCCGGACCGGGCTCGCCGTACGGCGATGGGGCCGGCTGACCGGGGGTCGGCTGCGGGTACTGCGGGGGCACGGGCGGCACACCGTGCGGCTGCGGCTCGCCGGCGCCGGGCTGCGGGGTTCCGTATGGGTCGCTCATGGGTCCCAGCGTTCCGTGCTCAGCACGGAAGCGCTAGTTCGCGGTCGCCATGAGCGCAGACACGAGCACCGTTTCGCACATATCGTTGTCCGGGTGAGCACCCCCGTGCACTACCCGCCGCCGCCCCTGCCCGAGCACGAGGCACGCAACTGGGCGATGGCCGCCCACCTCTCGCCTCTCGTGATCGCCCTCCTGAGCGGCGGCATCCTCGCCGCGATCGCTCCGCTCGTCATCTGGCTGCTCTACCGCCAGCGCAGCTGGCTCGTCGACGACCAGGCCAAAGAGGCGCTCAACTTCCAGATCACGCTGGCCATCGCCTACGTCGTCGGCCTGGTCACGCTGGTGTTCCTCGTCGGGGTGCTCATCTGGGCGGCAGCGTTCGTGCTGGCGATCGTCTTCGCCATCCAGGGTTCCGTCGCGGCATCCCGGGGCGAGCGCTACCGCTACCCGATCTCGATCCGTTTCGTGCGTTGACGCGGAGCCGCGTCAGTCGGTCAGGTCCCGCACGACGGCGTCGGCCAGCAGGCGGCCGCGCAGCGTCAGCAGCGCGCGCCGCGGCTCACCGTCGGCCCCGAGCGCGGCCCGCCCGTCCAGCAGTCCGCGCGCCACGAGCCCGGCGACGGCGCTGCGGGCCGCTGGCGCGAGCCCACCGATCGGCAGACCCTCGCGCAGCCGGACGCCGAGCATGACGCGCTCCAGCTCGCCGTCGGCTCGCGTGAGCAGCTCGCGAGCCGCGCCCGGCGTGCGGCCCTCCTCCAGCAGCGCGGCGTAGCGGCGCGGGTGCTTGACGTTCCACCAGCGCACGCCGGCATGCCCCTCGGCCCCGCCCGCCGCGGCGACATAGCTGTGCGCTCCCGGACCGATGCCCCACCAGTCGTGGCCACGCCAGTAGGCGAGGTTGTGGCGGCACTCGCGCCCCGGTACGGACCAGTTGCTCACCTCGTACCAGCGCAGCCCCGCGTCGGTCAGCAACGCGTCGGCGAGCTCGTACTTGGTGGCCTGGTCGTCCTCGTCGGGCAGCGGCAGCACGCCGCGGCGCACCTGCGCACCCATCTTCGTGCCCGGTTCGACGACGAGGGCGTACGCCGAGACGTGCTCGACGCCTGTCGCGAGCACGGTCTCGATCGAGGCCCGCCAGTCGTCCAGGGTCTCCCCCGGAGTTCCGTAGATCAGGTCGAGGCTCACGTCGAGCCCCGCGTCACGCGCCCAGCGCACGACCTCGGGGATGCGCCGCGGGTCGTGCGTGCGCTCGAGTGTCGCGAGCACCGACGGCACGGCCGACTGCATGCCGAACGACACGCGCGTGAAGCCCCCGTCGGCCAGCTCGCGCAGCGACTGCGGGGTGACCGAGTCGGGGTTGGCCTCCGTGGTCACCTCCGCGCCGGGGGCCAGCGCCCCCTGCGACAGGGTCTCGCGCACCCCGCGCAGGATCCGCACCAGGTCCGACGCCGGGAGCATCGTGGGCGTGCCGCCGCCGAAGAACACCGTCGAGACGGGCCGCCCGGCAAGCCCCGCACCCTCCAGCACGCGGCTCGCGAGGCCGACCTCGCGCAGCGCCGTCGTCGCGTAGGCGTGCTGCGACGCGCCGCCGCCCAGCTCGGACGCGGTGTAGGTGTTGAAGTCGCAGTACCCGCACCGCACCGAGCAGAACGGGACGTGGACGTACACGCCGAAACGCCCGCGCGGGTTGCCCGCCCACGTGGGCAGCGCACCGTCGTCGGGTACCGGGACGCCCTCGGGGAGCTGCGGCACTACTTCTTCGCCTTGGCGTCCTTGCCGCCGCCGGCGTCGGAGGACAGGGCGGCGATGAAGGCGTCCTTCGGGACCTCGACGGACCCGATGGTCTTCATGCGCTTCTTGCCCTCCTTCTGCTTCTCCAGCAGCTTGCGCTTGCGGGAGATGTCGCCGCCGTAGCACTTGGCGAGCACGTCCTTGCGCATCGCCCGGATCGTCTCGCGGGCGATGACGCGAGCCCCGACGGCCGCCTGGATGGGCACCTCGAACTGCTGGCGAGGGATGAGCTCCTTGAGCTTCTCCGTCATCCGCACGCCGTAGTCGTACGCCTTGTCCTTGTGGACGATCGCGGAGAACGCGTCGACCTTGTCGCCCTGGAGCAGGATGTCGACCTTGACGAGATCGGCGGCCTGCTCGCCCGTGGGCTCGTAGTCGAGCGACGCGTAGCCGCGCGTGCGGGACTTGAGCTGGTCGAAGAAGTCGAACACGATCTCGGCCAGCGGGAGGGTGTAGCGCAGCTCGACGCGGTCCTCCGAGAGGTAGTCCATCCCGAGCAGGCTGCCGCGACGGTCCGTGCACAGACCCATGACGGTGCCCACGAACTCGCTCGGCGTCAGGACCGTCGCCCGCACCACGGGCTCGCGCACCTCCCGGATCTTGCCGCCGGGGAACTCGCTCGGGTTCGTCACCAGGACCGTCGTGCGGTCCTCCAGGTCGACGTCGTAGATCACGTTGGGGGCCGTCGAGATGAGGTCGAGGTTGAACTCCCGCTCCAGGCGCTCGCGCACGATCTCCAGGTGCAGCAGGCCCAGGAACCCGACGCGGAACCCGAACCCCAGGGCCACCGACGTCTCGGGCTCGTAGTTCAGCGCGGCGTCGTTGAGCTTGAGCTTGTCCAGCGCCTCGCGCAGCGCGGGGTAGTCGGAGCCGTCGATGGGGTACAGGCCCGAGAACACCATGGGCTTGGGGTCCTCGTACCCGCCGAGCGCCACCGTGGCCGGCTTGGCCTGCGTGGTGACGGTGTCGCCCACCTTCGACTGCCGCACGTCCTTGACGCCCGTGATGAGGTAGCCGACCTCGCCGACGCCGATGCCCTTGGTGGGGATCGGCTCGGGCGAGATGACGCCGATCTCCAGCAGCTCGTGGGTCGCGCCCGTCGACATCATCGCGATGCGCTCGCGCGGGTTGAGGTTGCCGTCCACGACCCGCACGTAGGTGACGACGCCGCGGTAGATGTCGTACACCGAGTCGAAGATCATCGCGCGGGCCGCGGCGTCGGCGTCTCCGACCGGCGCGGGGATGCGCTCGACGATGCGGTCGAGCAGCGGCTCGACACCCTCGCCGGTCTTGCCGGAGACCCGCAGCACCGACTCCGGGTCGACGCCGACGAGGCCGCCGATCTCCTCGGCGTACTTCTCGGGCTGCGCGGCCGGCAGGTCGATCTTGTTGAGCACCGGGATGATCTCGAGGTCGTTCTCCATCGCCAGGTACAGGTTGGCGAGGGTCTGCGCCTCGATGCCCTGCGCGGCGTCCACCAGGAGCACGGCACCCTCGCACGCGGCCAGCGAGCGCGAGACCTCGTAGGTGAAGTCGACGTGGCCGGGCGTGTCGATCATGTTGAGCGCGTACGGGGTGTCGCCCACCTGCCAGGGCATGCGGACGGCCTGCGACTTGATCGTGATGCCGCGCTCGCGCTCGATGTCCATGCGGTCGAGGTACTGGGCGCGCATCGCGCGCGCCTCGACGACGCCCGTGAGCTGCAGCATGCGGTCGGCCAGCGTGGACTTGCCGTGGTCGATGTGCGCGATGATGCAGAAGTTGCGGATCAGCTCGGGCGCGGTCGCGTTGGGCTCGATGCGCGCACGGAGATCAGGTCCGGGAATGGGCAACGCGTACTCGCTTCTCATGGACGGATTCGTAGGCCCCGACATTCTCCCATGCTGCGCAACAGGCGTGACCGCCGATAGCGTGCTGTTATGACGCCTGCAGCGCTGCTCGCGCACCTCAGCCGCCTCCAGGACGCGTTCACCACCCTCACCGCCGCGACCGACCCCGCCACGGCGGTGCCCGGACTCGGTGGCTGGCGCGTGCGCGACCTCGTACTGCACCTGGCGGGGGTGCATCACTGGGCCGCCGGCATGGCCGTCGGCGACCCCACCCGTGACATCACCCTCGTCGCCGACCCCGGGCTGCGCCCCGGCGAGCTCGCCGCGCTCTACGCGAGCCACGCCGCCGCGCTGCGCGCGACGCTCACCGACGCCGGGCCCGACGGCCCCGCTCGCACGCTGGTGGGACGCGGGACGACGTCGTTCTGGTTCCGGCGCCAGACCCACGAGACGCTCGTCCACCTCGGCGACCTCGCCGCGGCCCGAGCGGGTGCCTGGACTCCCGACGTGCTCGACAGCCTCGTCGCGCTCGACACCGACCTGTGGGCCGACGGCGTGGACGAGGTCGTCACGATGTTCCAGCCCCGGCAGACGCACCTGGGGCGCACCTCGCCGCTGGAGCGGACCGTCGCGCTGTACGACATCGACTCCGGACGCACCTGGGTGCTCGGCGCGCACGAGGACGGGCGCACGCCGTCCGACCGGCCCGCCGTCACCGTGACGGGCGACGCCCGCGCGCTCGACCTGCTGCTGTGGGGCCGGGTGCCGCTCGCGGCCGGCAGCGTCGTCGTCGACGGCGACGCGGGAGCGCTGAGCGCGGCGCTCGCCGCGGGCGTCACCCCCTGACCCGGGCCCCACGGCCCTCACCCGAGCCGGGTGACCTGCACCTCGACCTGCAGGACGCTGGGCCCGGGCCCGGCGTACACACCCTTGAGCGGCGGCACGTCGCCGTACTCGCGCCCGCGCGCGACCACGACGTGGTCGGTGCTCACGAACCGCCGGTTGGTGGGGTCATAGCCCGTCCACGAGCCCGTCCAGAACTCCAGCCACGCATGCGAGTCGCCGCGGACCGTCTCCCCGATCCCAGCGTCGCTCAGCGGGTGCAGGTACCCCGACACGTACCGGGCCGGGATCCCCACGCTGCGCAGGGCGCCGATCGCCAGGTGCGCCATGTCCTGGCACACGCCCTTGCGCGCGGCCCACGCCTCGGCGGCCGGGGAGTGCACGGCCGTCACGCCCGGCACGTACTCGAGCCGGTCGCGCACGGCCAGGCACACCGCCTCGGCCGCGGCCGCCGGGGCCAGGCCGCCCGCCGCCTCGAGCGCGAGCTCGGCGACGTCGTCGGGCACGTCCGTGGTGGCGGTCGGCGACAGGAACGCCGCGTGGGCGTCGAGGACGGCCTCCTCGCCCAGGTCCGCCCACGAGCGGTCGGGCGTCGGCGCCGGAGCGGGCCCCCGCTCGACGACGGACGACGCCACGATGGTCAGCCGCTCGTGGGCGCTGAGCATCTCGAACGCCGTGACCGCCGTGCCCCAGTAGTCGACGTACTCGTCGGTCCAGGTGTGCGGGTGGACGTCGACGCGGGTGCTGCGCACGTGCTGGCGCTCGTCGGCGACCGGGCGCATGCGCGCCTCGTTGTACGAGGCGCGCACCGCACCGCCGTAGTCGAACCGGGTCGTGTGGACCACACGCAGGACGCTCACAGTGCCTCCCCCACCCAGGCCGTCGTCGCCGCGGCCGGGAAGTACCTCGCCTTGACGGCGTCGCTCGCCTGCGAGCACGCCAGCTGGACGCGCTCGAGCACCTCGGGCAGCTCGTCGAGCAAGAGCTCGAGCCGTGCGTACTCCAGCTCGGTGCGCACGATGCCGAGCTCGCGCCTCGCCTCGTCCCCCGCGCCTCGCGACGGTTCGGAGGGGCCGAGGTCGCGCAGCGCGGCGTCGGCCTGCGTGAGTGCCGCGACGATCGAGCGCGGGAACAGCGGGTCGCGCAGCAGGAATCCCGCCGCACGGTCGTCGTCGGCTCGCCCGCGGTGGGCGCGCAGGTAGGCCTCGTGCGCGCCGCACGAGCGCAGCAGCGTGGTCCAGCCCGGGCCTGCCGCGCCCAGGCGTGCGTGGGTGGCGACGAGGCGAGCCGTCATGTCGGCCCGCTCGATCGACCGGCCCAGGATCATGAAGTGCCACGTCGCGTCGCGGCTCGTGGCCGAGTCCATGATCCCCGCGACGACGGCGGCGCGCTGGCGCACCCACTGGAAGAAGTCGTGCGGGATCAAGGACAGCGCCATCGTCGAGACCTCGTTGCGGGTCGTGTTCAGGCACTCCCACAGCTCGGTCGAGACGATCTCGCGTGCCCGCCGCGCGTTCTCCCTGGCCGAGACGAGCGATCCGGTGATCGACGACGGGTTTGCGCGGTCGCGCGACAGCAGCCGCACCACCAGGTCGCGGTCCACGATCTCCTCCGACGGCGGCGCCGGGTGGTCCATGATCGCCAGCAGCGACCGGCACGCGAGCTGCTCGTCGGCGAACGGGTCCTCCGAGAGCCGCTGGACGTGGACGTCGAGGATGCGCGCCGTGACGTCGGCCCGTTCGACGTAACGGCCGATCCAGAACAGCGACTCGGCGATGCGGCTCAGCACGTGACGGCTCCCGATGGTTCGAAGAAGGACTGTTGCTGTTGTTGCTGCTGCTGGCTCGACCGCAGGTCCGCCGGGTTGGTCGTCAGCGGCACCCCGGCCGCCGTCGCACCCGCGGGGTGAGCCGGCCTGCCCGTCGGCGTCGCGGCCTCGGCCTCGGCGCGGCGCGTGCGCGGACGGCCCTCGACCACCCAGGTGTCCTTCGAGCCGCCCCCCTGCGAGCTGTTGACGACGAGCTGCCCCTCGGGCAGCGCGACGCGCGTCAGTCCACCCGGCAGCACCCACACGTCGTCGCCGTCGTTGACCGCGAACGGCCGCAGGTCGATGTGGCGCGGGCGGAACCCGCCGTCGACGAACGTCGGCGCCGTCGAGAGCTGGACGACCGGCTGCGCGATCCAGCCGCGCGGGTCGGCGACCAGGCGCGTGCGCAGCTCGTCGAGCTCGGCCCTGCTCGCCGCCGGGCCGACGACGATGCCCTTGCCGCCCGAGCCGTCGACCGGCTTGACGACCAGCTCGTCGAGGCGGTCGAGCACCTCCGCGAGCGCCTCCGGCTCCTGGAGCCGCCAGGTGTCCACGTTCTTCAGGACGGGCTCCTCCCCGAGGTAGTACCGCACGAGGTCGGGCACGTAGGTGTAGACGAGCTTGTCGTCCGCGACGCCGTTGCCGATCGCGTTGGCGAGCGTGACCTGCCCGCGCCGTGCGCAGCCGACCAGGCCGGGCACGCCCAGCACGGAGTCGGCCCGGAACTGCACGGGGTCGAGGAAGTCGTCGTCGACCCGGCGGTAGATGACGTCGACGCGGCGCGGCCCCTGCGTGGTCCGCATGAACACGTGCCCGGACGCGCAGAACAGGTCGCGCCCCTCGACGAGCTCGACGCCCATGAGCCGCGCGAGCAGCGCGTGCTCGTAGTAGGCCGAGTTGTAGACGCCCGGGGTGAGCACGACGACGGTCGGGTCCGGCACGCCCTCGGGTGCCGCCGCCACCAGCGCGGCCAGGAGCCGCTGCGGGTAGTCGACCACGGGCCGCACCCGCATCGAGGAGAAGAGCTCGGGGAAGGAGCGCACCATGGCCTGCCGGTTGGACACGACGTAGCTGACGCCCGACGGGACGCGCACGTTGTCCTCCAGCACGCGGAACTCGCCGGACTCGTCGCGAACGATATCGATGCCCGCGACGTGGCACCGCACACCGTTCGGAGGCTCGATGCCGTGCGCGGCCCGCTTGAACTCCGCGCTCGACAGGATCAGCCGCAGGGGCACCACGCCGTCCTGGACCGCCTGCTGGGGGCCGTACACGTCAGCCAGGAACGCCTCCAGCGCCCGCACCCGCTGGGCGACGCCGCGGGCCACGACATCCCACTCGGCAGGCTCGACGACGCGCGGGACGACGTCGAGCGGGAAGGGCCGCTCCTCTCCCGCGAAGTCGAAGGTCACGCCCTGGGCGAGATAGGAGCGGGCGAGGGCGTCCGCGCGTGCGGCGACCTCGGAGGCCGTCAGGCTGGCCAGGGTGCCGTGCACGGGCGCATAGCGCGGGCGCACGCCACGGTCACGGTCGAGCATCTCGTCATATGCCGCGCCGAGTGCGTAATCGTCGAACAGGTCCGCCATGGGCGCACGGTACGGCGCGTTCTGTGGCCTGTGGGTTCCGTCCATGTTTCGAGAAGATGACGACACGGCGCCAGGTGCCGTCCACCGCCGTGCCCCGGCGGAACTTCGAGACGCGCCGTCGCGCAACCGGCCGCGGCCGTAGTCTGGGCGCCGTGGCGAACAGATGGGTCAACGTGCTGGTGGACGTCGCGCGCGCTGCGCTGTCGGGCAGCCGTAAGCGCACGCCCACCGCGGGGCGCGGCGCCGGCGTGGCCGCCCGGCCCGCCCGCGACGGCGGCACGCCCGGCGGTCGCACCGCACGGCCTTCCGCGACGACGACGCGGCCCAGGCCCACGTCGTCCGGCACCGCCGCGGCGGGCACCGCCTACCCCGGCGACTACCTCGGGACGGTGCGCGCGCAGTACGCGCCCCGCCTCGACGGAGCGCCCGACCCGGGCGAGATCGTGTGGACCCGCGTGCCGTTCGAGGAGGATCCGGCCCAGGGCAAGGACCGGCCGGTGCTGCTGGTCGGCCGCGACGGGAGCTGGCTGCTCGCGCTCCAGCTCACGTCGAAGGACCACGACCGCGACGCCGCGCAGGAGGCCCGCGCGGGCAGGCTCTGGATGGACATCGGCACCGGCGCCTGGGACACGCAGGGGCGACCCTCCGAGGTCCGGCTCAACCGGGTGATCCGGATCGACCCCGTGGCGGTGCGCCGCATCGGCGCGGTGCTGCCCGAGCCGGTGTTCCGGCGCGTCGTCGCCGCGATGAACGACGCGCTGGGCTGACGTCAGCCCAGCGCGCGGGCCGCGGCGTCCACGGCCGCACAGCGACGCCGCAACGAGGCCGAGCCGGCCCGCTCCGGCACGGCGAGCACGTCGCGTGCGAGGGCGTGGGCGTCGTCGACCACGGTGGCGAGCCGCCGGGCGCGGCCGACGCCGAGGATGCGGGCCGCCCGCACGGTGCCGTCGAGCAGTTCCAGCTCGCCGTCGGCTGCCGCGAGCCGCTGCGCGGGCTGCGCCGACGCCTCCCCCGCGCGGCGGCGGCGAGCACCTCGCGCGCCGCTGCGGCCAGGCGCGCCACGCGCGACCGGGTCACGTCGCAGGTCCGCACCGGCAGCACGATCCAGGCACAGGCAACGGCGACGACACCGCCGAGCACGACGCCCAGCAGGCGCTGCTGCAGCAGGTGCGGGCCGGCCTGCCCGAGGAAGCCGTAGAACAGGCTGAGCGCGGCCGTGACGCCGAACGCCCAGAACACGTGCCCGTGCGGGCGCAGGGCCGCGGCGAGCGCGAGGATCGCGAAGAGCAGGGCGAGGGCCGTGCGGTCCCCCGCCGTGGTCCCCAGGAGGGTCGCGACGGCCGTCCCGGCCAGCGCACCGGCGACGCGCTGCACACCCTTCCAGAGCACATCGCCGCGACCCCGGTTGGCGCTGTGGACGATGAGCGCGGTCATCACCGGCCACACGACGTGCGCCGGGTCCACCCACTGCGCGGCCGCGAACGCGACGGCGACCGCGACACCGGCCTGGACGGCCAGACGCGTGCTCGCTCGCGGCGTGCGGGCCGGCCTGCGCGGGGCCGACCGCTGCGAGGTCGGCCGTGCGCTGGTCGGCCGTGCGCTGGTCGCCGGCGGGCGCAGGCTCCGCACGGCCAGCGTCCATGCGAGGGCGACGCCCGCTGCGACCAGCGCCCAGCCCAGGAACGACGAGGAGGGCTCGAGCGCGGCCGAGACCACCAGGACGGCCGCGAGCGGCAGGGTCGTCGCCGCCCCCGCCGCCTGCCACACCGCACCGAACCTCCGCAGCCAGACCGGTACCGCCACCGCGAGCGCGAACAGCCCGGCGCCGACGGCGCGCGCGCGTCCGCCGTCGGCCAGCAGGATGCCGCAGCAGACGGCCACGGCCACGCCGAGGCCGAACGACGCGACCGCCAGGGGCAGAGCCCGCCCGCGTGCGGGGCCGAGGCCCCTGGGCAGCGAGAACGCGAGCACGACGGCGAACACGACCGCGCCGCGAGGCGGTGCCCACCACGTTCCGAGCTGGAGCATGGACCACAGGGTGGGCAGGACGACGACCATCGTTCCGACTGCCAGCGTCGCGCTCTCGCGGATCGGCCGGACGGGACGGGTCGGGGCTGTGGTGGTCATGCGTCCGTGCCTCCGCGTGGTGGACCGGCGGTGCCCGCGCGCCGTCGAGATACTAAGTGATAGCGTAATACTTGTGGATGCGCGAACCAGCCCTGGCGACGTCGCCCCGCTCGTACGGTTCGCCGTCCTGCGGACGGCGCGACGACTGCGAGCCGCGCGCGACCGCTCCGCGCTGAGCACCAACAAGATCGCGATCCTCGGCCACCTCGCGCGCAACGACGCGAGCACGCCGTCGCGCATCAGCGCCGAGGAATGGCAGCAACCGCAGTCCCTGACCCGCCCCCTCGCCGAGCTCGAGGCCGACGGCCTCATCGCACGCTCGGCCGACCCCGCGGACGGCAGGCGCAGCGTGCTGCGGCTGACGCCCGCGGGCCGCAGCGCGTTCGACGCCGACATGCGCGCCCGCGACGAGTGGCTGCGCGGCGCGCTCGCGCACCTCGACACCGACGACCTCCGCACGCTCGCCGAAGCCGCCGAGATCCTCGGCCGGCTCGAAGGAGACGATCCCCGTGACTGACACCCCCGACTGGGCCGCCCACGCGATCTGGTGGCGCCTGTACCCGCTCGGGTTCACCGGCGCCTACCCCGCCGCCGTCGCCCCGGCCGCCGACGAGCACCGGCTGCGCCGGATCATCCCGTGGCTCGACCACGTCACCGAGCTGGGAGCGTCCGGGATCGCTCTCGGTCCGCTCTTCGCCTCCACCAGCCACGGCTACGACACCGTCGACCACTACCGGATCGACCCCCGCCTGGGCGACGAGCACGACTTCGACGAGCTCGTCGCCCAGGCGCACGCACGCGGCCTCAAGGTGCAGCTCGACGGCGTGTTCAACCACGTGGGCAGCGCGCACCCGATCGCCCAGGCCGCACTGCGCGACGGGCCGGACAGCCCCGCCGGGCAGTGGCTCGCCCCCGGGGCCGACGGCGGGTTCGTGCCCTTCGAGGGTCACGACATCCTGCTGACGCTGAACCACGCCAACCCCGACGTGCAGCGGCTCGTCGCCGACGTCATGCGGCACTGGCTCGACCGCGGCGCCGACGCGTGGCGCCTCGACGCCGCCTACGCGACGCCCACCACCTTCTGGGCGCAGGTACTGCCGCAGGTGCGCCGCACGCACCCGCAGGCATGGTTCGAGGCCGAGGTCATCCACGGCGACTACGCCGCGTTCGTGCAGGCGAGCAGCGTCGACACGTGCACGCAGTACGAGCTGTGGAAGGCCGTCTGGTCGTCGATCAACGACCGCAACCTCCACGAGCTCGCCTGGACGCTCAGCCGCCACGACGAGCTGCTCGCGACGTTCGCGCCGTCGACCTTCATCGGCAACCACGACGTCACCCGCATCGCCAGCCGGCTCGACGACGCACGCCACCTGCCGCACGCCGTCGTGCTGCTCGCGGTGCTCGGCGGGACCCCCACCGTCTACGCGGGCGACGAGTACGGGCTGCGCGGCGTCAAGGAGGACCGCCCCCACGGCGACGACGCCATCCGGCCCGCCTTCCCGGCCACCCCGGCGGACCTCGCCGGCGCAGACCAGGGGCTGTTCCGGCTGCACCAGCGGCTCCTCGGCCTGCGCCGGCGCCACCCGTGGCTGCACCGGGCCACCGCCACGCCGACGCAGCTGAGCAACGACCACACGATCCTCGAGGTCGCGCACGGCGGGCATGCGCTCAGCGTGACCCTCAACCTCTCCGACGTCGCCGTGCCGAGCGGGGCGGGCGACGTGCTCGACCAGGACGACGGCTCGCAGCACACGGGTGACTCCGTCGCACCGCACGGCTGGCGGATCGCCTCGCTGCGCTGAGGGGCGACAGCCTCTGTTACTCTTGGTGGTTGCGTGTCCGCCCAGGTCGGCGGACACCGCCTCAGTTCCTCTCCAAGGGTTCCCCACCCCCAGTCCCGGAGCTGTGGCCGCCCTCTACGACCTATCCGCTCGTGCTGTCACCTCGCTGGCAGGCGAACACACCAGAAAGTCCACCAGTGGCAAACATCAAGTCCCAGATCAAGCGCATCAAGACGAACGAGAAGGCTCGTCTGCGCAACAAGGCCGTCAAGTCGGAGCTCAAGACGTACGTGCGCCGCGTGCGCGAGGCCGTCGCCGCCGGCGACAAGGAGGCCGCGACCACCGCTGTCGCCGCTGCGTCGCGCAAGCTCGACAAGGCCGTCTCGAAGGGCGTCATCCACGCGAACCAGGCCGCGAACCGCAAGTCGGCCATCGCGAAGCTGGCCAACGCTCTCTGAGCCCACCTGGCACAGGCACCACACAGGGCGCCGCCTCCCGCAGGGGAGGCGGCGCCCTTGCCGTCGCGCTCGCCCGGACCGGCAGCGACCGCGACTCGCGCGGTTGTGGCTGCAGGTCGTGACAACCAGTCGTGGCGAGAGGTCGTCGCGACGCGCGCGACGGGACCGCACCGGCACACGGCACGCCGCCGCGCGGGCGGGCGCGGGCGTGCGGGCGTTGGCGTGAGCGCGCGCGACGTCCGGACGCTCACCGGGAAGGCGGGCGCGGTGGGCAGGGAGGCGCGGTAGGCGGGCGCGCGCGGTGTCGCGTGCGCCGGTGGGGGCGAGGAACGGTCAGCGAACGGCTGCGGGGCGTGCGGCGGCGGCGATGGCCAGGACGGCCGTCTCGACCGCGTAGACCGGGTCGCGGCCGGCGCCCTTGACCTCGGCGTCCGCCTGCGCGACGGCGGTGATCGCCCTCGCGAGCCCCTCCGGCGTCCAGCGCTGGAGATCCTTCTGCGCGTTGCGGACCTGCCAGTCCTGCAGGCCGAGCTCGCGCGCCGTGACCGCGCCGCCGCGCAGCGCCGCAACCTTGGCCAGGGTGCGCAGCCGCAGCGCGAGCGCCGCGACCAGCGGCACCGGGTCGGCGCCCGTCGCCAGCGCGTGCCGCAGGAGCGCGACGGCGCCGCCGGCGTCACCCGCGACCGCGGCGTCGGCGACCTTGAAGCCCGTCGCCTCGACGCGCCCGCCGTAGTACCGGTCGACGACGCCGGTGGTGAGCGTCCCGGTCGTGTCGGCCACGAGCTGGGCGACCGCCGAGGCGAGCTCGCGCAGGTCGGTGCCCAGCGCGTCCACGAGGGCGCGCACGGCCTCCGGCTCGGCACGGCGGCGAGCCGCGCGCAGCTCTCGGGCCACGAACTCCGCCTTCTCCGCGTCGCGCGTCACGGCGTCGCACTGGAGCACCGGGGCACCCGACGCGACGATCGTGTCGAGCATCTTCTTGCCGCGCTGCCCGCTGCCGTGCACGACCACGACCGTCGTCTCGTGGTCGGGGTTCGCCGCGTACGCCAGCACGTCCGCGTACATCTCGTCGGTGCCCGCGTCCGCACCGGCGAGGACGACGACCTTGGCCTCCCCGAACAACGACGGGCTCGCCGCGACCTGGAGCTGCCCGGCGCCGTACGTCGGCCCGTCGAGCTGGGCCTTCTCCGTCTGGGGGTCGCGCTCGCGGGCGAGGCCGACGATCCCCTCGACCGCCCGCTCACGCAGCAGCTCCTCGGGGCCGCGCACCAGCACGAGGGGGGCGAGCGTGGGCTCGTCCCACGAGCGGACGTTGCCGGGACGAGGGCGGGCGCCGGACCGGGCGCGGGCAGCGGGAGGCACGCGCCCACTCTGCCACGCGCCACCGACCGACCCGGCGGGCGCGCGCGCCGCACGCCTCATCCGCACGCCAGCGCCAGCCTGCCGTGACGTGCCACCAGCACGGCCGACCCGCACTCGTCGGTCCGTACGGTGGTGGCGCCCACGGCCGCATACAGGGCGAGCATGCGGTCGGTGGGATGCCCGTAGGTGTTGCCCGCCCCGACGCTGACGAGCGCGACGCGCGGGTGCAGCAGGCGGGCGAGCCCCGCGGACTGAGACGCCGACCCGTGGTGCGCCACCTTGACGACGTCGACGCCGTCGGTCACGCCGGGCGGGCCGGTCGCCCTCAGCGCCGCGAGGAGCGCCTCCTGCCCGGGCTCCTCCAGGTCGCCGAGCGCAACCACGTCGATCGTGCCTCCGGGGCCGCGCGAGGTGAGGTCGAGCGCGAGCGAGGCGTCGTTGACGCCGTCGCCCTCGGCCGACCCGCTTGCCACGCCGGCCGGCCGGCTCCCGCTGGCGGTGCCCGTGCCGAGCACCCGGACGCCCACGGCCCACGGGCCCTCCCCCACCGTGCCGCCGTCCCCCACGACCGGCACGGCAGGTGCCAGGCCGGCGGCCTCCAGGGCGCCCGCCGCGCGGCGCGCGTTGGCGGCCGGCTCGTCGAGCGGCGAGACCCACGCGGCGCGCACACGGCGCCCGGCGAGGACGCCGGCGAGCCCGCCGACGTGGTCGAGGTGGTCGTGCGTGAGAACCAGCAGGTCGACCCGCGTGACCCCCAACCGGTCGAGGCAATGCCCTGCGGCGTCACCCGGGGGCCCGGTGTCGACGACGATCGCCGACGCCGGGCCCGTGCGGACGGCGAGCGCGTCACCCTGCCCGACGTCACAGGCCACGACCTGCCAGTCCGCGGGCACCGAGCCGCGCACGGGCAGCGCGCGCACGAACGCCGTCGTTGCGGCGACCGCCAGGAGCACGAGGGCCAGGGCAGCACCGCAGACGGCGGTGGCGACGCGCCGGTCGTGGTGCGTCGCCACGCCACGCCGACAGCGGGCGAACGTCGCGCGCCCCGACGTCCGCGCACGGCGCCACGTGCGGCGCCCGATCTCGGTCCACGCCCAGCCCTCGGCCGGCTCGCGACGCAGGACGAGCACGAACGCCGCAACCGTCGCCGCGAGCATCGCGAACGCCCCGGGCGGGCCACCCGGCCAGGGCAGCGCCGCCCCGGGCAGGGCCGCGCACCATCGAGCGACCGCGGCGATCCACCAGGTCGCGCCTCCGGCGAGCCAGGCGAGCACGCGCGCCGCCGCGGGCCACCCGGGGCCGATGACGGTCGCGCCGAGGCCCAGCAACGTCGCGGGAGCGACCGCGGGAGCGGCGAGCAGGTTGGCGAGCACCGACGTCGTCGGGAGGCCGGGCGAGAGCAGCACGAGCACGGGGCCGCACGCCGCCTGGGCCGCGACCGGGACCGCGAGCGCGAACGCGCCGGCCCGGCCCAGCCACGGCGTCAGCCGGCGCACGAGGGCCGGGGCGAGCAGCACGAGCCCGGCCGTCGCCGCACACGAGAGCGCGAACCCGAACGATCGCGCGAGCCACGGGTCGGCGCACAGCAGCGCGACGACGCACACGGCGAGCGACGGCACCGACGCGGCGGGCCGGCCCAGGACCAGGCCCAGCAGCGTGACCGCACACATCGCCGCGGCGCGCTGCACGCTCGGGTCGGGGCGCACGAGGAGGACGAACGCGGCCGCGACCACGGCCACGAGCGCCACCCGTGCGGCGCGAGGGGCACGCACGGCCCCGGCGAGCGCCGTGACGAGCGCGAGCACGATCGCGAAGTGCCCGCCCGAGACGGCCGTCAGGTGTGTGAGCCCTGTCGCCCGGAACGCGTCCGCCAGGTCGGGCGGCAGCCGAGAGGTGTCCCCGACGGCGATCCCCGGCACGAGCCCTTGCGCCTGGGGCGACAGGTCCGCGGTGACGTCGCGCAGCGCCGCACGCATCGCGTTCGTCACCCGGACGACGGCAGGTGGCGCGCGGGTGACCTGCGCCGCGTCGCCCGTGGCGCGCGCGGCCGCCGCATCACCCGGCCGGGCGGGCGAGAGCCGCGCGCGTACGACGACGCGCGCCCCGTACGGCGGGGCCGTCGGCGTCGTGACCTCGATGCGGCCTCGCACCGAGGTCGTCACGGCGCGCGCCGTGAGCGAGTCGGCGGCCAGCTCCCAGCGCTGCCCCGTCCCGAACGACGCCGGGGCAGGGTCGGTGACGACCCGCCCGTGGAGGACGGCGTCGGCGTGCTCGGTCGCGAGCAAGGCCAGCGGGGCGCGCGTCGTGGTGTCGACGTGGGCCGAGAGCGCGACGGCGGCGACGGCGCCGAGGGCGAGCAGGACGTGCGCGGCACCGGTTCCCGAGCGCCACCCGAGTCGTGGCGCGGCCTGGCCCCGCCTGGACGCCGCGAGGGCCGCGAGGATGCGCGGCCACCGGTCCACCGCGCGCGCAGGCCGCGCACGGGCGGCGGTCGCCCGCGGCGGCTGACGCTCACCGCGACCCCGCGGCGGCTGGGGTTCACCGTGGCCCCGGGGCGACGCGAGGCGCAGGCGTCGCCACCCCAGGGTCAGCAGCGCGAGCAAGGCCCCGGCGCTCGCGGCGACGACGGTCGACGACGCGGCCCGGGGCGGGGCTGCCGCGCCTGTGAGCGTCCACGCGGCGGCCCACGCCGCGAGCGCCGCCGGGGCGAGCCGCAGGTCCGCCCTCACACCGTCACCAGGTCGCGGACCTTGGCCATCATCGCGGGCCCGATACCGGACACCTGGTCGAGCTCGTCGACCGACGCGAACGCCCCGTTCTGCTCACGCCAGGCGACGATCCTGGCGGCGAGCGCCGGGCCGATCCCCGGCAGGGTGGCGAGCGTCGCGGCGTCGGCGGTGTTGAGGTTGACGAGACCGGCGGGCGCGGCGAGGGCGCTCGTCCCGTCCGCGGCGGCCGCTGGTCCGGGCGCCGGAGCGACCGCCTCTCCGGGGCCGGCACGCGCAGCTGCTCACCGTCGACGAGGAGCCGGGCGAGGTTGACGGCGCTCAGGTCCGCGCCCTCGGTCGGCCCGCCGGCGGCGGCGACGGCGTCGGCGACGCGCGCCCCCGCGGGCAACGTGAGCAGTCCGGGCGCGTGGACCTGGCCGACGACGTCGACCACGACGCCGGGGGCCGACGGGCTGGGCGACGGCAGCGGGGCGACGCTCGCGAAGGGGTTTCCCGCCGCGTCTCCCAGGGTCGGGGACGCGGCACCGGTCATGCCGAGCACGTCGACGTCGTCGCGCGGCCACAGCGCGACGACGGCGAGCCCGGCACCCAGCAGGAGCACGGCACAGACCGCGGCGACGGCGGCCCGGGGTCGCAGCGCCCAGCGTCGGGCGCCGGGGTTGTGAAGCTCGGTGTCATCGCCGCCGGGGACGTGGCCTTGGAGCGCGGCGTACGCCGCGGCCGCGTGCCGCGCGGCGGCGGTCGCCTGGCGGCGGTCGGCGAGCCGCGAGCGCAGGTCGTCCGCGAGGTCATCCGCCGTGCCGGCGTCAGCGATGTCACCTGCCGAGCCGACCCCGGCGAGGCCGTCAACCACGCCAACCCCAGCGACATCGCCCGCCGTGCCAGCGCCCGCGAGACCGTCAGCCGTGCCGACCCCAGCAGGACCGTCAGCCAAGCCAACCCCCGCAGGACCGTCAGCCAAGCCAACCCCAGCGAGATCGCCCGCCGTGCCAGCGCCCGCGAGACCGCCAGCCGTGCCGACCCCCGCAGGACCGTCAGCCAAGCCAACCCCAGCGACATCGCCCGCCAGGCCGACGCCCGCGAGACCGTCGACCACCCCTGCGGGACCGCCGGCCGGATCGCCCTCCGCAGGGCCGTCACCCGAACCGGCCCCCGCCGGACCACCGGTCCAGGCACCCCCAGGGCCACCAGGCTCGGCACCCCGGAGAGGTCGCGCCTGCGCGTCGGGCGGGGACACGGGCACCGCGCCCGACCCGCTCTGCTGCACCGCGCCCGCCGCGCGCGGCGCGCGACCGGTCACGGCGTTGTCCCACGGCAGGCCGGCTCCGCCCTCGTGCTCCCCGGTGCGGGCAGCGCCGTCGGCCCGTGCCGCCCGCAGCCTTCCGAGGGCTGCCGCGAACGCGTCGCTCTCCCTGTGCTCGCTCACGGCCGCGACGTTAGGGCGCGCCGTGGCGGCGCCGGTCCTGCCGGCTGCGGCCTGTGCGCAACCCCGGCGGCCGGCCCGCGGGGGACGGCGTCAGTGCGAGTGGCCGCCGAGGTCCGCCACCACGACGGCCACCGCGCCCGGCCCCGCGTGGGTGCCCAGGACGGCGCTGACCGGCGTGACGACGGGCGTCGCGTCGAGGCGCTCCCGCAGCCGGGACGCGACGTCTGCGGCACGCTCGGGCGCACCGAGGTGGTGCACGGCCACGCCCACGCGCTGCATCCCGTCGGCGTGCTCGACGGCGAGCGCGAGCATGCGTTCGAGCGCTGCCGCCCGGGTCCGGACGCGCTGCACGAGCCGCACCGCGCCGTCGTCGATCTCCAGGATGGGCCGCACGCCGAGGGCCGTGCCGAGCGCGGCGGCCCCTGCGGACAGGCGCCCGCCGCGCCGCAGGTGGTCGAGCGAGTCGACGAGGAACAGCGTCCGGCTCGATGCCGCGACGGCTGCGGCGCGGGCGGCGACGTGCTCGGCGTCGGCACCCGCGGCGGCGCACTGCGCGGCGGCCTGCGCGGCGAACCCGAGCGCCATCGCGACGGCACGCGAGTCGACCGCCCGCACCGCGAGCATCGCGCGCTGCCCTGCGTGCCCCGCGCCGGCGACCGTCCCGGACAGGGCGCCCGACAGGTGCACCGACACGATGGCGCGCGCCCCGTCCTGCGCGAGCGCGCGGTATGCCGCGGCGAAGTCCTCGGGCGAGGGCTGCGACGTCGTCAGCCGCTGCCCGGCACCGATGCGCTCGGCGACCTGCGCGGGTGTGATGTCGACGCCCTCGCGCAGCTCGCCGTCGGGCGTCATGACGCGCAGCGGGACGACGACGGGCCCGCTGCCCGCGCCGTCGGGCGAGACGCCGGGGTGATGGGGCAGGCACGCCGTCGAGTCGGTGACGACACGCACGGCGGGTCGGGCGACGTCGTCCGCGACGACGTCGCGCGGAGCTGAGCGGACGCTGTGGGTCAGGAGGTGAGGCAGGCGCATGGCACGGTCACCATATCCAGCCACCCGCCGGGCGGCGGCCCATCGCGCGCGCTAGGTTGCGCGCATGCCCGAGGATCACCAGCCCACGGCCCCGACGAGCGCCGACCTCGCGGCCCTGCGGGCAGCGGCGGCGCAGGCGGCCGCCGAGGCCGCAGCCGCCAAGGCGGCGGCAGCGCAGGCCGCGCTCGAGGCGGCCGAGGCCGCCGCGCAGGCCGCCGGCCCCGGCCAGGCCGCCACGCCCGCACCGCCCGCCGACCCCGCTCCCCCGGCGGTCGCGTCCGCACCGTCCCTGCCACCGGCCGCCGCACCCGCGCCGGTCGGCGACGCCCCGCGCACGCCCCCGGACCTCGACGGGTACGCCGCCGAGGTCGCCGCGGGCTACGCGGTGCGCGGAGCCTTGCTCCCGCTCGGTGCCCTTCTCGAGGACGTCGGCGGCACGCCCGCCCCGAACCCGGACGTGCAGGTGGGCTTCGCGCTGTCGATGCTCAACCGGCACGGCCTCGTCGCGGGAGCCACGGGCACGGGCAAGACCAAGACGCTCCAGGCGATGGCCGAGGGCCTGTCGCTCGCGGGTGTGCCGGTGTTCCTCGCGGACATCAAGGGCGACCTGTCGGGCCTGGCGGTCGCGCCCGCCCCGAGCGAGGCCGTCAGCGCGCGCGCGGCCAGCATCGGCCAGGCGTGGGCCCCGACGGCGTTCCCCGTCGAGTTCTACTCGCTGGGCGGGCTCGGT
Organism: Xylanimonas allomyrinae; assembly: GCF_004135345.1. NCBI lineage: Bacteria > Bacillati > Actinomycetota > Actinomycetes > Micrococcales > Promicromonosporaceae > Xylanimonas > Xylanimonas allomyrinae. Next base: position 1,578,031 of record NZ_CP035495.1, read on the forward strand.
GCGGGGGTGCCGATCCGCACCACGGTGACCGACTTCGGCCCGTTGCTGCTGAGCAAGGTGCTGGGGCTCAACGACACCCAGGAGTCGAGCCTCGGCCTGGTCTTCCACTGGGCCGACGCGCAGGGCCTGGCGCTGCTCGACCTCAAGGACCTGCAGGCGACCATCGCCTACCTCGTCTCGGACGAGGGCAAGGCGGAGCTCAAGGGCATCGGCGGCCTGTCGGTGGCGACGGCGGGCGTGATCCTGCGCGAGATCGTCGCGCTCCAGGCGCAGGGGGCGGACGTGTTCTTCGGCGAGCCCGCGTTCGCGACGTCGGACCTGCTGCGCACGGCCGCCGACGGCAGGGGCGTGGTCTCGGCGCTGGAGCTGCCCGCGGTCCAGGACCGTCCCGCCCTGTTCTCGACGTTCCTGATGTGGCTGCTGGCCGACCTGTTCCAGGAGCTGCCGGAGGTGGGCGACCCGGACAAGCCGCGCCTGGTCTTCTTCTTCGACGAGGCTCACCTCCTCTTTGCCGGCGCGAGCAAGGACTTCCTGCAGCAGGTCACGCAGACGGTGCGCCTCATCCGCTCCAAGGGGGTGGGCGTCTTCTTCGTCACCCAGTCCCCCAAGGACGTGCCGGCCGACGTGCTCGCCCAGCTCGGCAACCGGGTGCAGCACGCGCTGCGGGCCTTCACCCCCGACGACGCGACGGCGCTGCGCCAGGCGGTGCGGACGTTCCCGCACTCGCCCTACGACCTGGAGCGCCTGCTGCAGTCGCTCGCGACGGGCGAGGCCGTGGTCACCGTGCTGACCGAGAAGGGTGCGCCCGCGCCGGTCGCCTGGACGCGCGTGCGCGCCCCGCAGGCGTCGATGGACCCGGCGCCGCCCGCCACGCTCGACGCCGTCGTGGCGGCGTCGAGCGGGCAGGCGCGTTACGGCACCGCCGTCGACAACGAGTCGGCGTTCGAGCTGCTGCAGGTGCGCGTGCAGCAGGAGGCGGCCGCGCGCGAGGCCGCCCGGGCCGCCGACGCCGCCGCGCAGGCGCAGGCGAAGGCTGAGGCGGACGCCGCGGCCCAGCGCGAGCGGGCCGCCCGCAAGGAGCAGGCCGAGCTGGAGAAGATGCGCGAGCGCCTGCTGCGCGACGCCACGCAGCGTCCGACGGCGTCCCGGCCCCGCTCGCGCGCGGCGAGCCCGCTCGACTCGATGCTCCGGACGGCCGGCAACACGCTGGCGCGCGAGATCACCCGCTCGATCTTCGGCACGCGGCGACGCTGACCGCCGCCGTCACGCCACGTACTCGTCCGCAACGTCGAGCGCGGCGTCGATCACCGCGAGCCCGCGCCGCAGCTCGTCCTCCGCGATGACCAGCGGCGGTGCCAGGTGCACGCGGCTGAAGTGCGTGAAGGGCCACACGCCGCCCGCCTTGCACGCGGCGGCGATGCGCGCCATCGGCTCGGCGTCGGCACCCGCGGCGTTGAACGGTACGAGCGGCTCGCGCGTCTCGCGGTCGCGCACGAGCTCCAGCGCCCAGAACAGGCCCCGGCCGCGCGCCTCGCCCAGCGCGGGGTGCCGCTCGGCCCAGGCCGCGAGCTCGGGGGCGATCACGCGTTCGCCGAGGTCGCGCACGCGCTCCAGGATGCCGTCGCGCTCGAACACCTCGAAGGTGGCCACGCCCGCCGCGCAGGCCAGCGGGTGGCCGGAGTAGGTGAGCCCGCCGGGGAACGGGACGTCGTCGAAGTGGCGTGCGACGGCGTCGCTGATGACGACGCCGCCCAGGGGCACGTACCCGGAGTTGACGCCCTTGGCGAACGTGATGAGGTCGGGCACGACGCCGAACGCGTCGACGGCGAACCACTCCCCGACGCGGCCGAACCCCACCATGACCTCGTCGGCCACGAGGAGGATGCCGTGCCGGTCGCACAGCTCGCGCACGCCCGCCAGGTAGCCCGGCGGCGGGACGAGCACGCCGTTGGTGCCGACGATGGTCTCCAGCACGATCGCGGCGACCGTCCCGGCGCCCTCGAGCCGCACCACCGACTCCAGGTGCTCGAGCGCGCGCTCGGTCTCCTGCTCGGGGTCGTGGCGTGGAACGCCGAGCGGTACGGGTAGGGGCCGAAGAAGTGGGCGACGCCCGGGTCGATCGGGCGGTTGGCCCACCGGCGCGGGTCGCCCGTCAGGGCGATCGCCGTCGACGTCGAGCCGTGGTACGAGCGGTAGGCGGACAGCACCTTCCAGCGCCCGGTCGCCTGCCGCGCGAGGCGGACCGCGTACTCGTTGGCCTCGGCGCCGCCGTTGGTGAAGAACACGTGGTCGAGCGTGCCGGGCGCGACGGCGGCGATCCGGCGCGCCAGCTCGCCGCGCACGTCGTTGGCCAGGGACGGCTGGATCGTGGCGAGCCGCCCGGCCTGCTGCTGGACGGCGGCGACCAGGTCGGGGTGCTGGTGGCCCAGGTTGAGGTTGACGAGCTGGGAGCCGAAGTCGAGGTAGGCGTTGCCCTGGTAGTCCCAGAACGTCGAGCCCCGGCCCGCCGCGACGGGCAGCGGGTCGATGTGGGCCTGCGCGCTCCAGGAGTGGAACACGTGCGCCCGGTCGTCCGCGCGCACCTGCGCCTCGGCGTCCGCGTCGCCGAACGGGTGGTGCGTGCCGTGCCGGTCGAGGTGGCCGTGCGGTTCGTCGCTCGCGCTCGGCACGAGCGCGTCGTTGGTCGGCGTCATCGGTGCTCCTCAGCGGTTCGACGGGAAGGCGAGCTCGACCTTCGAGCCGGCCGGGTCGGGCCAGCGCGAGGTGACGACCTTGCTGCGCGTGTAGAAGTGGAACGACTCGGGGCCGTAGATGTGCGTGTCGCCGAACAGCGAGTCCTTCCAGCCGCCGAACGAGTACGCGCCCACGGGCACCGGGATCGGCACATTGATGCCGATCATGCCCGCGTCCGCCTCCCGCTGGAAGCGGCGCGCGGCACCGCCGTCGCGCGTGAAGACGGCCGCGCCGTTGCCGAACGGGCTGCCGTTGACGATCGCGACCGCCTCGTCGAACGTCTCGGCCCGCACGACGGCCAGCACGGGCCCGAAGATCTCGTCGTCGTACACGGGCGTGCCGGGCCGCACGTGGTCGACGAGGCTGGGCGCCAGGAAGAACCCACCGCCCGGCAGGTCGCGCTCACGCCCGTCGACGACGACGGTGGCGCCGTCGGCGGCCGCGCCGGCCACGTAGGACGCGACCTTGTCGCGGTGCTCGCGCGTGATGAGCGGGCCCATCTCGCTCGCCGGGTCGGTGCCGGGGCCGACGACGAGCGCGTCGAGCCGCCGCGCCACGGCCTCCACGAGCCGGTCGCCGACGTCACCGACCGTGACCAGCACGCTGACGGCCATGCAGCGCTCCCCGGCCGAGCCGTAGGCGGCCGAGACGGCAGCGTCGGCCGCCGCGTCGACGTCGGCGTCGGGCAGCACGACCATGTGGTTCTTCGCGCCGGCCAGCGCCTGGACGCGCTTGCCGGACGCGCTCGCGCGGGCGTAGATGGCGCGCGCGACGGGCGTGGACCCGACGAAGCTCACCGCGCCCACGTGCGGGTCGTCGAGCAGCGCGTCCACGGCGTCCTTGGCGCCGTGGACGACGTTGAGCACGCCGTCGGGCAGGCCCGCCTCCTGGAAGAGCCGCGCGAGGAACAGGGGCGCGCTCGGGTCCTTCTCGCTCGGCTTGAGCACCACGGTGTTGCCGCACGCGACCGCGCTGGCGACCATCCACAGGGGCACCATGACGGGGAAGTTGAACGGGGTGATGCACCCGACGACGCCGACGGGCTGCCGCACCGAGTACACGTCGACGCCGCGCGAGACCTGCTCGCTGTGCTCGCCCTTGAGGTGCTCGAGCAGGCCGGCCGCGTACTCGACGTTCTCCAGGCCGCGCCCGATCTCGCCGAGCGCGTCGGCGTGCACCTTGCCGTGCTCGGACGTGACGATGCGCGCGAGGTCGTCTCGGCGCTCGGTCAGCAGGTGCCGCAGCCGGAAGAGCACGTCCGCGCGGCGCGCCAGGCTCGTCTCGCGCCAGGCCGGCAGGGCCGCGCGCGCCGCCTGGACGGCGGCCGCGACGTCGGCGGCACCGCCCAGCACGACGTCGTGCTGGCGCTGCCCGGTCGCCGGGTCGAAGACGGGGCCGACGCGGGCCGGGTCGCCGGTCTCGGCTCCGGCGACGAGATGACGGATGAGTGCCACGGTTCCTCCACAGCAGGGACGACGGGGATGCCGGACGATCTGCCCGGATGGTGACTAGTCTCAGAACCTCGATCATCTCGGCGCGGAAGCGAGGCCAGCGATGTCAGACCGTCCCGGATCACGCACCGTTCGGACAGATCGTCCGGCACCCGGCGACTCGCACCTGCTGCCGAGCGTGCGCGACGTGCTCGCCTCCGAGCCGGTCGCCCGGGCCCTGCCCGAGCTGGTGTGCGGCGCCGAGGGGCTCGACGCGCCCGTGCGCTGGGTCCACGTCGCCGAGACCCCCGAGGCCGCGGGCCTCGTCTCGGGCGGCGAGCTCCTGCTCTCGACGGGCATCGCCTGGCCCGCCGACGGTCCGGCGCTGCACCGCCTGGGCCGGCAGCTCGTCGCGGCCCGTATCGCGGGACTCGTCCTGGAGCTCGGGGACCACCTGCCCGCCGCCCCGCCCGCCCTCGTGGCCGAGCTGCGCGCCGCGGGCGTCCCGTTCGTCGTCCTGCACCGCAAGGCCCGCTTCGTCGACGTCACCGAGTCCGTCCACGCGCGGATCATCTCCGACCAGACGGCCGCGCTGCGCGCCCGCGACGAGATCCACACGCTGTTCACCGGCCTGAGCCTGCGCGGCAGCCCCGCCGACGTCATCGTCGCGCACGCCGCACGCGTGCTCGCCTGCCCCGTCGTGCTGGAGGACGCCGCCCACCAGGTCGTCGCCGCCGAGAACCTCTCCCCCGACGGCGCCGACCTCGCCGCGTGGGAGCAGCGCTCACGCGCCGCGCACCGCGGCACAGGACAGGACGGCTGGACGATCGCGCCCGTCGAGGCGCGCGGCACCCGCTGGGGGCACCTCGTCGCGCTCCCCGGGGAGCAGCACCGCGCCGGCCGCTCGACCGTGCTCGAACAGGCCGCCGTCGCACTGACCCTCAGCCGGCTCGCCGACCGCGACGACGACGCGTGGTCCCGGCACAGCCACACGGCCCTCCTCGGCACGCTCCTGCGCGGGCGGCACGCCGGCGACGGCGAGCTCACGGCGCGCTTCGAGGCGTCCGGCTTCCCCGTCACCGGCCGTGTCCTGACCGGCGCCGTCCTGCTGCGGCGCGCGGGCGCCCTCGACGACGGCGCCGCGACCCGCGTGGTGCGCGCCGCCCGTGCCAGCGGGCTCGGCGTCCTCGCCGCACCCCAGCCCGACCGGCCGGGCCGGCTCGTCGTCGCCGTGTCCGCGCGCGACGGGCACGCGCCCGACGACGCCGCGTTCCAGGCGCTCGCGGCCGCCGCGCCGCACGAGGCCGACGAACGCGCGGCCGACGTCGTCGTCGGCACCGGGGCCCACGGGCCGGCCGGGCTGCTCGCCTCGCTCACCGAGGCCGTCGCGCTCGCCGGGCGCCTGACGCCGGGGCCCGCCGCCGCCGTCCACCGGGCGTCCCGGCACCCGCTGCTGCGCCTGGTCACCGCGCTCGGCGGCGACCCCCGGCTGACGGCGCACGCCGAGGACCTGCTGCGCCCGCTCGTCGAGCACGACCTGGCGCACGACGGCGACCTGGTCGAGGTGCTGCGCGCCTACGTCGCCCACCCCGGCAACCGCACCCGTGCGGCGGCCGCGAGCCACCTGTCACGCTCGGTGTTCTACCAGCGGCTGGCGCTCGTCTCCCGGCTCCTGGGACTCGACCTCGACGACGGCGAGGCGGTCGCGGCGCTGCACGTCGCGGTGCTGGCCCGGCCGCCCCGGCGCGCCTGAGGCCCTGGCGAGTCTGAGGCCCTGGCGCGCCTGAGTCCCTGGCGCGCCTGAGTCCCCGGCGCCTGAGACTAGGCGCCAAACGCGGCCCGGACCTCGGCGTGCGGCAGGGCGTAGGCGCGGTGCCCGTCACGCCCCGTCACGTCGTGCGCCGCGACCAGCGCCTCCGCCACGGCCTCCTCCGTGGCCTCGACCGTCGCCGCGTAGAGCGGGTCGACCAGTCCCCACGGCACGGACCGGAGCCGGTCGAGCGGCGGGGTCTGCCCGGCGGGGATGCGCGAGACGAGCGCGCCGGTGTTGGCCGTCGAGAACGCGAGGAAGATGTCGCCCGAGAAGTGGCTGCCGGTGGTCCCCGTGCGCGCCAGCCCCAGCGGCACGCGGCGCGCGACCGCCGCGAGCTGGTGCGGAAGCAGCGGCGCGTCGGTCGCCACGATCCCCACCACGCTCCCCGCCCCGGCCGCCGCGCCCGGGTTCTCGCCGTCGCGCACCAGCCAGTCGGTCTCCGCCATCGGGTTCGGCGCGGCCGAACGCCGGCCGAGCGGCACGCCGCCCAGGCGCAGCTCGGGCCGCGACCCGAAGTTTGCCTGCAACAGCACGCCGACCGTGTACTGCTCGTCACCGACGTCGGCGACCCGCGACGCCGTGCCCGTGCCGCCCTTGAAGCCGTAGCAGCACATGCCCGTGCCGCCGCCGAACGGGCCGCTGACGACGTCGGCGCTCGCGGCGTCGATCGCGCGACCGGCGTCGTCGGGCACGAGGTGACCGCCGTTGATGTCGTGCAGGTAGCCGTCCCACGTCTCGCCCACCACGGGCAGGAGCCACTGGGAGGCCAGCGCCGGATGGTGGCGCACGACCCAGTCGACGACGCCGCGATGGACCGTCCCGACCGAGTGCGAGCTCGTCAGGAGCACGGGCAGGTCGAGCGACCCGCTCTCGTCGATCCACGTCCGGCCCGTGAGCTCGCCGTTGCCGTTGAGCGAGTGCGTCGCGGCCGCGCACGGGACGCCGACGCCGTCGCGGCCTCGCGGCAGGATGGCTGTGACTCCGGTCTGGACGTGCCCGGCCGAACGGGTCACGTAGCCGACCTCGACTCCCCCGACGTCGGTGATCGCGTTGCGCGGCCCGGGGACGCCGTCGAAGGAAACGCCGAGGTCACGTGCGTGGATGCCAGACATGCGCGACAGCATAGCGATTCTGAACGCTTGCTCAAGATGCGCTTGATCTTGCCCGGACAGGCTTGACAGACAGACTGGGACGCCGCTTGACTCCCTGTTCAATTCCTGCGTAACGGCGCGCAGACCTGACTAGGGGAGTCGCATGAGCCAGCTCAACGCAAGAGCCTCGTCCCACCCCACCAGCGAGACCCAGGAGGGCCGGCAGCTCGCGTCCGGCCGACTCGGCGTGTGGGGAATCGCGTTCTTCGTGATCTCCGCCGCCGCCCCGCTCACGGTGGTGGTCAGCGCGGCACCCACCGCGCTGCGCCTGGGCGGTATCGGCGCACCCGGAGCCATGCTCGTGTGCGGGATGGTGCTGATCCTGTTCGCGGTGGGCTTCACCGCGATGTCCCGCTACGTACGCAACGCCGGAGCGTTCTACGCGTACGCCACGCGCGGGCTCGGACGGCCCGCCGGGCTCGCGACGGCGCTCGTGACCGTGTTCGCCTACGCGTCCCTGTGCGTGTGCTTCTACGGGTTCATCGGCTTCTTCGGCCAGATCACCGTCGAGGCGCTGCTCGGGTACCACCTGCACTGGGGCTTCTACTCGCTCGCCTCGGCCGCCCTGGTCTGCGTGCTCGGCTACCGGCACATCGACGTCGGCGCCAAGGTGCTCGGCGTCCTGCTCACGCTGGAGGTCGCGATCCTCCTGGTGCTCGCCGTCGCGGTGCTCATGCAGGGCGGTCCCGCGCCGGCCTCGGCCGCGTCGTTCGACCCGCGCAACATCTTCCTCGCCGCGGGCTCAGGCAGCCTCTTCGTCTTCGGGTTCGGCGCCTACATCGGGTTCGAGGGCACCGCGATCTACACCGAGGAGGCCAAGGACCCGCGCCGGACCGTTCCGCGCGCCACGTACGTCGCCGTCGGGTTCCTCGGCGCGTTCTACGCCTTTACGTTCTGGATCCTCACGGTCGCCTTCGGCGCCGACAACGTCGTCGAGCTCGCCCAGGGCGAGGACTTCCAGGACATCGTCTTCTCCGCGGGCTCGACCTACCTCGGCGACGCCGCGGCCGACACCATGCGCGTCCTGATCGTCACCAGCTTCTTCGCCTGCCTGCTCGCGTTCCACAACGCGTGCTCGCGCTACGTGTACTCCCTCGCCCGCGAGCGCCTGCTGCCGTACGGCCTCGCCAGCACGCACCGCGTCAGCCGCTCCCCCCACCGGGCGAGCCTGCTGCTGTCGGGCCTGAGCCTGGTGGTCATCGTCGCCTGCATCGTCGTGAAGGCTGACCCGTTCCTCCAGCTCGGGATCTGGACGTACTCCATGGGCGTGGCCGGCCTCGTCTTCGCCCAGGCGGTCGCCGCGGTCGCGATCGTCGGCTTCTTCACCCAGGACCTGCGAGGCCACTCCCCGTGGCGGGTGCTGATCGCACCCGTCCTCGGCGCCGTCGGCCTCGCCGTCGGGTTCTGGCTCATCGCCACGAACATGGACATCATCACGGACCAGGAGGGCGCGGTGAACACCATCCTGCTGCTGCCCACGCCCGTGCTGGTGGTCGTCGGGCTCGTCGCCGCCCGGGTGATGCGCCGACGCGACCCGGCGCGGTACGCGTCGCTCGCGACGGCGGAGGCGCCCGAGGCCCTGGAACGGGTCTGAGACGGCCATGGGCGCCGCAGGCGGCGGTCGCCGCCGCGCCGAGCTCGTCTCGGCAGCGTTGCGGGTCGCGCGGGACAAGGGCGTCGGGGCGACCAACGTCCGGTCCGTCGCGGCGGAGGCCGACGTCTCCACCGGCACGGTGATGTACCACTTCTCGACCTTCGACGACCTCGTCTTCACCGCGGTCGAGGGCGTCGTCGAGGAGTTCTACGAGCGCCGGCGCGAGATCGCCGAACGGCACGCCGACCCGCGCGACCGCATCGTGGCTCTCGTCGAGGCCGGGGTCCCCGACGTCATCTCCCAGGACCTGCGCCTGGTGTACGAGAGCATCCCGTTGCTACGCCAGCGGCCTCAGTACAAGCCGCTGCACCGCTCGATCGTCGAACGGCAGGTGATGCTCTACCGCACGACGATCGAGCTCGGCGCCGGGCTGGGGCACTTCCACCCGGCCGCCGAGCCGGCAGCCATCGCCCGCAACCTCGTCGCGCTCGAGGACGCGTACGACCTGTACCCGCTCATCGGCGTGGAGCTCGACCGGGCCGCCTGCCGCGCGAACGTGCTGTCGTACGCGAGCCTCGCGCTCCGGTGCACGCTCGCCGGACCGGGCGGCGTGCCGCGCGCGACCGGCACGGGAAAGGCGAGCTGAACGGCGCGTGCCTGGCCGCTCGCTCCCGGCCGCAGCCGGTGCTTCTGAGCACGCACGACGGCGCCGCACCCCCGCGCGGGGGTGCGGCGCCGTCGTGCGTGCGATCAGTCCTGGACCGGCACGGGCTCCACGTGCCAGATGCGGTCGAGGTAGTCGCGCATGGACCGGTCCGAGGAGAAGAAGCCGCTGCGGGCCACGTTGAGCACCGCCGCGCGGCTCCAGGCGTCCGCGTCGCCGTAGGCGGTGTCGACGCGCTCCTGGGCGTCCATGTAGGACTGGTAGTCCGCGAGCACCATGAAGCGGTCCTCGTACAGCAGGTTCGAGACGATCGGCTCGAAGACGCTGCGGTCCCCGCCCGAGAACTCGCCGGCGGCGATGAGGTCGAGGGCCCGGCGCAGCACCGGGTTCTGCTCGTAGTACGCGGCCGGGCGGTAGCCGGCCTCCTGGATCGCACTCGCCTCCGGCTCGGTCAGGCCGAACAGGAAGAAGTTGTCGTCCCCGACGAGCTGGCGGATCTCGACGTTCGCGCCGTCGTCCGTGCCGACCGTGAGGGCACCGTTGAGCGCGAACTTCATGTTGCCGGTGCCTGACGCCTCCTTGCCCGCAAGCGAGATCTGCTCCGACAGGTCGGCGGCGGGGATGAGCGTCTCGGCCACCGTCACGTTGTAGTTGGCCGGGAACGCCACCCGCAACGCCTGCGACACGACCGGGTCCCCGTTGACGCGGGCCCCGACGTGGTTGATGAGCGCGATGATCTCCTTGGCCATCTTGTAGCCGGGTGCGGCCTTGGCCCCGAAGACGACGGTGCGGTGCACCGCCGTGGCCGGGTCGAGCTCGCCCGTGCGCAACCGGTCGTACGTCGTCACGACGTGCAGCACCTTCAGGAGCTGGCGCTTGTACTCGTGCAGGCGCTTGACCATGACGTCGAGCATGGTGTCCGGGTCGATCGCGATGCCGTCACGCGCGGCGAGCAGGTCGACCAGGCGGTGCTTGTTGGCCTGCTTGACCTCACGGAACCGGGCCCGGAACTGCGCGTCGTCGGCCAGCGGCTCGAGCTCGCGCAGGCGCTCCAGGTCGGTGACCCAGCCGTCGCCGATGGCCTCGGTGATGAGGCTCGACAGGCCCGGGTTGGCCAGGCGCACGAACCGGCGCGGGGTCACGCCGTTGGTCACGTTCGTGAACTTCTCGGGCCAGAGCTCGGCGAAGTCGGTCAGCACCTTCTCGCGCAGGAGCTGGCTGTGCAGCTCGGCGACGCCGTTGATCTTCGACGTGCCCACGCTCGCGAGGAACGCCATGCGCACGGCCCGCTCGGGGTGCTCGGCGATGATCGACATGCGCCGGACGAGCATCTCGTCGTTGCCGAACCGCTCGCGCACCGAGGCGAGGAACTCGTCGTTGATGCGGTAGATGATCTCCATGTGCCGCGGCAGCAGCCGCGCCATGAGCTCGACCGGCCACACCTCGAGCGCCTCGGGCAGCAGCGTGTGGCAGGTGTAGGCGAAGCACTGGCGGGTGATCCCCCATGCCTCGTCCCAGGTCAGCCCCTTGAGGTCGATCAGGATGCGCATGAGCTCGGGGATCGCGATCACCGGGTGGGTGTCGTTGAGCTGGAAGGTGATGCGCTCGGGCAGGCGGTGCAGGTCGAACCCGTCCTCGAGGAATCGCTCGACGAAGTCGTGCAGCGACGCCGCGACGAAGAAGTACTGCTGCTGCAGGCGCAGCTCCTTGCCCTGCGGCGTCGAGTCCTCGGGGTAGAGGACCTTGGTGATGTTCTCGGCGAACGTCTGCGCGCGCACGGCCTCGGCGTAGTCGCCGTAGTTGAAGATCTTCAGGTCGAACGCGTGGGTGGCGCGCGCGCTCCACAGGCGCAGCGTGTTGACGCGGCCGTTGAGGTAGCCGGGCACCATGTAGTTGTAGGGGATGGCGAGCACGGACCAGCCGGGAACCCAGGTGGTGCGCTCGACGCCGTCGACCGTCGCCGTCTCGGTGTGGCCACCGAAAGCGATCTCGACCTCCTGCTCGGGCGGGCGATCTCCCACGGCGAGCCGTTGTCGAGCCACGAGTCCGGCTCCTCGACCTGGCGGCCGTCGACGAACGTCTGACGGAAGATGCCGTACTCGTAGCGGATGCCGTAGCCGATGGCGGGGATGTTCATGGTCGCGAGCGAGTCGATGAAGCAGGCGGCGAGACGGCCGAGGCCGCCGTTGCCGAGGCCCGGCTCGACCTCCGCGGCGCGCAGCTCGTCGAGCGAGAGGCCCAGGCTGGCCAGCGCCTCCGCCGCCACGGCCTCCAGGCCCGAGGCGATGAGCGCGTTGTCGAGCTGGCGGCCGAGCAGGTACTCGGCGGAGAGGTAGGCGACGCCGCGACCGGGCTGGTGGTACTGGTGGGTCACCGTGCGGTTCCAGCGCGACATGAGGTAGGCGCGGGCGGTGCGGGCGAGAGCCAGGTACTTGTCGTTGAGCGAGGCACGCTCGAGCGTCGTTCCCTGCGTGTACGTCAGCTCCCGCAGGTACTGCCGCACGAAGCCCTCGACGGTGTGCTCCGGGCTGGCGATGGGGGGTGTCGTGTCGGTCACGCCACGACAGTACAAGCGAGCGGGCGGGAAGGCAGCGGGGAAGTCGCATTCCGCGTCGATGACCTGCGCAGGCCCGCGCCCGGGCGCTCAGCGCGCCGCCGGCTGCGGCCCCTCCGGGACGCCGACGACGGCGCGCGCCCGCGAGCGACCGCCGGAATCCTTGGTGACCACGTAGGAGGCGTCCACGTGCGGTTCGAGCGCCGAGACCTTGTCGTTGGGCGCGCCGACCACGAGCTGGAACCCGAGCCCGCGCCAGGCGCCCACGGCGCGACCCGAGAACTGGGCGTCGGCCTTGATGAGCGCCTCGTCGAGAAACACGGGGGCGTAGCGCGGGCGGTCGGCGCCGGCGTCGCCGAGCTGGTAGCGCAGCGCGGCCCCGACGATGAACGCGACCAGCTCCTGCGACTCACCGCCCGACTTCTCGCCGATGTGGTCGTAGAGCGCGACGTGGGCGCCGTCGAGGTCGACCTTCTCGGCCGACAGGCGCACGTGGCGGCGCACGTCGACCAGGTCGGCCCGGTCGGGCGCGCCGGGCCGCAGCCGGTCGATGAGGCGGGCCATGCGCGCATACCGGGCCTCGCGCTCGGCCTCGGTGGCCTGCGCGGACACCAGCTCGCGCACCTCGCGCAGCTCCTTGCGGAACCGGGTGACGAGCGCCGACTGGACGGGGCGTGCGTCGATGCGCAGACGGTGGTCGTCGTCGGCGAACGGCAGCCCGGACAGGATCCGGTTGACCGGGTCGATGCGCTCGGTGATCTCGCGCAGCGAGCGCGCGACGGTGCGTTCGAGGTCCGTGAGGTCGTCGCCCGACATGCGCAGCAGGCTGCGCCGCCAGTCGGCCTCGAGCTCGTGCAGCCGGTCGGTCTCGAGCGTCGTCAGCACGCGCTCGTAGTCGGCGTACGAGGCGTCGGGGTCGGTGCCCAGGTTCGGGTCCTCCCACTGCCGGGTGAACGCCTCGAACAGCGTGCGCAGCGCCTCGCGTCCGGTCTCGACGGCGGTCGCCGCCGTCTCGCGGTCGTGCCGCAGCCGTTCGGCGGCGCGCGCCACGACGGCGTCGAACGCGGCGAGCGCGGCCTGCGGGTCGTCGCCGCCGTCGCCCGGGGCGGTCGCGTCGGCGAGCACCTCGTCGAGGTAGGAGCGCTGCCGCGCGGTGAGGGTGTCGCCGCGGTCGGCCGCGTCGTCGAGCACGCGCTGGGCGGCGTCGACGTCGTCGCTGACCCGTTCCCAGCGTGCCTGGAGCTCGGCCGACCTGCCCTTGGCGAGGCCCAGGTCCTGGGTGAGCGCGTCGACGCGCGCGTCCAGCTCGGCGGCGCGCGCCCGCAGGTCGTCGAGCTCGGGGCTCTCGGCGCGCGCCTGGGCGATGACGTCACGCCAGCGCGCGCAGGCGGCCTGCGCGGCAGCGACGTCGACGCCGTCCCAGCTCAGTTCCGTGACCACGCGCGCGGCCGCGGCCTGGTCCTCGACGGCGTCCAGGCGCAGCGCGGCACCGCGCAGCGCCTCGGCGGCGGCGCGCAGCTCGGCGCCGGCCGACTCGATCGCCCGGTCGAGGTCGGCCAGGCGGCGGGTGTTGGTGAAGCCCAGCACGTTGGCGTGCCCCTGGCCGCCGTGCGCGCCGCGCGAGCCCTCGGAGGTCTGCCCGGTGCGCGTCAGCGCCTTGGGGTGCCGGGCCAGGTCGGCGGGCGAGTCGACGCACGTGAACGCGAAGCGCTCGGCGAGGCGCTCGCGCAACCAGCCCTCGAACGGGCCGCGCGCGTGCTCGACCCGCCCGGGCAGGGTCGCCGGGTCGGGGCGGGACTGGCTGACGACCCCGGTCGGCACGCCCTCGAAGCGCAGGCGCACGGCCGACGGGACGGCGTCGATCGCCGCCCGGAACCGGTCGAGGTGCGCGACGTCGAGCAGCAGCGTCGTCGCGAACCCGCCCAGGGCCAGGTTGAACGCCTCACGCCACGGCTCGTGCTCGGTGCGCACCTCCAGCAGCTCGGCGACGAACGGCAGCTCGGCGACGTCGAGCCCGGCCGCGTGCGCGAGTGCGACACGCGCCCGGTGCAGCACCTCGGGAACGTTGCCGTGCCGGGCCGCGAACGCCGTGCGCTCGGTCGTGAGCTCGGCCAGGGCACGCTCGGCGGCGATCTGGGCGTCGCGCGCCCGGTCGCGCGACTCGAATGCCGCGTGCCGGTCCTGGGAGTCGGCGAGCCGCGCCGTGGCGGCCGCGGCGAGCCGCACGAAGTCGGCCTTGCTCGTGACGGTCGCGCCCAGCACGTCGAGCGCGGCGTCGAGGCGCCCGCGGTGTCGCTGCACCTCGGCGAGCGCCGCCTCGGCACGCGACAGCTCGCCCTCCGCCTGGTGCAGCCGTTCGCCGCCCGAGGCCCACAGCTGGGTGCGGATCGCGTCGAGCTCGGCCTTGCACGCCTTGACGACGGCGTCGAGCTCGCGCACGCGGTCCCCGGCCTGCTGCGCCTGCCGGCGCACGTCGTCCTCGAGCGCGCGCAGCAGGCCCGCACGCCGTTCGGCACGCCACAGGCCGACCGGCGACCCGTCGTCGTCGGTGCGCCCGACGCCGTCGACGACGGCGAGCCGCTCGCGGGCCGCGTCGATGCTCGCGCGGTGGCCGCGGACCGGGGACAGGACGCGCACCTGCTGCTGCGCGGTGAGCATCCGCGCGCGCGTGCCGGAGAGCTCGTCGAAGTGCTCGACGACGTCGTCGGCCCGGGCCAGCGTCTCGGGCTCCTCGAGGACCATCGACTTGTAGAGCGCGTCGACTGTGGTGATCTGCTGGCCCGCCTGGATGCGCGCGAGCAGGCCGACGGCCTTCTCGCCGCCGCCCGCGGCGCCGATGCCGAGCGTCGAGTACAGGCGCGCCGCGAACTCGCGGTCGGTGTCGAAGCAGGTCAGGCCGAGGGCCACGAGGGCCGGGCGGGCGAAGCGCTGCTCGGCCGCGGGCGCCAGGTCACGCAGGTCGAGCGGCCCGGCGACCGTGGCGCGCACGGGGGTCAGCGCGTCCATGGTGGTGGCCCCGGCGGGGACGTACCAGGCGCGCACGGCCGTCAGCTCGGCGCCCGACTGGTCGGCCCACGTCATGGCGATGGCCGTCCAGGTGTCGCGTCCGTCGCCGCGCAGCACCCGTTCGCGCGTGCCGTCGGCGGTGCGCGACTCGTCGAGCTTGCCGCGCGCGTACGAGATGACGTTGCGCTGGTCCTTGCCGCGCGGGCGCCCGACGACGCCCCCGTTGGACGCGCCGTTGAACGGCGTCGTGTGGGGCATGAGCAGCGCGATGTAGGCGTCCATGAGGGTGGACTTGCCCGAGCCGGAGCCGCCCGCGAGCAGCGTGGCGGTGGAGGCCAGCCGCACGCGGTGGGAACCGTCGTAGCCGCCCCAGTTGACCACCTGAAGGTCCCGGGCGACCCACTGCTGGCCCGTCGAGGCCGCCGGGATGAGCCCGAAGAGGGTGTCGACCATCGTCATTCGTCGTCCTCCTCGTCGGAGTCGGTCTCGTCGGAGTCGGTGTCGTCGGAGTCGGTCTCGTCGGAGTCGGTCTCGGCCGCGTCGTCCAGGACAGCGGCGAAGCCGGCGTCGGAGCCGACGGCGTGGGCCGCGGCCTCGGGAGCCGGGCGTCCCCCGGCGCGCAGCCACGCGGCGAGCTCGGCCAGCCGGTCGACGGGCAGCACCACCTCGACCAGGGCGGTGACGCGGAACCGCCCCGGCGCCTCCTCGACGAGGAACCCCTCGGTCACGAGCTTGGCGATGGCCGCGCGCACCTCGCGCTGGCGCAGCGCGACGTTCGTCTCGGCCGGGTCGAGGTAGGTGAACACCCACTGCTCGAGCTCCTCGGCGTCGACGCGTGCGGCGACCTCGCCCGCCCGGCTCTCCTGCTGGTGCAGCGTGCGCAGCTGCACCAGCAGCACCGTCTCGACGCGCGTGTACGACTCGTCGCGCAGCAGGATCGGGATGTCGACCTCGCCCGAGCGCACCTGCCGCTTGTAGGCGATGCCGCGGTCGCGGTCCACGACGAGCGTCACGAACAGGTCGTGCAGCCGCGACTCGATGACCGTCTGGTGCGCCAGGAGCGCCTGCCAGCGCTCCGGCGTGCGCTCGGCCGACAGGTAGCGGCGGCGCAGCAGGTCCACGAGCACCACGCGGGCGGCCGGATCGAGCGTGCCGGTGTCACCGGCGAACAGCTCGGCGGGGTCGGCCTCCATCGCGACGGGCGCGATGAACCCGCCGGGCTCCACGCCCGGGTCCCCGACGGGCGCGCCCTCGACGGGCACGTCCTCGACGTCGCTCATACGTCCCCCTCCGGGCCGGCGGTGCTGGTGCGGTCGGGGCGTGGCGCGAGCGCGACCCCCTCGAAGGCGAGACGACGGCGCGTGCCGTCGGGTCGCACGGTGTCGACGACGGCGACGGCGTCGCGGTCGACGAGCCCGTGCCGGGCGCCGAGCTCGAGCAGCCCGACGAGGTCGACCGGGCGGCGCGTCGCCGCGTCCGCACCGGCGAACAGGTCGGCCAGGTCGGCGGGCCCGCCGTCGGCGGCCCGCGCGAGCAGCGCGGCGAGCTCGTCGTAGTGCGGCCCGCCCCACGCCTGCGCGTGCTCGAGCGACGGCTCGGTCCCGTCGTCGTCCCACGGGGCGAGCGGCGCGGGCCCGTCCGCGGGGCGCAGGTCGGCGAGCGTCGCGCGCAGGCGTCCCACGCTCGCGCGCGGCAGGCGGCGCAGCGGGTCGACGGGCTGGGCGCGCCGCGTCGTCGGCATCCACGCACCGAGCCCGGAGATGACCTCGCGCAGCAGGTCGTCGACCTGGCGGTCGCGCAGCGGGTCGTGGTGGCGCACCTGTGCCGCGATGACGCGTGACGCCTGACGCTGCGCGGTCAGCACGTCCTCGAACCCCTGCTCGATGCGCTGGGTGATCGCGCGCAGCTCGGCACGCTGCTGCTCGGGCAGGCGCGCCGCGAACGGGTGGCGTAGCACGACGTCGAGGGCGTCGGCCAGCTCGTCGAGACGCTGCGGATCCCCCAGCAGCCGCGTGGCGCCGGCGAACGCCCGGCCCTCGGCCGTGGCGTCCATGAGGTGCTCGGCGCGGTCGAGGTAGTCGCGCAGCACCTCGCCGGTCGGCCGCTCGTCCTGGCGCAGCGCGGTGACCGTCTCGCGCTGGATCGAGCGGATCGACTCGGCGACGCGTGCGAAGTCGGCCGGCAGCTCGCGCACCAGCATGAGCACGTTCTCGGCCGCCTCGAGCAGGTGCTCCTCGCCGACCGGGTCGACGGTGCCGTCGCGTTCGAGCCGTGCGCGCTCGGTCTCGCGCTGCGCGATCTCCCGGGTGAGCCGGGCGATGCGCGCGGCCGCGTCCGGGTTCGCGTCGTCGGCCAGCCGTTCGACGGCCTCCAGCAGCGTGAGCACGCGTGAACGCGTCACGCGCGAACGTCCACCGCCTGCGCGGCCCGTGATCTCCAGGGCGCCGACGGCGTGCGCCGACAGCCGGTACCTCTCGGTCCCGTCCTCGTCGGCCTGGCGCACGAGCCAGCCCGCCTCGACCCAGGTGCGGCACAGCTCGCGCGCCGGGCGCTCCGGCAGGTCGTCGTACCCGGCCGCGCGCAGCTGAAGGACGGCGTCGGCGATCTCGGTGTGCGCGTCGGCGACGCGCACGATCGTCCGGTCGGGCTGGAACACGCTCGACAGCAGCGCGACGACCAGCGGTGCGTCACGCTTGTGCAGCAACGCGAGCATGGGGCTGCGGAAGCCCCGCAGCGCGCCCGCGTAGGCGCTCTCGATCCTGTTCATCACGGGGGCGCGGGCCCTCAGACGACGACGTTGACCAGCTTGGGCGCGCGCACCACGACCTTGCGCACGGGCTTGCCACCGATCGCCTTGACCACGTTCGGCTCGGCCAGCGCCGCGGCCTCCAGGTCGGCCTCGCCGATCGACGGCGGCACCTCGATGCGACCGCGCACCTTGCCCTGCACCTGGATCACGCACGTCACGGTGTCCTCGACCAGGTACTGCGGGTCGGCGACGGGGTACGGCTCGTACGTGATCGACTCGGCGTGGCCCAGGCGCTCCCACAGCTCCTCCGCCAGGTGCGGGGCGAGCGGCGCGACCATCTGCACCAGCGGCTCGACGGCGGCGCGCGGCACCGCGTCGAGCCCGGTCAGGTGGTTGTTGAGCGTGATGAGCTTGGCGATCGCCGTGTTGGGGCGCATGCCCTCCATCTCCGCCGTGACGTCGGCGATGGTGCGGTGCACGGCCCGCAGCGTCTCGACCGAGGGCTCGGCGTCGACGACGGTGACCTCGCCCGTCTCCTCGGACACCACGTTGCGCCACAGCCGCTGCAGGAACCGCTGCGAGCCGACGACGTCGCGCGTGTTCCAGGGGCGCGACAGGTCCAGCGGGCCCATCGACATCTCATAGACGCGGAAGGTGTCGGCGCCGTACGCCTCGTACATCTCGTCGGGCGTGACGACGTTCTTCAGGGACTTGCCCATCTTCCCGTACTCGCGGGTCACCGGCTGGCCCTGCCACGTGTACCCGGTCTGCTCGTCGCCCTCGACCTCGGCCGCCGGGACCGGGAACCCCTGGGCGTCGCGGTAGGCGTACGCCTGGATGTAGCCCTGGTTGAACAGCGTGCCGAACGGCTCGATCGCGCTCACGAAGCCCAGGTCGTACAGCACCTTGTGCCAGAACCGCGCGTACAGCAGGTGCAGCACCGCGTGCTCGACGCCGCCCACGTACAGGTCGACGCCGCCGGCCGGGCCCGACGTCGGGTTGTGGCGCGGCCCCAGCCAGTACTCGTCGAGCGCGCGGTCGACGGCCGCACCGGACTCGGTCGGGTCCAGGTAGCGCAGGTAGTACCAGCACGACCCGGCCCAGTTGGGCATGGTGTTGGTGTCGCGGCGGTACCGGCGGGGCCCGTCGCCCAGGTCGAGGGTCACCTCGACCCACTCGGCGTTGCGGCCCAGCGGGGCCTCGGGCACCGAGTCCCTGTCCTCCGGGTCGAAGGTGCGTGGCGCGTAGTCGGGCACGTCCGGCAGGTCGACGGGCAGCAGCGACTCGGGCAGCGCGACGGGGCGGTCCTGCTCGTCCCACACGATCGGGAACGGCTCGCCCCAGTAGCGCTGCCGGCTGAACAGCCAGTCGCGCAGCCGGTACGTCGTCGTGCCCTCGCCGACGCCGTGCTCCTCGAGCCACGTGATCGCGCGGGCCTTGGCCTCGGCGACGCCCAGCCCGTTGAGCACCAGGTCCGCGGCGGGGATGTCCCCGGCGTCGGGCGCGGGGCTGTTGATCGCGACGCCGTCGCCCGTCCACGCCCCGTCCAGGTCGGCGGGCAGCCCGCCGTCGGGCGCCACGGTGTAGACGATCGGCAGGTCGAACGTCGTGGCGAACGCGTAGTCGCGCTCGTCGCCGCCCGGGACGGCCATGATCGCGCCCGTGCCGTAGCCCATGAGGACGTAGTCGGCGGTGAAGACCGGCACGTACGCGCCCGTGAGCGGGTTGACGGCCAGGTGGCCCGAGAAGACGCCGGTCTTCTTGCCGGCGTCGGCCTGCCGCTCGACGGCCGACTTCGTCGCGGCCTCGCGGCGGTAGGCGGCCACGGCCGCGACGGGCGACTCGTGCCCGCCGGTCCACGAGGAGCGCGTCCCGTCGGGCCAGGCCGCGGGCACCTCGTCGAGCAGCGGGTGCTCGGGGGCCACCACCATGAACGTCGCACCGAACAGCGTGTCGGGGCGGGTGGTGAACACCTCGATCGACTCGCCCGCGCCCGCGGCGTCGAGGTCGACGGTGCCGACGACGTCGAACCGCACGTTCGCGCCCGTGGAGCGGCCGATCCAGTTGCGCTGCATCGACTTGACCTTCTCGGGCCAGTCGATCAGCGCGAGGTCGTCGTTCAGGCGGTCGGCGTAGGCCGTGATCCGCATCTTCCACTGGCGCAGCGCCTTGGTGAACACCGGGAAGTTGCCGCGCTCCGAGCGGCCGTCCGCGGTGACCTCCTCGTTGGCCAGCACCGTGCCCAGTCCGGGCGCCCAGTTCACGGGCGACTCGTCGACGTAGGCCAGGCGCTGGGCGTCGACGACGTCGCGCTGCTGCGCCGTGGTCAGGTCGGCCCAGGCCGTGCCCGCGGGGTAGCCGGGGACGGGCCGCGTGCCCGCGGCCAGCTCCTCGCGCAGTTCCGCGATGCGACGGGCGCGGCCCGTGCCGCCGTCGGGGCGCGCGGCGTCGGCGTCGTACCAGGAGTCGAAGATCTGCAGGAAGATCCACTGCGTCCAGCGCACGTACCCCGGGTCGATCGTGGCGAACGAGCGGCGCGGGTCGTGGGCCAGACCGAGGCGGCGCAGCTGGCGCCGCATGGTGGCGATGTTCGCCTCGGTGGTCACGCGCGGGTGCTGGCCCGTCTGCACGGCGTACTGCTCGGCGGGCAGGCCGAACGCGTCGTAGCCCAGGGCGTGCAGCACGTTGTCGCCGCGCATGCGCCGGAAGCGCCCGACGACGTCGGTGGCGATGTACCCCAGCGGGTGGCCGACGTGCAGGCCGGCGCCCGACGGGTAGGGGAACATGTCCATGATGTAGTACGGGCTGCCCGACGCGGGAGCCCCGCCCGGGCCCGTGAGGTCGCCCCGCGGGTTCGCGGCGTGGAACGTGCCGCGCTCCTCCCAGCGGTCCTGCCAGCGCTGCTCGATCTCCTGCGCGAGCACCGGCGTGTAGCGGAAGGAAGTCTCGCGGGAGGACTCGGAAACCGGGGTGGCCTGGGCGGCGTCGGGCGTGCTCACGACTCGCCATCCTAGTGCGGCACCGCGCGCGGCCGCGGTCCGCTGTCCGGCGCACGACGCCGGCCGCGCGGCTCCCGGCTCCCTCCGGCCGGCGCGGGCGCCGCTCAGCGGCGGTCGAGCCAGTGCTCGGGCGCGGGCAGCAGTCCCTCCAGCTCCGCGAAGAGCGCGTCGGGCAGGTCGGCCGTCGCGGCGGCGACCGTGGGGGCGACGCGCGCGGCCGAGCTCATCCCGACGACGGTCGTCGCGAACCGGGGCTCGCGCGTCGAGAACCGGACGGCCGCGACGTCGAGCGTCGTGCCGTACCTGCGGCAGGTCGCGCGCATCGCCTCGATGGCCTCGAGCACGGGGGCGGGCGCCGGGCCGTACCCATACTTGCCCGGCACGCGCACCGGGTCGGTGAGCGCGCCGCCGCCCAGCACGGCCGCGTTGATGAGCGCGGCGCCGTCGGCCTGCGCCCGCGCGAGCAGGTCGCCGGCGCTGCGGTCGGCGAGGGTCCAGCGGTTGTGCACCAGCAGCAGTTCGAACACCCCCAGGTCCCAGTAGCGCGACGTCACGCGCGTGTCGCCGCCGGCCAGGCCGACGAACCCGACCTCACCGCGCTCGCGCGCGGCCACGAGCTGTTCGACGGCGCCGCCGGGGGCCGTCATGGCCGCGAAGTCGTGGAACTCCGGGTCGTGCAGGTGCACCACCGGCAGGGGCCGGATGCCGAGCCGCTCGGCCGACTCGGCGAGGGAGCGCCGCACGCGCTCCCCCGAGTAGTCGGAGCCCAGCGGGTCCACCTTGGTGATGACGAGCGTGTGCTCGGGCAGCGTGCCGTAGGCGCGCAGGGCCGCGCCGATGCGCCGTTCGCTCTCGCCCGCGCTGTACCCGTTCGACGTGTCGATGGTGCGGATGCCGGCGTCGAGCGCGGCGCCCACCAGGTCGATCGCGTCTCGCTCGGGCACGTCGTTGCCGAACAGCGCGGGCATCGACCCGAGGGGGCCGCCGCCGAGGGTCACGGGCGTCACCTTGAGGCCCGTCGAGCCGAGGTCGTTGAGCTGCCAGGGTGTGGTCATCGCGAGGACTCCTGTGCGTCGAGAGCGGGGCCGCCGTCGAGGGCGGTCAGGGCGTCCGCCACCTGGGCGGCGACGTCGTCGTGCCGGTGCGTCGCCGGCTGGCGCCCGAGCGCCAGCACGAGCGCCAGCCCCAGCGCGGTCAGCACGACGCCGGTCCACGCGGGCGCGAGGTAGCCCCAGCCGGCGGCGATGACGAGGCCGCCGAAGAACGCCCCGGACGCGTTGCCGACGTTGAGCGCCGAGTGGCACAGGGCGGCGCCGAGCGACTGCGCGCGCGGCGACAGGTCCATGAGCCGGGTCTGCATCGACAGGCCCAGCACCTGCGAGGTCACACCCAGCAGGAACAGCGCGGCGATCGCGGGCACCACCTGGTGGCCGACCAGCGCGAAGACCGCGAGCGCCGCACCCGTCGCGACGAACCCGCCCACGACGGTGCGCAGCACGTCGCGGTCGGCGAGCCGCCCGCCCAGCAGCGTGCCCACGGTCATGCCCACGCCGAACACGGCCAGCACCCAGGGCACGTGCCCGGGTGCGAGCCCGGCCGCTTTGGTCATGGTGGGCGCCACATAGGAGTAGACGGCGAACAGCCCGCCGAACCCGACGGCACCGGCAAGGAACCCGATCCACAGCGGCGCGTTGCGCAGCGAGCGCAGCTCCTGGGACACCGAGGAGTCGACCGGCCCGTCGTGCGGCACGAACGCGAGCACGCCCGCGAGCGTCGCCGCGCCGAGCACCCCGATGAGCAGGAAGGCGACACGCCAGCCGAGCTGCTGGCCCACGAAGGTCGACAGCGGCACGCCCACGACGTTGGCGACGGTCAGCCCGGTCATCATCATCGAGACGGCGTGCCCGCGGCGCCCCGGCCCGGCGACGGAGGCCCCGACGGCGGCCCCGACGCCGAAGAACGCGCCGTGCGGCAGCCCCGCGAGGAACCGCCCGGCCACCAGCAGGCCGATGCTGGGCGCGGCCGCGGAGACGAGGTTGGCGAGCGTGTACGCGCCCATGAGCACGAGCAGCAGGCGCTGGCGGCTCAGGCGCGCGGCCGCGACCGTGAGCAGCGGGGCGCCGACGACGACGCCGAGCGCGTACGCCGTGATCGCGTGGCCGACGACGGGGTCGCTGACGCCGAAGTCGTCGCCGATCTGGGGCAGCAGCCCCATGGTCGCGAACTCGGTGGTGCCGATGGTGAAGCCGCCGAGCGAGAGCGCGAACAGCGCCGCGCCGACACGCCGTACGCGAGGGCCGGAGGGGGCCGTGGGCTGGATCGTGGGCAAGCAGGTCTCCGCCCTGGGTTCCGGATCGATTCGCGCGGAGCCTACGCCCTCGTGACCCACACGCGCGACGCCGGCCGCGCGCCGATCTCGGCTCCCCGCTGCGCCCCGTCGCACGACCAGGTGAGCGCGAGCACGTCACGCCGCGGCAGCCGCGCCGTGACGGTCACGGGGACGTCGAGCGCGAAGCCGAGCCCCGCGAGGAACCGGAGGTCGGCCGGGTCGGCGTCCGAGATGCGCGCGATCACGCCCGACTCCCCCGCGTCGAGCACCGACAGCGGCACGGCGTCGGGCCGCACGACGCGCCCGTCGGGCGTGGGGATCGGGTCGCCGTGCGGGTCGCGCACCGGGTGGCCCAGCAGCGCGTCGAGGCGTTCCACGAGCCGGTCGGAGACGGCGTGCTCGAGGCGCTCGGCCTCGTCGTGGACCTCGTCCCAGGCGTAGCCGAGCTGCTGCACGAGCCACGTCTCGAGGATCCGGTGGCGGCGCACCATCACCAGGGCGTAGCCGCGCCCGCGGTCGGTCAGACCGACGCCGCGGTAGGGCTCGTGGACCAGCAGGCCCTGCTCGGACATGCGCTGCACGGCCTCGGACACGGTCGAGGGCCCGACGCCGAGCCGTTCGGCGAGGCGGCCCGTCGACGCCTTGGCCGGCTCGCCGTCCGGGACCCATTCGAGCAGCGACCAGACGGCCTTCAGGTAGTCCTGGGCGACGGGGGTCAGCTCAGCGGGGTCCACCCTGGGAGCCTACGGCTGCGGGGCGGACTCGGGGAGGCCGTCGGCCGGGTCGGGCGCCTGGCTCGTGCCGTCACCCTCCTCGGCGCCGCCGGGCTCGGTGCTCTCCGGCCCTGTGCCCTCCGACCCGGCGCCCTCCGACCCTGCGCCCTCGTCCTGCGGGTCCTGCGACTCCTCCGCGACCGGCCGCGGCCGCAGCGGGACGGTGCGCCACGGGCTGACGGTTGCCGTGGCGTCGGGGAACACCTCGACCAGCTTCCACTCGGTGAACCGCTTCTCCGCGGTGTCGAAGCGCAGCAGCGTCATCTCCGCGATCCCGTGCAAGGGACCGACGGTCGGCTGACCGGACTTCGCGCCCGCCGTCGAGGCGTTGACGTAGCGGATGCCCAGGCCCCGTGGCGCGGGGTCGTGCCGCAGGTGCGTGTGGCCCGACACCTGGAAGGGCACGCATCCGGAGTCGAGGGCGTCCTGCCCCACGGCAGGGGTGTGGATGAGCAGCAGGTCGACGTCGCCCGCGTCGCACGCCGTCTGCGCGAGCCGCTCACCCATCTCCGCCGCCGTCTCGCCGCGCGACGTCGTCCCGCCGCCCACCCGCGTCTCGTTCGGGTCGTGGTCGCCCAGGATCCGCACCCCGGCGACGTCGATGACGTCGCCGCTGAGCACCGTGATGCCGTTCGAGCGCTGCTCGGCGGCGATGATCGCCGAGTCGTGGTTGCCGTCCGAGACCACCATCGGCACGCCCTTGGGGCGGGCGGTGGCGAACGAGTCGACGCACACCCGCTCGACGGCCGTGCCGTTCATGGTGGTGTCGCCCGCGTCGAGGATGGCGTCGACGCCGGCACGCTCGGCGACGTCGCGGATCAGCGGGGTCATGCTCATGTTGCAGTGCAGGTCGGAGACCACGAGGAACGTCACCTGCCCGGCGTCGTCGGGGGCGTCGGCCGCGTCGTCGCCCCCGGTGCCGCGCGAGGGGGTGGCGTCGGGGCTGGGCGTGACGTCGGGCGTGACGTCGGGCGTGACGTCGGGCGTGACGTCGGGCGTGACGTCGGGGCTGCTCGACGGCGTCGGCGCCCCGTCGGCGTCGTCGAGCGGGGCGGTCCCGTCGTCCGGGGCCGCGCTCTCGCTCCCCTCGGGCCGGGGCGTGGCGTCCTCGGGCGGGAACGCGTCGTGGATGCCCGCCGTGCCCTGCGCGACGGCCAGCGCCGCAAGCCTCCGGTCGGCCTCGGCCTGCTCGTCCCACGCGACCTGGAGCGCTCCGCGCGCGTCGGCGTAGAACGCCTCGTTCTGGCGGTAGATCCCCACGAGCTGGGCGCCGTAGGTGTCGATGACGCCCGCGAGCCGGCCCGTCAGCCGCGCGCCCTCGAGCGCCGTCCCGGCGAAGACCGGGGACATCGGTGCCTCGCTGCGCGAACCCCGGGCGTCGGACGCCACGAGCCCGCCCACGAGCGCGACCACGACGGTGCCCGCGGTGATGGCCCACGTCCGCGGCGCGAGCGCCGCGGACAGCTCGCGGCGGCGCGCCTTGCCCACGAGGAACCACAGCCCGGCCGCTGCGAGCGCGACGACGACCAGGGCCACGGCCGTGCGCCGCACCGCGTCGAGCACGAGAGCGCGCACGACGGTCGACGCGGTGACCTGCGGGCTGCCGAAGAACTGCAGATAGGAGTCCAGGTCCCCGCTGAGCCCTTCGAGCGTGCGGGCCTGGCTGATCTCCGTGAGATCCGCCGGGATCTCCTTGATGGTCACGTCGATCCCGAGCGGCCCGGCGGGCGAGTCGAGCCGCAGGGTGCCCAGCGGGCCGAGGTCGGCCACGACCTCGCCGTCGGTCGTCACCTCGTAGCGGGCCTCGTGCGGGCCGAGCGACAGGTCGGCCGACGCCGTCGTGACGCCGAAGACGACGCTCACGAGCACGGCGGCGAGACCGGCGAGGGTCCAGCGAACCCAACGGGGTGGGGTGCGACGCGCAGCCTTGCTCACAGGGTCCACCTTGAACGACGACCCGCACCGACGCCAACACGGCCACACCCCGTGGCGCTGAGCCGGTCGAAGCGGGCGAAGATGGGTGGATGCGCGCGTTCCGGCTCGTGTCGCGCTGGCACCTGCCCGCCGACGTCGACACCGTGTGGGGCGAGCTCGCCGACCCCGCGTTCACCTGGCCCCGCTGGTGGCCCGGCCTCACGGCCGACGAGGTGAGCACGCCGGGCGGGCGCGTCGTCGACGGCTGGTCGAGTGCGCGGGTGCGCGTGCGCAGCCCGCTCGGCTGGACGCTGCGGTTCCTGCTCGTGCTGGTGTCGTCGGACCCGCCCGATCCCGGCCCGCCTCCCGCCGCGGGGCGGGCCCTCCTGCGCGCCACCGGCGACCTGTCCGGCACCGCCGACGTCGTCGTCGCCGCGGCACCCGGCGGCACCGAGGTCGCGCTCACGTGGGCCGTCGACCTCGCCCGCGACGACGTCGTCGGGCGGCTGCTGCGCACGCTGCCGCGCCCGGCCCTGGCCGCCACGCACGCCGCCGTCATGCGCGCGGGCGAGCGCGGGCTGACCACGCGGCTGACGGCCGGGGCCTGACCGGCTCACCCGCTGCGACGGGACCTGGCCTCCTCGACGCTCCGGCGCAGCGCCTCCATGAGGTCGATGACCTCGGCGCCCCCGCCCTCGGCGGCCGTGCCGAACGTCTCGGCGCTGCTGACCGACTCTCCGCGCTCGATCTTGGCCTCGATGAGCCGCCGCAGCTGCGCCTGGTACTCGTCCTCGAACTCCTGCGGCGCGAAGTCGCCCTCGAAGCTCGCCACGAGCTGACGCGACATCGCCAGCTCCTTGTCGGTGACGGCGACGTCCTCGGCGAGCGACGGGAACGCGGCCTGCCGCACCTCGTCCGACCACAGCAGGGTCTGCAGCACCAGCACGTCGCCGCGCACCCGCAGGGCCGCGAGCCGGGTCCGCTGGCGCAGCGCGAACTTCACGAGGGCGGTGCGGTCCGTCTCCTCAAGGGTGCGGCGCAGCAGCACGTACGCCTTGGTCGACGCGGAGTCCGGCTCCAGGTAGTAGGTGCGGTCGAGCAGGATCGGGTCGATCTGCGACGACGGCACGAACTCGACGACGTCGATCTCGCGGTCGCGTTCCGCGGGCAGGCCGGCCAGGTCGTCCTTCGAGAGCACCACGGTGTGCTCGCCGTCGTCGTAGGCGCGGTCGATGTGCTCGTAGGGCACCACGGCGCCGTCCAGCTCGCACACGCGCTGGTAGCGGATGCGACCGCCGTCGGCGTCGTGGACCTGGTGCAGCGGCACGTCGTGGTCCTCGGTGGCGCTGTAGACCTTGACCGGCACGTTGACGAGCCCGAACGTGACCGCGCCCTTCCAGATGGCCCGCATCGGTCCATCGTGACGCGGCTCACGTCACGGCGCGCGTCCGGGCCCGCGCGGGGTGCGCCGCGCCGTCACCGGCTCGAGCGCGACGCCTCGTCGGCGACCTCGGCGGCGTGCATGAACGCCTCGAGCACCTCCTCGGGGCGCAGCTGGGTCTCGCCGCGGCCCAGAGGGTCGTCCTCGTCCGCGGCGATCGCCTTGACCTCGTCGTGGATGCGCTCCATCGAGCTGTCGAGCGACCACGCGACGTCCGCGGCGAGCTTGAGCGAGTCCGTGAGGTGACGCGGCACCTCCTTGCCGTACTTGTAGTAGATCTTGTGCTCCAGGCTCGCCCAGAAGTCCATGGCGATGGTCCGCAGCTGGATCTCGACGACGACGTCCTCGACCCGGTCGGACAGGTAGACCGGCACCTTGACGATCAGGTGCAGCGACTTGTACCCGTTGGCCTTCGGGTGGGCGATGTAGTCGCGCTCCTCGACGACGGTCAGGTCGCGCTGGGCGGCGAGCATGTCCTTCACCCGGTAGATGTCCGAGATGAAGCTGCACGTCACGCGCACGCCGGCGACGTCGTACATCTGGGAGCGGATGTCGTCGAGCGTGAGCGGGATCTGCTTGCGCTGCGCCTTGAGGACGATCGACTCGAACGACTTGAGGCGCGAACCCGTGTGCTCGATCGGGTTGTAGTCGTGGATGTGCCGGAACTCGTCGCGCAGGATGCCGATCTTGGTGTTGATCTCGTCGATGCCGAACTTGTACGACAGCATCAGCCGGCGCAGGTCGAGCATCAGGGCGCGCACCTGCGCGGGGTCGAGGGACGCAACGGACGGCAGCACGACAGGGTCGGTCACGACCCCACCGTAGGCCGCGCGGCTGACCGGACGCGTGCAACTGCCTGTGACGTGCGTTGTGATGGGACTCGTGCCCACCGCGCAGACCGTGACCGTGGACGGGCGCCGCGTCCGGCTCACCCACCTGGACAAGGTGCTCTACCCGGCCACGGGCACCACCAAGGGCGAGGTGCTCGACTACCTCGCCCGGATCGCCCCCGCGCTCCTGCCGCACGTGCGGCGCCGTCCCGCGACCCGCAAGCGCTGGCCCGACGGCGTCCAGGGCCAGGTGTTCTTCCAGAAGAACGCGGACGGCTCGACGCCGCCGTGGGTGCGCACGCACCGGCTGCGCCACCAGAGCTCGGCGAACGACTACGTGCTGGTCGACGACCTCGCGACGCTCACCTGGCTGGGCCAGACGGCCACGCTGGAGCTGCACGTCCCGCAGTGGCAGGTGGGCCGCACCGGCGCACCGCTGCCCCCGGACCGGCTGGTGCTCGACCTCGACCCGGGGCCGGGCGCGGGCCTGGCGGAGTGCGCCGAGGTCGCCCGCCTGGCCCTGCCGCTCCTGCGCGGCATGGGCCTGGAACCCCTGCCGGTCACGAGCGGCTCGAAGGGCCTGCACCTGTACGCGGCGCTCGACCTCGACCCCCACGCGGGCGCCACCCGGCCCGACGCCGCACGGCCGCCGTCGACCGAGCAGGTCTCGGCCGTCGCCCACGAGCTGGCCCGCTACCTCGAGGCCGACCACCCCGACCTCGTCGTCAGCGACATGCGCAAGTCCGTGCGCGCCGGCAAGGTGCTGGTCGACTGGTCGCAGAACAACGGCAGCAAGACCACCATCGCGCCCTACTCCCTGCGCGGCCTCGACCACCCCACGGTCGCCGCCCCCCGCACCTGGGCCGAGCTCGACGACCCCGGGCTGCGCCACCTCACGTTCGACGAGGTGCTCGCGCGCGTCGCACGCGACGGCGACCTGCTCGCCCCGCTCACCGCCGGGCACCTGGCCCAGCTCGAACCCACCCCGGCGCACCTGGCACGCTTCGAGCGCCTGGAGACCTACCACGCCAAGCGTGACCCCGACCGCACCCCGAGCCGTTCGAGCACGAGCCGTTCGAGCACGAGCCACCGCGGGCGCCGTCGTCCGCGGCGGAACCTCCGGGGGCAGGTGCGGCGGCGTCCGGCCCCTCCCCCTCGCGCCTCCAGGCGACCCCGCCCGTCCCCGGGGTGCCGCGCGGGCGCCGTCCTTCGTCATCCAGGAGCACCACGCCCGGCGCCTGCACTGGGACTTCCGCCTGGAGCACGACGGCGTGCTGGTGAGCTGGGCGCTGCCCAAGGGCGAGCCCACGGACCCCGCCCGCAACCACCTCGCCGTCCAGACCGAGGACCACCCGCTCGCCTACGGCACCTTCGAGGGGCGCATCCCCGCAGGCGAGTACGGGGCGGGCGAGGTGACGCTCTGGGACACCGGCACCTACGAGCCGGAGAAGTGGCGCGACGGCCGCGAGGTCATCGTGACGCTCCACGGCGACCGCCGCGGCACGCGCCGCCTCGCCCTGATCCGCACGGGCACCGGCACCCACTGGCTCATCCACCGCACCCAGCAGCAGCCTGCTCCCCCACCGGGGTCACCTCGGCACTTCGTCGTCGGCTCGTGCCCCCGGGCGCACGAGCCGACGACGAAGTGCCGACCAGCCAAGCCGCCGGCACCATGTCGTCGCGGCTGGAGCCCATGCTGGCGACCGGCGCCGGGCCCGTTGAGGTGCGGGGGCTGGAGGCGGACGCGCTCCTGCCCGAGCCGCGGTGGGCCTTCGAGATGAAGTGGGACGGCTACCGCACCCTGGCCGTCGTCGAGAGCGGGCCCGAGGGCAGGGCCGTGGCCCGCTTCCGGTCGCGCGGCGGGGTGGACCTCACGCCCACCTACCCTGAGCTGCAGGCCCTTGCCGGCCAGGTCCTGGGTGACCTGCCCGTGGTGCTCGACGGGGAGATCGTCGCCCTGGACGCGTCCGGCCGGCCCGACTTCCGGCGTCTGCAGCACCACGACTCGGCCGTCGAGCTCATCGTGTTCGACCTGCTGCAGGTCGGTGGCCGATCCTTGCTGCGCGCCCCCTACGACGAGCGCCGCGCACTGCTGGCGGACGTCCTCGACGCACGCCGCCCGATCCACCGGCCGCCCGCGTTCGACGGCGACCTCGGCGCCGCGCTCGCGACCTCGCAGCGGCTGCGGCTCGAAGGCGTCGTGGCCAAGCGCCGCGACTCGACCTACGAGCCGGGCCGCCGCTCGCGGCAGTGGCTCAAGCTCAAGCACACGCGCACGCAGGCCGTCCTGGTGGTCGGGTGGCGGCCGCTGCACGCGGGCGGGCCGCACGCGGACACCCTGCACGCCGGTGGCCTGCTCCTCG
Source organism: Xylanimonas allomyrinae (assembly GCF_004135345.1). Lineage (NCBI taxonomy): Bacteria > Bacillati > Actinomycetota > Actinomycetes > Micrococcales > Promicromonosporaceae > Xylanimonas > Xylanimonas allomyrinae. The sequence continues at coordinate 1,608,374 of NZ_CP035495.1, forward strand.
CGGTGCCGGGCCCGGACGGCGCGCTGCGCTACGTCGGCCGGGTCGGCACGGGCTTCACCGACGCGGACCGGCGCGCCGCAGCCGAGCGGCTGACGGCCGTGGAGCGCCCTTCTCCACCCGTGGACGGCGTGCCGCGCGCCGACGCCGCGGACGCCCGGTGGGTGACACCGCTGGTCGCAGAGGTCGAGTTCGCCGGCTGGACGGCCGACCCGGCGGCCGAGCCCGAGGCGCGGCTGCGGTCGGCGCGCTGGCGCGGCTGGCGCGACGACACCGCGCCGGGCGACGTCGTCCTCGAATGAGGCGGGGCCGGTGAGCCCGGGGGCGCCTACCGTGGACGCATGACGCCCTTCGCCGCGCACGTGTACGCCGACCGCCGCCGTCGGGCCGCCGCCCTCGCGGACGAGGCGGGGCTCGACGGGGTGGTGGTCACACCCGGACCCGACCTGACCTACTTCCTCGGCTACTCCTCGTCCACGACGTCGGAACGGCTCACGCTGCTGTTCATCCCGGCCTCGCCCGCCGGGGCCGAGCCGGACGGCATCGCCCAGGCCCTCGCCGTGGTGCCGCGGCTCGAGGAGCACGACCTGCTCCGCGGCGCCGTCGGGCCGGTGCAGGCGGTCGCGTGGTCCGACGGCGACGACGAGCACGCCGCGGCGGCCGGCCTGCTGCGACCGCGGGGCCGGTACGCGATCAGCGACGCCGCCTGGGCGCTGCACGTGCTGGGGCTGCAGCGCGCGCTGCCCGGCACCGGCTGGCTGCCGGTCACGCGGGCGCTGCCGATGCTGCGCGCGGTCAAGTCGCCTGAGGAGGTCGAGCGCCTGGCTGCCGCCGGGGCGGGTGCGGACGCCGTCTTCGACGAGATCGTGCAGCGCCGGTTCGCCGGGCGCCGCGAGCGCGACGTCGCGGACGACCTCGCGGCACTGCTGCGCGACCAGGGGCACGAGCAGGTCGACTTCACGCTCGTGTGCGCGGGAGCCAACGGCGCCGACCCGCACCACGACGCGGGTGACACCGTGATCCGCGAGGGAGACATGGTGGTGCTCGACTTCGGCGGGCTGGCCGACGGCTACGGCTCCGACACGACGCGCACGGTCCACGTGGGCGAGCCGGAGCCCGACGAGCGCGAGGTGCACGACGTCGTCCGGGCGGCGCAGGCGGCCGGGATCGCGGCCGTGCGCCCGGGGGCCACGTGCCAGGACGTCGACCGCGCGGCGCGGCGCGTCATCACGGACGCCGGGTTCGGCGAGCACTTCATCCACCGCACGGGCCACGGCATCGGCCTGACCACCCACGAGCCGCCCTACCTCGTCGAGGGCGAGGCCACGCCTCTCCGGGCCGGGATGTGCTTCTCGGTCGAGCCGGGCGTCTACCTGCCGGGCCGGTTCGGGGTGCGCATCGAGGACATCGTCGTGGCCTTCGACGCCGCCTCCCCGCAGGGTGCGCGGCGGCTCAACACCTCGCCGCGCGGCCTGCGGCTCGTCGAGTGAGCCGGCTGAGGGTCGCGGCGGGCGTGGCGCTGCTGGCCGCGACGCTCGGCGGGTGTACCGGTGGCGGCGCACCCGCGCCGCGGCCGACGGCGTCTGCTAGCGCCACGGTCCCCGCGGGCCCGGCGGCGCCCGGGTCCCCCGCCACCCCTGGGCACCCCGGCGCCGCCGCGAGCCCCGCGCCCACGCAGGATCTCGCGGCCGACGCGCTGCGCCTGGGTGTCACCGAGGGGCCGGTGACGCTGCTGATCGCGCTCCCGGGCGGCGACGTGCAGGACGCGCCCGCCCAGGTGGGCGCGTCGCACGACGGTGCGCTGCCGGTGACGCTCGACCCGGCGGGCATCGCTGGCGGGGTCGTGGGCGTGGACCTCGCGTCGGGCGGCACCCTGACGGCGTACCCGGACGGCGGCCTGGCAGTGCGCGACGCGGACGGCACGCTCGTGGGCGGCCTGAGCGCCCCGACCGGCGGGGGCCGCTTCACGGTCGTCTCCCCGGGGCGGGCGGAGCTGCGCTGGACGACGACGCCCGCCGCGCCGCAGGCCGTCGCGTTCTCGCTCGGGACGCGCGGCATCGTCTCGGCGACGTGGGGCGAGCGCGAGGGCGGCCGGTCGCTGGCCGTGGTGCCCACGGGCTGGGCACGTGACGCGGGCGATGCGGGCCGCGAGCTGGTGTGGGCCGAGGTGACGGCCGCGCAGCCCGAGGCCGACACGTCCGGGATGCGCGACCAGCTCACGTGCCATGCGATCGGCGCGCGCGACAAGGCGTCGTGGAACCTTGAGCCGTGGCGGCCGGACGTCGGTCTGCTCGCGGTGATGGCGGCGCGGTGCAACCCGTCGTGACGGCCCGGTCCCCGCGGGCGGCGCGGGCTCAGCCTGCGGTGTGCCCGGATCGCCAGTACCCGACGAAGTCGACGTGTGCCTTGGGCAGGCCACGCTCGGCCACGAGGTGCCTGCGCACGCCCGTGGCGAGCGCCGACTCCCCGACGGCGAACGCGTAGGCGGTGCCCGCGGGCAGGTCGGCCGCGCCGACGGCGTCGAGCGCGGCGAGGCCCGGCGCGAGGTGCGGGTCGCGGACCAGCCAGTGCAGGTCGACGCCGTCGGGGACGCGGAACTCCTGGGCGTCGTCGGGCGCGGGCACCTCGATGACGGCCAGGCCGCGCGCGTCGTCGGGCAGCGACTCGCACACGCCGGCCACGGCGGGCAGCCCGGTCTCGTCGGCGACCAGGAGCGTCCAGTCGTGCGTGTGGCGCGGGTGGTAGCCGACGCCCTGGTCGAGCAGGCCGACCTGGTCGCCCGGGCGGGCGGCAAGGGCCCACTCGACGGCGGGTCCGCTGTGCCCGTGCTCGTCGGTGTGGACGACGAAGTCCACGTCGATCTCGTGCAGGCCGGGGCGCGCGGCGCGCACGGTGTAGTTGCGCACCCAGGGGCGGCGCGCCTTGGGGGTGGCGAGGTACTGCGCGTACCAGAGCGCGGACGTCGCGGTCGGGAGCGCGAGGGCGTCCTGCCCGGCGCGTGGCAGGAAGAGGCGGAACCACTGGTCGAAGCCGGTGACCGTGAACCGCCGGAGGCCCTCGCCGCCGAGGGTCACGCGCAGCAGGTGCGAGCTGAGGCGTGTGGTGGCGACGACCTCGGCGAGCAGGACGTGGGGGTCGACGGCGGGACGTCCGCGATAGCTCATGGCCGAAGGTTAGGTGAGGCTTACCTCACCAGTCCAGGCGGTTCGTGCGAGACGATCCCGTTGACGCGCGGCGTCACGCGCCGCTCGAGCAGGAGCGCCGTGCCCGCGAGCGCCCCGCAGCCCGCGACGACGACGGCGATGAACCCGCCGGCGAGGTGGTGCTCGAGCAGGAAGCCCGCCACGACGGGCCCGGCGATGGTGCCCGCCTGGAAGGCGCCCGAGTTGACGGCGTTGTACCGCCCGCGCAGATGGTCGGGGGCCATGTCGTTGGTGATCGCGGGCAGCGCGGACTGCATCAGCGTCTCCCCCAGCCCGAACACGCCGTGGAACACCAGCACGCCCGCAGCGGCCGCGGCGCCGCCCGGCACCAGCCCCGTCGCCCCGAGGATCAGCCACGACAGCGCCCAGATGGCCGCCATCGCCACCAGCACCCGCGTGCGCCGTCGTCCGCGAGCGCGGTTCATGACCCAGAACTGCAGCAGGACGATGACGGCGGTGTTGACGACGAACGCGAAGCCGACCACGCGCGTGGACACCTGCGCGGCCTGCCGTGCGAACGCCGGGAACCCGCCCTCCATCTGCCCGTAGCCCACGAACGAGGCGAGCACGGCGAGCGCGGTCAGCCACAGCACCTCGGGGCGGCGCAGGATCGCGAGGTACCCGACGGTTCCCTCGGCCGCGTCGGCGGGGCGTTCGGCGCGGCCGTGCAGGTGCCGCAGCGGCCCGAGCAGCACCGCGACCGGGGCGAGGAACGTCGCAGCGTTGATGAGGAACGCGGCCACGAAGGTGCCGGGCCGCTCGACGTCGACCAGGAAGCCGCCGACGACGCCGCCCACGCCGATGCCGAGGTTGAGCAGGGCGAAGTTGACGCCGAAGTAGCGCTGCCGCAGCTCGCCGCGCACCACGGTGGCCACGAGCGCGTTGGACGCCGGCCATGCGACGCCCAGCTGGACGCCGAACAGGCACAGCCCGGCGGCGGCCACGACGGGCACGGTCGCGCACGCGAGCAGCACCAGCCCCCGATGCCCGCGGCGAGCCCCGCGAGCACGACGCGGCGCGCGCCGTAGCGGTCCACGAGCGCTCCGGCGGGCCCGGTCACGGCCAGTCCGACGACGGCAATCAGCCCCATGAGCGTGCCCGAGAGGCCGAGGGTGAACCCGCGCACCTCGTGCAGGTAGATGATCGTGAACGGCAGCGTGAGACCGCGCCCGAAGAACTGGACGACGACCGTCGTCAGCAGCCACCGCCCGTCGCGGGGCAGGGCGAACCAGAACGCGACTGCGCCGGAGCGCGCGGAGGTGGGCACGCACCGATCCTCGCCCGTGCCACCGGCTCAGGGCGAACGGATTCCGGCGGCGGCGGGCTGACGTGACGACCGGCACAAACCGGGACATGACACCCAGTCAGCATGCGTGACGCATCTCACGGCGATCCTGACCACGTGTTGTGATCTGGGTCATAGACGATCATTCAGTTTCGTGACGGTTTTCACGAGGTCCTAAACTCGCACGCCATGGCTGCCGTTACCCCCCGCCCCACGGACCAGGTCGACGTCGTCCTGATCGGCGGCGGCATCATGAGCGCGACCCTTGGCACGCTGCTGCAACAGCTCGAGCCGACGTGGACCATCCGCCTGTACGAGCGACTCGACGACGTCGCCCTCGAGTCGAGCAACCCGTGGAACAACGCCGGGACCGGGCACGCCGCACTGTGCGAGCTCAACTACACGCCCGAGCGCAAGGACGGCTCGATCGACGTCTCCAAGGCCGTCACGATCAACGAGCAGTTCGAGGTGTCGCGCGAGTACTGGCACCACCTGCTCACCGAGGGCGCGCTGACGGGCACCGACTTCCTCCAGCACACCCCGCACATGACGTTCGTGCGCGGCGCCGAGAACGTCGACTTCCTGCGGCGCCGCTTCGAGGCGCTCTCCGCACACCCGCTGTTCAAGGACATGGAGTTCTCGACCGACCGCGACCAGATCGCGCGGTGGGCCCCGCTCCTGGTCGAGGGCCGCGACGAGTCCGAGCCGGTCGCCGCGACCCGCAACGCGGCCGGCACCGACGTCGACTTCGGCGCCCTGACCCACCAGCTCGTCGACTCCCTGGTCGCCCGCGGCGCCGAGGTGCACCTTCAGCACGAGGTCACGAGCCTGCGCCGCACGCGCGACGGACGCTGGCGGCTCAAGGTCAAGGACCGCAGCTGGAACGCCGCGAACCGGACCCGCACCGTCAGCGCCCGCTTCGTCTTCGTCGGCGCGGGCGGCGGCGCGCTGCCGCTGCTCCAGTCGTCCGGCATCCCGGAGATCCGCGGCTTCGGCGGCTTCCCGATCTCGGGCGAGTTCCTGCGCACCTCCGACCCCGAGCTCGTGGCCCGCCACCACGCCAAGGTGTACGGCATGGCCGACGTCGGCGCTCCCCCCATGTCGGTGCCGCACCTGGACACGCGCGTCGTCGACGGCCGCCAGTACCTGCTGTTCGGCCCGTACGCCGGGTTCAGCCCCAAGTACCTCAAGCGGGGCAAGTACCTGGGCCTGGTGACGTCGCTGCGGCTGCACAACCTCACGTCGATGCTGGGCGCCGGCCTGCGCAACATCGACCTCACCCAGTACCTCGTCGGCGAGCTCGTCTCCCGCCCCGAGACCAAGTTCCGCACCCTGCAGGCCTTCTTCCCCCAGGCGCACCCCAAGGACTGGGAGCGCATCACGGCGGGTCAGCGCGTCCAGGTCATCAAGCGCGACAAGAACGGCAAGGGCGTGCTCGAGTTCGGCACCGAGGTGGTCGCCGCCGCCGACGGCTCGATCGCCGGCCTGCTCGGTGCGTCCCCGGGGGCCTCGACGGCCGTCTCGGCCATGGTCGAGCTGCTCGGCCGCTGCTTCCCGGCCAAGGCCGAGGCCTGGCGGCCGCTCCTCGCCCAGATGATGCCGAGTCTCGACGGCGTCCCGGCCGACACGGGCGGGCTCGCGAGCGAGTCCCACGCGGACGCCCACGGCCTGGTGCTCGACGCGGAGGCGTACGGGGCGTAGCCGCTGCCGCCGAGTTCGAGCACTCGTCGCGGCGTTCGAGCCCCCGGGCGCTCGAACTCGCCGCAGGTGCTCGAACTCGGCGGACCCGCCCCCTCACCCCAGCAGCGCGGCACGCGCCGCCGCGCGGATCGCCGCGGCCACCGCGTCGAGCACGGGCGTCCGCAGCGACCACTGCTGCCAGTGCAGCTCGACGTCCACGTGCGTGCCCGGGCCGAGGTCCACGAGCTCGCCCGCGGCCTCGGCGTCGTCGGCGTGCTCGGCGGGCAGCAGCCCCCACCCCAGCCCGAGCCGCACCGACCGTGCGTAGTCGGCCGACGACGGCACATAGTGCCGCGGCGGATCGACCGGGCCGCCCGCGCGCTCGCGCAGGTAGCGATCCTGCAAGTCGTCCTTGCGGTCGAACATCAGGACGGGCGCACCGGCCAGCGCGGCGGGCGTGACGCCGTCGGGGAACCAGCGCGCGGCGAACGCGGGGGTCGCGAACGGCCGGTAGCGCATCACGCCCAGCCGCACCGCGACGCACCCCTGCACCGGGGTGGCCTGCGTGGTCACGGCGGCCATGACCTCGCCCTGGCGCAGCAGCTCGGCCGAGTGGTCCTGGTCCTCGCGGTGGACGTCGAACACCGCCAGGTGCGCGACGTCGGCCAGCGCCCGCAGCGCCCACGTGTTGAGGCTGTCGCCGTTGATCGCGAGCGGCACGAGCGGCAGCCCGCCCGTGGCGGTGCGCGGCCGGGGCAGTCCCGTCTCGCGCACGACGGCGAGCACCTGCCGCGCGGAGCGCACGACGTCGGCGCCCGCCGTCGTCACCCCCACGGGCCGGGAGCGCCGCAGCAGCACCGTGCCCGCTGACGTCTCCAGGGCCTTGATGCGCTGGCTGACCGCGGACGGCGTGACGTGCAGGGCGCGCGCGGCGGCGTCGAAGGAGCCCTCGTCGACGACCGCGACGAGGGCCTCCAACTGGGCGAGCTCCATTCCTCGATCATAAGGAGAACTGTTGCCCCGGTAGAAACATTCGCTGGACTGCATTCGGGTGACGTCCTAGCGTCGCGTCGTGCTCACCTCCACCGTGCTCACCTCCACCGTGCTCACCTCCACCGCCGCGCTCGCCGGAGTCTCGGGCCTCGGGTTCGGCCTGTCCCTCATCGTCGCGATCGGCGCGCAGAACCTCCACGTGCTGCGCCAGGGGCTGCGCCGCGAGCACGTGGGCGCCGTCGTGACCGTGTGCGCGGCGTCCGACGTGGTGCTCATCGCGGCGGGCGTCGGCGGGGCGAGCGCGGCGCTGGCCGCGCTGCCGTGGCTCGGGACGGCGACACGCTGGGGCGGCGCGGTGTTCCTGCTCGCGTACGCCGCGATCGCGGCTCGGCGGGCGCTGCGATCGGGCGCCGCACTGCGCGCCGACGACGGCGGGCCACGCACCGGGCTCGCCCCCGTGCTCGCCACGACGGCGGCGCTCACGTGGCTCAACCCGCACGTCTACCTCGACACCGTCGTGCTCATGGGCTCGGTCGCCTCGGGGCACGGGGACGCCCGCTGGTGGTTCGCGGCCGGCGCGATGACCGCGAGCCTGGCCTGGTTCTCGGGTCTCGGCTACGGCGCGCGCCTGCTGCGCCCGCTGTTCGCGCGGCCCGCCTCGTGGCGGGTGCTCGACGCCGCGGTCGCGGCAGTCATGACGGCGATCGCGGCGGGCCTGCTGCTCGCGCCCGGTGCGCGGTGAGCGGCCCGTGATCCCCGCGACGCTCGCACCGATGCCCGGACGCCGGGGTGACGGGTTCCGCGTCAGGGAATGTCGCCGCAGGTCGGGACGGTCCGGGCCCCCAGAGGACGGGATCGGTGCCCCACGACCGAACGACGATCACGACAGCGGCCGCGGCGCCCGGTCGTGCCAGCCCCGGAGCTCTTCGGCGCGTCCTCCGGTCAACGCGAGGCAGACGAGACCTTTGCCGTTCGCGATCATGAAGTTGACCACGCCCGGCGTGGCGTGCTCCGCGGCGACGATCAGGTCGCCCTCGTTCTCTCGGTCTGCGTCATCGACGACGACAACCATCTCGCCGCGGCGGATGGCAGCGATCGCGTCGACCGCATCCGCCAGGTCGCCATCGTGCTGGTCACCCTCAAGGGTCACGCCGCTCGCGTGTGTCATCCGGAGGCCTCCGGTCGGTACATGTTGTCTCACTAGTTGCGGGCACTGTGATTGACATGTTGCGCATCTAGTCGCCGCGTGAGACGGTGGCAACACCCTCGCCCCCCGCTCGACGCCCCTCACCCGCACCAAGGAGGACTTGACATGTCCGAGAAGGAACCGAGGACCTGTCGAGCGTCTCTCAGGAGACGGGCCACAGAACTCGACGAAAAGACAACGAGGCTGGCAATCCTCGCTGCCCACCGCGCCGGAGAGTCCCGGAACCGATCAGCTCGGCCCGATAGATGATGTGTCATGGATAGTCGCACGATGTGAAGGAGCAGTTTCAAAGATGAACAAGCTGGTGTTGCTAGCACTCCGGGTGCCTCGCGTGATCATCGGGCTCTGGCTGGTCCTTGTGGCCGCCGCAGCACCTCTCGCGATTCACCTTGACGGCGCGCTTTCCGGCGGCGGGTTCACGAACCCGCGGGCCGAAGCACTTGTCGCGCAAGCGAGCATAGAAGACCACTTCGGCGATCAGCCCAACCAGTTCGCTGTCGTTGTCAGCGCAGACGCCGGCGTGAAGCCGGAGCTGATAGCAGAGCTGGCCGATGCACTGCACAGCGCCGGAGCCGAGACGACGGCGACTCCGCGCGACAACCCTTCATGGGTTTCCGAGGACGGAACGGCTGCCCTGATCGTCGCAGGGTTCGGCGGGAGCAACACCGCCGCCCAGAACCTGGCGCCCGTCCTCCAGGCAGACCTGGACCAGCGCGCCGGTGAGGGCGCGTCGGTGCATGTCACCGGACAGGCCGCTCTCGACTACCAGCTCAACTCGCTCTCGAAGGAGGACGCGACCAGGGCAGAGCTGATCGTCTTCCCGCTGCTCCTTGTCGTCCTTCTCCTCGTCTTCCGGTCGGTGGTCGCAACGCTGCTCCCGTTGCTGATGGCAGGGTCGGCGCTCGCTGTCGCAAGTGGCACCGGGTTCCTCCTGACTCAGGTCACCGAGATATCGAACCTGTATTCGAACATCGTTTCGATGATCGGCCTCGCGGTCGCGGTCGACTATTCGCTGTTCGTCATCACGAGATTCCGTGAGGAACTGGCGCAGGGGGCGGTCCGCGAAGAGGCGGTGCGAACGGCGATGGCCACGGCAGGGCACTCTGTCGTCTTCAGCGGCGTCGCAGTGGTTCTCGCCCTCGCCTCCTTGTTTGTACCGAACGCCATGGCCTTCACCAGCATCGCGCTGGGCGGCATCGTCGTCACGCTCGCTGCCATAGCCCTGACGATGACGGCACTGCCCGCGGTGCTCGTGCTGCTCGGCGAGCGGATCAACCGCTGGGCGCTCCCGCTCCCGCGACGCCTGGCCTCAAGGACCTCGCGACCGGACTCGCCGGCATTCGGGCGTCGTTACAGGGCCGGCGGCGTGGCCGCAATGGTGGCGATGCTCGCTGCGGCTCTTCCGCTGCTCGGCCTCACCGTGCAGTCTCCGGTGGCGAGCGCCACGATCCTCCCGGCCGAAGACCCTGCCCGAGCCGGCCTGGATGTCGTCGACACCAGGATCGGAAACGGGCAGCTCTTCCCGATCCAGGTCGTGCTCACCATTCCGGGCGGCACCTCGCACTCCGAGGCGATAGCCATCGCCTCCCGGGCGCAGACTCACCTGGAAGGCGAGGTCGGGGTTGCATCGGTGACCTCCGTAGCGTCTGCGGGCCTGCCGGACGAGCAGCTCGAGGCCGCGCTCTCCTCCACAGATCCTCCCGAGCAGCTCGCGAGCCTATGGCACGAGGACGACCAGCACATCACGACGCGGCTCCTGGTGGAGACCCGCAATGGCCCGGACTCCGTTCGCGCTCACGAGCTCGTGCGCGAGATTCGCGCAGATCTGCCGGCTCTGCTCGGCAATACGACGAGCATTGCCGTGTCCGGCGCCACGGCGCAGGGCCTCGACTTCGACGAGACGATCACGCGGTCCATCCCCGTCATTGCCGCACTGGTCTTTCTGTTGACATTCGTCATGCTGGCGATCGCGTTCCGCTCGCTCCTGCTCCCTCTGCTTGCTCTGCTCTTCAACGCACTCGTCGTCGGAGCGAGCCTCGGGCTGCTGACGCTCGTCCAGACCGCGACGAGCGATCTCCCGCTCAACTCCGTCACGCCGATACTCCTGTTCGCGGTCATGTTCGGCCTGAGCATGGACTACATGGTCATCATCATCGCTCGCATGGTTGAGACCTATCGGCAGGGCATGCCCTACAAGGTCTCCGTACGCACGGGGATGACCCGCACGCGCAGCATGATCAACAGCGCAGCCATCATCATGATCACCGTCTTCCTCGCATTCATGACAGGCCAGATCAGCATCGTCCGCGAGATCGGCCTGGGCCTGGCCATCGCCGTTGCTCTCGACGCGCTGGCAATCAGGATGCTTGTCATGCCCACGCTGCTCGTCCTGATCGGCCCGCGAGCCTTTGGACGGCACACGAGGGTCCTGGAGAGCGGCCCCTCGCCTTCGAGGGCGTAGTCCCCGGGTCCGTACGGCTCCGTCGCACTCTGGGCGGTGGCCGGCGGGTGCCGGCGTGCGGCGGTGCGACACCATCGGCGCGGGTCCACGGCCGGGCGGTGCGCTCGCCGTCGGACCGTCCGGTGGTGCGCTCCTTCGTCCACCGCCTCGAGCCAGACCACGCCGCCCCGCCCACCACGAGCGGCCACCGTCGCTGGTGTCGGCGCGTCGGTCAGAACTCGCTCACGGGTCTTCGCTTGGCGGCGAAGCGCCGCTCAAGCACGTCGTGGCTCTCGGAGTCGGCGAGATAGAGGCGCAACGACGAGACGAGGCCGTCGAGCTGCGAGTGCGCGAGCTGCGCGAGCGCTCCCGCGTTGATGGCGTGGTCGATCTCTTTGAGCACCGAGACGAGTGCACGGCCGGATTCGCTGAGCTCTATCGAGACCGCGCGGCGATCGACGGTGTCTTGCGTGCGGACGACGAGTCCGCGCCTCACGAGGGTGTCCACGATTCTGCTGGGACTTCCTGCTTCGCAGACGATGAGCCCCCCGAGCTCCTTGAGCGTGATGGGGCCGAACTCTCGGAGGACGAGGATGATCTCCGCTTGTGACGCCGTCAGCTTCAGGTCTGCCAGGCGGCGGTTGACTTCCCTGCTGCCTTCCCGTTGCGCGGCAAGCACCAGATAGCGGAGCTCCGAAGGCGCCAGCCTCGACTCCGTGTCAGGGGTCAACGACGCGGACATGGGTTGCTCCTGTACTCCCGGCTTCGCCTGCACTTACATGCAACGTCATCATATGTCTCTTCGCCATTATGGGAGCGCCCGGCCCGGCGGTCGCCCTGACGCGAGCCCGTGACCTGCACCTCTGCGAGACGGGACCTAGCGCAGCCGAGCCTCGACCGCCGCGATCGTGGTGTCGAGCGCGGGCGTCGCGACGCCGTGGCTGCGGCCCCGCCGCTGCACCGCGCCACCGATCGCGTCCAGCTCACCGGCCCGCCCGGCCTCGACGTCGGCCTGGAGCGAGGAGCGCATGGTCGGCGGGAGCCCCGCGAGGATGGCGTGCAGGTCCTGCGCCGTCGTCGGCACGCCCTCGGCGGACGCGACGGCGGCGACCTCCGCGAGCAGGGCCTGTGCGCCCGCGGGGTCGCGGTCGAGCGCCTCGCCCAGGCCGGCGTCCCACCGTGAGGTGAGCAGCGCCATCGGAGCGAGGAACCGCAGCTTGAGCCACAGCACCTGTGCCTGCGTGCCGTCCACGACGACGTCGGCGGCCGTGTCGCGCAGCGCACGGACGCTGGCGAGGCCGGCGGCGTCGGCCGGGGCCACGACGCGCAGGAGCCGGCCGCGGTGGCGGACCGTCAGAGGTCCGTCGCGACCGGCCGACGTGCGCAGCGTCTCCCCGGCGATCGTGCCGGCCACGACGCGCGTGCCGGGCAGCGCGGCGCGCAGCGCGTCGAGGTGCTCGACGCCGTTGAGCAGCGACAGCACCTCGGCGGGCGCCGCGGCGGCCAGCAGGGCCGCCGCGGCCTCCAGGCCCTCGGCCTTGACGGCCACGATCACGCAGGCGCCGTGCGGCACCTGGGCCGCCGCGGCCGGTTGCGCCGTCCAGGAGCCGACGAGGTCCGACTCGACGGCGATGCCGTGCGCGGCCACCTGCGCGACGCTGCCCGCACGCCCGACGACGGTGACCGGGTGACCGGCCCGCTCCAGCAGCGCGGCGACGAGGCCGCCGATCGCGCCGGGCCCGAGGACGACGAGCGGTGCGTCAGTGCGAGGCATGCCCCGCATCCTGGCACAGCACGTCACAGCACGTCACAGCACGTCACAGCGCTTGGACGATCTTCTCCACCTGATCCTTGGCGTCGCCGAACAGCATCTGGGTGTTGTCGCGGAAGAACAGCGGGTTCTGCACGCCCGCATACCCGGTGGCCATCGAGCGCTTGAACACGATGACCTCCTTCGCGTGCCAGACCTCCAGGACGGGCATGCCCGCGATGGGCGAGCCCGGGTCCTCGAGCGCGGCCGGGTTGACGGTGTCGTTCGCGCCGATGACCAGGACGACGTCGGTGTCCGCGAAGTCGTCGTTGATCTCGTCCATCTCGAGCACGATGTCGTAGGGCACCTTGGCCTCGGCCAGCAGCACGTTCATGTGCCCGGGCAGGCGCCCCGCGACGGGGTGCACGCCGAACCGCACGGTCACCCCGTGCCCGCGCAGCCGCGAGACGAGCTCGGCCACGGGGTACTGCGCCTTGGCGACGGCCATGCCGTAGCCCGGCGTGATGACCACGGACTTCGCCGACCGCAGCAGGTCCGCGACGCCGTCGGCCAGGATCTCGCGGTGCTCGCCGTAGTCGGCCCCGGCACCCGACGACGGCGTGGCGCCGCCGTCGGCGCCGAACCCGCCGAGGATCACCGAGATGAACGAGCGGTTCATGGCCTTGCACATGATGTAGCTGAGGATGGCACCCGAGGAGCCGACGAGGGCACCGGTGACGATGAGCAGGTCGTTGCCGAGCATGAAGCCGGCCGCGGCCGCGGCCCATCCGGAGTAGGAGTTGAGCATCGACACGACGACGGGCATGTCGCCGCCGCCGATCGCGGCGACCAGGTGGAACCCGAGCAGCAGCGCGACGGCGGTCATGATCCCGAGCGGGAGCAGACCGGACGACGGCGCGACCACGAACCACACCATGAGCCCGAGCGAGGCGACCAGGGCGCCGAGGTTGAGCCAGTTGCGCCCCGGGATCGTCAGGGGCGCCGACCGCATCTTCGCGCTGAGCTTGAGGTAGGCGACGATCGACCCGGTGAAGGTCACGGCACCGATGAGCACGCCGAGGAACACCTCGACCAGGTGCACGGCACCGCCCGCGCCGGCGTGCACGCGCTCGGTGAGGTAGGAGTCGAAGCCGACGGCGACGGCCGCCAGACCCACGAACGAGTGCAGGATCGCGATGAGCTCGGGCATCTGCGTCATCTCGACGCTGCGGGCACGCCACGCGCCGACGCCCGCGCCGATGAGCAGCACGACGACGATGAGCGAGAGCGTCACGGCGACGGGGCGCTGCGACTGGTCGGCGGCGAGCAGCACGGTCGCGACGAGCGCCAGGCCCATGCCGACCATGCCGAGCGTGACGCCGCGGCGGGCCGAGGTCTGCTTGGCGAGACCGGCCAGGGACAGGATGAACAGGACGGCCGCGACGACGTACGCGGCCTGGGCGAGCTGGGTCAGCACGTGGTCACGCGTCCTTCCGGAACATGGCGATCATCCGGCGCGAGACCAGGAAGCCACCGAAGATGTTGATGCTCGCCACGGTCGCGGCGACGAACGCCAGGATCGTGACCACGAGGTTGTCGTTGCCGAGCTGCAGCAGCGCGCCGACCAGGATGATGCCCGAGATGGCGTTGGTCTGTGCCATGAGCGGCGTGTGCAGCGAGTGGCTGACGTTCGAGATGACGTAGAAGCCGATGACCACGGCGAGCGCGAACACGGTGAAGTGGCCGCGGAACGTCTCGGGCCCGTAGGTGAGCCCGAGGATGACGAGCACCGCGGCGAGCGCCCCGCCGAACGTCAGCCGCTGCGTGCGCAGCCGGGCCTTGGCCTGGGCCGTCTCGGCGGCGGCCGCGAGATCGGCCGCGTGCTGCTGGGGCGTCGGGGCGGGCGCGGCACCGGCCGGGGCCGATCCCGCCGAGACGCTCACGGGCGGCGGCGGCCAGAGGATCTCCCCCGCCCGTGCGACGGTCATGCCGCGCTGCACCGCGTCGTCGAGGTCGAGCACGAGCTCGCCGTCCTTGCCGGGCGTCAGCAGCGCGAGCAGGTTGACGATGTTGGTGCCGTACAGCTGCGACGTCTGCGCGGGCATGCGGCCGGGCAGGTCGGTGTAGCCGAGCACGACGACACCGTTGTCGGTGACGACGCGCTGCCCCGGCACGGTGGCCTCGGCGTTGCCGCCGCCCGACGCCGCGAGGTCGACGATGACCGAGCCCGGCTTCATCGCCGCGATCATCTCGCTCGTCAGCGTGCGCGGGGCCGTGCCGCGCACGAGCGCCGTCGTGATGACGATGTCGGCCCGTGCGGACTCCTCGGCGTACATGCGTGCCGTCGCGGCTTCCTGGTCGGCCGTGAGCTCGCGCGCGTAGCCGTCGGAGCTGACCTCCTGCTGCGCGGCCTCGGCCTGCACGAACGTCGCGCCCATGGACTCGATCTGCTCGCCCGCCTCGGGGCGCACGTCGAACGCGCGCACGTCGGCGCCGAGGCTCGACGCGGTGCCGATCGCGGCCAGGCCGGCGACGCCGCCGCCGATGACGAACACGGTGGCCGGCGGCGTCTTGCCCGCGGCGGTCACCTGCCCGGTGAACATGCCCTGGAACTCGGCCGCCGCCTCGATGACGGCCCGGTAGCCCGAGACGTTGGACATCGTGGAGAGCGTGTCGAGCGCCTGGGCGCGCGAGATGCGCGGCACGGCGTCGAGCGCCATCGCGGTGATGCCGCGCGCCCGGTAGTCGTCGACCCGCTCGGGGTGGGTGCCCGGGAAGAGCTGTGCGATGAGCACGGCCCCGGGACGCAGCAGTGCGAGCCGGTCGTCCGCGGGGGCGTCCACGGCCACGACGACGTCGCTGCCCCAGACCTCCTCGGTGCTGCCGGTCGCGGCGCCGGCCTCGACGAACGCGTCGTCCGAGAAGTTGGCCGCGGCTCCGGCGTCGTGCTCGACGACGACGTCGTACCCGAGCTTCCGGAGCTTCGCGACGGTTGCGGGGGTCGCGGCCACGAGCCGCTGACCTTCCCCGGACTCCCGGGGCACGCCGATGCGCATGGGACCTCCACAGGTCGGTAGGGACGAGACGCAACCTACAGACTGTGGTGACAGACCACACAATCCTGTCGCTCGGTGTGCCGTGGCTCACGGTGCGCGGGGCGGGGACCGTGCCGGCCGCCTGGCGGCTACCGGCCCGTTCGCGCCCGCGTGCGGCGCAGCGCCCCGCTGGTCACCAGGAAGGCGGCGGTGTCGCGCAGCGTCTCGCGGCTCGGGCGGGGTGCGTAGCCGAGCTCGCGCCGGGCCTTGCCGCTGCAGACGTGCGGCGCGGCTCGCAGGGTGCCGAGCGCGGCGGGCGACAGCGCGTCGACGCCGTCGCGCCGGGAGAGCGGCCCGGCGACGACGCCGATCGCCCGGGCGCAGGCGAAAGGCACGGTCAGCAGCGGCGGGCGGCGTCCGAGCAGGCCGGCCACGGCGCCGAGCATCTCGTGCATGACCAGCCGCTCGCCCGCGAGGAGGTACCCCTCGCCGGTGCGTCCCAGGCGCGCGGCGAGCAGCAGCCCGGCGACGACGTCGCGCACGTCGACGAAGTCGAAACCCCCGGCCACGTCCAGGAAGGCGGTGCCGAGCGCGGCCCGGCGCAGCACGGCGTTGGTGGGGGCGAGCCGGCCGACGTGGTCGACGGGCCCGTAGATGCCCGTCGGGTTGACGGTGACGGCGTCCAGCCCGGCGTCGACGACCCTGGCGAGCTCGAGCTCGCCTCGCGCCTTGGACCTGTCGTACACGGGCAGGCCGGCGCGGACGGCGCGCGGCGACGTCTCGTCGATGACGCCGCTCGCCAGGTCGTACGCGTGTACCGAGCTGCAGTGCACGAGCCTCCCGACGCCGACCGCGAGCGCCGCGCGCGCCACGGTGCGCACGCCGTCGGTGTTGACGGACCAGGCGAGCGGGTCGGTCTGCCGCAGCGTGATGCGCGCGGCGAGGTGGAAGACGAGGTCGGTGCCGTCGAGGGCGGCGCGCATCGCGGGGGCGTCGCGCACGTCGGCCCGGACCGCGCGCACGGCCGCCTCGGCGGTCCACGGCAGCGTGGGCGACCCGTCGACGGCCGTGACGGTATGACCCTGGCTGACCAGCGTCGGCACCAGGTTGCGAGCGACGTACCCACCGGCTCCGGTGACGGCGATGCGCACTTGCGACCTTCCTTCTGCGCTCGTGAGCCTAGTGCTCGGCGTACCCGTCAGCATCGGGCCGAAGGTCGGTATTTCGCGCGGTCGCTCCTTATTACGTGTTTGCGCAATCACGGATCATAATGAGTGGGTGCTGCGCGTCCTGTCCCACCGCACCTACCGCCACCTGTTCCTCGCCCAGGTCGTCTCCCTGGCCGGGACGGGCCTGGCCACCGTGGCGCTCGGGCTGCTCGCCTTCGACCTCGCGGGCGACCGCGCGGGCGGCGTGCTGGGGACGGCGCTCGCGATCAAGATGGCGGCGTACGTCGTCGTCGCCCCTCTGGCCGCCGCCCTGCTCGGGCGGCTGCCCCGGCGGGCGGTGCTGGTCGGCTCGGACCTGCTGCGCGTCGCGGTCGCGCTGCTGCTGCCGTTCGTCGGCGAGATCTGGCAGGTCTACCTGCTGATCTTCGTGCTCCAGGCGGCCTCGGCGACGTTCACCCCGACCTTCCAGGCCGCCATCCCGCAGATCCTGCCCGGCGACGACGAATACACCGAGGCGCTGTCGCTGTCGCGGCTGGCCGACGACCTCGAACAGGTGCTCTCCCCCCTGCTGGCCGCGGCGCTCCTGCTCGTCGTCGACTCGGGCGCGCTGTTCTTCGGGACGGCGTTCGGCTTCGCCGGGTCGGCCCTGCTCGTGGCGTCGGCCGCCCTGCCGGCGGGCGCCCGGACGGGCAGCACCGGCCCCGAGGCGCCGCTCACGCGGCGGGTCCGGCACGGCATCGCGCTGTTCGTCCGCACGCGGGCCCTGCGGCCGGTGCTGGCGCTCAACCTCGCGGTGGCCGCCGCGGGCGCGTTCGTCATCGTGCAGACGGTCGTCATCGTCCGCTCGGTCTTCGGCCAGGGCGGCGACGTCGTCGCGGTCATGCTGGCGGTCAACGGCGCCGGGTCGATGCTCGCGGCGGTCGCCCTGCCCCGCGTCCTGCACCGGCGCTCCGAGCGGCGCATCATGCTCGGCGGCGCCGTCGCGCTCACCGGAGCCACGCTGCTGGCCCCGCTCGCGCTGGCCGTCCCGTCGCCCCGGCTCGGCCTGGCCTCCGTCGGCGTGCTGTGGCTGGCCGTGGGCGTCGGCTGGTCCGCGGCCGAGACGCCGATGGGCCGCATCATCCGCCGGACCGTCCCGCGCGAGGACCTGCCCGCGGCGTTCGCGGCGCAGTTCTCCCTCTCGCACGCCTGCTGGCTGCTCACCTACCCGCTGGCCGGATGGCTCGGCGCCGTGGGCCTGGGACGCACGGCCCTCGTGCTCGCCGGGGTCGCCGCCGCCGCGACGGCAGCCGCCGCCGCGTCCTGGCCCACCGCCGCGCCGGTCGCGCAGGAGTCGACCGCCCAGGATCCGGTGCCAGGATGATGAGCGTGACCGTCACCGAGCCCCCCGCCGACGTCGAGCTCGACCACGCCGTCGAGGCGCTGCGTCTGCTCGCCGACCGCACGCGCCTGGCGATCCTCGCCATGCTCTCAGGGACCGAGATGTCGGTGACGGCGATCGCCACGACGCTCGACCGGCCCACGCCCGCGGTCTCGCAGCATCTCGCGAAGCTGCGCGCGGGCAACCTCGTCGCCTGCCGGCGCGAGGGCACGACGATCTACTACACCCAGCCCGACGAGCACGTCGCGGCGCTGGTGACCAACGCGCTCCAGTACGGCGAGCACGTCGGGTACGTCGTGCCGCCGCACCACCAGGGATGAGGTAGGCAGGCACCGTCGGCCTACCCCGCACGGGGTGTCCATCAAGGTATCCACATCGTGGACGGCACGTCGCCGCGCTCGCGGCGGCCCCTAGTCTCGGCCCGTGCTCACCGCCAGGACTCCTTCGACAGCCACCGCGTGCATCGTCGCCGCGGGCTGTTGTCGCGCCTCCTGAACACCCGGCACCAGGCCGTCGCCTGACCGTCACGGGCGCCACGTCCCCCTGACCCCGAGCGACCCGCCGCAGCCCGGGCACCGCAGCCCCCGAGCCCGCTCGGCGGTCACCTGCCTCGAACCCCGGTCGCCGCTGCGTCTCCGCTGAGCCGCCCCGCCACCGGACGAGACCGTCGTCGGACGAGACCGCCGCCGGACGAGCCGGGCACCTGCGCCCGCTCGATCCCGGTGGCCCACCGGACCCGCGTCCCCGGGCCGCGTGCCGCCCTCCCCTGCCGCCCTTCTCCGAGAGGACCCACCATGTCGCCATCTGCCCGCGCCCGGCTCACCGCCACGGCCCTCATGCTCGTCACCGTCGCGACCGTCTCGACCGTCGCCTCCGGCTGCGCCGGTGGCGACGCCGCGCACGGCGCCGGACCGACGAGCGCCGCCCCGAGCGGCTCGCTCGAGGAGATCAAGGCCAGCGGCGTCCTCACCGTCGGCGTCTTCCGCGACCTCGCCCCGTTCGGCTCCGTCGGCGCGGACGGCGCCTACGCGGGCTACGACATCTACCTCGGCGACCAGCTCGGCAAGGACCTGGGCGTGCGCGTCGACTACGTCGGCCTCGACGCCCAGGGGCGTGTGCCCGCGCTGACCAGCGGGAAGGTCGACCTGGTCCTGGCGAACTTCGCCGTCACCCCCGAGCGCCAGCAGCAGGTCGACTTCTCGCTGCCGTACATGCAGGCCTACCAGGCGCTCGTCTCGCCCGACGACGCACCCGTCACCGACGTGTCCCAGCTCGCCGGCAAGAAGCTCATCGTCACACGCGGCACGAGCCAGCAGGCGTGGTTCACCGAGCACTTCCCCGACGTCGAGCAGGCCGTCTTCCAGACCCAGACGGACGCCTACGCCGCCCTCAAGGACGGGCGCGGCGCCGCCCTGGCCCAGTCGAACCTCGACGAGCTGGCCTGGACGCGGCAGAACCCCGGCTTCACCGTCGGCGTCGAACGCATCGGTGACCCCACGCTCGTGGCCGCGGCCGTGGCGAAGGGTGACCAGAGCCTGCTCGACTGGGTCAACCAGGAGATCACCACGGGCCTGCCCGACCACTTCTTCCACGACGACTACGCCACAACCCTCGCACAGGTCTACGGGCCGGACGCCGACCCCGACGACATCGTTGTCGAGCGCGGCAAGGCCGGGGCATGACCGTGCCGTCGGCCCCGGGCTCCGCGCCGCTGCTGACCATCGAAGGTCTGCGCAAGTCCTACGGCGACCTGCTGGTTCTCGACGGCATCGACCTGACCGTCGAGCGCGGGCAGGTGCTCGCCGTCGTCGGTCCCTCCGGCTGCGGCAAGTCGACGCTGTTGCGCTGCGTCAACGGCCTCGAGGCCACGCAGGGCGGCACGATCCGGCTCGGCACGCAGACCATCACCGACCCCGGCACGAGCTGGAGCCGGGTGCGCCAGCGCGTGGGCATGGTGTTCCAGGACTACGAGCTGTTCAGCCACCTCACCGTGCTGGACAACATCCTGCTGGCGCCGCGCGCCGTCCAGCGCCGGCGCCGCAGCGAGGCCGCCGCCGAGGCCGAGGAGCTGTTGCGTCGGGTCGGCCTGCACGACAAGCGAGACGCCTACCCGCGGCAGCTGTCCGGCGGGCAGAAGCAGCGCATCGCCATCGTCCGGTCGCTGATCCTGCACCCCGAGCTGATGCTCTTCGACGAGGTCACCGCGGCCCTCGACCCGGAGATGGTCCGCGAGGTGCTCGACGTCGTCGCCGAGCTCGCCGCCGACGGCATGACGATGCTCATCGTCACCCACGAGATGGCCTTCGCCCGGGCGGTCGCCGACCAGGTCGTCCTGCTCGACGCCGGGCGGGTCGCCGAGCGCGCCGAGCCCGAGCAGTTCTTCACCCGGCCGAGGTCCGAGCGCGCGCGAGCCTTCCTCGCCAGCCTCGACTTCACCCCCCGCAAGCCCGTGCGCGCCTAGCGCGCACCCCACCAGGACCCGCTGCCCAGCGGACACGAGAGGACCCACCATGACCACCACACCAGCCACCGCGCCCGCACGCTCACGGCGCGCGTCGTGGCGCCGCATCGGCGCCGCGCTCGCTGCGACGACGGCCACCATCGCCCTCGCCGCCGGGTGCTCCAGCGCGTCCGGGGCCGGTGCGCACGCCACCGGCGACGCCTCGCAGGCGGCCGACTCGCTCGAGGCGATCAAGGCCAAGGGGAAGATCACCGTCGGCGTCTTCCGCGACCTGCCCCCGTTCGGCTCGGTCGACGCCTCCGGGGCGTACACCGGCTACGACGTCTACTTCGCCGAGCAGATCGGCAAGGACCTCGGCGTCGACGTCGACTACGTCGGGCTCGACGCCCAGGGCCGGGTCCCCGCGCTGACGAGCGGCAAGGTCGACCTGGTGCTGGCGAACTTCACCGTCACCGACGAGCGCAAGCAGCAGGTCGACTTCGCCCTGCCGTACATGCAGGTCTACATGGGCGTCGTGTCGCCCACCTCGGCCCCGATCACGGACGTGTCCCAGCTCGAGGGCAAGGAGCTGATCGTCGCGCAGGGCACCACCCAGCAGACGTACTTCACCCAGCACTACCCCGACGTGAAGCTCAACGTCTTCACCACCGAGACCGACGCGTTCGCCGCGCTCAAGGACGGCCGGAGCCCGGCGCTGTCCCAGGACACCACCAACGTCCTGGCCTGGGCGCTGCAGAACCCCGGGTTCACCGTCGGCATCGAGAAGCTGGGCGACCCGCAGGCGATCGCCCCCGCCGTGCGCAAGGGCAACACGAGCCTGCTCGACTGGCTCAACGAGGAGATCACGACGACGCTCCCCGACGACTTCTTCCTCCAGGACTACGAGGCCACCCTCGCCCCCGTCTACGGGGACGCCGCCGACCCGGCGACCATCGTCGTCGAACGCGGGAAGATCGGCTGACGATGGCCTGTCCTCGGCTCACGCGCCGGGCCTGCCGCGCCCCTCGGCCCGCGGCAGGCCCGCGGTGAACTGGCACATCGTCGCGGACTACGTGCCCCAGTACGGGCGCGCGGTGCTGGTCGTGCTGCGGCTCGCGGCGATCGCGATCGCGGGCTCCCTCGCGGTCGGGATCGCGGCGGCGCTCGTGCGCCACCACCGGGTACCGGGCGCCGCCCGGCTCGTGGCGGTCTACGTCGAGGTCTCCCGCAACACCCCCTCGATGGTCCAGCTCTACTTCCTCTACTTCGGCCTGCCGCTGGTCGGGGTCAAGGCCGACGGCTTCACGTGCGCGGCCGTCGGCCTGGTCTTCCTCGGCGGGTCGTACATGGCCGAGGCGCTGCGGTCCGGGCTGGAGGCCGTGCGCAAGGGCCAGCTCGACGCGGCCGCCTCGCTCGGGCTCAGCCCACGGCAGACGTTGCTGCGCGTCACGCTGCCGCAGGCGTTCGCCGTCGCGCTGCCGGCCCTGACCGCCAACGCGATCTTCCTGGTCAAGGAGACGTCGATCGTCTCGGTGATCGCCGTCGTCGACCTCATGGCCCTCACCCAGAACCTCGTGAGCATGTTCTACACGTCCAACGAGGCCTACCTCCTGCTCGTCGCCTCCTACCTGGTCATCCTGCTGCCGCTGTCGGTGGCCTTGCGCCTGCTCGAACGGAGGGTGCGCCATGCCTCTTTCGGTTCCTGAGTGGCTGGTCAGCGCCGGCAACGCCCGGCAGCTCGCCGAGGGCCTCGGGCTCACCGCGCTGATCGCCCTGGTCTCGGCGGCTGCCTCGATGCTCCTGGGCACCGCGTTCGGGTTCGTCCTCGCCGCGAGGCACCCGGCGGTCCGTGCGGTGGGGCGTATCTACCTGGAGGCCGTGCGCATCGTCCCGCTCGTCGTCCTGCTCTACCTCGCCTACTACGTGGCATCGGCCGAGCTCGGGCTGAACGCGTCGAACGTCACCACGTCGATCGTGGTGTTCACCGTCTGGGGCACCGGGGAGTTCGGCGACGTCGTGCGGGGCGCGGTGACCTCGATCCCGCGTCACCAGTACGAGTCGGCGCAGGCGCTCGGGCTGTCCACCACGAGCACGTACCTGCGGGTGATCGTCCCGCAGTCGGTGCGCCGGGTCGCGCCGGCGGCGATCAACCTGGTCACCCGCATGATCAAGACGACGTCGCTGTGCGCCTTCATCTCCGTCGCCGAGGTCATGACGGTCGGGCGCCAGATCGTGTCGGTGGCCAACCAGTCGTTCCAGCACCCGCAGGCGCCGTTCGTCGTCTACGCCGTCGTGATGGTCCTGTACTTCCTGCTGTGCTGGCCGATCTCGCGTGGCGCCCAGAGGCTCGAACGGGTCTGGGCCACATAGCGGGAGCCGGTTGACCGCACGAGATACCTCAGTCAAACTTGACTCTATGACCGTTGAGGCAACGGCGGACCTCACCCGGCGGGCCGCCGTCCACGCCGCGCTCGGCGACCCCGCCCGGCTGCGGATCGTCGACACCCTCACGCTCGGCGACGCCTCGCCGAGCGAGCTCATGCAGGTGCTCGGCATCACGTCCAACCTCCTGTCGCACCACCTCGGCGTGCTGCGCGACGCGGGCCTGGTCACGTCCCACCGCTCGCAGGGCGACGGCCGGCGCCAGTACGTGCGCCTGCGTGCCGGCGCCCTCGCGCTCGCCCTGCCGTCGGTGCCCGCGCCGACGCGCGTGCTGTTCGTGTGCAGCGCCAACTCCGCCCGCTCCCACCTGGCCGCGGCACTGTGGCGCCAGGCGTCGCCCGTCCCGGCGGCCTCCGCGGGCACCCGCCCCGCGGCGGTCATCCACCCGGGCGCCCGGGAGGTCGCCCGCCGGCGCCACCTCGACCTCCCGACCGTCGCACCGCGCCGGCTCGACGACGTCGCCGCGGACGGCGACCTCGTCGTCACGGTCTGCGACCTCGCGCACGAGGAGGCCGCCGTCCGCGGCGACCTGCACTGGTCGATCCCCGACCCCGTCCGCGTGGGCACCCCGGCGGCGTTCGACGCCGCCTACGACGAGCTGTCGGCGCGCGTCCGGGCCCTGGCCGCCCGCCTGGCCGCGTGAGCACCACCCGTCAGCGGCTCGTCGCGGCCGCGCACCCCCGGAAGGCACCATGACCAGCACCGGCACCGCCACCCCCGTCACGATCGTCGTCGTGGGCTCGGTCGCGGCAGGGACCTCCGCCGCCGCGAAGGCCCGCCGCAACACCGAGTCGGCGCGCATCACGATCTACGAGCGCGACCACGACATCTCCTACTCGGGCTGCGGCCTGCCGTACTTCGTGGGCGGCGCCGTCGCGAGCATCGACGCGCTGACCCCGCGCACCCCCGCCTGGTTCGCCAAGCGCTACGGCGTGGACGTACGCACGGGGCACGAGGTGGTCTCGGTCGACGCCGCGGCGCGCACCGTCGAGGTGCGCGACCTGGCGACCGGCGAGACGTTCACCGACACCTACGACGAGCTCGTCCTGGCGACGGGCGTGCACCCCGTCGTCCCGGCGGTCCCCGGCATCCCGGCCCCAGGCGTGTTCACCGTGCGCACCCCGCAGGACGCCCGCGACATCGACGCCTGGATCCGGGACCGCGACGCGCGCGCCGCCGTCGTCGTCGGTGCCGGGTACATCGGGCTGGAGATGGCCGAGCAGCTCGTCCACCGGGGGCTGGACGTCACCGTCGTGGAGGCGCTGCCGCACGCGATGGCCCGCCTCGACCCCGACATGTCGGCGCGCGTCGACGCGCAGCTGCGCGCGCACGGCGTCGACCTGCGGACCCGGACGGCACTGACGGCCGTCGAGGCCACGGCCGACGGCGTGACCGGCGTCGTCGTGCGCGACGGCGCCGGGGAGGCACGCATCGCCGCCGACCTGGTGGTCGTGGCCGTGGGCGTGCGCCCGAACACCGACCTCGCCGTGCAGGCGGGCGTGCGGCTCGGGCCCACGGGAGCGATCGCCGTCGACCGCCGCCAGCACACCTCGGTGGCGCACGTGTGGGCGGCGGGCGACGTCGCCGAGTCGTTCGACCTCGTCACCGGCGAGCCGGCCTGGGTGCCGCTCGGGTCGACGGCGAACAAGACCGGCCGCATCCTCGGCGACGCGATCACGGGCGGGCCGCTGGAGCATCGCGGCATCCTGGGCACGTCGATCGTGCGCGTCTTCGACCTGGGCGTCGGGGGCACGGGTCTGACCGAGACGGCCGCGCGCGCGGCCGGGTACGACGTCGAGGTGCTGCACAACATCAAGCCCGACCGCCCCGAGTACCTGGGCGGGCGGCCGCTGGTCATCAAGGCCGTCGCCGACCGGGCGACCGGGCGCCTGCTCGGCGCGCAGGTGATCGGCTCGTCGGGCGCCGACAAGCGTCTCGACGTCCTCGCCACGGCCATCACGTTCGGCGCCGACGTCGCCGACCTGTTCCACCTCGACCTGGCCTACTCCCCCGCCTTCGCGACGACCAAGGACCCGGTGCACTACACGGGCATGGCCCTCGACGGCGCGATCCACGGCCGGACCCCGTTGCTGACCCCCGCCGAGCTCGTCGCCCGCCGCGGGGCGGGCGAGACGATCCAGGTCGTGGACGTGCGGGGCGCGAAGGACCGGGCCCAGGGGTACGTCGACGGCTCGGTGCACATCCCGCTCGCCGAGCTGCGCGAGCGGGCCGCCGAGCTCGACCCGGCCCTGGTCACCGTGACGTACTGCAACAAGGGCGTCACCGGCAACGCCGGTCAGAACGTGCTGCGCAACCTCGGCTTCGATCGGGTCTACAACCTGTCGGGCGGCCACCAGAACTACCGGGCGTTCGTCGAGGCCCGTCCCTGAACCACGCGCCCGTCGACGCCCATCGACGCCCGTCGATGGGCATGGGAGGATGACACCATGACGACGTCGCTCCCCCTGGTCGGCACCACGAGCGACGCGTGCGGCCGTCCGGCCGCCGCCGGCCTCGGCGCCGAGCAGGCCGGCGCCGTCGCCCGGACGTTCAAGGCGCTGAGCGACCCCGCACGCGTGCGGCTGCTGTCGATCATCGCCGCAGCCCCCGAGGGCGACGCGTGCATCTGCGACCTCACGGAGCCGGTCGGGCTGTCCCAGCCCACGGTGTCCCACCACATGAAGCTCCTGGCCGAGGCCGGGCTGGTCACGCGTGAGCAGCGCGGGCGCTGGGCCCACTACGCCGTCGCTCCGGGGGCCCGGGCGCTGCTCGCGGCGTCGGCCGACGCGGCCCTCCAGCCTGCCGATGTCGCCGGTGCTGCCGAGCGATCCTGAGCGAATCCCGGCAGCTCGCTTGACACCGCACGCGAGCTCTCGCAGGATGGCCACATCGGAATGACAATCATTCCCATTTAGACCGTCCTCTCCTGCCCGCTCTTCTCTTTGGGGGTGACCACGTGACCTGGCTCGACACCGAGGCCCTGCGCCCTCACGCCCACACGCGCGGCCACCTGGCCGCCGGCGCGGCCCTGCGCTGCGGCTGCGGGTCCGACGCCCTGGACACCCCGGCCGCCACGCACGCGTGCCCGGCGGCACGCTGGGAGCCCGTGCGCCGCCAGCTCACCGGCTGGGTTCGCGCCCGGCTGATCTACTCCTCCCGGTAGCCGTCGCACCGCCGCGACGCCCGCGCCCCCGGACGGGCGCACCGCCTGCCGCAACGACCAGGCCCACCGTCGCCCACCGTCGCACCGCGCCCCACCACCGCGCCCACCCTCGCGTCCCGCGACAGCACCCACCCTCGCGTCCCGCGACAGCACCCACCCTCGCGTCCCGCGACAGCACCCACCCTCGCGTCCCGCGACAGGGGACCCCCGACCCGGAGACCTCCGTGCGCCCTGCCCGGCCCCGGCGTGCCCTCGCCGCCCTCGCCGCCCTCACCCTGCCCCTGACCGCCTGCACCGCCCGGCCCACCCTCCCCGCCGACGGCGCGCGCCTGCGCGTGGTCACGACGACCGGCCTGCTGCGCGACCTGGTGCAGCACGTGGCGGGCGAGCGCGCCGTCGTCGTCTCGCTCGTGCCCGACGGCGGCGACCCGCACACCTACGAGCCCACGCTGCGCGACGCCCGCAACGTGGTCTACGCCGACGTGGCGTTCAGCAACTACGCGCTGCTCGAGGAGCACGCCGTCATCAAGACGCTCGACGCCAACCTGCGCCCCGACGCCGTGAGCGTGTCGCTGGCCGAGGAGTCGGTCAAGTACGCGGCCGAGCTGATCCCGCTCGTCGAGGACGTCACGCTCGACACCGTGTGGCTGGGCCTGCGCGTGCAGGGCACCGGGGAGCACCTCGGCGCCACGCGGTCGTCCCAGGTGCTCGTCTCGGCGGTCGGCGCGACCGGGCCCGGCAACGTGTTCGCCTACCTCACGGGCACCTTCGGGGACACCGACGTGTACATCGACTCGTCCGACGGCTTCGACGCCGCCGACGGGTACGAGCACGACACCGTCGCCCTGCCCGCCGACGCGCACACGCACCTGTCGTGGGCGTTCACCGAACCGGGCCTCTACACCCTCACGCTGCGCGCCCGGCTCCAGGTCGACCCCACCACCCGGCCCGTCGGCCTGGGCGAGGAGACGTTCACCTTCGCCGTCGGCGTCGACCCCGCCGCGGCGCGCCCCGGCGCCGTCGTGCTCGACCGCGGGCACGCCGACCTCACGGCCGGACTGGGGGACGCCGCGACGCCGCCCGGCCTGGGCGTGCGCCACGACCCCGAGGGCGGCGGCGACCACACGCAGCGGACGCTCGGTGCGGGCGACGTCGTCGTCGACGTGCCCGCCAAGGCGCTCGACGAGATCCCCGCCGGGCCGCAGTTCCGGTTCCTCGGCACGCCGGGCGACCAGGTCTACCAGCTCCCCCAGGCCGTGCTGGGCAAGCACGTGCACGGCGAGATCGACCCCCACCTGTGGCAGGACGCGCGCAACGGGATGGCCTACGCGCAGCTCGTGCGCGACACGCTGACCGCCGCCGATCCCGCCGGCGCCGCCGTGTACCGCGCCAACACCGACGCCTACCTGGCCGAGCTCACGGCCGCCGACGACGAGGCGCGCGCCCTGCTCGCCGCTGTCCCCGCCCACCGCCGCCACCTGGTCACGACGCACGACGCGTTCGCCTACCTCGCCCACGCCTACGGCCTGCACGTGGCCGGGTTCGTGACACCGCACCCGGCGGCCGAGCCGTCGCTCGCCGACCGCCGCAAGCTCGCGGCGACGCTGCGCACGCTCGACGTGCCGGCCGTGTTCCTCGAACCCAACCTCGCGGCGCGCTCGGCGACGCTCACCGACGTCGCCGCCGAGCAGGGCGTGGCCGTGTGCCCCATCTACGGCGACACGCTCGACGACCGCGTGCGCACCTACGCCGACCTCGTGCGCTTCAACGCCCGCTCGATCCACGACTGCCTGACCCGACCCGACAGGACGACCTGATGCCCCTTGCCGCCCCTCGCCCCGCGGCGGCCGCACTCGCCGCGGCCCTGCTGGCCCTCACCGCACCCGCGTCCCCCGCGGGCGCCGCGACGGCCCCGCCGGACGACGACCCCGCCCTGGACCAGACGCTCGCGACCGACCAGCCCGTCGCGCACGGCGAGCACGTGCTGTCGCAGGGGCACGTGGACCTCGGCCCGCGATTCGACGGCGGTCGATGGAGCCTGCTCGTGCACGACGACGCCGCGAAGGCGGGCGGCACGAGCGTGTGGCGCCACCCCGACGACGTCGTGCTCCAGGTCGCGGACGCCGCGGCGGCCCAGGTGCCCGACGACCCGGCGTACGGGTTCCTGGGCGCCGCCCCCGGCGCCCAGGTCTGGGTGCTGCCGCAGACCCAGGACCCCGACGTGGTGTGGCTGGGCTGGAACACCCAGGACCCCGAGGTCATGGCGCGCATCGACCGCGGGGTCACGCTGTCGCTCGCCGGCGTCCAGGGCCCCGGGGACGTGACCGTGTACCTGCAGTCGGGCAGCTTCGGCGAGCCCGACGTCCTGGCCGACTCGCGCTCGGCGGAGCCCGGCCGGATCTGGGTCGACGTCAACACGCACACGCATGCGAGCTGGGTGTTCACGCAGCCGGGGGTGTACCTCGTCGCGCTGCGCGCCGAGGCCACCCTGATCGACGGGACGGACGTGAGCGACACGCGGGTGCTGCGGTTCGCGGTCGGCTCGGCCACTTCCGTCGCCCAGGCGCGATCCGCGGCCTGGCGGGGCGAGGTGCCCGGCGGCGCGGACCCGGCCGCGCGCGCGGCCGACGGCGACGACGGGGCGAGCCTGCCCGTGCTCGCGACGCGCGACGGCATCGCGCCCGTGCTCCTCACGGTCGGCGCGCTGGCGGGCCTCGTCCTGGCCGGCGCCGTCGTCCTCGGGGCGCGCGGGCGCCGCGCGCGGGCCCGGGCGCTGACCGCGCGCGGCACCGCGGCCGGACCCGGCGACCCGGCGCCCGGCGACGACTCGGCACCTGCTGGTGACCCCGCCGACGGCCCGGCACCTGCTGGTGACCCGGCCGACGCCGCGGCCGACCGTGCGCCCGGCGACGAGCGCGCCGCGCGCGGGTCCGCCGGTCACGGGCGCGCCGACCGGTCGCCCGGCGCGCCCGGGGACGCGCGGTGACCGCGCTGGACGTCCGGCACGCGGACGTGGACCTCGGGGGTGCGCGTGTGCTCCACGACGTGTCGCTGCGCGTGGACCAGGGCGAGCTGGTCGGGCTGCTCGGCCCCAACGGGGCGGGCAAGACCACGCTGCTGCGCACCGTGCTCGGCCTCCAGCCCGTCCGGAGCGGGTCCGTGCTCGTCGCGGGGCGCCCGGCGCGGCCGGGACGCACCCCGGTCGGGTACGTGCCCCAGCGGCACGACTTCGCCTGGGACTTCCCGATCTGCGTGGCCGACGCCGTCCTGACCGGGCTGACGGGACGGCTCGGGCCGGTGCGCCGCCCCGGGGTACGGCACTGGGAGGCGGTGGCGGACGCGCTCGACCGTGTGCGCCTGACCGCGCTCGCCGAACGGCCCGTCGGCCAGCTCTCGGGCGGGCAACGTCAGCGGGTGCTGGTCGCGCGGGCGCTCGCGCTGCGCCCGCAGGTGCTGCTGCTCGACGAGCCGTTCACGGGCCTGGACCTGCCGACGCAGGAGCTGCTGACGGCGCTGTTCGCCGATCTCGCGCACGAGGGCCGGGCCGTGCTCATGGCGACCCACGACCTGCTCGGGGCGCTCGCCGCGTGCGACCGTGTCGCGCTGCTGCACCGCACCGTGATCGCCGCCGGCACGCCCGCGACGCTCGCCGCCGACACCGCCGCGTGGACGACGGCGTTCGGCGTGGGGCCCGACAGCCCGCTCCTGCGCGCACTGCGGGCGGTGTGATGTCCCCCGCCGACTTCCTGGCCGACCTGCTCAACCCCGACCTGGTCTTCCTGCCCAAGGCGCTCGCCGTGGCCGTGATGTCCTCGATCGCGTGCGGCGTCGTGGGCTGCTACGTCGTGCTGCGCGGCATGGCGTTCATCGGCGACACCGTCGCGCACGCCGTGTTCCCCGGCCTGGCCGTGGCGTTCGTCGCGGGCGGCAACCTGGTGCTGGGCGGTGCCGCGGCCGGCGTCGTGACCGCCGTGCTCATCGCCGTGGTCGCCCAGAACCGGCGGCTGCGTGAGGACTCCGTCATCGGCATCTGCTTCGTCGCCGCGTTCGCGCTCGGGATCGTCGTGATCTCGCGGGCCCCCGGGTACGCGGGGTCGCTCCAGCAGTTCCTGTTCGGGTCGATCACCGGCATCCCGACGTCGGACCTGTACGTCGTCGCGGGCACCGGTGCCGCGGTGCTCGCGGCGCTGACGGCGCTGCGCAAGGAGCTCGTGACGGTGGCGCTCGACCGCGAGTCGGCGCGCGCGACGGGCGTGCCCGTGTTCTGGCTCGACCTGGCGCTGTACGTGCTGGTGACCCTCGCCGTCGTGATCAGCGTGCAGACCATCGGCAACATCCTCGTGCTCGCGCTGCTGGTCACCCCCGCCGCGACCGCCCGGCTGCTGACCGACCGGCTCACCGTGATGCTGTGGCTCGCCCCCGTCATCGGGTCGGCCGCCGCGGTGGTGGGCCTGTACCTGTCCTGGTCGTTCGACCTGCCCACGGGCGGCGTCGTCGTGCTGGTCCTGACCGCCGGGTTCCTCGCGGCGTGGACGCTCGCACCCCGGCACGGGGTGCTCGCGCGGCGCACGACCCGGCGGCGCGTCCCGGACGACACCCCGCCGCCCCACCCGGCTCCCCTGCCCGCTCGCGCCGACGAAGGAGCACCCGCATGAGCATCCGACGCACCCTGCACGTCCTGGCCACCGCATGTCTGCTGGCCGCGGGGGGCCTCGCGGCCGCTGGTCCGCTGCAGGCCGACCCGATCGCCCCCACCGTCGTCGACGCCGCCGCCATCGCGTCGGTCGCGCTGACGTACGAGCCGGACGCGATCGTGCTGGAGGCCCGCACGGCCGACGGCGCCACGCTCGACCCGGGCACCACACGGGTACGGCTCGGCGGCGGCGACCTCCAGGGGTCCGCGCTCGCCGTGGTGCTCGACGCCGGCCTGCTGCCCGCGGGCGCCTTCACGGACGACGCCGTCGACGTCACCGCGGGAGCCACGGAGGGTGCGGGCGTGCGCGTCGCCGCCGGGGAACGCACGCCCGTCACGTGGACGGCCGACGACGACGCGATCCGCCTGACGGCACAGGCGTCGCTGGCGGCGTCGGGCCGGCCGGTCGGCGCGCAGCTCGTGCTGGAGCGCGCACCGGCGGCCGATGCCACGCCCACGGCGACGGAGCCCGCCGCGGGCGGGAGCGGTGACCTGCCCGCGAGCGCCGACGGCGACGCGTCGCCCTCCGCGGACGGCGAGCGGCTCCCGGCCGCAACGGACGCGGCGTCCGCAGCGGACGCAGCGGACGTGGCAGACACCGCGGATGCCGACCGGTCGGGCACGCCGCCCGGCCGGGAAGGGCCCGACGCCGCTGCGGCGGCGTCGGCGGAAGCAGCAGCCGGCATCTCGGACCGGTCCGGCGAGGCGCTCACCGTGGCGCCTGGCCCGATCACCGAGGCGCCCGTGCTGCGGTCGGCACCCCGAGAGGGATCGTCCGCACGGGGGTCGGGCGGGGGTGCCGGGGAGGGCGGCGGGCCGGGCGACGGGGATGCGCCCGCGCCCGCCGCACCTTCCGAGGCGGGAGCACCGGGTGCGACCGGAGCGCCGGGCGCCCCTGCCGGGCAGGGCACACCGGCGTCGGGCACCACGCCCGAGCAGTGCATCGCGACCGGACCGGCCGCGCCCGCCGGTGCCGTCGACGTCGTCACCGAGGGGCACCTCGACTTCGGCCCCGTGCTGGAGGACGGCACGCTGCGCGCCCTGGTGAAGGACGACCGCGCATCGCCCCCGCGCTGGGTCGATCCGGCGGGCCTGGTGCTCCACGTGCAGGACAACGCGGCGGTCCAGGCCCCGGGCGGCGACTTCGCGTTCCTCGGGTCGGGCCAGGTGTGGCAGATCCCGCTCACGCAGGCGTCGGGCGTGCCGTGGCTGGGCTGGAACACGCAGCACGAGTCCGTCGCCGGCAAGACCGACGGGAACGTCACGCTGTCGCTCGACGCGCTCGACGGTCCCGGCCGGCTGGCCGTCTACTCCATGGGCTCGTTCGGCAACGTGGGCGAGAAGTTCTTCGGGACGGTCGACGGGTTCGGCCGGTCCACCGAGATCCCCGTGGGTGCCTCGGGCGTCCACGTCCACGCCATCTGGGCCTTCACCGAGCCGGGCGCCTACCACGCCACGCTCACGTTCTCTGGCACCGTCGCGGGCCAGCCCCGGACGGCCACGACCACGCTGACGTTCTTCGTCGGCCCCGGCGACCCGGCGTCCGCGGCCCGGCCCGGGGCGGCGACCACCGGGCGCACCCCGGACGGGCGCGAGTGCTCGCTCGCCGCCGGGACGCCGGGTCCGGGGAACGGGGCCCCGGGCGGGCCCACGCTCCCGCGGACCGGTCCCGCGCTCACCGGGGACCTGGCCGGTCTGGCGGTCGCGCTCGGCCTCGTCGGGCTGGCTTTCCTGGGTGCCGCGGCGCTCGCCCCGCGTGCTGCCCGCACCTCGCACGCTTGACCAGCCACCAATCCGTTCCGCCGCACGGCGGAGCCCCACGAGAAGAATGCGAGAGACATCATGCGAACCTCGTCCAAGCGACGAACGGGAGCCGCCGCGATCGTCGCGGCCCTCGCCCTCGCCGTCGTCCCGGCCTCCGCGCGTGCCGCGGGCGGTGACCTGACGGACCCGCAGCGGTTCGACACCGGCCACATCGACCTGTTCAACCTGTCCCTCAACGACGACGGCACCGTGCGGCTCAACCTCAAGGAGGACGTCACGGGCTCGCACGTCCACCGGGCGCCCGAGTCGGTGGAGCTGGTCGTCAAGGAGCAGGCGCACCTGACCGACCTGCCCGCCACGCACCTGCCGCCCGGCGCCCCGACCTCGCTGTACTACCTGCCGCTCACCCAGGACCAGAACCTCGTGTGGCCCGGCTGGGACACCCTGGAGATCGCGTCGCGCTACGGCGCGGGCGCCGACACGGACATCGTCGTCTCGGCGGTCGACGGGCCGGGCCAGGTGTACCTGTGGTCCACGGGCGCGTTCGGCGACGTGCGCCAGCTCCTGGCGGACGGGTGGACGCTGCCCGGCACCGTCCACCAGGACGCCACGGCGCACGCGCACGCCAACTGGGGCTTCACCGCTCCCGGCACGTACCGGCTGACGGCGAAGGCCACGGTGACCAGCGAAGACGGCTCCCGCACCGCGACGTCGAACGCGGCGACGTACACGTTCGTCGTCGGCTCACCCGGCGGCGAGCCGACCGGTGAGCCCACCGGCGAGCCGACCGGTGAGCCCACCAGTGAGCCGACCGGTGAGCCCACCAGCCCGCCCACCGGCGAGCCCACCGGCCAGCCCGGGCAGCCGCCCGCCACGACCACGCTCACCGTCACGGGCGTCGGCGGCCACTACCACACCGGCGACGTCGCCGGCCTGACGGCCGAGCAGTCCACCCACGTCTCCGACCGCCACCGCTGGTTCACCCGCACCGCGGCCGACGGGCAGTGGCAGCAGGTCGAGGGAGCCGACACGGACCGGTACGGGTTCGTCGTCACGGCCACGCACCAGGTCAAGGTCGCCGTCTACGACGACCACGACCAGCTCGTCGCCGAGTCGGAGCCCGTCGACATCCTCGTCGACGACCACGGCAACACCCCGGTCCTGGGGCCCGAGATCGAGGCGACGCTCCCGGTGACCGAGGGCGCGCTCGTCGTGTCCGTCTCGCCCGAGGGGAAGAAGGCCACGCTGTCCGACCTCACCCTCAACGCCACGGCCACCCGGTACACCTCGACCGGCACCATCACGGGCATCACCGTGACCGACACGCGCGCCGACAACCTCGGCTGGTCGGCCACCGGCCGCGTGCGCGGCCTGGTCGCCGTCGACGGTGGGGCCATCGACGGCGCCAACGTCGGCTGGACGCCGCGCGTCGTGTCCACGACGGGCGGCGCGGTCGCCGGGAAGGCGGTCCTGCCCGGGTTCGCCCACGGGACCGGCATCAGGGGCTGGAGCCAGCTCGGCTCGGCCCGGGCCGGGTCGTCCATCGGCACGTCGGTGCTCGGCGCCGACCTGGCGATCGACGCCCCCCTGTCCACCACGCCCGGCACGTACACCGGCCTGGTGCTGCTCGCCGTCATCTGACCGCCCGACGCCGGCCGGGCCGCCGCGCCCGGCCGGCGTCACCGTGCCGGACACCGGCACCCTCCCGTGAAGGAACCTCATGCCCCGCACCGCCGCCGTGGCCGCCGCCCTGTGGGCCGTGCTGCTCTCGCCTGCCGCCGACGCCCGAACGGCCGACCCCGAGCCCGGCCCCCGCACGTGGGCGGTCGTGCCCGCGACCGCGGACGGGCCCGACGGCCGCGGTCGCATCGAGGTCACCGTCGAGCCCGGGCGGCGCCACGAGGACCACGTGGCGGTGCGCAACCTCGGCGACCAGCCGCTGACGCTCGACCTGTACGCCCAGGACGCCGGCCAGACCCCGCAGACCGAGTTCGAGGTCCAGGCCCCGAGGACGACGCCGCACGCGTCGGCGCGTGGACCTCGCTCGCCGAGACCCGGGTCTCGGTCGCACCGCGCAGCGCCGCCGTCGTCCCGTTCACGCTCGACGTGCCCGCCGACGCCGAACCCGGCGACCACGCGGGCGGCATCCTCGCCGTGTCCGTCGTCGAGCAGGACGACGGCCCGTCGGTCGGGTACGCCGCGGGGACGCGCCTGTACGTGCGCGTCGCCGGCACGGTGGCGCCCGCCGTCGACGTCGACCGGCTCGGCGGCGCCTACCGGGGCCGCATCGGGCCGGTCTCGCCCGGCGCTCTCGACGTCGAGGCAACGCTCGTCAACTCCGGCAACGTGCGCCTCGACCCGCGCACGGTGGTGCACGTGCGCTCGCTGTTCGGGCTGTGGACCGCGACCGTCCCGCTGCACGACGTCGGCGAGGTGCTGCCGGGGGGCGCGACGACCACGTCGGGGACGCTCGACCGGGTGCCCCCGCTCGGCCCCCTGTGGCTGACGCTCGAGGCCCCCGACGTGACCTCGCGGGGTCAGGACCTCACCGCGGCCACCGCGGTGACCGGCCCGGCGACGCTGGTGTGGGCCGTGCCGTGGACGCTGCTGGCAACGCTCGTTCTGCTTGCGGCGGCCGCGGGGCTCGCGGTGCGCAACCTGCGGCGGCGGGTCCCAGGCACCGGCACGTCCGGAGCGACGAGCACGATCCACGACTCGCCCGGCACGCCACGCCGCAGCGAGTCACGCCCACACATCACCGGCGTCACGGTCAGCCCCGACCCCGGTGCGGGCGGGGAGCGGCCGACCGAGCGCGGCGCGCCGTGATCAGATGCCGTCGAGCAGGTCGACGACGCCTTGCGCGGTCGGTGTGCCGCGCAGCTGCGCCCGGAAGTCGGCATGGACGAGCCGCCGTGCCAGCGCGGCAAGGATCCGCAGGTGCTCGTCGCTTCGGTCGGCCTCGGTGACGGCGAGCTGGACGACGAGATCGACGTCGTCCTCGCCCGACCACCTCACGGCCGTCGAGAGCCGGAGGACGGCGATCGAGGTGCGGGCAACGGCGTCGGTCTTGGCGTGCGGAGTCGCGATCCCGAACCCGACGGCCGTCGACGTGGCGGCCTCACGCTCGAGCACCGCCTGCACATAGGCGTGCTCGTCGGTGAGCCGCCCCGCGCGGCTCAGTCGGCTCGCGGCGACCCTGATCGCGGTGTCACGGTCGTCCGCCGTCGCGCCGAGCAGCACGAGGTCCGGCGTGATGAGCGCGGCGTGGCCTCCGGCCGTCGTCACTGCTTTCCCCTCTGCGTCCGGAACTCGTCGAGGATCCGCAGGGCGCTGCTCGTGCCGATGCGCTCCGCGCCGGCACCGAGCATCGCCGCGCACCTCTCCCACGTGCGGATTCCGCCGGCCGCCTTGACCTTGACGTCCGCACCGACGGTCGCCTTCATCCGCCTCACGTCCTCGACGGTGGCGCCGGACGGCCCGAACCCGGTGGATGTCTTGATGAAGTCCGGGCGCACCTGCCTGGCGATCTCGGCAAGCCTCACGATCTCGGAGCGCTCGAGGTAGCAGTTCTCGAAGATCACCTTCGACAGCACGCCGTGGGGCCGGCACACGCCGACGATCCGCTCCATCTCTGCCTGCACCGACGCGAAGTCGCCGTCTTTCACCTTGCCGACGTCGATCACGTAGTCGATCTCGCCTGCGCCGTCGGCGATCGCCCGCTCGGTCTCGAGCACCTTGACGTCGGTTGTCGTCTGCCCCAGGGGAAACCCGATGGCGGCTCCCACGCGGACGCTGCTCCCGGCGAGAAGCTCACGGCACAGCGCGGTCTGCCCGGAGTTGACCGCCACCATGGCGAACCCGTTGTCGGACGCCTCGCGGCACAACCGCTCGAACCCCTCGCGCTGGGCGAACGCGGCGAGCAGCGTGTGGTCGAAGGTGGAGCAGAGCTGACTTTCGGTGATGGTGTCGGGATCGAAGACCCCGAGCGTGTTGTTGATGTCCATGGCGTCCTCCTTCGTGGGTGTTCCTCGTCTGTCAGTCGTACGAGATGACCGTCTTGATGCCCTGGCCCGCGCCGGCGAACGCGACGGCACCCGAGAACTCGGCCAGCGGGAAGACCTTCGAGATCATGGGCGGCAACGGGACGGCGCCGCCCTGTGCGACGGCCGCGGCAGTCCTGTACTGCGCCACGCTCGCGCGCGCCGACCCACAGACCCGCAGCTGCCGATAGTGAATGGTGTTCGTGTCGACCTGAACCCTGCCGGCCGACTTCGGCAGCCCCCCGAAGTACAGGACGCGACCGTTGGTCGCCATCGCCTCGACGACGGCGGCCTGCGCGGCCGCGGAGGGCGCCGCCGTGATCGCGACGTCGACACCGCGCCCGCCCGTGTGCGACAGCACCGATCCGACCATCGCCTCCTGTGCGGGGACCGCCTCGATGAAGGACCCGAGCCGGACGCAGGCCGCGACGCGCTCGGCGGACAGGTCGGTGAGCATGACGCGAGCCGCGCCGCGGGCTCGCGCCAGGAAGGCGTGCATCAGCCCGATCGGACCCGCGCCGACGACCAGGACGACGTCGTCGACACCCACACCGATCACGTCTTGGCCGTTGACGACGCAGGACAACGGCTCGTAGAGCGCCGCCGTCTCCGGGGCGGTGTCCGGTTGCAGCACGAGCAGGTTGCCTTGCGCGACCGGACCCGCGGGAACCAGCACGAACTCCGCGAACGCGCCGTCGATCGTGATGCCGAAGGCCTCGTAGACCGGGCACAGGTGCGTCATGCCCCGCACACACCACTCGCATCGCCCGCACCCATAGTTGGGCGCCACCGCGACGGACTGCCCGACCTCGTACCCCACCACCCCGGGCCCGACCTCGGCGATCGTGCCGGCGAACTCGTGCCCCAGCGTGAGGGGATGGTCCACGTCGACGCCGCGGTATCCGTTGGCGATCATGCGCAGGTCGGAGCCGCACAGGGACGCCGCGGTCGTGCGCAGGAGGATCTCGCCCGGCCCCGGACGAGGCCTGCCCACCTCCGTCACCCGAATGTCGCCCGGGCCGTACAGGCGCGCCGCCCGCATCAGCGGTCCGTTGTCCTCCATGTCAGTCCTCCTGGGCGTCGAGGGCGACACGGCGTCCCGTTCGGATGGACTCGTTGCCGGCCGCGACCATCGCGACCGCGCGGAGGCCGTCCTCGCCGGTGACCTCGGGGTCGCGTTCGGCTCGGATCGCGTCGATGAAGCTCTGGTCCTGGGCGACATAGGCCTGCTGGAACAGGTCTCGCCAGCTCGGCACGATGTCGGCACGCATGCCGGCGTCGGCCGTGCTGACGACGGTCGAGTTGCCGCGCAGGCTCCCCACCTGGACGCTTCCGTGCGTCCCCACGACGTCGACGTGCGCGTCATACCCGTACCGAACGCCTTGCTGGCCCTCGATGTTGCCCAGCGCACCGCTGCGCAGCTGCACGTTCATCAGCACGGCGTCGTAGAAGTCCGGGTACTCGGACCGCGCGGCCTCGCTGCGGAAGTTGCCGGCGAAGGCCTGCAGCGTGACGGCCTCGCTGCCGGTGAGCCACCGCAGGGTGTCGATGTCGTGACTGCTCACCTCGGCGAGCGGGCCGTTGCTCGCGCGCAGGTCGTACATCCACTCGTGCGGGACGCTCGGGCCGCGGGTGTGGGACTTGACCACCACCACGTCGCCGATGGCTCCCGACTCGATGGCCTCCTTGGCACGGCGGAAGCTCGCGTCGAAGCGACGCATGAAGCCGATCTGGAGCCGGACTCCTGCGGCGGCCGCGGCTGCGTTCATCTCCTCGCACTCCGCGACGGTGATGGCCATCGGCTTCTCGCACAGGACGTGCTTGCCGCGCGCGGCCGCCTCGACCACGATGTCGCGGTGCAGCCGGGTCGGGGTGACCACGACGACGGCATCCACCTCGGGAGCTTCGAGCAACCGTTGGTAGTCGGTCGCCCAGAGGTCGGCGCCAAGCTCTCTCGCCGACTGCTCGGCCACCTCGTGCGACGCGTCGCAGACGGCGACCAGCTCGGCGCCCACGACGTCGGCCGCGATGGCACGGCCGTGGATCCTGCCCGCTCGGCCTGCGCCGATGAGTCCGACACGCACGCTGCTGTTCATGAGTCTCCCCTTCGAGTGGAACGGACGCCTACACCGCAGCGGGCACGGGCGCAGGGGTCCGGACCGGCTTGATGACGGAGACGACCACGGCCGCGAGAACGGTGCCGGCAGCGATGGCGACCAGGAACAGCGGAAGCCGGGAGATGGCACCTGGGATCGGCAGGACGAACAGCCCGCCGTGGGGCACGGCCAGACCGCAACCGAAGAGCATCGACAGCGCGCCGGTCACGGCCGAGCCGATGGACACCGAGGGAAGCACCCGCAGCGGGTCGGCGGCGGCGAACGGGATCGCGCCCTCGGTGATGAACGACAGCCCCAGGAGCCAAGCGGTTTCTCCGGCCTGACGCTCCTCTTTGGTGAAGCGACTCTTGGCAATCACGGTGGCCAACGACATCGCGAGCGGCGGAACCATTCCGGCCGCCATGACGGCGGCCATGATCAGCGACGTCTGTCCGGCCGAGAGCGACGTGAGCGTGGCGACGCCGAAGAAGTACGCGGCCTTGCCGATCGGACCCGCCATGTCGATAGCCATCATCGCTCCCAGTATGAGCCCAAGAATGGCACCGTTCGTTCCCGAGATCGAGTTGAGCCAGCCGCTCAGAGAACTGTTGAGCGCCGTCAGCGGCTTGCCGAGGGCGAAGATCATGACCAGCCCCACGATGACCGACGAGATCAACGGAATGACGAGGACGGGCAGCAGCCCGGACAATCCGCTGGGCATCTTGATCCACTTCTTCATGGCCAGCACGACGTAGCCGGCGAGGAAGCCGGTGACGACAGCACCGAGGAACCCGGCTGTCAGGGAGTTCGCGATGAACCCGCCGATGAGGCCGGCCGCCAGGGCGGGCCTGTCGGCGATGGAGAACGCGATGAACCCCGACAGCACGGCGAACATGAGCCCGAACGCGCTCGATCCGATGGTCCCGAAGGCGCTCGCGACCGCCCCTTCCGCATGGATCCCGCCGAACGCGAAGGAGAGCGCGATGCTGATTCCGCCGGCGACGACCAACGGGATCATGTAGGAGACGCCCGTCATGAGGTGGCGGTATGCCCCGCCGAACCCCCGGCCACCACCGGTGCGCGCGGGATCGTGCGCCGCCCCCGGCGTCGCCGGCCCGCTCTCGGTGGCATCCGGGCCGTAGACGTCGACGGTCGCCAACGCTCTGTCGAGGATTTCTCCGGGCCGCCGGATACCGTCTTCGACATTGGTGTCGTAGAGCCGCTTCCCGATGAACCGGTCCTTGTTGACCGTGGCGTTGGCCGCAATGAGCACGGCGTCCGCATCGGCAATCTCCTGCGCGGTCAGCACGTGTTCAGCGCCGATGCTGCCCTGCGTCTCGACCCGCAGCGAGATCCCTTTCTCCGCGGCTGCCGCCTGCAAGGCCTCGGCCGCCATGTACGTGTGGGCGATCCCGGTTCAGCACGATGTGATCGCGACGATCCTCTTCATTGCACGCTCCTTTGCTCAGGGAGCCGAGCCGCCCGTCTCGCCCGACGCCATTGCCGGGCACCATGGGCGCCTCGCCCGCAGCCCCAGTATGCGCGCCTGTACGTACAGGATGTCAAGTTGAACGGCGCCCGTCCCCCACAGCGGTCGCCGGAGGGCGCGTCCGCACGCGGGGGAGACCGTTATCCTCTTCAGACATGAGCGAACGCATCGATCGATCGTCGCCGCTGCCGTTCTACTTCCAGCTCAAAGAAGGCATTCGCGCGAGCATCACGGATCGCGGCCTGCGCCCAGGCGACAGGATCGAAGGAGACCACGAGCTCTGCGCCCTGTACGGAGTCTCCCGGACCGTGGTCCGCCAGGCGCTGGCGGAGCTGGAGACCGAAGGTGTGATCGAGCGCGTCAAGGGACGCGGCACGTTCGTCGCACAGCCGAAGACCTCCGAAGGTCTGGTCCAGTCGCTCACCGGCTTGTTCGAGGACGTGGCGGCGCGAGGCGGGCACCTGCGCAGCGCGGTTCGTCGCGTCGACCTCGTCCCCGCCGACGAGAGAGTGGCAGATGAGCTCGGGCTCCAGCACGGCGAACCCGTGATCGAGATCGAACGCCTGCGGTTCGTCGACGAGGAACCGTGGGTGCTGACCGTGACGCACATCCCGCAGGCGCTCGCGCCGGGCCTCGTCCACGACGACCTGACCGAGACGTCGCTCTACGCGATCCTCGAGACGAAGTACGGCGTGACGTTGGCCCACGGGCGGCGGACCGTCGAGGCGGTCGCCGCCAAGTCGAGCATCGCGGCGAGCCTCGGAGTTCCCGAGGGTGCGCCGGTGCTCCTGCTCCGCTCCGTCAGCTTCGACGCCGACGGCCGTCCGGTCGAGTCCTTCGTGGCGTACCACCGCGGCGATCGAAGCCGGTTCGAAGTCGAGCTGGCACGCTCCCCACGGGGGCCCTCACGCCCCATGGCGCAGCACGTCAAGTAGGGCGCCGTCACCGTGCGACGCCGGCCCGGCCCGGCGTCGGTCGAGCACCCCGTCGCAGCCCGGCCGTGACGCACCCGCCCGTCAGGGCCGCCACGCCTCGTCGTAGTCCGGGTGGTCGGCGTACGGCAGCGCCAGCGCCTGGAGCATGCGCTCCCCCACGAACGCCACTCCGCTGTCCTCCCGGGCATTGACGGCACGCTCGAGGTCCTTGTCCATGTCGAGGCCCGTCGCCTCGTACGCGAGGCGCAGCAGCCGGCGCTTCGCGTCGACCTCGGCCTTC
Organism: Xylanimonas allomyrinae; assembly: GCF_004135345.1. Taxonomy (NCBI): domain Bacteria; kingdom Bacillati; phylum Actinomycetota; class Actinomycetes; order Micrococcales; family Promicromonosporaceae; genus Xylanimonas; species Xylanimonas allomyrinae. The sequence goes on from NZ_CP035495.1 coordinate 1,649,856, forward strand.
AGGCGCGCCGGGGTGAACGTCCGCTCGACCTCGCCTGCGTGAGTCTCGTCCAGTGCTCCTGAGCCGCGCCGGAGCTCCTCGGCCACAGCCCGCGCTTCGTCCTCGTCCAGGCGGGCGGTCAGGAAGGCGCTCAGAGTCACCCCGGCAGCATACGGGTGGGCCGCAGCCGGCATCACCCGCGTCCACACCGACGGCGATCGGAGGAGTACCGTCAAGGAGTGGGTGATCGAGGGATCGGCCCACACGAGGCCGATCATGACGGCTCGTCGGCGCAGGCACGGTCCTCCGCCCGGGACGAGGAGACTTCCAGCGCCCGGTGGGACGACGACGGCGGGCACGAGCGCGCCACCCCCGCACCCCAGCCCCAGGGCACGCTCTTCGTGCGCGGCGTGCTCACCGCGGCGCTGCCGCCCGAGCTCGGCACCGACCGCGCGCCGAAGCGGTACATGGTGCCCGGAGTCCTGTCCCGCCACGTGCTGCCCGAGGAACGCGCCCTCATCGAGAGCCCCGCCACCGCGGCGCGGCTCGCCGGTCACGGCTACCCCGGCGTCACCCTCAAGGTCGCCGACCGCCGCCTGGAGATCTCGCAGACCAGCCTCGCGACGCTCACCGGCGGGCTCGCCGCGCAGATCGCGGCGGTGATGCGCGACGCCGAGCAGTCCGTCGTCGACGCCCGCCGGCGCAGCGACGACGAACGCGCGCGGTGGACCGCGGCGGAGTCGGTGCGCGCCGCCCGGGTCCAAGCCGAGGCGGATCGTGTCCGCTTCGAGTGAGCGCCCGGCGCTGACCAGCGAGAGGACGCGGACTGCTCCCACCCGCAGGGACACGAGCCGCGACTACTCCGTCCTGGCGAAGATCGTGCGCGACTGCGGGCTGCACCGCCGGCGTTACGCGTACTACTGGACGCGGCTGGTCGCCACCGTCACCGCCTTCGGCCTGACCTGGGCGGCGATCGTGCTCGTCGGGGACTCGTGGTGGCAGCTCCTGCTCGCCGGAGCGCTCGCGGTGATCCTGGCCCAGCTCGCGTTCCTGGGGCACGACAGCTCGCACCGTCAGGTCTTCCGGTCGCACCGGTGGAACGACTGGACGGGCCGCATCCTGGCGAACGTCTTCGTCGGCCTGAGCCACACCTGGTGGACGGCCAAGCACAACGCCCACCACGAGGCGCCGAACCGGGAGGGCCACGACCCGGACATCGCGCCCGGGCTCATCGCGTTCACCCCGGCGGCCATGGCCGTCCGGCACGGATGGCGGCGCTGGTTCGCGCGCCGTCAAGGCTGGTTCTTCCTCCCGCTGCTGGCCCTCGAAGGGCTCAACCTCCACGTGGCGAGCGTGCGGACCGTGCTCGGCCGGGGCCCGGTGACCCACCGCGCGGTGGAGGTCCCCGTCCTGCTGACCCGTCTCGCCCTGAACGTCGCCGTGCTCGTGATCCTGCTCCCGCCCGCCATCGCCGCTGCGTTCCTCGCGGTGCAGCTCGGACTGTTCGGCGTGCTCCTGGGCGGGGCCTTCGCCCCCAACCACAAGGGCATGCCCATCGTCCCGGCGGACGCGGACGTCGACTTCCTGCGCCGGCAGGTGCTCATGTCACGCAACATCCGCGGCGGCATCGTCGTCGACTTCCTCATGGGCGGGCTCAACCGGCAGATCGAGCACCACCTGTTCCCGAGCATGCCCCGACCCAGCCTGCGGCGCGCCCAGCCGCTCGTGCGCGAGTACTGCTCGACCCTGGGCGTCACCTACACCGAGGTCGGCTTCTTCGCGTCCTACCGGATCGTCGTCGGCTACCTCAACGACGTCGAGCACCGCGCGCGCGACCCGTTCTCCTGCCCACTGGCGGCACGGCTCGGGCGGTGAGGAACGGACCCGGGCGGGCGCAAGACGCGTACAGTCGAAGGCATCCGGGACGAACGCCCCTCGTCTGAGGTGCGCGGGCCCGGAGAGGCAAGGAGGCCGTCATGGCCACCGCCCCCACCCCGCCGCTGGCCGACGCGACCAACGGCACCCCGCTCAGGCCCGTCGCCGGGAGACGCACGGCACCTCACGTCACGCGGACGACCACCCACCCCGAGAAGGCCCCGCGCAGCCGGGCCGGCGCGCTCTGGCTCGGGGTGTGCATCGCGGCCCTGCTCCTGGTCGCCCTCATCGTCTTCATGCTCCAGAACACCCAGCCGGTCCTCGTCTCGTTCCTGGGCATGCAGGGCGACGTCCCGCTCGCCGTCGCGCTCCTGGTGGCCGGCGTCGGAGTCGGTGTGATCGCCGTGATCATCGGCAGCGTCCGCATCACCCAGCTGCGACGACGCCTCCACCGACGCCCGTAGGACGCCACGCGGCCGGTCGCTCCGGGGCACAAACCCGGGGCGGCCGGCCGCACGTTCGGGGGACAGCCCCACTGGTCCAGGTCCCGCGCCCCCGTAGGGTGAAGTGATCCGCACGACAGAGCCGCCGCTCACCCCTCCCCGGCTGGGAAGCCGACCTCGACCCTGCGAGGCACGCATGCCCCCCGTCACCACGGTCGAGGAGCACGTCGCTCGGCTCTCGGCGGCACCCCACACGAGCTCGTACGGCGCGTTGTCCCGCACCGTCCGCGAGGCGGGACTGCTGCGGCGCGCGTACGGCTACTACCTGCGGATCGCGGGAGGGCTCGCCCTCGCGTTCGCCGGCGCCGCCACCGGGTTCGTGCTGCTGGGCGACTCGTGGTTCCAGCTGCTGATCGCCGGCGCGCTCGGCGTGATCCTCACCCAGTGCGCGTTCCTCGCGCACGAGGCCGCCCACCGGCAGGTGCTCGCCTCCGGTCCCGCCAACGACCGCGTCGGGCGCATCCTCGCCAACGCCGTCGTCGGCATCAGCTACTCGTGGTGGATGTCGAAGCACTCCCGCCACCACGCCAACCCGAACCACGTCGGCAAAGACCCGGACGTCGCCGACGACGTCATCGTCTTCACCGAGCAGGCCGCGCGCGAGCGCCGCGGGCTGCTCGCTCTCGTCACCCGCCACCAGGGCTGGCTGTTCCTCCCGCTCCTCACGCTCGAAGGGCTCAACCTCCACCTGACGTCGGTGCGGTCGCTGATGCGGCGCACCGGCCCGCCCGCGCGGGCAGCCGAGCTGACGACCATCGGCGTCCGGCTCGCGCTGGGGACCGCCGTCGTGCTCTGGTGGCTGCCGCCCGGCCTGGCGTTCGCGTTCCTCGGCGTGCAGCTCGCCGTCTTCGGCGTGTACATGGGCGCCTCCTTCGCACCCAACCACAAGGGCATGGCACTGGTCCCCGACGGCAGCCACCTCGACTTCCTGTCCAAGCAGGTGCTCACCTCACGCAACATCCGCGGCGGCGCCTGGACGAACGCCCTCATGGGCGGCCTCAACCACCAGGTCGAGCACCACCTGTTCCCCAGCATGCCCCGCCCGCACCTGCCCCGCGCCCGGCTGCTCGTGCGCGAGCACTGCGCCGCCCACGCCGTGCCCTACACCGAGACGAGCCTGCTGCGGTCGTACGCGATCGTCGTCGGCTACCTGAACCGCGTCGGCCTCGCGGCCCGCGACCCGTTCGACTGCCCGACGCGGCAGACCCTGCGGGGGTACTGACGCGGACGACGGCGTGGCGGCCCGGCCGGGTCCACGCCGTCCCCGCCCGGACGGACCGGTGACCTCGGGACCCGGTGACCTCAGAACTGGTGGGCGAAGCCCGTCACGATGGTCTCCGGCTGGCCCTTGCGCTCGTCGAGGAGCCGCTGGATGCTCTCGACGTACGCGCGGAACGCCGACGTGTCGGCCCGCCCGCTCGTCTCGAGCTCGCGCGCGATGCTCACCACCAGTGCGCGCGCCTTCGCGGCAGCCGGGCCGGTCGCGACCCGCACCACGCACTCGGACGCCCGCCAGTGCGGGACGTCGGCCGGGACGACGACGCCGTCGACCTCGTCCGGCGAGTTGTCCAGCAGCCACTGGATGCCGTGCTCGTCGAGCTGACCCGGGCCGAAGTTCTTCATCTCCATCGACTCGGGGGCCTCCGGGCCCTCGCTCTCGAGCCACTGGTCGCGCAGCAGGTCGGCGAACCCGGGGATCGAGAGGATCTCCTCCCGGACGGCCGGAGTGAAGATGTCGAGTGCGTCGAACGGCTGATCCATGGTTCTGCTCCCCGCTGTGGTGTGAGTCTGACGGTAGGCGCGGCGTGGGCCCGGCGCATCTTCCGGCGTCGCATGAGCGAGGGGCCGCGCTTCCCTGGTCGGCCGCAGGGTGACGTCGCTGGTTTTGGCCTAGTCCTTCTGGCCCGAGCGCCGTGGCCACGACGGGGTCTGCACGGTCTTCGGCTCTGGCGCACTTCCGGTGGTGGCCTGCAGTTCTGACCTGCGGTGACGCTCATGCGCAACTGCTCCGACCTGCCAGAACTGGACCTCGTCGGCGCCGTCGACGACGTCGGACCAGAACGGGACACGGCGCGGTCTGGTGCCGGTCGTCTCGCCGAGGAACTCGAGAGCGCAGTAGTCGGCGGGGCCGGCACCGGAGCAGAAGATGCCGGCCTGATGGACCGACAGGTGTCGGAGCGCGAACCGCTCCGGCCCGTCGGCCGCCTGGTGCGCGTCGACCTCGACGACGTCGAGCACGAGCTCGTCGTCGAGATCCCGAGCGCACGGCGAACCTGGGCAGCATCTGGCCCAGCCCGGCGCGCGCGACCGAGTTCGGCAGCGACGGTCCGGCTCATCGTCGCGGCGAGGTCGACATCGCGTTCCATGGTCGCCTTCTGGTACCTCAGGACGACCTGGATGTCGGCGTGACCGCCGCGGCGCATCAGCTCGGCGAACGTCGCGCCTTCCAGGGCGAACCGCGTGAGCCCCGTGTGCCGCAGATCGTGGCACCGGTAGCGGTCGCACGTCGAGCCGTTCTTCTGGGGGCGCACGAACAGCGTGGCCGACGCCCCGTCGTCGGACCACACGATGTCCCGCCGTTGCAGGTCGAGGGCCTCACCTCGGCGCCGCTGGCACCAGGCGGCGAGCAGCACGGCGATCCGCCATCGCTCCGGGGCGGCCTCGTAGAGCGCGCCGTGCCACCCCGTGCCATAGCGGATGGAACTGCTGGGCCTCTTTTCTGTCTCCAGGTGTCCACGCCTCCCCGGGCACAGCAAGAGGCCCGGACCTGCGAAAACTCGCAGATCCGGGCCTCTGACCAGATGTGATCCAGATCACGCCATACGCGTGGGATCAGAAGTTGATCATGTGCCCCGCGATCCCGTGGATCGCCTCCTGGATCGCCTCCGACAGCGTCGGGTGCGTGTGCACGTTGCGCGCGACCTCGTCGGCCGTGAGGTCCCACTTGGCGGCCAACGTGAGCTCCGGCAGCATCTCGGAGACGTCCGGGCCGATCATGTGCGCACCGAGCAGCTCGTTGTACTTGGCGTCGGCGACGATCTTGACGAACCCGGTCGGGTCGCCGAGGCCGTGCGCCTTGCCGTTGGCCATGAACGGGAACGAGGCCACCTTGACGTCGTAGCCCTCGTCCTTGGCCTGGGCCTCGGTGAGGCCGAACGACGCGACCTGCGGGGAGCAGAACGTGGCGCGCGGCATCATGCGGTAGTCGCCGAGCGTCATGGTCTCGGCGCCGGCGATGGTCTCGGCGGCGACGACGCCCATGGCCTCGGCCACGTGGGCGAGCATGAGCTTGGCGGTGACGTCGCCGATGGCGTAGACGCCGGGGACGTTGGTGCGCATGTGGTCGTCGATGGCGATGGCACCGCGGTCGGTCAGGGCGACGCCGGTGTTCTCCAGGCCGTAGCCGGCGACGTTCGGGGCGAACCCGACGGCCATGAGCACCTTGTCGACGGTGAGCTCGCCGGCCTTGCCGTCCTTGACGCCCTGGTAGGTGACGGTCACGGACGAGCCGTTGTCCGTGACGGTCTGGACCGCCGTCGAGGTCAGGACGTTGACGCCGAGCTTCTTGTACTGCTTGGCGATCTCCTTGGAGACGTCGGCGTCCTCGTTGGGCAGCGCGCGGTCGAGGAACTCGATGATCGTGACGTCCACGCCGTAGTTCTTCAGGACGTAGGCGAACTCCATGCCGATGGCGCCGGCGCCGACGATGGCGATCGACGACGGCAGCTCGCGCGTCATGATCTGCGTCTCGTAGGTGACGATGTTGTCCGACAGCTCGACGCCCGGCAGCAGGCGCACCTGCGAGCCGGTCGCGATGATGACGTTGTCTGCGGTCACGGTCTCGGTCCCGCCGTTGTTGAGCGCGACCTGGATGGTCTTGGCGTCCACGAACGTGCCACGGCCGTCGAACTCCGTGATCTTGTTCTTCTTCATCAGGAAGTGGACACCCTTGGTGCGGCCGTCGGCGACCTCGCGCGAGCGGTCCCAGGCACGGCCGAAGTCGAAGCTGACCTCTCCGGACATGCCGAAGAAGTCCTTCTGCGTGTGGAAGATGTGCGCCAGTTCCGCGTTGCGCAGCAGCGCCTTCGAGGGGATGCAGCCGACGTTGAGACACACACCGCCCCAGTACTTCTCCTCGATGATCGCGACGGACTTGCCGAGCTGCGCGGCACGGATGGCGGCGACGTAGCCACCGGGGCCCGCGCCAAGAAGAACGACGTCAAAGTGGGAAGCCATGGCGCAAGCCTAAGACGCCCGGAGCGTGCGTCTTGCGTGACGTGGGTCGCATCCGCACCCCGGCTGGCGCACGGCGACACCCGCTCGTGCGCGGACTGATCTACGTGTTTTCACGGTGGTGTGAGAACTCCACGGCGGTTCTATCACGCGCTGGAGGTGCGCCCACCAGCGGTGTTGGGATGCACAACGTTCGCCACGGGAAGCAGCCGCCCACGACGGCCACGGCTCGCCGCCCTCAGTCCATGCCCACCGCACCAACCGGCACACCGCCTCCAGCGGGTGTCGTTCTTCAACGGAGAAGACCATGTACCCATCAGGCCTGTTCGAGAACCTGGACATCTCAGGTTTCTTCATCCTGGCATCCCTCGCAGGCGGTTTCCTCGGTGCCGCCATCGGCGCCAACTTCGCATTCGGACTCACCGGCATCACGGTGCTGCTCGGGCTCGCGTCGCTCGCCGGCACCGGCTCCACGGCCGTGCTCGACTACATCGCGTTCGGTCCGTTCACCGGCCCGCATGTCGCGTTCGCGGGCGGTGTCGCCGCGGCGGCGTACGCCGCCAAGCGCGGCTACTGCGACGACGGCAAGGACGCCACCACTCCCCTGGCCCGGCTCGGCAAGCCAGACGTGCTGCTGGTCGGCGCCTTGTTCGGTGCCGGCGGCTACATCGTCCAGACGGGCATCTTCCACCTGCCCTGGTTCGGCGCGCACACCGATCCGGTCGCCCTCACCGTGGTCATCTCCGCAATCGTCGCCCGTGTCGCGTTCGGCAAGAGCCGCTCGCTGTTCGACCTGCGCCGCCCCGCCGGGCGCGACCTCGCCCCGCGCGGTCTGGCCGCGATCGCCCCCGACGACAAGTTCGCGTGGGTCCGTTACCAGGAGCGCCCCGCACAGTTCCTGACCCTGGGGCTGTTCAGCGGCGCCGCCGCCGCCGGCGCCAGCCTCTGGCTCCACGACGCGTTCCCCGCGATCGCCGAGGCCGGCACGGCCCACGTCTTCCCGTTCGCGATCAGCGCGGTCACGATCATCTTCCTGATCCTCGGCGCGCCGATGCCCGTCACCCACCACATGACGATCACGGGCGCCCTCGCCGCGGTGACCTTCCTGCCCATCGTCGGGCACAACGTCTCGGTCGCACTGCTGATCGGTGCCGCAGCGGGTGCCCTGGCGGCCGCCATCGGCGAGCTGTGCTCGCGGGGCATGCACATCCGCGGGACGACGCACTTCGACCCGCCCGCCGCGGCGATCTGGCCCACCACCACGGTGATCCTCGGTCTCGGCGCGGCGCTGGGGGGCTGACGGCGATGGACCCGCTTCGGTTCCCCACCGAGTTCCACGACGCCTACGTGTTCGACCTGGACGGCACGATCTACCTCGGCGACCATCTGCTGCCCGGCGCGGAGCGGTTGATCGGCGAGCTGCACCGCCGCGACATCCCGGTGCGGTACCTGTCGAACAACCCCACGAAGAACCCTTCGCAGTACGTGCAGAAGCTGGCGTCGCTCGGGGTGACGACGACGGTCGACGAGGTGGCGAACACCGTCGTCACCATGACGCGCTGGCTGCAACGCCACCACCCGGGAGCAGTCCTGTTCCCGATCGCGGAGGAGCCTCTGTGCCTCGCGCTGCGCGAGGCGGGGTTCGAGCTCAGCGACGACCCGGCACGCATCGACGTGGTGATCGCCAGCTACGACCGGACGTTCGACTACCGCAAGCTCCAGATCGCGTTCGACGCCCTGTGGCACCACCGCCGGGCGATCCTCGTGGCCACCAACCCGGACCGCTTCTGCCCTTTCCCTGAGGGTCGCGGGAGCCGGACTGTGCCGCGATCGTCGCCGCGATCGAGGCCTGCACCGGCGTCACATGCCAGGAGAACGTCGGCAAGCCCAACCCGCGCATGCTCACCACCGCGCTCGACGGCCTGGACGTCGACCCGTCCCGGTGCGTCATGGTGGGCGACCGCATCCAGACCGACATCCAGATGGCCCTGGACACCGGAGCACATGCCGGGCTCGTGCTCACGGGCGAGGCGACGGCCTCGGACGCGAACACCCTGCTCGACGGCGGCTACTCCGGCTACGTCCTGGACCGGGTGGACCGGCTGGTCCCGGCCTGGGCCTGGGACGAGCTCGGCTGGACGACGTCCGACTCCTGAACCCGGCCCCACGGGGCGTGTCCGGCGGCGCCGCCGGACACGCCCCGTGCACCACACCCTTCATTGCTGCCCCACGGGCACACCCGCCGCGCGACGACGCGCGAGAACGGAGACACCATCATGAACGCACCCCAGATCACCGACGGCCCCTACGTCATGGGAATCGACTTCGGCACGGAGAGCTGCCGAGTCGCGATCGTCGACCTCACCGGCCGCCCCGTCGCCATCGCGAGCACCGGCTACGTCACGAGCTACCCCCGTCCGGGCCAGGCCGAGCAGAGCCCGGACGACTGGTGGGAGGCGCTGGTCGCCTCCACGCACAAGGCGATGGCCGACGCCGGGATCGGCGCCCACGCCATCGCGGGCATCAGCTACGACGCGACCACGATGACCGTCGTCGCGATGGACGAGCGAGGCAACGCGCTGCGCCCGGCGATCATGTGGATGGACGTGCGTGCCACGGAGCAGGCCGCGCGCGCGTCCCACTCCGACAGCCCGGCCCGCCGCTACAACGGTGGGGGCTCGATGCCGGCGACGGCCGAGTGGTTCCCGTTCAAGGCCGCCTGGCTGCGCGAGAACGAGCCGCAGACCTACCGTGACGCCCACCGGCTGGTGGACGCGCCGGACTGGCTGACCTTCCGGCTCACCGGGCGCTGGACCGCGAACATCAACTCGGCGTCGCTGCGCGCCTACTACGACCGCAACCTGGGCGGTTGGCCGGTCGACTTCTACGAGGAGATCGGCTGCGGCGACGTCTTCGACAAGGTCCCGGGCGACGTGCTCGACCTCGGCGAGCCGGTGGGCGCGCTGACGGTCGCCGCCGCGACCGCGCTGGGCCTGGTGCCGGGCACGCCCGTCGCCCAGGGATGCGCCGACGCGTGGGCGGGGCAGATCGGCCTCGGGGTCCTGTCCCCCGGACGCTTCGCCCTCATCACGGGCAGCAGCCACGTGCTGACGGGGCAGACGGCGCAGCCGGTCAGCGGCCCGGGCTTCTTCGGGGCGTACACCGACGGCGTTCTGCCCGGCCAGTACACCGTCGAAGGTGGTCAGGTGTCGACGGGGTCGGTCCTCAAGTGGTTCAAGGACAACTTCGCGCGCGACGTCGTCGCGGCGGCCGAGCGGACCGGCCTCAACGCCTACGACATCCTCAACGCCCAGTCGCGGGACCTGCCCCCGGGGTCGGAGGGGCTGATCATCTGCGAGTACTTCCAGGGCAACCGGACGCCGTACACGGACTCCAAGGCGCGCGGCATCATCTCCGGCCTGAGCCTGCGCCACGGACCGGAGCACATGTACCGCGCCATCCAGGAGAGCGTCTGCTACGGCACCGCTCACAACGTCCGGGTCATGGCCGAGGCCGGCATCCCGGTCGAGGAGCTGGTCGTGTGCGGCGGTGCCACCAAGTCGCGTGACTGGATCCAGATGCACGCCGACGTCACGGGCGTGCCGATCACGTTGACGGAGGTGGGCGACGCCGTTGTGCTGGGCACGAGCATGCTCGCCGCCACCGGAGCCGGACTGTTCGCCGACCTCCCGACGGCGGCCAAGGAGATGGTCACCGAGGTGGACCGCATCGAGCCCGACCAGGAGCGCCACGAGGAGTACCAGTTCTTCGTCGACACCTACGTCCAGACCTACCCGCAGCTCAAGGAGCAGATCCACGGTATGACCGACAAAGTGAGCGCCGCATGAGCACCCTGATCAAGACCGCCCTGGAGACGGCGGACGAGACCACGGCGATCGCGTTCGGCGACGACGTCCTGCGCACGACGGGCGCCATCTTCGCCGAGCAGTTCCCGGGCGCGCGGGTGCTCGTCGTCGCCGACGACAACACGTTCGCGGCGGCCGGGGACGTCGTCCTCGCGTCGCTGGCGTCCGCCGGGGTCCCCGGCGCGGGCGACACGTACCTGTTCCCGGGCACGCCGACGCTCTACGCCGGCTACGAGAACGTGGAGCTCCTGCGAGAGCACCTGCGACCGCTCGAGAACACCGTGGTGTGCTCGATCGGGCGGGAACGCTCAACGACATCGCGAAGCTCGCCTCCGGCGAGCTGGGGCGCCCGTACCTCAACGTGTGCACCGCGGCGTCGGTCGACGGGTACGCGGCCTTCGGCGCGGCCATCACCAAGGACGGGTTCAAGAGCACGCACACCTGCCCCGCGCCCAGGGCACTGGTCGCCGACAGCGCCGTGGTGGCCTGCGCGCCCGCACGCCTGACGGCCACGGGCTACGGCGACCTCATCGAGAAGATCCCGGCCGGCGCGGACTGGATCCTCGCCGACCTGCTCGGGGTCGAGGCGATCGACGAGTACGTCTGGGGTCTCGTCCAGGGACCGCTGCGCGAGTCCCTCTCCCGACCGGAGGACCTGGCGGAGGGCAACCCGCGAGCGATCGAGCTGCTCGCGGAGGGCTCGATCATGTCGGGTCTGGCGATGCAGGCCGCGAAGTCCTCACGTCCGGCGTCGGGAGCCGGGCACCAGTTCTCGCACGTGTGGGAGATGGAGGGCCACGGGCTCGACTGGGAGCCGCCGCTGTCGCACGGGTTCAAGGTGGGCGTCGGGACGGTGGCGTCGCTCGCGCTGTGGGAGCTGTTCCTCGCGCTGAAACCGGAGGACCTCGACGTCGACCGTGCGCTCGCGGCCGTGAAGTCTCCCGACGCCGTCGAGGCGGAGGTCCGCGCGGTGCTCGGCCCGCGCATCCAGGACGAGGCGGTCCGGCACACCCTCGCCAAGCGGATCGACGGCGCTGCGCTGGTCGCTCGCGTCGAGCGCCTGCGCGAGGTGTGGCCGGAGCTCACGGCGCGCTGCGGCGCACAGATCCTCCCCGCATCCGACGCGATGGAGCGGCTGCGCACGGTCGGGGCGCCCTGGCACCCTTCGCTGATCGGCATCGATCACGAACGCCTCCGCGCGACGTACGGCAAGGCCAGGATGATCCGCAACCGCTACACGGTGCTCGACATCCTGACCGACCTCGGCCTGCTCGACGAGTTCATCGACCGGTTGTTCGCCCCCGACGGCTTCTGGGGCACCAACTGCGAGCCGGTCGCCTGACGACGTGGTGCCGGCAGGTGGCGGGCTTGCCCCGCCACCTGCCGGCATCTCGCGCGCGCCGAGCCTCGGCGCGGCGCGCGCACGCGTCATCCTCCCGAGCCGGTCCCCGCTCCGGCGACGCGCACGTGCACACCCGAGTCGCGCATCGCGGCGATCGCGGCGGCCGGCGTGGCGCTGTCGGTCACGACGAGGTCGAACTCGGTGAGGGCCGCGAAGGCGTGTCCCGCCTGCCGGGTGAACTTCGTGTGGTCCACGACGAGGATCGACGTGTCGGCCGACCGCAGCATGACGCGCTTGAGCTGGGCGAGCTCCTCGATGGGGTGATAGCACGAGCCCCGCAGGATGCCGGAGGAGGACATCACCGCGTAGTTCGCGCGCAGACCGGACAGGATCTTGGCCGTCGTCGGCCCCACGAAGCTGTCCGCCCACGGCAGGTAGGCTCCGCCGGCGACGAAGAGCTGCACGCCCGAGCGGGCGCTGGCCTCCTGCGCGATGCGCTGGGAGTGCGTGATCACGCTGAGCGGCAGCACGTCGGCCATCGCGCGCAGCACCCACAGGCCCGACGTCGAGTCGTCGAAGATCACCGAGCTTCCGGGCGAGACCTCCTGCGCGACGAGCCGGGCGATCGCACGCTTCGCGGCCTTGCGCTGCTCGATGCGCAGGCTCGCCGCCGCCTCCTGCTGGGTGGTCGCCAGCGCCGAGACCCGCCCGTGGCGGCGCTCGATCAGCCCGACGTCTTCGAGCTTGGCAAGGTCCCGGTGCACGGTCATCGCCGACACGCCCACGCTCTCGATGATCTCGCCGATGGACACCTCACCTCGTCGCGCGATCATCTCGGCGATCCGCAGCCGTCGTTGGCTCATTGTGCTCACTCGAACATCGTCGATGTGCGTCCTGGTCGCAGCGCACAGATGGCGCGAGCAACCGCCTGATCAGTCGCCGCCGTAACCCACACGACGCGCCGACGCGACGCCGGACAGCGGGTGCTCCTACGTTGGGCGCATGATGATCGGCCTGGTCGGCAGCTACGGCTCCCCCGCGCAGATGGTCCGGCTCGCGCACGAGGCCGAGCAGCACGGCTGGGACGGCTTCTTCACCTGGGACGGCGTGAGCCTCGCCGACGAGGGCTTCGACACCGTTGCGTGCTACGACCCGTTCAGCATCCTCGCCGCGGTCGCGTCCGTCACCCAGCGGATCACGCTCGGTGCGCTGGTCTTCGCCGCTCCGCGGCACCGGCCCTGGGAGCTCGCGCAGCGCGCCCTGACCGTCGACCACCTCTCGGGCGGCCGCCTGGTGCTGCCGGTCGGCGTCGGCGTCCCGACCGAGCGCGCGGTCACGTCGGTGCACGGCCAGCCGTCCGCGCGGCGCGACCGCGCCGGGCTGCTCGACGACGTCCTCGCGTGGCTGGAGCGTTCGTGGTCGGGCGAGGAGTTCTCGTTCGAGGGCACGCACCTGAGCACGGGGCCGTTCCGGTTCCCCCAGCGCCCGGTCCACGGCCGCATCCCGGTCTGGCCGGTCGCGGTGTGGGACGCGGATCGTCCCCCGCTCAAGAGCCTCGACCGCGCGCTGCGCTGGGACGGCGTGGTCGCTCAGGTCCGCGGCGACAGCCCCGAGGACGCGGAGGCGGGCCCGGAGGCGATCGCCGGGCTGGTCGCCTGGGCCGCGGCCCACCGGGATCCCGCCGCAGGGCCGTGGCAGGTCGTCGTCCAGGGACGGCTGTCGGCCGACGACGGCCAGGCGGCGGAGCAGCTCGCCGCCGCCGCCGACGCAGGCGCCACGTGGTGGGTCGAGAGCTGGTGGGACCCGCGGACGGTGACGCCGGAGCACCTGCTGAGGGTGGCCCGCCGGCGGCTCCCGCGCCCGTAGGCGACTGTTCCGGTCGCGCGGCGCGGGCATGCTGAGGACGCCGCGCGACGACGCCCGGTGCGCGGTCTCGACGCCTCGACGCCGACGGGCTCGACCGTCGTCCACGGTCGAGCCCGTCGAGCCCGTCAACCTCACGCGCTCACGCGCTCACGCGCTCACGCGCTCACGCGCTCACGCGCTCACGCGCTGCGCGCGTCAGACCTGTACCGGGCGCGCCGGCTCGATCTCTGCCTTCTCCCAGTGCTTGGCGGGCAGCGTCCTGGGCCGCCACGCCTCGCGCTGCGCCTCGAACTGCGTGATCGCGTCCTCGTTCTGGAGCGTCAGGCCGATGTCGTCCAGCCCCTCCATGAGGCGCCAGCGCGTGTAGTCGTCGATCTGGAACGGCACGGTGACGTCGTCGGCGTGCACCGTGCGGTGCTCCAGGTCGACGGTCACCTCGGTGCCGGGGCGGGTCTCGAGGACCTTCCACAGCAGCTCGATGTCCTCCTGTGCGACGACGCCCGCGACCAGGCCCTGCTTGCCCGAGTTGCCGCGGAAGATGTCCGCGAACCGCGACGCGAGCACGACGCGGAACCCGTAGTCCTTGAGCGCCCAGACGGCGTGCTCGCGCGAGGATCCGGTGCCGAAGTCGGGGCCGGCGACCAGCACCGATCCGGTCTTGTACGCGTCCTGGTTGAGGACGAACGCGGGGTCGCCGCGCCAGGCGGCGAACAGCGCGTCCTCGAACCCCGTGCGGGTGATCCGCTTGAGGTAGACGGCCGGGATGATCTGGTCGGTGTCGACGTTGCTGCGGCGCAGCGGCACCCCGACGCCCGTGTGGACGGTGAACTTCTCCATGATGTGACTTTCCTTAGCGAAGTGTCCGGGTGCGGTCAGGCGTGGGCGGCGACGGGCAGGTCGAGGTCGACGACGACGGGCGCGTGGCCGTCGAAGCCGCGCGCACCCACGCCGTCGAGCGGCGAGCCGTCGAAGGTCGTGAGGTCGACGCCGGCCGGCAGGTCGAGGTCGGCGAGCGAGGACAGCGTGCCCCGCACGGCCGTGGCCGCCGCGACGAGCGGCGAGACCAGGTGCGTGCGGCCGCCCTTGCCCTGTCGCCCCTCGAAGTTGCGGTTCGACGTCGACGCCGAGCGCTCCCCCGGCGCGAGCTGGTCGGGGTTCATGCCCAGGCACATCGAGCAGCCGGCGTTGCGCCACTCGGCGCCGAACTCCGTGAAGATGACGTCGAGGCCCTCGGCCTCGGCCTGCAGGCGAACCCGCGCCGACGCCGGGACGACGAGCACGCGCACGCCGTCGGCCTTGCGGCGGCCGCGGAGCACCTTGGCGACCGAGCGCAGGTCCTCGATGCGTCCGTTGGTGCACGAGCCGATGAAGACGGTGTCGACCTTGACGTCGCGCAGCGGGATTCCGGGCTCCAGGCCCATGTACTCCAGCGCGCGTTCGGCGGCGACCCGCTCGTTGGCGTCGGCGATCTCGGCCGGGACCGGCACGTTGGCCGACAGCGGCAGGCCCTGGCCAGGGTTGGTGCCCCAGGTGACGAACGGCTCCAGGTCTTCGGCGTTCAGCACGACCTCGGCGTCGAACGTGGCGTCGTCGTCGGACCGGAGCGTCTTCCAGTACGCGACGGCGGCGTCCCAGTCGGCGCCCTCGGGGCGTGCGGGCGACCCTTGAGGTACTCGAAGGTCGTCTCGTCGGGGGCGATCATGCCGGCGCGTGCGCCGGCCTCGATCGACATGTTGCAGATCGTCATGCGGGCTTCCATCGACAGCCGGCGGATCGCCTCGCCGCGGTACTCGAGCACGTAGCCCTGGCCGCCGCCGGTGCCGATCTTGGCGATGATCGCCAGGATGATGTCCTTCGACGTCGCGCCCGGGGGCAGCTCGCCGTCGACCGTGATGGCCATGGTCTTGAACGGCTGGAGCGGCAGCGTCTGGGTGGCGAGCACGTGCTCGACCTCGGAGGTGCCGATCCCGAAGGCCAGGGCGCCGAAGGCCCCGTGCGTCGAGGTGTGCGAGTCGCCGCACACGACGGTCAGGCCGGGCATGGTCAGGCCGAGCTGCGGCCCGACCTGGTGGACGATGCCCTGGTCCGAGTCGCCGAGGGAGTGGATGCGGACGCCGAACTCCCGGGCGTTCGTGCGCAGCTGGTCGATCTGGGTACGGCTGGTGAGGTCGGCGATCGGCAGGTCGATGTCAAGCGTCGGGGTGTTGTGGTCCTCGGTCGCGATCGTCAGGTCCGGGCGGCGGACGGGGCGTCCGGCCAGGCGCAGACCCTCGAACGCCTGCGGGCTCGTCACCTCGTGCAGCAGGTGGAGGTCGATGTAGAGGAGGTCGGGCTCTCCGTTCGTGCCGCGGCGCACCAGGTGCGCCTGCCAGACCTTCTCCGCCAGCGTGCCGGCCATCCTTGTTCCCTCCTCGGTCCCCGGTCGGGAACCTGATTCATTCCAGACTTGCAATCTCAAGTGCCGAGACGGCAATATCGCCTTATGGACGATACTAGCGGAGTCGGCGTTCTTGACAAGGCCGCGTCCGTGCTCGGCGCCCTAGAGGCGGGACCGGCCACGTTGGCCCAGCTCGTGGCCTCGACAGGGCTCGCCAGGCCGACGGCGCACCGCCTCGCCGTGGCCCTCGAGCACCACCGTCTCGTGGCCCGGGACATGCAGGGACGGTTCATTCTCGGGCCGCGGCTCAACGAGCTCGCCACGGCAGCCGGGGAGGACCGCCTGCTGGCGGCAGCCAACCCCGTGCTGATCGCACTGCGCGACCACACCGGCGAGAGCGCCCAGCTGTACCGACGCCAGGGCGACCACCGCGTGTGCGTCGCGGCCGCCGAGCGGCCCGTCGGCCTGCGCGACTCGATCCCCGTCGGCGCGACGCTCACCATGCACGCCGGCTCGGCCGCCCAGATCCTGCTGGCCTGGGAGGAGCCCGACCGCCTGCACCGCGGCCTGCGCGACGCCGTGTTCACGGCCACGATCCTCTCGGGCGTGCGCCGGCGCGGGTGGGCGCAGTCCGTCTCCGAGCGCGAGGTCGGCGTCGCGAGCGTGTCGGCTCCCGTACGCGGGCCGTCGGGCAAGGTCGTCGCTGCGGTATCGATCTCGGGCCCGGTCGAGCGCCTCACGCGCCAGCCCGGCCGCCTGCACTCGGGCGCCGTCGTCGCCGCCGCGAACCGTCTGACGGAAGTGCTGCGGCGCGCCGGGGAATGAGCCATGCGCGGGCATCGTCGGTCATTACGCTTCGCTGGACAGTGCGACAACCTCTACCCATGCCGACCCGCGTGAGGACCCGATGCCGGCCAAGGCCAAGACCCTCCTGATCTGGATCGTCGTGATCTTCGTGATCTACGCGATCGTGCAGAGCCCCGAGCGGTCTGCCGAGATCGTCGGGGCGCTCGTCGATGTCGTCGTGAGCGCGTTCAAGAGCATCGGCCAGTTCTTCGGCAACCTGCTCGCCTGACGTTCCGGAGCCGTCGTGCCGACCGCGCCGCGCGTCAACGCCCGCAAGAACCAGGACCTGAAGCGCTACATCCTGCCCACGGAGAAGGTCGTCGTCGCGACCCGGCTGCACTGGGCGTCTCTTCTCGAGCCAGCGGCGACGACGGTCGGGGTCTTCCTGTTCGTCGCACTCGTCGTCACCGCCGCGCCCCGCTCGGTGCAGCCCGTGGCCGAGTGGCTGTGGGTCCTCTGGTTCGCCGCGCTCGGGCGGTTCGTCTTCCGCTGGTTCGAGTGGCGCCACGAGTGGTTCGTCGCGACAGACCGGCGCCTGCTGCTGCTCTACGGGCTCGTGATCCACAAGGTGGCCATGATGCCGTTGACCAAGGTGACCGACATGGGCTACTCCCGTACCCCGGCCGGGCAGATCCTCGGGTACGGGCGATTCGTCATGGAGTCGGCGGGCCAGGACCAGGCCCTGCGGCAGGTCGACCACGTGCCCCAGCCCGACGCGACCTACCGCGTCCTGTGCAGCGAGATCTTCCGCCCACAACCCGCCAGGGACCCAGCGCGCCCGGGCACAGGGGCCGACGGCGCCACCGCATGGCCCCCCGTCGTCGTTCCGGGGCGCCCCGCGCCCGAACCGCGACACCCGACGACACAGCCGATCCCGGTCGTCGGCTCGGGGCCGACTCCCCCGCCGCCCCCACCGTCCGCGCACGACCTCGGGTGGGACCCGCCACCCCCCTACGACTCCCACCCCCGCTGACCTGCCGGCCGAACGGCACGGCGGCGCGCCCACGCACACCGGGAGGTAGCGCCCGTCGCACCGGCGGGGAGGCGACTCGCCGCATTCACACGGGGGGTTTCGGATATACGAAACTCTCAGTACCCTCTCAGACTGGTCCGGCCCGTTGCCGAAGCCGAACAACTCGGCACAGCGGACCGGCCACACAGGGAGGAAGCGTATGACACTGTCTCGATCCCTTCGCATCACCACCCGCGCGTTCGTCGCCACGGCCTCGGCCGTGGGCCTCGCCGCAACCGTCGCGGGACCAGCGGGAGCCTCGCCCACCGGCGCGTCCGTCGCGACCGCCGACGACGCAGGCGGCGACCTCGAGCTCAGCCACGACGAGTCGACCAAGGTGATCCCGCTCTGCGACGGCGACGCCGCGTTCGCAGAATGGCTGATCGCCAACTTCACCGACCACGGGCAAGACATCGCCGAGTACCTGACCGCGAACCCAGGAGCGCTCGCCGATCTAGGCAGCGGCAGCCAGGCCGCGACGCAGGTCCTCGACTACGCGATCAGCGACACGCTGTTCCACGGGCCGGCCACCCTCGCCAGCCTGCCATCGCACTGCGACGGCGGCGCCGCGAGCGAGGACACCGACGCGGCCGACGCCGACGCCGACGCCGACGCGAGCGAGGACACCGACGCCGCAGACGCAGACGCCGACGCGAGCGAGGACACCGACGCCGCAGACGCAGACGCCGACGCGAGCGAGGACACCGACGCCGCAGACGCAGACGCCGACGCGAGCGAGGACACCGACGCCGCAGACGCCGACGCCGACGCGAGCGAGGACACCGACGCCGCAGACGCCGACGCCGACGCGAGCGAGGACACCGACGCCGCCGACGCCGACGGCAGCAGCGAGGCCGGCAACGAGGGTTGCCCCGACGTCGACATGCTGGGCGACCTGCTCGGCGGCCTGGTCGGCGCAGGTGGGCTCGACTCCGGCGGGCTCGAGGAGCTGCTCGGCGGGCTGCTTGAGGACGGCATGCTCGACACCAGCGGGCTCGAGGGCCTGCTCGGCGGGCTGGTCGAGGACGGCATGCTCGACACCAGCGGGCTCGAGGGCCTGCTCGGCGGGCTGCTCGAAGCCGGCACGCTCGACACCAGCGGGCTCGAGGGCCTGCTCAGCGGGCTGCTCGAAGCGGGCACGCTCGACACCGGCGCGCTCGAGGGCCTGCTCGGCGGGCTGGTCGAAGGCGGCGCCGTCGGAGGCGCCGGCCTCGCCGACCTGCTGGGCGGCGGTAGCCTCGGCAGCCTCCTCGGTGGTGGCGCGCTCGGCGGCGCCGGCCTGGCCGGCCTGCTTGGCCTCCCGCTCGGGCTCCCGCTCTGACGAGGACCACCCGGTCAGCGCGCACGCCCTGTCCCAGGGCAACTGCGCCGGCGCCGTCGGCCCGGCGCTCGTCGGTACTCGCGTGCCGGCGAGCGCCGGGCCGACGGCCGACGCGCTTCCCCGGACGCGCGTCGAGGTGCGAGGACGGCACCGTCCCGGCGGCCGCGGACTCGCATGGATGCGCGCTCGGCACACTGCGCCGTCACGGCCTGACGGTCTCGGCGAATCCTGCTCCCGGCGCGGTCACGGTCGCGGTGTGCTCGCGGCCCACGGCCTCGGCGCCGGTTTTCGGGGTGTCCGGACGGGCGGCTACCGCGCCAGGCGACGCCGACCCCGCTGCGGACCCAGGGCGCTACGCGGCGGTCCCACGCCGACGTCCTGCGCGTCGTGCCAGGCTTCCCGTCGAGGTTCTCCACGCGGCTGCCGCGGTGCGCGCCCCGCGGTTGCCGCCGTCAACGGCCGCGGGGACCCGGGTGAGCGGCGTCGACACACCCGTCGGGGTCCACGCGCCTGGAGCACACCGTCGACCGGCATGGCCGACACCAGCTGTGCACCACCCTGGTGCTCGACCGGTCGTCGTTGCACGCCCGCGAGCGGGCAGCACCCGGACAATGCGAAAGGCGCCCGGAGCCGAAGCTCCTGGCGCCTTCTGTGGTACCCCCAGCGGGATTTGAACCCGCGTTACCGCCGTGAGAGGGCGGCGTCCTAGGCCGCTAGACGATGGGGGCCAGAACTCCGTTCACGGATGAACGGTGCGTACCCCCAGCGGGATTTGAACCCGCGTTACCGCCGTGAGAGGGCGGCGTCCTAGGCCGCTAGACGATGGGGGCCTGTGACTTCCGGTTCAGGAACCGGCTGCCGGAGAAGCCTACCTGACCTTCGGCGGTGCCGACGGCCACAGGTGAGGCTGCTGCGCTGGGGTACCAGGACTCGAACCTAGACTAAGTGAACCAGAATCACTCGTGCTGCCAATTACACCATACCCCATGGTGGTATCGGCCCCTGGGTCTCCCTCGGGTCTCCCTCAAAGGGCCAACAGCCGAGAACATTACCCGACGCAGGTGCCGTCCACCAAAACGAGAGCCCGCGCTGGAGCGGTGTCCTCGATCACGGCAGGATCAGCACCATGGCAACGACCGAACCACCCGTCGACCCGCACGACCACGCCACCCGGGCCGCATCCTTCTCCCGCGGCGCCGACGTCTACGCCGCCGTCCGCCCGACCTACCCCGTGACGGCGGTCGAGTTCCTGATCCCCTCCGGGGCACGCCGGGTGCTCGACCTGGCCGCAGGCACCGGCAAGCTCACGACGTCGCTGGTCGCGCGCGGCCTCGACGTCGTCGCCGTCGAGCCGTCCGCGCCCATGCTGGCCCACCTCACGCATGAGTTCCCCGACGTCGAGACGCACGTCGGCACGGCCGAGGACATCCCTCTCGATGACGAGTCGGTGGACGCCGTCGTCGTCGGCCAGGCGTGGCACTGGTTCGACGAGGCCGCGGCGTCCGCCGAGATCGCCCGCGTGCTACGCCCCGGCGGCACCCTCGGCGTTGTCTGGAACGTGCGCGACACGTCGGCCGACTGGGTGGCACGGTTCGGGGAGATCCTGCACCGAGGCGACAGGCTCGAACCGATCGACGAGCACGGCGTGCCCACGCTCGGGGCGCTGTTCGACGCGCCGGAGCACCGCACCTTCACGTGGTCCGACGACGTCGCGACGGCGTCGCTGCGCCCCCTCGCCGCGTCGCGCAGCTACCTGCTCACACTGCCCGAGGCCCAGCGCGAGGACCTGCTCGCGGCCGTCGACGATCTCGTCGCCACCCACCCCGACCTGGCCGGCCGCACGACCGTGCCGCTCCCCTATGTGACAGACGCCTATCGGGGTCGGCGCCGCTGAACGACGCGGTCGGACCCAGCGGGCGGCGGGCAGCGGCGACGGTGCCCTGCGTCACCCGCGCACGGCACCGCGCTCGCCGCCGAGCGACCGAGCGACCGAGCGACCGAGCGACCGAGCGCCGTGCGAGCACACGATCGCGGACCGTGATGCCACACCGAGCCGCTTCGCCGCCAGCGGCAGCGTCGTCGCTGCGGGACCAAGCCGCGTGCCGACCACGTGAGTTCGCGCCTCGGCCCAGCCCACACACCGACCGACGCCCGCCCACGCCGCCGCCCAGCCCACACACCGACCGACGCCCGCCCACGCCTCAGACGAGCCCGAGCACCCCCGGGAGCGCGCCGAGGCCCGCGATGCGGTGGATCCCCGCGGTCGGTGCGCGCTCGCCGGACCTCCGCACGCCAGGGCGGTCGAGCCAGACGCCGACGAGCCCCGCATCTGCGGCGGCGCGAGCGTCGACGTCGGGCTCGTCCCCCACATAGGCCGTGCGTGCGGGGTCGCTCGCGAGCCGGCGGCAACCCTCGTGGAAGACCTCGGCTCGCGGCTTTCCGAACCCGAAGGTGTCAACCCCGACCAGTACCGGAACGCCCTCGATCCGAGCGGCAGCCAGCTTCGACTCCTGCAGCTCGACCCGCGCGTTGGTCACGCAGCCCACTCGCACCCCAGCCGCCCGCAGGGCCTCGAGCGCGGGAGCAACGTCGTCGTGCGCGCGCCAGGAACGCTCGAACTCGCCCCAGAACACCGCGAGCCAGCCGGGGTAGGCCGCCTCGTCGACACGCGGACCGCCGAAGGCGACGTGCAACTCGTCAGCGCGAAGGCGGCGCTGCTCGTCGAAGCCCAGCTCGCCACGCGTGTAGGCGCGGTAGTGCCCGTGGACGTCGTCACGCCAGACAGCCAGCATCTCGGGCTCGCGCTCAGCGGGCACCTGCGGCAGGAACGTGCGGCGGACGGCGCCGACGGCGTCGGCGAACGCGGCCCGCGTGTCGACGAGCGTGTCGTCGACGTCGAACAGGACGGCCTCGACCACCACGGCTCGCTCAGCCGCCGAGCCGCGCGAGCGCCGCGTCGATCCGCGTGAGCGTCCGCTCGCGACCCAGCACCTGGAGCGACTCGAACAGCGGCAGGCCGACGGTGCGGCCCGTGACGGCCACCCGCACCGGCGCCTGAGCCTTGCCGAGCTTGAGTCCGTGCCGCTCGCCGACCGCCGTGACCGTGTCCTTCAGCGGCTCGGCCTCCCACGGTTCGAGCGCAGCGAGCGCCGCGCGGGCGTCGGCGAGGACGGCCGGACCAGGCTCCTTCATCCCCTTGGCCCACGAGGCCTCGTCGTCGACGGGCACGTCGAGGAACAGGAAGTCGACGTTGTTGGTGATCTCGCTCAGCGTGGCCACGCGCGTCTGCGCGAGCGGCGCGACCGCCGCGAACGCGGCCGCGTCGAACTGCTCGGCGGTCCACGGCGCGTGCGGGGCACGCAGCCACGGCTCGACGGCGGCGGCGAACGCCTCGGGCGACAGCGCGCGGATGTACTCGCCGTTGAACGCGGTGAGCTTCTTGACGTCGAAGAACGCCGACGAGGAGTTGACATCCGCGATGTCGAACCGCTCGACGAGCGTCTCGAACGGCAGGATCTCCTCGTCGTTGCCCGGCGCCCAGCCCAGCAGCATGAGGTAGTTGACCATCGCGTCGGGCAGGATGCCGTCGGCCAGGTAGTCCTCGAGCGCCACCTTGTCGCGGCGCTTCGACAGCTTCTGCCGCTTCTCGTTGACGATGACGGGCAGATGCGCCCACGTGGGCGGAGTCTGGCCGAGCGCTTCCCACAGCAGCTGCTGCTTGGGCGTGTTGGGCAGGTGCTCCTCGCCCCGGATCACGTGCGTGATGCGCTCGTCGACGTCGTCGACGACGTTGGCCAGCAGGAACACGGGTGAGCCGTCGCCGCGGGCGATGACGAAGTCCTCGATCGCGGCGTTGGGGAACGTCGGGTTGCCGCGGATCAGGTCGACCACCCGCGTCTCGCCGTCGTCGGGCGTGCGGAACCGCAGCGCCCGCCCCGGCTCGAACGCGAGGCCGCGCTCGCGGCAGAAGCCGTCATAGCCGGTCTGCGCGTTGCCGGTACGCGCTGCGACGTCGTCGCGCGTGCAGTCGCAGTAGTAGGCGTCGCCCTGGGCGAACAAGGTCGCGGCTGCCTCCGTGTGCAGCGTGACGTTCGCGGACTGGAAGTACGGGCCCTCGAACGCCGGATCGTCGGCGTGCATGCCGAGAGCGGCCATCGCCGAGAGGATGCCGTCGACCCACTCGGGCTTGTTGCGCGCCGCGTCGGTGTCCTCGATGCGCAGCACGAACGTGCCGCCCGAGTGCTTGGCCACAGCCCAGTTGAACAGCGCCGACCGCGCCCCACCGACGTGGAACATCCCGGTGGGCGAGGGAGCGAAGCGAACGCGGACGGAGGACGAGCCGGGGGCAGGAAGAGTCACGCGCCCCAGCGTAGTTGGCCACCGCCCCGCTACGGCGCGTGCGCGGTGCCGGCGTCACGCAGCCGCGTCCGGCTGGCGGCCGACGCGCGGCACCAGACGCGTCAGGCCGCAATTCATGGCACGGGTCCGCCCCATCTGGTCGTCGGTTCGCGGTCTGGTCGTCGGCTTGACTCGACGACCAGACCGCGAAACGACGACCAGACTCGCGTCGGCGCGGCGGCGGCGGCGTCGCGGCGGCGGCGTCGGCGCGGCGGCGGCGTCGGCGCGGCGGCGGCGTCAGCGCGGCGGTGTGGGCCGCGGGAGGCGGCGGTCCGGGCGGGCCGCGGCGCGCACGTCCGGCGGGAAGCGCGCGAGCAGACGCCTCGCCACGGCCTCTGGGTCGCGTGCGTCCACTGCCATGAACCTGACGGGCCGGACGCCGAGCGCCTCGGCGATGGCGTCCTCTCGCCGCTTCTCCTCGACGAGCGCCCGTCGTCCGTCGTAGCCGCGCCCGAACGCGCCGTCGGTGTACTTGACCTGCCCGTCGAACTCCGCGAGCACGCGCTGCTCCGGCCAGGCCAGGTCGATGCGGTAGACGCCGAGGTGCGTGGCCACCGGGTACTGGAGCACCGGTCGGGGCAGGCCGAGCCGGGCCGCGACGTAGCGGAGCCACGTCTCCCACGCCGACTGCGATCCACCGTCCATGAGGCCGAGCACGCACGCGGCCCGGGCCGTGCCGTTGGGCTTGCGGACGTCGGCGAGGCGCTGGCGCACCTCGCGCTCGCGCAGCCCTTGCCCAAGTGCCGCGTCCGCCACGACGAGGGCGTCGAGGACCGGCATCGTCAGGGCGCAGTCGAGGACGGTCTGCTCAAGCGAGGTAACGGGCAGGCCGTCGACGATGCCGTGCTGTGCGGGCAGGCCGACGTGCCGCGCGATGTCAGCGGCTCGGTCGCCGCCGGGTTTGGAGCGCTGGCGCAGGTGCGTCACATCCGAGACGGCCCAGAGCCTCAGGCCCCAGATCAGCGCGGCCGTCGCGTGCGAGAAGACGTGCGGTGCGCGGACCTGCGCGTGCACCGCACGGGCGTGGTCCAGAGCGCGCGCCCGTGCTCGCCCGGCGTCGCTGCCTGGCCGGCCGGCGCCGTCGTCGGCGGCAGGCATGTACGCCCCGCGACGGAGCCGGACGAGCTCACCGCTCGTCAGCGCGCTGCGCAGGCCGTTCGGCTCCTCGCTCCGCGCGAGCAGGATCTTCGTGCTGGACATGCCGGGCAGCATGCCGGGAACACACCCGCACCTCGGACCCCCTGTGCACAACCGCCGCCACGCGGCTGTGGCCCCGTCTGGTCGTCGGACTGGGGTCTGGTCGTCGGATCGGTCCGACGTCCAGACCCCAGACCGACGACCAGACAGGGGCGGCGTCTCAGGTTCGGCGGAACACCGGGTTGCTCATCGTGCCGATGCCCTCGACCTCGACCTCCATGCGGTCGCCGTGGTCGACGAGGCCGACGCCCGCGGGCGTGCCCGTGAGGATCACGTCGCCCGGCAGGAGGGTCATGGCCTCGGAGATGTAGGAGATGAGGAACGGGACGTCGAACACGAGGTCGCGCGTGCGCCCGTCCTGGCGCAGCTCGCCGTTGACCCGGGAGCGCACGGCGACGTCCTCGGGGTCGAGGTCGGTGTCGATCCACGGCCCCAGCGGGAGCGAGGTGTCGAAGCCCTTGGCGCGCGCCCACTGCCCGTCGGTGCGTTGCGCGTCGCGCGCGGTGACGTCGTTGGCGACGGTGTAGCCGAGCACGTAGGACAGCGCGCTCTCGGGTGTGGCGTCCTTGCACACCTTGGAGATGACGACGGCGAGCTCGGCCTCGTAGGAGACCTCACGCGTCCAGTCGGGCAGGACCACCGGGTCGTCGGGGCCGACGACGGCCGTGTTGGGCTTGAAGAACAGCAGCGGCGTCGTCGGCACCTCGCCGCCCATCTCGGCGGCGTGGTCGGCGTAGTTCTTGCCCACGCACACCACCTTCGAGCGCGGGATCACCGGGGCGAGCAGCCGCACGCCGGCGCCCAGCTCGATGCGTTCGCCCGTCGGCAGGGCCGGCATGTACAGCGGGTCGCCGCCGAGCACGGCCAGGAACGTGCGGTCCCCCTCACGCTGGACGAGGGCGAAGCGGGGGTCGTCTCCGGTGGTGAATCTCGCGATGCGCACGCAGGGAGCCTACGACGGCGTCCCGCGTCGCCGTCGTCACACGCGCGCGAGCACCTCGCCGTGCAGGATCGCGAACCAGCCGTCGGGCGCCTGCGCCCACGCGAGCCAGTCCTGCGCGAGCTGCTCGAGCGCGACGTCGTCGGCGAGGCCCGACTCCTGGGCCTGCACGGCGAAGTTCGACGCGACGCAGCGCTCCGCCCAGACCTGGCCCCACCACTGCCGGTCGGTCGGCGTCGCATAGCACCACGACGACGCGCTGGGCACGAGGTGTGCGGGGTCGAAGCCCGCCTGCTGCACCCACGAGAACAGCCGGCGCCCGGCATCGGGCTCGAAGCCGTAGGCGTGCGTGACCTCGTGGTACAGCGTGTTCCACTCGGTCAGCCCGGCCGACTCGGGGTACCAGGCCATGGCGGCGTAGTCGGCGTCGCGCACGGCGACCAGGCCGCCCGGCTTGGCGACGCGTCGCATCTCGCGCAGCGCGGCGACCGGGTCGGACAGGTGCTGGAGGAGCTGGTGGGCGTAGACCACGTCGAACGTGTCGGCGGCGAACGGCAGCTCGTAGGCGTTCGCCTTCTCGAACCGGACGTTCTGGTAGCCGACGGCGGCCGCGTGCTCGCGCGCTGCCTCCAGCACCTGCGGTGCGGCGTCGACGCCGACGACCTCGCCGCCGGCGAGCACACGAGCCAGGTCGACCGTGACGGTGCCCGGGCCGCAGCCGACGTCGAGCAGGCTCATGTCGTCGCGCAGGTGCGGCAGCAGGAAGCCCGCCGAGTTCTGCGTCGTACGCGCGCGGTGGGCGCGCAGCACCGACTCGTGGTGCCCGTGCGTATACGACTCGGACTCCTTGCTCGGCACGGTGTGGTGCGAGCTCGGCGCCTCGATCGCGTCGGTCAGGTCGGCGCCCGCGGGCGGCTCGGGGGTGCGCTCGGCCGCGCCGACGGGGCGCCAGGTCTGCTCGCTCATGGCACCACGGTATCCAGCCCGGCGCGCGGCTTCGCGCAGGGTCCCACGCAGCGGACGGCGCGGCGCGCCCCACCACGTCGCCAGCGCCACGCAAGGGCGCGCCGCGTGCCCCGGACAGCCGGGTGCGGCACACGGCCCCGGGATAGCCTGCGGGCATGCGGATCGGCGTCGTGGGGGCGGGCATCGCGGGACTCGCACTGGCCGGCGGCCTGCGTCGGCGCGGGCTTGCCGTCGAGGTCTTCGAGCGGGCCCCCGCGCTGCTGCCCGTCGGGGCGGGCATCGCGATCGCGCCCAACGCGGTGCGCGCGCTGACCCGGCTCGGCCTGGCGGATGCCGTCCTCGGCCCGGCCCGCACGCGGCAGACCGCGACGTCGGCGGTGCTGTTGCTGCCCGACGGCGCGCGCGTCGTCGGCGTGCCCGCACGGCGCGCTCACCTGCTCGCGCTCACCCGTCCCGCTCTCCACACCGCGCTCGCCGCGCAGGCAGGCGAGGTCAGGCTCGGCGCGAACGCGGCGGTCTCGCCGTCGGGCGCCCCCGTGATCACGGTCGGCAGCGAGGAGCACGAGTTCGACGTCGTGATCGTGGCCGACGGGCTGCGTTCGCCTGCCCGCGCCGCGCTCGGCCTCGACACCGGACTGCGGTACGCCGGCTGGACCACATGGCGCGGGGTCACGGCCGAGCCGTTCGACCTGCGCGGGCGTGTGAGCGAGACGTGGGGGCCCGGCGCGATGGTCGGGCTCGTGCCGCTGGTCGACGGTCGCGCGTACTGGTTCGCGGCGCAGCACGCTCCGCCCGGGGTGACGGTGGACGATCCGCGCGCCGACGCGCTCGCCCGGTTCGGGCGCTGGCATGCCCCGATCCGCGCGGTGCTCGAGGCCACACGCCCGGCCGGGGTGATCCGCGCCGACGCGTACGACCTTGCGCGGCCGCTGCCGACTTTCGTCCGCGACCGGGTGGCGCTGGTCGGCGATGCCGCGCACGCGATGACGCCCAACCTCGGGCAGGGCGCCAACCAGGCGATCGTCGACGCCGCCGTGCTGGTCCAGGTGCTCGCGCGTGCCAGCCGTGGCGACTCGGGCATCGCTCACGCGCTGCTCGAGTACGACCGCCGACGGCGCCGCCCCGCGCACCTGGTCGCCCGTGCGTCCCGGCTGGTGGGCGGGCTCGCGATCGCCGAGGGCATTGGCGGGCGCACCCGCGACGGCCTGCTCGGCGCCGTCGCGACGGCCACCGGCGGGCGGCCCCGTGACGCACGAGGAACGCCACCGGCGCAGGCGGACCCGCACGACTGAGCCCGCCTACCCTGGTGGCGTGCCTCCTGCCGCTCGCACCGCCCTTCCCCACGCCGCGTGGCGGGAGTCCGCGCAAGCGCACGCGGCGCGCGCGGACGCGCTCACCGCCACCTGGCGCGAGGCGCGTGACGCCGGCCGACGGCACGCCGTCGAGGATTTCTTGTTCACCTACTACCCCACGCGTCCGGGCACGTTGCGTCGCTGGCACCCGGGTGCCGGGACGGTCCTGGAGGTCGCGGGCACGACCTCGGAAGGCGGCTCCGAGCGGCTCGGCTGGCGCTGGCACACCGCGGCGCCGTTCCCCGCCGGCTCCGGCCCGGCGGACGGCGTGACTCTCGACGTCGCCGCCTTCCTCGCCGATCGCGGCGAGACCGTCCGGTGGGTGCGGGCGCTCGTCTCCGCGACGGCGTCGCGGCCGGGCACGTTCGGCTGCTTCGGCCTGCACGAGTGGGCGATGGTGTACCGCGACGCGGCGACAGGGCGCGACCACCGCCACCCGCTGCCGCTGCGCCTGGGTGCCGAG
The DNA here is from genome assembly GCF_004135345.1 of Xylanimonas allomyrinae. Lineage (NCBI taxonomy): Bacteria > Bacillati > Actinomycetota > Actinomycetes > Micrococcales > Promicromonosporaceae > Xylanimonas > Xylanimonas allomyrinae. The sequence continues at coordinate 1,678,392 of NZ_CP035495.1, forward strand.
GGCACGGACGCCGTCGTCGAGAGCCATCGGATCGCGTGCTCGCACTTCGACGCGTTCCGGTTCTTCACGCCCGAGGCGCACGGGCTCAACACGCTGCGACCGACGCGTCCGACGCAGCCCACGATGGAGCAGCCGGGATGCCTGCATGCGGCGATGGACCTGTACAAGTGGGCGCTCAAGCTGGGTCCCGCCGTGCCGGGCGACCTGCTGCTCGACGCCTTCGAGCTCGCGCGCGACGTGCGGTACACGGACATGCAGGCATCCCCGTACGACGTCTCGGGGCTGGGCCTGGAAGCTGTCGCGATCGAGTCCGCGGCAGGCAAAGCCGAGTACGTGCGGCGGCAGCGTGGGTTCGCCCGGCGAGGGCAGGCGTTGCGCGCACGGCTGCTCACCGTCTGTGACACGGTCGACGACGCCGTGACCGGTCGGCCGCGCTGAGCCGGGCTCGCGGCCGAGGCACCGGAAGCGAGCGTGGTGCTCGACGTCGGTCCTGACGCGTCGCCCCTCGCGCCTGCCCTGAGCCCTGAGCCCTGAGCCCTGAGCCCTGAGCCCGCACGATCCGCAGGCGGCCTGCGACGCCACGTCGCGGACCGCGCGAGGGCCGCCACGCGGGCCGGACAGACCCCGTCCCGCTACTGTCTGCCGGGTGACAGCCCTGGCCCCGGACGGCTCGGTGCGCGTGCCGGATGCGGTGCGCCGCCTCGCGCGTGGCGACCGCGTGACGCCGGTCTGGCGCAACCCGCACGGCGGCCTGACCTTCCGCCTCGACGCCGTGGGCGGGTCGGCGACGCCGACGCGGTTCGTCAAGTGGTCCCGCACCGGTCTTGCGGCCGAGGCGGACCGGCTGCGCTGGGCTGCGCCGTGGACGCCCGTGCCGCGCGTGCTCGCGCACGGCACGGCGCCCGACGACACGAGCCCGGGCGGCGAGCCTGCCGAGTACCTGGTCACTGCCGCGGTGCCCGGCCGCTCCGCCGTCGACCCCCGGTGGCTCGCCGCACCGGCCACGGCCGCGCGCGCGCTGGGCGAGGGGCTGCGCGCGATGCACGACGCCCTGCCCGTCGCAGCGTGCCCGTTCGACTGGGGTGTCCGCGAGCGCCTGGCTCGCCTGTCTCCGGAGGTCGGCCCCGAGGTGCGCGCCCGGCTGCGTGACGTGCCCGACGTCGACCGGCTCGTGGTGTGCCACGGCGACGCGTGTGCGCCCAACACGCTGCTCGACGACGACGGTCGCTGGTGCGCTCACGTCGACCTCGGCCGGCTGGGTGCGGCGGATCGCTGGGCGGATCTCGCGGTCGCGGCGATGAGCACCACCTGGAACTACGGTCCGGGGTTCGGTCACCTGGTGTACGAGGGCTACGGGGTCGTCCCGGACGCCGCTCGCATCGCGTACTACCGGCTGCTGTGGGACTCGACCTGAGCCTCGTCCCTGGTCGGTGCGGGACAATGGCCGCACCATGACCACCTCCTTGACGGCCACCCCGCGCCCGGCGGGCACGCTCATCCCGTTCCTGCCGCCTCCGACGGGCGCGGCTCCCGACGCCGACGTGCTGTTCGAGGCGTACTCCCGGTGGGCGGCCGACGGCGGGCGGCCGCTGTACCCGCACCAGGAGGAGGCGCTCCTGGAGGTGATGACGGGTTCGCACGTGGTGCTCGCGACGCCGACGGGCTCGGGCAAGTCGCTCGTGGCGATGGGCGCCCAGTTCGCGGCGCTGGCCGCGCACCGCGCGGGCCACGGCGGGCGGACGTACTACACGGCCCCGCTCAAGGCTCTGGTGAGCGAGAAGTTCTTCGACCTGGTCGCGGCGTTCGGGTCGCGGAACGTCGGCATGATGACGGGCGACTCGGCGGTCAACGCGGACGCGCCGATCATCTGCTGCACGGCCGAGATCCTGGCGAACCTGGCCCTGCGCCACGGTGCGGGCGAGCCGGGCGACGAGGACGCGATCGCCCAGGTCGTCATGGACGAGTTCCACTACTACGGCGACCCGCAGCGCGGCTGGGCGTGGCAGGTGCCGCTGCTGGAGCTGCCGCACACGCAGTTCGTGCTGATGTCGGCGACGCTGGGCGACACGGAGCGTCTGCGGGAGGACCTGGCGGAGCGCACGGGCCGGCCGGTCGCGGAGGTCGCGAGCGCCGAGCGGCCGGTGCCGTTGACGTTCAGCTACGTCGTCGAGCCGTTGACGGAGGTCATCGAGGAGCTCGTCACGACGCATCGCGCGCCCGTGTACGTCGTGCACTTCACGCAGAAGGACGCCGTGGAGCGCGCGCAGTCGCTGCTGTCGATGAACGTGGCGAGCAAGGCGGAGAAGGCGGCGATCGCGGCGGAGCTGGGGGCGTTCCGGTTCGGGACGGGCTTCGGCTCCACCCTGAGCCGTCTGGTGCGGCACGGGGTCGGCGTGCACCACGCGGGCATGCTGCCGAAGTACCGCAGGCTCGTGGAGCGCCTGACGCAGAAGGGCCTGCTCAAGGTGGTGGCGGGCACCGACACGCTGGGCGTCGGCATCAACGTGCCCATCCGCACGGTGCTCATGACCGGCCTGGTGAAGTTCGACGGCGAGCGCATGCGGCACCTGTCGGCGCGCGAGTTCCATCAGATCGCGGGTCGTGCGGGCCGCGCCGGGTTCGACACGCTCGGCGAGGTGCTGGTCATGGCGCCCGAGCACGTCATCGAGAACCGTCGCGCGCTCGCCAAGGCGGGCGACGACCCGAAGAAGCTCAAGAAGATCGTCCGCAAGAAGGCGCCCGCGGGGTCGGTCAACTGGACCGATGCGACGTTCGAACGTCTCCGTGACGCCGATCCCGAGCCGCTGACGAGCCAGTTCCGGGTGTCGCACGCCATGGTGCTCAACGTGCTCGCCCGCGCCCGCTTGCACGGCGCGGCGGCCGATCCGGTCGACGCGATGCGTCACCTGCTCACGGCCAACCACGACGCCGAGGGCGCGCGCGCCGGCCATGTGCGGCAGGTGTTCCGCATCTACCGGTCGCTGCGGCAGGCGGGTGTCGTCGAGCGGGTGCGCGTGCCGGACGCGTCGCGGCCCACGGGGTGGCGGCCGAGCGTGCGGCTGACGGTCGACGTGCCGCGCGACTTCGCCCTCAACCAGACCCTCTCGCCGTTCGCGCTGGCGGCGATGGACCTGCTCGACGTCGGGTCGCCGGCGCACGCCCTCGACGTCGTCTCCGTCATCGAGGCCACGCTCGACGACCCGCGGCAGATCCTCTACGGGCAGCAGAACGCGGCGCGCGGTGAGGCGGTCGCGGCGATGAAGGCCGACGGCATCGAGTACGAGGAGCGGATGGCGCTGCTCGAGGACGTCACCTGGCCGCGCCCGCTCGCGGACCTGCTCGAACCGGCGTTCGCGGTCTACAAGCAGACCAACCCGTGGGTCGCCGACGCCGAGCTCGCGCCGAAGTCGGTGGTGCGCGACATGGTCGAGCGCGCGATGACGTTCACCGAGCTCGTCAGCCGTTACCAGCTGGAACGCACCGAGGGCGTGGTGCTGCGGTACCTCGCCGACGCGTTCCGCGCGTTGCGGCAGGTGGTGCCCGACGAGCACCGCACCGAGGAGGTCGCGGAGATCGTCGAGTGGCTCGGCGAGGTCGTGCGCGGCACCGACTCGTCGCTGCTCGATGAGTGGGAGCGGCTGGCCAACCCCACGACCGACGACGCCGACGACGTCGCCCACCTGCGTGAGCCCGAGGACGCCGAGCCGGCCACCCGGCCCGTGACGGGCAACCCGCGCGCGTTCCGGCGCCTGGTGCGCAACGCCATGTTCCGCCTGGTCGAGCTCGCGGCACGCGAGAGCTACGGCGCGCTCGCCGCCGCCTCGGGCACACCGGCCTGGGACGCCGGCGCGTGGGAGGACGCCCTCGACGACCTGTTCGTCGAGCAGGGCGACGATGCGATCGGCGTCGACGCTCCGGCCCGCGCGGCAACCCTCCTGACGATCCTTGAGCCGGGGGCCGAGCTGCCCCAGGGTGGCCGCGTCGAGCCCGGCACGTGGTGGGTGCGCCAGGTGCTCGACGACCTCGACGGCAACCACGACTGGGCGATCACCGCCCGCGTCGACCTCGCGGCCAGCGACGAGGCGGGCGCCGTGGTTCTCACCGTCGTCGGCGTCGGGACGCTGGGCGGATGAGCCGCGTCGCCCCGCCCGTGCGTGCGAGCCGCCTGGCGACGGCGGCGCTCGCCGTCGCCGTCCTCGCCGTCGGGTTCGCTGCGCACGAGCTGCTGCCGCCCGCGGTGGGCGGGCCTGCGGGCGACGCGCTGTACGCCACGCTCATGACGCTGCTCGCCGCGCTCCTGGTCGCCCGGGCGAGCCCGCTGTGGGCGGGCGCCGTCGGGTTCGCCGTCTCGGCCGTGGTCGAGGTGCTCCAGCTCACCGGGCTGCCCGCCGCGGTCGTCGCACGCGTGCCGGCCGCGCGGTACGTGCTGGGTTCCACGTTCGCCGCCTCCGACCTGGCCTGGTACGCGCTCGGTGCCCTGGTGGGTGCGACGCTCGTGGGGATCTCCCGGGCCTCGTGGCGTTCGGGTCATGTGATCGTGCGGCACGGCTACGAGCTGGGGCGTCGTCGACGCCGCGCGCTGCCGGCGGTGCTCGCGGTGCTCGTGGCGTTCGCGGCGGCGGGCGGTGTGCTGACGTGGCGGGTCGGCGCCGAGGCCGGGGACCTGCGCCCGCAGGTCGCTCAGGCGAGGCAGGTGCTGGCCGACGCCGAGGGCCGCGTCGCCGACGACGCGACCCGCACCGCGCTGGCCGCGTCGATCGACGCCGCGACGGCGACGCTCGCCGAGCGTCCCCTTCTCGAGCGTCGCCCCGGCGACGCCCGGCGCGCCGGCGACCTGCTCGCCCGGCGCGTCGACGCCGTCACCACGTCGCGCCTCACGCTCGCCCGCACCACCGCAGCCACCGCCCGCGACGCCCTGCAACCCGTGACGGCACGCGGCGAGACGGTGCTCACCGCGACGGACGGGCTCGGCGCGGACGAGCAGGTCCGCGGGGCGCTCGCGACCGCGCTCGACAGCGCGGCGGCGTCGGCGGCCCAGGCGGCCGACGACGCGCTCGGGGACGCCACGGATCCCACCGCCGTCGAGCGCACGGCGTCCGACCTGGTGGCGGCACGCGACGCCGTCGGCACGGCGACCGTCGCGCTGCTCACCGCCCAGGACGCGGTGACCTGCCCCGAACCGGACCAGGTGTGGTTCCCCGAGGGCGGCCACCTGGCCGACGACGACCTGGCCTCCGTGCCGTGGGCTCCGGGGATGCGGGTGCGGGCCGACGTGCTGCCGAGCCTGGTCCAGCTCGACGACGCCTTCCGCGCACGGTTCGGGTCCGACCTGAAGCTCAACTCGGCCTACCGTTCGTACGACGACCAGCTCGCGGTCTACGACCCGGCGCACCCCAACCCGCTCGCGGCCCCGCCCGGTTGCTCCAACCACGGGCTGGGGACCTCCGTCGACATCGACGGGATCTCGCAGCCCGGCAGCGCCGAGTACGCCTGGCTCGCCGCGCACGCCGGGACGTACGGGTGGATGCACCCGGACTGGGCGGAGCCGGGCGGGCGTCTTCCCGAGCCCTGGCACTGGCAGTCGGTGCTGACCCCGACGAGCTACTGACCGGGCCCGGCGCGCGCCGGCTACCCCGGGAGCAGGCCCACGCCGCGCGTCAGGGTGGCCAGCCCGCCCGCGTAGGCGAGCACGACCAGCACGCGGCGGGTCGCCGTGCGCGACACGTGCCGTGCGGCGACGTCGCCGATCGCGACCGCACAGACCACGGCGGCCGCGAGGACGAGCCAGGCCCACCACTCGAGCGCGGGAAGGCTCGCGTCGGTCAGCAGCAGCTTGGCCGACGCGGCCCCCGTCGCGTTGACCACGAAGAAGGGCTGCAGCGTGGCGGCGAAGCGTCGCGGGTCCCACCCGTCGAGCACGGCGTACGCCGCCAGCGGCGGCCCGCCGATGCCCGCCGCCACGCTGCCGACACCGCTGAGCGACCCGCCGACGGCGGCAGGCCACAGCGCACCCTCGCGCCACCACCGCCGGCCCGCGCGCAGCCGGTGGGCCAGCAGCGAGACCGTCATGCCGGTGATGACGACGACGCCCACGGTGACCTCCAGCGCCGACGTCGTCGCGTCCCGCAGCAGCCACGCCCCGGGCACCGTGGTGCACACCGAGGCCAGGGCCATGACCGCGAACCGGCGCCAGTCGACGTCGCGCAGCACGCGGGACAGGATCAGCGCCGAGCTCGTGGCACCCATGAGGTTGACCAGCAGCACGCCCTGGTGCGGCCCGAGAGCGAGCACCACGAACGGGCCGGCGACCATGGCGAACCCGAGGCCCGTGACGCGCTGCAGCACGCCCCCCACGACAATCGCGACAATCAGGGTGGCGAGCACGGTGCCACCCTATCCAGGCGGTGCGGCCTGGCCGGGCTGCTGTCGGCGCCCGCCCTACACTGCCCGCGTGGCGAAGAAGACCATGAAGGGCGGCCCTACCCCGGCCGTCGCCGCGCTGGAGCGGGCCGGGGTCGTGCACAGCCTGCACGGCTACGAGCACGACCCCGCCTCCGACCTGGGCTACGGCCTGGAGGCCGCGCAGGCGATGGGTGTCGACGCGCGGCAGGTGTTCAAGACGTTGCTCGCCGACGTCGACGGGCGGCTGGTGGTCGGTGTCGTGCCGGTGGACCGCCAGCTCGACCTCAAGGCGCTCGCGCGCGCCGTCGGGGGCAAGCGCGCGGCGATGGCGGCGCCCGCCGCGGCCGAACGCGCGACCGGGTACGTCGTGGGCGGCATCTCTCCGCTCGGGCAGAGGCAGCGCCACCCGACCGTCGTGGACGTCTCGGCCCAGGAGCACGACGTCGTGTACGTCTCGGGCGGGCGCCGCGGTCTCGACGTCGGGCTCGCGCCCGCGGACCTGCTCGCGCTCACCGGCGCGACGCTCGGCACGATCGCACGGTAGACCGGGCAGTCGCCGACATGCCGCCCGCGCGGGGCAGCCGGGTCAGGCGGGGACGATGACCTTGCCCAGCGGCATGAGCGAGACGGGGATGAGCTTGAGGTTCGCCCAGCCCATCGGGATCCCGATGATGGACACGAACAGCGGGATGGCCGTGCACAGGTGCATGAGCGCGAGCCACCAGCCCGCGAGCAGGATCCACAGGATGTTGCCGAGCGCGCTGCCCACCCCGGCCCGCGGGTGGTCGACGACGGTGCGGCCGAACGGCCACAGCGCATACGCTCCGATGCGGAACGAGGCGACGGCGAACGGAATCGTGACGATCGGCAGCAGCAGGAGCACGCCCGCCACGGCGTAGCCGAACGCGAGCCAGAAGCCGGCGAACACCAGCCAGATCAGGTTGAGGAGTGTCTTCATCGTCCACCCATGATCCAGCGTCCACGCGAGGCGGACATCAAGGATGACCCTGAAATAGCCCCGATCTGGCAACCCTAGACTGTCGGCATGCCCTCGCCCCTGACCGGGACCCCCCAGGCCGTCGCCCTGCGCGCCCGCATCGACGCCGTCCTCGCCCGCGTCGACGACGCCGCGCGCGCCGCGGGACGGGACCCGGGTGAGGTGCGGCTGCTGCTGGCGACCAAGACGCAGGACGCGGCGACGGTGCTCGCCGCGGTCGCCGCGGCGCCGGGCGGGCGGCCGGTGCTCGTCGGCGAGAACCGGGTGCAGGAGCTCGTCGCGAAGGCGCCGGCGCTCGCACCGCTCGTCGCCGACGAGCGGTGCGAGGTCCACCTGATCGGGCACCTGCAGCGCAACAAGGTCAACCAGGCGCTCGCGACGGCGTCGTGCGTGCAGACCGTGGACTCGCTCGCGCTCGCGACCGCGCTCGCCTCGCGCTGCGCGCGCGACGGGCGCGTGCTCGACGTGATGGTGCAGGTCAACGTCTCGGGCGAGGCCACGAAGGCGGGCGTCGCACCCGAGGACGCCGCAGGCCTCGCGCACGAGGTCGCCGCGCTGGACGGGCTGCGGCTGACGGGGTTCATGACGATCGGGGCGCGGTCGGACGACGCGCACGTGCGTGCGGGGTTCGCGCGGCTGCGCACGATCCGCGACGACGTCGTCACGGGCGGTGCGCCGGGGACGGCGGACGCACGCGAGCTGTCGATGGGCATGACGGGCGACCTGGAGCTCGCGGTCGCCGAGGGTGCGACGATCGTCCGGGTGGGCACGGCGGTGTTCGGGCCCCGGTGAGTGCGGCGGCGGACCTCACGGGACGCGCGCGATCCACTCCTCGGTCGCGAACTTCGTCTCCACCAGCTTCTGCGCGCGATCAAGCTCGTCGGGGCGCAGCGCGGAGTCGGCCGTGCGGTACTGGCTCTTGAAGTAGGCCTCGAACGCGTCCACGATCGCCTCACGCGTCATGCCGGTCTGCGAGCGCAGCGGGTCCACGCGCTTGTTGGCGCTGCGGGTGCCCTTGTCGGACAGCTTCTCGCGCCCGATGCGCAGCACCTCGAGCATCTTGTCGCTGTCGATGTCGTAGGCCATCGTCATGTGGTGCAGCACCGCGCCGCCCGCGAGCCGCTTCTGGGCGGAGCCGGCGAGCTTCCCGGCCGGGGAGGCGACGTCGTTCATGCCCGAGAAGAACGCCTCGACGCCGATGCTGCGCAGCGCGCCCAGCACCCAGGAGTCGAGGAACGCGTACGACTGCTCGAACGACAGGCCGTCGACGAGCGAGGCCGGCACCACGAGCGAGAACGTCACGCAGTTGCCGGCCTCCATGAACATGGCCCCGCCGCCCGAGATGCGGCGCACCACCGTCACGCCGTGCCGCGCGACGCCCTCGGGGTCGAGCTCGTTGACCAGCGACTGGAACGAGCCGATGACGACGGCGCGCTCGTCCCAGTCCCAGAACCGCAGGGTCGGCCCGCGCAGCCCTTCGGCGAGCTCCTCGGTGAGCACCTGGTCGAGGGCCGCGAGGGTACGCACGGGCAGCGGCTCGGGCCGCAGCACCTCGAACACGTGGTCGTCCCAGGTGGTCGCGAGCCCCAGCGCACGGCGGACGGCGACGGCGACGCCCCACGGGTCGAACCCGACGAGCACCGCGGGCTCGGCAAGGGTGCCGTCCGCCGCGGCGCGGCTCAGCGCCGCGTCGATCGCCCCGGCGATCTTGCTGGTCGGGGTGTCGGCGGCGAGGCCGTCGAGCGCTCGGTCGATGACGTCGAGCGCCTCGTCGGGTTCCAGGAAGAAGTCGCCCGAGAGGTGGGCGTCCGTCAGGTGGCCGTCCGCCACGCCGACCTCGACCGCGACCAGCTTGCCGCCCGGGACCTTGTACTCACCACGCACCGGTCCACCGTATGCCGACCGGCGCCGTCGTGGCGGCCGCGTCGCTCACGCCACGCACCGGGGTGCGCGGCGTGAGCCTCGCCGGCACCTCAGCGCGGGTCGACCCCGGCCTGGAGCAGACCGAACACGTGCGCGTCGAGCAGCGCCTCCCACGACGCCTCGATGACGTTCGGCCCGACGCCGACGGTCGACCAGGTCCGCTCGCCGTCGGTGGTGACGACCAGCACGCGCGTGGTCGAGTCCGTGCCCTGCTCGGACTCCAGGATGCGCACCTTGAAGTCGGTGAGCTCGAACCGCGCGATCTCGGGGTAGGTGCCGGTCAGCGCGCCGCGCAGCGCCTGGTCGAGCGCGTTGACCGGGCCGTTGCCCTCGCCCGTGCTGACGAACCGCTGACCGCGTGCGCGCAGCTTCACGGTGGCCTCGGCGGCGGCGACGGCGCACCGGCCCTGCCCCTGGCCGGGCATGGTCTCGACGATGGTGCGCCACGACTCGATCTCGAAGTACTCGGGCCGCTCCCCCGTCAGCTCCTCGCGCAGCAGCAGCTCGAACGAGGCGTCCGCGGCGTCGTAGGTGTACCCGACGGCCTCGGCGTCCTTGACGCGTGCGGTGACGCGCGCGAGCAGGTCACCCTGCCCGGTGAGGTCGAACCCCAGCTCGCGTCCCTTGAGCTCGATCGACGCGCGCCCGGCCATCTCGGACACGAGCATGCGCATGTCGTTGCCGACGACCACCGGGTCGACGTGCTGGTACAGGTCGGGGTCGACCTTGATCGCCGAGGCGTGCAGGCCGCCCTTGTGCGCGAACGCGCTCGCGCCCACGTACGGCTGCCGCTGGAACGGCGCGATGTTGGTGATCTCCGCGACGGCGTGGGCGATGCGCGTCGCCTCACGCAGCCCGCCGTCGGCCAGCAGCTCCATGCCGTGCTTGATCTCCAGGTTGGCGACGACGGCGATGAGGTCGGCGTTGCCGGTGCGCTCGCCGTACCCGTTGACGGTGCCCTGCACGTGGCTGGCCCCGGCGGCCACCGCGGCGAGCGAGTTCGCGACCGCGCAGCCCGTGTCGTTGTGGGCGTGCATGCCCAGCCGCGGCCCCGTGCCGACCGCCTCGCGTACCGCGCCGACGACGTCGGTGACGAACGCGGGCAGCATGCCCCCGTTGGTGTCGCACAGCGTGACGACCTCGGCGCCCGCGTCGAACGCGGTCTGCACGGCCGAGGTCGCGTAGGCGGGGTCGAACCGGAAGCCGTCGAAGAAGTGCTCGGCGTCGAGCACCACGCGGCGGCCCTCGGCGACCAGGAACCGCACGGTGTCGGCGATCATCGCGAGGTTCTCCTCGCGCGTGGTCCGCAGCGCGCGCTCGACGTGCCGCACGTCCGACTTGGCGACGAGCGTGACCACGGGCGTCTGTGCGTCGAGCAGGGCGCGCACCTGCGCGTCGGCGTCGACCGCCACCCCGGCCTTGCGCGTCGCTCCGAACGCGGCGAGCACGGCGTTCTTGAGCGTCAGCTCGGTGCGGGCCCGCCGGAAGAACTCGGTGTCCTTGGGGATCGCGCCCGGCCAGCCGCCCTCGATGAACCCGACGCCGAGCTCGTCGAGCAGCGGCGCGATCGCAAGCTTGTCCGCGACGGTGAGGTTCATGCCCTCCTGCTGTGCGCCGTCGCGCAGCGTGGTGTCGTACACGTCGAAGGTCACGTCGGGTCCTTCTTCCTCATGCTGGTCCTGCGTATGGCGCCAACAAAAAAGACCCTCCGGGTACGGAAGGTCTGCGCGTCCGGCGTGGGTCGGCCGGACGCGCTAGCCAATGATGATCGTGCTCGGGCGCTGCGAGGTCACGTGGCCATGGTGCCACACCGGCCCGCGCGGGTGCAGTCGGTATCGCAGAGCGGACGGCGCGGGACCGGTGGTGACCGGTCCCGCGCCGTGGCTCGCGCGCTCCTGGAGTGCGGCGCCGGGCTCAGGCGAGCCGGCGCATCCAGCCGTGGCGGTCTGCGGCGCGGCCGTACTGGATGTCGGTGAGCTCACGCCGGATCGTCATGGTCAGGTCGCCGGGCTCCCCCGTGCCGACCGTCGCGTCGAACGTCTCCCCCGCCAGACGCCCCACGGGCGTCACGACGGCTGCCGTGCCGCACGCGAACACCTCGGAGACCTGACCGTTGCGCAGCCCGTCGACGAGCTCCGTGAGCGGGATGCGGCGTTCCACGACGTCGCGGCCGTGGTCGGCGGCGAGCCTGAGGATCGACGAGCGCGTCACGCCCTCCAGGATCGATCCGGTCAGCTCGGGCGTGTGCACCGAGCCGTCGGCCATGACGAGGAAGACGTTCATGCCGCCGAGCTCCTCGAGGTAGGTGTTCGACCCTCCGTCGAGGAAGCACACCTGGTCGAAGCCCTTGGTGGCCGCCTCGCTCTGCGGCAGCAGGCTCGCGGCGTAGTTGCCGCCGCACTTGGCGGCGCCCGTCCCGCCCGGCCCCGCCCGGTGGTACTCGGCGTCGACCCAGATCGACACCGGCTTCACGCCGCCCGAGAAGTAGGCGCCCGACGGCGAGGCGATGACGAGGAACTCGACCTCGTCGGCCGGCCGCACGCCCAGGAACGGCTCGGAGGCGAACATGAACGGCCGCAGGTACAGGCTCGAGTCGGGCGCGTCCGGCACCCACGCGATGTCGGTGCGCACCAGCACGGCGCATGCCGCGATGAAGTCGTCGACCGGCAGCGCCGGGAGCGCCAGGCGGTGAGCCGAGCGGGACAGTCGCGCCGCGTTCTCCTCCGGACGGAACGTCCAGACGGTGCCGTCGGCGTGCCGGTAGGCCTTCATCCCCTCGAAGACCTCCTGCCCGTAATGCAGGACGGCCGTCGCCGGGTCGAGCTGCAGCGGGCCGTACTTCTCGACGCGGCGGTGGATCCACCCGTCGTCGCGCCGCCACGAGATGCGTGCCATGTGGTCGCTGAAGACCGTGCCGAACTTCGGGCTGTCGAGCTTCGCGACCCGCTCGTCGTCCGGCGTCGGGCTGTCCGTCGGCGTGACGGTGAACAGCGACGCGATCTCCTCGATGTCCTGCGAGAGGATGGCGCTCGACCCGGAGGTGCCCAGCTCAGTCGTGCTCGTCATCGGTGTACGCCCTTTCCGTGTGAACGTTCGTAGTGTTCCACGCCCGCCGCGGTCGCGTGGTGGCCTGGGAAGACGACGAGGCCCTCGCCGTCGCGGCGAGGACCCCGTGCGGTGGTGCGGTGCGCCAGGCGGCGCCGTCGTGCGGCTGAGGTCAGCGACGCACGCGGGCTGCGAGGTCGGCGCCGACCTCCGCCGTCGTGCGTACGGAGGTGCCGCGCTCGGCGAGGTCGGCGGCGACGGCGCGCTCGATGCGCGCGGCCTCGTCGGCCAGGCCGAGGTGGTCGAGCAGCATGCTCACGCTCAGCACGGTCGCGGTCGGGTCGGCCTTGCCCTGCCCGGCGATGTCGGGCGCCGAGCCGTGGATGGGCTCGAACATGCTCGGGAAGGTGCCGTCGGGGTTGATGTTCGCCGAGCCGGCCAGGCCCATGCCGCCCGTGATCGCGGCGGCCTCGTCGGTGATGATGTCGCCGAACAGGTTGTCGGTGACGATGACGTCGAAGCGCGACGGCTTGGTGACCAGGAAGATGGTCGCGGCGTCGACGTGCAGGTAGTCGGTGGTGACCTCGGGGAACTCGGCGTTGACGGCCTCGACCGTGCGGCGCCACAGGTGACCGGCGTTGACCAGCACGTTGTGCTTGTGGACGAGCGTCAGGTGCTTGCGCTCGCGATTGGCGGCCTTCTCGAACGCGTAGCGCACCACCCGCTCGACGCCGAACGCGGTGTTGAGCGAGACCTCGGTCGCGACCTCGTGCGGCGTCCCGGTGCGGATCGAGCCGCCGTTGCCGACGTACGGGCCCTCGGTGCCCTCGCGGACGACGACGAAGTCGACGTCGCCGGGGTTGGCGAGCGGCGAGGCGACGCCCTCGTAGAGCTTGTTGGGGCGCAGGTTGACGTAGTGGTCGAGCGCGAAGCGCAGCTTGAGCAGCAGGCCCCGCTCCAGCACGCCCGACGGCACCGTCGGGTCGCCGATCGCGCCGAGGAGGATCGCGTCGTGGCCCTTGATGGCCGCGAGGGTCTCGTCGGTGAGGGTCTCGCCGGTCGCGTGCCAGCGGCGCGCGCCCAGGTCGAAGTCCGTCGTGGCGACCTTGACGTCCGAGTCGGCGAGCGCCGCCTCCAGGACCGTCAGCCCCTGCTCGACAACCTCGGTGCCGATGCCGTCACCTGCGACCACTGCCAGCTCGATGTTGCGCGTCATACCACCGAGGCTACTCCGCGCCAGCCACCATGCGGGACGCCTGTCTCATTCTATGGACCCGCCTGGCGCCCCGGGTCGCACCGGGTCGCCCCCGGCCGCCCACGCGCGACGAGGGTACGCGTTCGTTCACGAAACGAGCCGGATCGTGAACGAACGCGCACCCTCGCCCGGGCATGCCGCCGGTCAGCGCGCGGCGGAGCCCTCCGTGTAGTCGGCGTCCTGCTGCTTCCACGCGAAGTGGGCGCGCAGCTCGCGGCCCGTCTTCTCGATCGGGTGCTGCGCCTCCTTCTCGCGCAGCTCCAGGAACTCCTTGCCACCGTTGTCCTGGTCGGCGATGAAGCGTGTGGCGAACGCGCCCGACTGGATGTCGGCGAGGATCGCCTTCATCGACTCCTTGACCTCGGGCGTGACGACACGCGGGCCCGAGACGTAGTCGCCGTACTCCGCCGTGTCGGAGACCGACCAGCGCTGCTTGGCGATGCCGCCCTCCCACATGAGGTCGACGATGAGCTTGAGCTCGTGCAGCACCTCGAAGTAGGCGATCTCCGGCTGGTAGCCGGCCTCGGTCAGCGTCTCGAAGCCCGCCTGGACCAGGTGCGACACGCCGCCGCACAGCACGGCCTGCTCACCGAACAGGTCGGTCTCGGTCTCCTCGGTGAACGTCGTCTTGATGACGCCGGCGCGCGTGCCGCCGATGGCCTTGGCGTAGGCCAGGGCCAGGCCCCACGCGTTGCCCGACGCGTCCTGCTCCACGGCGATGATGTCCGGGATGCCGCGTCCGGCCACGAACTCGCGGCGCACGGTGTGGCCCGGCGCCTTGGGAGCCACCATGATGACGTCGACACCCTCGGCCGGCTTGATGTAGCCGAAGCGGATGTTGAAGCCGTGCCCGAAGACGAGCGTGTCGCCGTCGTTGAGCACCGGCGCGATGTCCTGTGCGTACAGGTGACGCTGGTGCTGGTCGGGCGCGAGGATCACGATGACGTCGGCCTCGGCCGCCGCATCGCGCGGGGTCAGGACGCGGAAGCCCTGCTCCTCGGCCTTCGGGCGCGACTTCGAGCCCTCCTTCAGGCCGATGCGGACGTCGACGCCCGAGTCGCGCAGGTTGAGCGCGTGCGCGTGCCCCTGGCTGCCGTAGCCGATGACCGCGACCTTCTTGGCCTGGATCAGCGACAGGTCGGCGTCGTCGTCGTAGAAAAGCTCTGCCACGGTGATGCTCTCCTCTGTTAAGCGGTGGCACGGACGCGTTCGAGCGCCCGGTCCGTGATGGACCGCGACCCGCGCCCGATGGCGATGGTCCCGGACTTGACGATCTCGCGGATGCCGTACGGCTCGAGCGCCCCGATCAGCGCGGTGAGCTTGGCGTCGGTGCCGATGGCCTCGACGACGACGGTATCGGGCACGACGTCGACGACGTGCGCACGGAACAGGTTGACGACCTCGAGCACGCCCGAGCGGGTCTGCGCGTCGGCGCGGACCTTGACCAGCAGGAGCTGGCGCTGCACCGAGGCCTCGGACTCGAGCTCGACGATCTTGATGACGTGGACCAGCTTGTTGAGCTGTTTGGTGACCTGCTCCAGTGGCAGCGCGTCGACGTCGACGACGACGGTGATGCGCGAGATCTCCTCGTGCTCCGTCGGGCCGACGGCGAGCGAGTGGATGTTGAACGCGCGCCGGGCGAACAGCCCCGCGACGCGCGTCAGCACGCCGGGCTTGTTCTCGACCAGCACGGACAGGGTGTGACGGGTCATGGCGTGCTCAATCCTCTCGGTCCCAGCTCGGAGAGATGCCCCGCGCGTACTGGATCTCGTCGTTGCTCACGCCCGCGGCCACCATGGGCCACACGAGCGCGTCACGCGAGACGGTGAAGTCGACGACGACGGGGCGGTCGTCGATCTCGTTGGCCCGGCGGATGGCGTCGTCGACCTCGGCCACCGACTCCACCCGGATGCCGACGGCGTCGTACGCCTCGGCCAGCTTGACGAAGTCAGGCACCCGCATCGTGCCGTGGCCCGTGTGCAGGTCGGTGTTCGAGTAGCGCTCGTTGTAGAAGAGCGTCTGCCACTGGCGCACCATACCGAGCGAGCTGTTGTTGATCAGCGCGACCTTGATCGGGATCTCGTTGATGGTGCAGGTGGCCAGCTCCTGGTTGGTCATCTGGAAGCAGCCGTCGCCGTCGATCGCCCAGACGTTGGCGTCGGGGCACCCGACCTTGGCGCCCATGGCCGCGGGGATCGCGTAGCCCATGGTGCCGAGGCCGCCCGAGTTGATCCACGTGCGTGGATGCTCATAGGTGATGAACTGCGCGGCCCACATCTGGTGCTGGCCCACGCCCGAGACGAAGACCGTGCCCGGGTCGTTGATCTCGCCGAGGCGCTGGATGACGTGCTGCGGCGAGAGCAGGCCGTCCTCGGTCTGCGTGTAGCCGAGCGGGTACGTCTTGCGCCACTCGTCGATCTGGTGCCACCAGCCGGCGAGGTCGGGCAGCCCGGCGCGCTCGTGCTCGGCCTGCAGCGCGGGCAGCAGGTCGGCGAGCACCTCGCGCAGGTCGCCGACGATCGGCACGTCGACCGCACGGTTCTTGCCGATCTCGGCCGGGTCGATGTCGGCGTGCACGACGGCGGCGTGCGGCGCGAAGCTCGACAGCTGACCGGTCACGCGGTCATCGAAGCGGGCGCCGAGCGCCACGATCAGGTCGGCCTTCTGCAGTGCTGCGACGGCGGGCACGGTGCCGTGCATGCCGGGCATGCCCAGGTGCTGCGGGTGCGTGTCGGGCACCGCGCCGCGGGCCATGAGCGTGGTCACGACGGGCGCGCCCGACACGTCCACGAGCCTGCGCAGGCCGTCCCACGCCTGGGCGCGGATGACGCCGCCGCCCACGTAGAGCACCGGGCGCCGTGCCGACGCGAGCAGCCGCGCGGCCTCGCGCACCTGCTTGGCGTGCGGCTTGGTCACCGGGTGGTAGCCGGGCAGGCGCGTCTCGCTCTGCCAGGCGAACGACGTCGTCGCCTGGAGGGCCGACTTGGCGATGTCGACGAGCACCGGGCCGGGGCGGCCGGTCGCGGCGATGTGGAACGCCTCGGCGATGGTGCGCGCGATGTCGTCCGCGTCGGTCACGAGGTAGGAGTGCTTGGTGACCGGCATCGTGATGCCGACGATGTCGGCCTCCTGGAACGCGTCCGTGCCGATCATCGGGGCCCCGACCTGGCCCGTGATGGCCACCATCGGCACCGAGTCCATGTTGGCGTCGGCGAGCGGGGTCACGAGGTTGGTGGCCCCGGGGCCGGACGTCGCCATGGTGACGCCGACCTTGCCGGTCGCGTGCGCGTAGCCCGACGCCGCGTGCCCACCGCCCTGCTCGTGCCGCACCAGGATGTGGCGCAGGCGCTCGGAGTCGAGCAGCGGGTCGTACGCGGGGAGGATCGCGCCCCCGGGGATACCGAAGACGACCTCCGCGCCGACCTCCTCGAGCGAGCGGACGACGGCCTGTGCGCCCGTCATCGCCTCGCCGGTGACGGCGGCGGGCGCCGTCTGCGTTCCGGGGAGGACGGCGGAGCTGCGCGCGGCGACCTGTGCGGGGCTCGGGTGCGGCTGTGCCATCGGATTCTCCTGCCAGTCGGTGGGTGCGGGGGCAATAGAAAACCCCCCGATCCCCGGATGGAGCTGCGGGGACGATCGGAGGGTGAGCGCGCTGACGGTGCCGTCGGTACGTCTGGCGTCAGCCAGCGCGCCCGGGAAGTACTACGCGGCGGATCGTCTGCATGTCCCTGAAGGTACGCCCCGCGGGCGCGGGGTGTCACCTTTCGTGGCGCGCTTCCCACATCGTGGGATCGCGGATCGGTCGCTGGACATCAGCGGGCCCGGTCAGGACGGCTCCGCCCCGAGCGCCCGCGCCGCGGCGCCGATCTCCCGCGCGAGCGCGACGTCGCGCCGCGACAGCCCGCCGACGTCGTGCGACGTCAGCCGCACCGTCACGCTGCCGTAGCGCAGGTCGACGTCAGGATGATGGCCGGCCGCGTCGGCAAGCTCGGCGATGCGCGCCACGAGCCGCGCGCCGACGTCGAACGATCCGGTGCGGAAGACGGCCTCGGCGAGGCCGGGCACCCGCCAGCCGTCCGTCCCCTCGGCCGCCACGAACTCCTCGGGCGCGATGGCGTCGCCTGCCGTCATTCGAGCACCGCCCCCGCGACGCCGACTGCACCAGCTTGGTGTACTTCGCCAGCACGCCGCGCGTGTACGCGTGCGCGAGCGGCGCCCAGCCGTCGCGCCGGGCGGCGAGCACGGCGTCGTCGGCCAGGAAGTCGAGCGTCTTGGCGCGCACGTCCAGGCGGATGCGGTCGCCGTCGCGCACGAACGCGATGGGACCGCCGTCGACGGACTCCGGGGCGATGTGGCCCACGCACAGGCCCGTGGTGCCGCCCGAGAACCGCCCGTCGGTGACGAGCAGCACGTCCTTGCCGAGGCCGGCGCCCTTGATCGCGCCGGTGATGGCCAGCATCTCGCGCATGCCCGGCCCACCCTTGGGGCCTTCGTAGCGGATGACGACGACGTCGCCCTCGGTGATCGTGCCGTCCTCCAGGGCGTCCAGGGCGGCGCGCTCGCGCTCGAAGACGCGCGCCGTCCCCTCGAAGACGTCCTCGGTGAACCCGGCCGTCTTCACGACGGCGCCGTCGGGCGCGAGCGAGCCGTGCAGGATCGTGATGCCGCCCGTGGCGTGGATGGGGTTGTCGATCGCGCGCAGGATGACCCCGTCGGGGTCCGGCGGGGCGATGCCAGCCAGGTTCTCCGCGACCGTGCGACCCGTCACGGTCAGCGCGTCGCCGTGCAGCAGCCCGGCCTCCAGCAGCGCCTTCATGACCACGGGCACCCCGCCGACGCGGTCGACGTCGTTCATGACGTACCGCCCGAACGGCTTGAGGTCGCCCAGGTGCGGCACACGGTCGCCGATCCGGTCGAAGTCCGCGAGGGTCAGGTCGACGTCGGCCTCGTGCGCGATGGCCAGCAGGTGCAGCACCGCGTTGGTCGAGCCGCCGAACGCCATCACGACGGCGATGGCGTTCTCGAACGCCTCCTTGGTGAGGATCTGCCGCGCCGTGATGCCCTGGCGCAGCAGGTTCACCACGGCTTCCCCCGACCGGTGCGCCCAGGTGTCGCGGCGCCTGTCGGCCGACGGCGGCGAGGCCGATCCCGGCAGCGACATCCCGAGCGCCTCGGCGGCCGAGGCCATCGTGTTGGCGGTGTACATGCCGCCGCACGCACCCTCACCGGGGCAGATCGCGCGCTCGATGCGGCCGACGTCCTCCTCGCTCATGAGCCCGCGCGCGCACGCACCCACGGCCTCGAAGGCGTCGATGATCGTGACCTGCCGCTCGGAGCCGTCCGAGAGCGTGACCCAGCCGGGCATGATCGACCCGGCGTAGAGGAACACGCTCGCCAGGTCGAGCCGCGCGGCCGCCATGAGCATGCCCGGCAGCGACTTGTCGCACCCGGCCAGCAGCACCGACCCGTCGAGCCGTTCGGCCGACATGACGACCTCGACCGAGTCGGCGATGACGTCGCGCGACACGAGCGAGAAGTGCATCCCCTCGTGCCCCATCGAGATGCCGTCGGACACCGAGATCGTCCCGAACTCCAGGGGGTAGCCGCCGGCCGCGTGCACGCCCTCCTTGCACGCCTGCGCGAGCCGGTCGAGCGACAGGTTGCACGGCGTGATCTCGTTCCACGACGACGCGACGCCGATCTGCGGCTTGGCGAAGTCCTCGTCCCCCATCCCGACGGCACGCAGCATCCCGCGTGCCGCGGTCGCCTCAAGCCCGTCGGTCACCTGCCACGAGCGGGGCTTGACGTCGCGAGCGCCCATGGGCCGAGCGTAGGTCCGGTGCGCCGCCCGCGCGCGGGGCAGCGCACCGGTTCGGCTCGCGAGGGAGCCACCCGCGTCAGGGGGTTGCCCGCTCGCCGTGCTGCGGTCACGCTAGAACCGTGTTCCAGCGCCCCGCTCCTCGCCCGAACCCGCCCGTCACCCGCGACCGCGTCGAGGCCGTGCTGAAGGCGCGGGACTGGAAGTACTGGATCGACTCGGACGGCGATCTGGGCGGGAACTGGGACGGCAACCAGTTCTTCTTCCTCTTCTACGGCAAGCAGAAGGAGATCCTCCAGGTCCGCGGATGGTGGAAGCACGAACTGCCCGGCGTCGCGGAGGTCGCAGCCACGACCGTCGCCAACGCGTGGAACCGGGACATGCTCTTCCCGAAGGTCTATGTGCGGGTCAGCGAAGACGTCGTCCGCGTCATCGGCGAGCAGTCGATCGACCTTGAGCACGGCGTGACCGACGAGCAGCTGAGCCTGTTCGTGCGGTCGTCCATCTCGACCAGCCTGCAGGCGTTCGAGCGGTTCGACGAGCACTTCCGCGACCCCGTCTCCTGACGGGTCGCGCGCCCCTGACGGCGTCGCGGCGTCAGCGCCGGGGCAGGCGCGACACGTCCCGCACGGCACCGCGGTCCGCCGACGTCGCCATGGCGGCGTAGGCCCGCAGGGCCGGCGACACGTACCGGTCACGGTCGACGGGCGTCCACGGGAACTCCGACGCCTCCATCTTGGCGCGCCGCTCCGCGAGCACCGCGTCCGGCACGTTGACACGGATGACCCGGGCCTCGACGTCGATCTCGATCTCGTCGCCGTCCTCGACCAGGCCGATGGTGCCGCCCGCGGCGGCCTCCGGGGACACGTGGCCCACGGAGATGCCCGACGACCCGCCCGAGAACCGCCCGTCGGTGATCAGCGCGACGACCTTGCCCAGCCCACGGCCCTTGATGAACGACGTCGGGTAGAGCATCTCCTGCATGCCCGGACCGCCCGCGGGCCCCTCGTAGCGCACGACGACGACGTGCCCGGGCTCGACCTGCTTGGTGAGGATCTTCTCGACCGCCTGCTCCTGCGACTCGACGACGAGCGCCTTGCCCGTGAAGTGGAAGACGTCGGGGTCGATGCCGGCCGTCTTGATGATCGCGCCGTCCTGCGCCAGGTTGCCCTTGAGCACCGCGAGGCCGCCCTCGACGGTGTAGGCGTGCTCGATGTCGCGGATGCAGCCGATCGCGGCGTCGGTGTCGAGCGACTCCCACACGTTCGACGTCGAGAACGCCTGCGTCGTGCGGACGCCGCCGGGAGCCGCGTGGAACAGGTCGACCGCCCGCTGCGTCGCGGAACCGCCGCGCACGTCCCAGGCGTCGAGCCACGCGCGCAGCGTCGGGGTGTGCACCGAGGTGACGTCGTGGTCGAGCAGCCCGGCGCGGTCGAGCTCGCCCAGCAGCGCGGGGATGCCCCCGGCCCGGTGCACGTCCTCCATGTGGAAGTCCGGATGGTTCGGCGCGACCTTGCTCAGGCAGGGCACGCGGCGGCTGATCGCGTCGATGTCGTCGAGCGTGAAGTCGACGCCCGCCTCCTGCGCGGCCGCGAGGATGTGCAGCACCGTGTTGGTCGAGCCGCCCATGGCGACGTCGAGCGTCATCGCGTTGGTGAACGCGGCCCTGGTGGCGATGCCGCGCGGCGCCGCCGTGTCGTCGCCGTCCTCGTAGTAGCGGCGGGCCAGGTCCACGACGGTGCGGCCCGCCTCGAGGAACAGGTCCTTGCGCGCGGTGTGCGTGGCGAGCGTCGAGCCGTTGCCCGGCAGCGACAGGCCCAGCGCCTCCGTGAGGCAGTTCATCGAGTTCGCCGTGAACATGCCCGAGCACGAGCCGCACGTCGGGCAGGCGTTCTCCTCGACGAGCCCGAGCGAGTCGTCCGAGACGTTGTCGTCGGCCGAGTAGTTGATCGCGTTGATGAGGTTCAGGTGCGTCCGGGCGACGCCGTCGGCGACGACGGCCTTGCCGGCCTCCATCGGCCCGCCCGAGACGAAGACCGTCGGGATGTTCAGCCGCAGCGCCGCGTTGAGCATGCCCGGGGTGATCTTGTCGCAGTTGGAGATGCACACGAGCGCGTCCGCGGTGTGCGCGCTGACCATGTACTCGACCGAGTCGGCGATCAGGTCGCGGCTGGGCAGCGAGTAGAGCATCCCCCCGTGCCCCATCGCGATGCCGTCGTCGACGGCGATCGTGTTGAACTCCTTGGCCACGCCGCCCGCCTCGCGGATCGCGGAGGCCACCAAGTCGCCCATGTCCTTGAGGTGGACGTGCCCGGGGACGAACTGCGTGTACGAGTTGGCGATCGCGATGATCGGCTTGCCGAAGTCCTCGGCACCCATGCCGGTCGCGCGCCACAGGGCACGCGCGCCCGCCATGTTGCGGCCGTGGGTGGACGTACGGGAGCGCAGGGGCCGACTCATGCGGATCACCCTACGCCGCCGTCCGCGGGCTGAGCGGCCCCCGTCCGCAGGGTGACCGTCAGTCGCCCGAGGTGTGCACGCCCTCGACGACGTCGGCCGCGCGCATGCGGCGCAGCACCCACGGGCCGAGCGCGGCGACGACCCCCGCGAAGACGAGCGCGACGGCACCGATCCCGCCGAAGAACGGCGTCGGCGCGACGCCTTGCGTCGCCTGGACGAGCTGCGCCGTGATCGCCTGCCCCGCCGCGGGGGCGAGGAACCACAGCGCCATGGCCTGCCCGCGGAACGCGCGCGGCGCCAGGAGCGTCGTCGCGGCGAGCCCCACCGGGGACAGGCACAGCTCGCCGAGCGTCTGGATCACGTAGACCAGGCCCAGCACCCAGGCACCCGTCTTCGCCTCCCCCGACACCGCGGAGGCGGCCGCCAGGAACAGGAACGAGAACGCCGCGAGCGCCAGGCCGATCGCGAACTTGTACGGCGTGGCCGGGCGGTCGCCCGAGCGCAGCCAGATCCAGGCGAAGACCGGTGCCAGCACGATGATCGTCAGCGGGTTGACCGACTGGAACACCTCGGGGCTGAAGTCGTGGAACCACAGGAACGACAGCACCGTCTCGTCGCGGGCGTACGTCGACAGCGTCGTCGCGGCCTGCTCGAAGATCATGAAGAAGAGCATCGCGGCGACGAACAGCGGGATGTAGGCGAGCAGCCGGCTGCGCTCGGGGTCGCTCACCTTCGGCGACCGGTAGATCACGACGAAGAACAGCACGGGCACCACGAACGCCAGATAGCTCAGCGAGTCGACGATCGTGTCCAGCCCGAACGTGCCGTTCGCTGCCGCCACGACGAGGTAGAGCGCCACGACGCCCAGCGCGATCGTCAGGAGCAGCCGCACGATCTTGGGGCGCTCCTGCGGCGAGATCGGGTTCTCGACGTGCGCGCCCGCTCCCGCAAGGAGCGAGCGCCCGCCCACGAAGCACACCAGCGCGAAGGCCATGCCGACGGCCGCGACGAGGAACCCGGCGTGGTAGCCCCACGCGTTGCGCACCGCGCCGACGATGAGCGGGCTGAAGAACGAGCCGAGGTTGATGCCCATGTAGAAGATCGAGAACGCCGCCTGCCGGCGCGGGTCCTGGCGCTCGTACAGCTCGCCGACCATCGACGACACGTTGGGCTTTAGGAACCCCGTGCCGAGCGCGACGAGGCAGATGCCCAGCCACGAGAAGCCCGAGGCCGGGATCGCCAGCGCGACATGACCGGAGGCGATGATGACGCCGCCCAGGAACGTCGCCCGGTACGCGCCGATGACGCGGTCCGCGAACCAGCCGCCGACCACCGACAGCAGGTACACGCCCGTGCCGTAGATCGAGACGATCGCCTCGCCCTGCGTCTTGCCGAACCCGAGCCCGCCGTTCGCGAGCGTGTCGGTGATGTAGAAGACGAGGATGGCGCGCATCCCGTAGTAGCTGAAGCGCTCCCACAGCTCGGTGCCGAAGAGCGTGAACAGCGCCAGGGGGTGCCCGAAGAACCGGCGGTCACCGGCCACGGCGGCGGCGGGCGTCCGCGCCAGAGAGGGGTTCGTCACCCACTGATGCTCGCACCGCGACCGCTCCCACGCCGCTGGAGACGGCGGCGGGAGAGGCCGCCGTCCGTGCTAGCGGCCCGTCGCCGCCTGGAACTCGTCCTCCAGGAGGCTCATCACGACGACGTCCACCCAGCGGTCGCCGTCGCGGTGCGCGTCGCGCAGGCGACCCTCCTCGCGGAACCCGAGCGACTCGTACAGGGCCTTGGCACGCGGGTTGATGGTCAGCACGTGCAACGACACCCGGTGCAGCCCCGGGCCGTGCTCGAGCTCGCCGTCGACGCGCACACCCTGGAACGCGAACCGCAGCACCTCCCAGATGGCCTCGCGGCCGTACCCGCGGCCCGGTAGTCGGGGAGCATCTGCAGGCGCAGGTTGGCCGACCGCGCGACGTCGTCCAGGTCGTTGAGGACGATCTCGCCGATGAGCTCGTCGCTCACCGGCTGCCCGCCCCGGACGGCGCCGGGCGTGATCGCCCAGTCGTACCGGCCGGGACGGTCGCTGACCGTCGCCGCCCACTCGTCGACCTGTGCGCGCGTGAACGACGTCGTCGTCCCCGTCTGGCGCATGCCCTCCGGGTCCTGCAACGACTCCCAGAGGCGCTGCGCGTCACGTGCCTCGATGGGGCGCAGGCGCACCATCTCGCCGTGCAGCACGGAGCTGCGGGTCACCGGGTCCCCCGTCCCGTCAGGCGCCGATGCGCTCGAGCACCAGCTCGCGCACCCGCTTGGCGTCGGCCTGGCCCTTGGTCGCCTTCATGACGGCGCCGATGATCGCACCGACCGGGCCGAGGTTCCCGCCACGGACCTTCTCGACGACGTCGGGCTGCGCGGCCAGGGCCGCGTCGACGGCCTCGAGCAGCGCCCCGTCGTCCGACACCACCTCGATGCCGCGCGCGACGACGACCGCCTCGGGGTCGCCCTCGCCTGCCAGCACGCCCTCGAGCACCTGGCGCGCGAGCTTGTCGTTGATGCGCCCGGAGTCCACGAGCGCCTGGAGCTGGGCGATCTGCGCCGGCGTGATGGCCAGCTCGTCGAGGGTCGTCTCGGTCTGGTTGGCGCGCCGGGCCAGCTCCCCCATCCACCACTTGCGCGCGGCCGCGGGCGTGGCGCCCGCCGCGACGGTCGCCTCGATGAGGTCGAGCGCACCGGCGTTGACGACGTCGCGCATCTCCGCGTCGGCGTAGCCCCACTCGCCCTGCAGCCGGCGACGGCGCGTCGCGGGCAGCTCGGGCAGCGCCGCACGGATCTGCTCGACCCACTCGCGGCTCGGTGCCACGGGCACCAGGTCGGGCTCCGGGAAGTACCGGTAGTCCTCGGCGTCCGACTTCACGCGGCCGGCCGACGTCGTGCCCGTGTCCTCGTGGAAGTGCCGGGTCTCCTGCACGACGGCGTCACCCGCGTCGAGGATCGCGGCCTGGCGCGAGATCTCGTAGCGCACGGCGCGCTCGACCGAGCGGAACGAGTTGACGTTCTTGGTCTCGGTGCGCGTGCCGAGCTTGTCCTGCGGCGTCGGGCGCAGCGAGACGTTGACGTCGGCGCGCACGTTGCCGCGCTCCATGCGGGCCTCGGACACGTCGAGCGCACGGAAGATGTCGCGCAGCGTCTGCACGTAGGCGCGGGCGACCTCGGGCGCGCGGTCGCCGACGCCCTCGATGGGCTTGGTGACGATCTCCACGAGGGGGATGCCCGCACGGTTGTAGTCCACCAGCGAGTACTCCGCGCCCTGGATGCGGCCGGTCGCCCCGCCCACGTGCGTGTTCTTGCCGGCGTCCTCCTCCATGTGCGCGCGCTCGATCTCGACGCGGACCACGGTGCCGTCGTCGAGCTCGACGTCGACCCAGCCGTCGTACGCGATGGGCTCGTCGTACTGCGACGTCTGGAAGTTCTTCGGAACGTCCGGGTAGAAGTAGTTCTTCCGCGCGAACCGGCAGGTCTGCGCGATCTGGCAGTTGAGGGCCAGCCCGATGCGGATCGCGTACTCGACGGCCTTGCCGTTGACCACCGGCAGGGCGCCCGGCAGTCCCAGGCTCACCGGGGTGGTCTGCGTGTTCGGCTCGCCGCCGAAGGCGACCTCGGCCGCGCAGAACATCTTGGTGCGCGTGCCGAGCTCGACGTGCACCTCGATGCCGAGCACCGGGTCGTACCTCGTGACGGCGTCGGCGTAGTCGACGAGTGCGGGCGTGTTCACGGACACGGTTCGGTTCTCCGTCTTCTCGTTCGTCACAGCTCGGGGGCGCTCGCCAGCAGGGGGGCACCCCACTGGGCCTCGAGCAGGTGCTCGAGCGCCGCTCCGACGCGGTAGAGGCGGTCGTCGGCCTTGGCCGGGGCCAGGATCTGGAAGCCGACCGGCAGGCCGTCGTCCGAGACGCCGTTGGGCACCGAGATGCCCGGCACGCCGGCGAGGTTGGCCGGGATGGTCGCGACGTCGTTGAGGTACATCGCGAGCGGGTCGTCGAGCTTCTCGCCCAGCTTGAACGCCGTGGTCGGGGCCGTGGGGCTCACGAGCACGTCGGCCTGCGCGAAGGCGCCGGCGAAGTCGCGCTGGATGAGCGTGCGGACCTTCTGCGCGCTGCCGTAGTAGGCGTCGTAGTAGCCGGCGCTCAGCGCGTACGTGCCGAGGATGACGCGGCGCTTGACCTCGTCGCCGAACCCGGCACCGCGCGTCGCGCCCATCACGCGCTCGGCGGTCACCGGGCCCTCGGACGGCGTGACGCGCAGGCCGAACCGCATGCCGTCGAACTTCGCGAGGTTGCTCGACGCCTCCGCGGGCATGATCAGGTAGTACGCGTCGAGCGCGTACGGGAAGTGCGGGCAGGACACCTCGACGAGCTCGGCGCCCGCCCGTTCCAGCAGGTCGAGCGACTCGTGGAACCGCGCCAGGACGCCCTCCTGGTACCCCTCGCCCTGGAGCTCGGCGACGACGCCGACGCGCAGGCCGGACAGGTCGCCCGTCGCGCCCTGGCGGGCCGCGTCGACCAGCGACGGCAGCGGCTCGGGGATCGACGTCGAGTCGCGCGGGTCGTGCCCGCCGATGAGCTCGTGCAGCAGCGCCGAGTCGAGCACGGTGCGCGTCACGGGGCCGGCCTGGTCGAGGCTGGAGGCCATGGCGATGAGGCCGTAGCGGCTCACCGACCCGTAGGTCGGCTTCACGCCCACGGTGCCCGTGACGGCGCCCGGCTGGCGGATCGAGCCGCCCGTGTCGGTGCCGATCGCGAGCGGCGCCTCGAAGGCCGCGACGGCCGCGGCCGATCCGCCGCCCGAGCCGCCGGGGATGCGGTCGAGGTCCCACGGGTTGTGCGTGTCGCCGTACGCCGAGTGCTCGGTGCTCGACCCCATGGCGAACTCGTCCATGTTCGTCTTGCCCAGGATCGGCAGCCGCGCGGCCTTGAGCCGCTCGACGAGCGTGGCGTCGTAAGGCGGGATCCAGCCTTCGAGGATCTTGGACCCGGCCGTCGTCGGCAGGCCCTGCGTCACGACGACGTCCTTGACGGCGATGGGCACGCCGGCCAGCGGGTGCAGGTCCTCGCCTGCGGCACGCCGGGCGTCGACGTCGCGCGCGGTCGCCAGCGCCTCCTCGGTGCTCACGTGCAGGAAGGCGTGCACCTTGCCGTCGACGGCGTCGATGCGGTCCAGGTGGGCCTGCGTCGCCTCGACGCTGCTGATCTCGCGCGCGGCGAGGCGGTCCGCCAGGGCCGCGGCGGACAGGCGGGTCACGTCCGTCATCTCACTCCTCCCCGAGGATCTGCGGGACGAGGAACTTGCCGTCCTGCGAGTCCGGCGCCCCGGCGAGCACGTCGGCGACGGGCAGCGCCGGCACCGGGACGTCCTCACGGAACACGTTCGTCATCGGCAGGGGGTGGCTGGTCGCGGGCACGTCGGGAGTGGCGACCTGGTTCACCTTGGCGATCGACGTGACGATGACGTCGAGCTCGCCGGCGAGCCGGTCGACCTCCTCGGGCCGCAGGTCGATGCGGGCCAGGGCAGCCACGCGCGCGACCTCGTCACGGGAGATGGTGGACATGGCGGTCAGTCTAGTGTCCGTGCCCTGACCTCAGAGCAGCGCGGGCGTCATGGCGTCTGCCGCCCCTACCTGTCGACGTCCTGGTCCACGTCCTGGTCCAGCACGTCGGCGAGGCCGCGGTCACCGCCCGACGCCGACATCACTCCACGCCCACGCCGAGCGGCCGGGCGCCGGTGAACGGCTCCGGTTCCCCCGCGGCCTCCCGCTGCGCCGCGACGGCCTCGATGACGGCCTTCGCGACGGCCTCCACGACCTGCGGGTCGAACACGCTCGGCACGATGAAGGAGGCGTTGCGCTCGCGGTCGTCGACGACGCCGGCGATCGCGACCGCGGCCGCCCGCAGCACCTCGTCGGTGATGGCGTGCGCGCGGGCGTCCAGCAGGCCGCGGAACAGGCCCGGGAACGCGAGCACGTTGTTGATCTGGTTGGGGTGGTCGCTGCGGCCGGTCGCGACGACGGCGGCGTGCTGGGCGGCGGCGCCCGGGTCCACCTCGGGGGTCGGGTTGGCCAGCGCGAACACGATCGCGTCGTCGGCCATCGCGGCGATGTCGTCACCCGTGAGGATGTTCCCGGCCGAGACGCCGATGAAGACGTCGGCGCCGACCAGCCCCTCGCGCAGCGTGCCCTGGAACCCGTCCTCGTTGGTGTGCTCGGCGATCCACCGCCGGTGGTCGTCGGTGTGCTCGTCGCGACGGCTCACCGCCCCGCGGCGGTCGAACCCGACGATGTGCCGCGCCCCTGGACCAGGAGCAGGCGGATGACGGCGGATCCTGCCGCGCCGACGCCGCTGACGGCGATCCTCACCTCGTCGAGCGACTTGCCCACGACCTTGAGGGCGTTGATCACCGCGGCGAGCACGACGATCGCGGTCCCGTGCTGGTCGTCGTGGAACACCGGGATGTCCAGCTCGTCGCGCAGGCGACGCTCGATCTCGAAACAGCGCGGCGCGGAGATGTCCTCCAGGTTGATGCCGCCGTAGGCCGGCGCGATCGCCTTGACCGTGCGGATGATCTCCTCGGTGTCCTTGGTGTCGAGGGCGACGGGCCACGCGTCGATCCCGCCGAACTGCTTGAACAGCGCAGCCTTGCCCTCCATCACGGGCATGGACGCCTCGGGGCCGATGTCGCCCAGTCCGAGCACCGCGGTGCCGTCCGTCACGACCGCCACGGTGTTGCGCTTGATCGTCAGGCGCCAGGCGTCGGCAGGGTTCTCGGCGATGGCGAGGCACACGCGCGCGACGCCCGGGGTGTACGCCCGCGACAGGTCGTCGCGGTGGCGGAGGTTGACCTTGGGGTGCACCTCGAGCTTGCCGCCCAGGTGCATGAGGAACGTGGCGTCGGAGACGTGCCGGACCTCGATGCCGTCCATCGTCGCGAGCGTCGACCGGATCTGGTGGACGTGGGCGACGTCACGGGTGTTCGCGGAGACGTCCACGAGCATCGTGGTGTTGGTCGACTCGACGACGTCGACGGCCGTGACTGCCGCTCCCGTGGCGCCGACCGCCGCCACGAGGTCCGCCGTCGTGTGCGCCTGCGTGAGCGCGGCGATCCGCAGCGTGATGGAGTAGCTGGGGCCGGGGATGGATGTCACTGGCACGTCCTCTCGGTCGATCTGCGCGACGGCTCTCGCACCTGGCGCTACCGCTATCCGGAGTATTGTTTCCGATATGCGGAACTTTGACAATGCGCTCTGCGCCGACGACGCAGTCGCACCGCCGATGTCCGCCTGATCGTGGCACGACCACCCCGACGAAAGGAGGCCCGCGTGACACCGCCCGCCCCCGACACCACCGCCGGCCCGGCCCACCCCGCACCCCGGTCCGGTGGCGTCCAGTCGGTCGACCGCGCCCTCGAGCTGCTCGAGCTGCTCGCCGACGCCGGAGGGCAGGCCACGCTCGGAGAGCTCGCCGAGCGCACCGGGCTGCCGCTCGCGACGATCCACCGCCTCATCCGGACGCTGCTCAACCGCGGGTACGTGCGCCAGCTCCCCTCCCGCCGTTACACGATCGGCCCTCGGCTCATCCGGCTGGGCGAGTCCGCCGGACGGCAGTTCGGCTCCGACGCCCGCCCCTACCTCGCCCGCCTCGCCGCCGAGCTCGGAGAGAGCGCCAATCTCGCGATGATCGACCGGGACATGGTCGTGTACGTCGCACAGTCCTCGTCGGCGCACTCAATGCGCATGTTCACCGAGGTCGGCAGGCGGGTCCACACCCACTGCACCGCCGTCGGCAAGATGGTCCTGTCCCAACTCCCCGACCGCACCGTCACCGAGATCATGGCGCGCGTCGGCATGCCGCAGGTCACCGAGAAGACGATCACGACGGTACCCGCCCTCCTCGCGGAGCTCGAGTCCGTGCGCGCGCAGGGCTACGCGGTGGACGACGGCGAGCAGGAGGTCGGGGTGCGCTGCTTCGCCGTGTCCGTCCCCGGAGCTCCCGTCCCGACGGCGCTGTCGGTCTCCGGGCCGGACGCACGCGTCAACCGCGAGTTCGGCACCCGGGCCGTGCCCGCACTGCACCGCGTCGCCGACGAGATCGCCGCCGTGCTCCGGGCCACCTGACGCCCGGCCGCCCACGGGAGGGCCCGGTCCCGCCCCGTCAGGGCATCCGGGCGTATGCCGGCGTCGTCAGGAACTCCGCGTAGTCGTCCGAGACCGCGACCTCGAGGAAGAGCGCCTTCGCCGCGTCGTAGTCGCCCGGCTCCCCCGGCAGCGTCGCCACGACCTCCTCGACGAGCTGCCCGACCAGCTCCCTCGTGACCTTCCGCCCCGTGTCGGCGAGCACGATGTCGTTGTGCAGCCACTGCCAGATCTGCGACCGGGAGATCTCGGCCGTCGCGGCGTCCTCCATGAGGTGGTGGATCGCGACCGCGCCCTGACCACCCAGCCACGCGCGCAGGTACTGCAGAGCGACGTCGATGTTGGTGCGCAGCCCGCGCTCGGTGACGTCTCCTGGCGTCGACGCCACGTCGAGCAGCTCGGTGGCCGTCACGCGCACGTCCGCGCGCGCGTTGTCGATCTGGTTCGGCCGCTCGCCGAGGACGGCGGTGAACGCCTCGCGGCACGTCTCCACCATCCCTGGGTGCGCCACCCAGGAACCGTCGAAACCGTCGCCCGCCTCCCGGGCCTTGTCGGCGCGGACCTTCTCGAAGGCTTCCGCGTTGACGGTCGCATCCGCGCTCGGGATGAACGCGGCCATGCCGCCGATGGCGTGCGCCCCGCGCCGGTGGCACGTCGAGACCAGAAGCTCGGTGTAGGCGCGCATGAAGGGGACCGTCATGGAGATCGCGTTGCGGTCCGGGAGCAGGAACTCCCGGCCGCGCGTCCGGAAGTTCTTGATCACCGAGAACAGGTAGTCCCACCGGCCCGCGTTGAGCCCCGCACTGTGCTCACGCAGCTCGTAGAGGATCTCCTCCATCTGGAACGCGGCCGGGATCGTCTCGATGAGGCACGTCGCCCGGATCGTCCCGCGCGCGAACCCGAGCCGTTCGGAGGCGATCACGAACGCGTCGTTCCACATCCGCGCCTCCAGGTAGTGCTCCATCTTCGGTAGGTAGAGGTACGGACCCAGCCCCTTGGCGATCTGCCGCAGCCCCGCCGTCGCGACGAAGAGCGCGAAGTCGACGAGCGCACCGGCCACCACCTCTCCGTCCACCAGCACGTGCTTCTCGTCCATGTGCCAGCCGCGCGGGCGCATGACGATCGTCGCCAGCTCGGCGTCGGGCCGCAGCGCATACGGCTTCCCGTTCTCCGCCGTGAAGTCGATCCGGCGCTCGATCGCGTCCAGAAGGTTGACCTGCCCACCGATCACGGACTCCCAGCGAGGCGTGTTGGCGTCCTCCTGATCCGCGAGCCAGACCTTGGCGCCCGAGTTCAGCGCGTTGATCGTCATCTTGCGGTCTGTGGGACCGGTGATCTCGACGCGCCTGTCGACCAGGCCGGGCGCCGGGGCGGCGATCCGCCACGAAGGGTCGTCGCGCACAGCCTGCGTCTCGGAGAGGAAGTCGAGGCTCCCGCCGGCCGCCAGCGCGGCTACGCGCTCCTGCCGAGCAGCCAGCCGCTCCAGGCGCCGAGTACCCAGCGCACGGTGGAGCGCGACGATAAGTTCCTGCGCGGGCCTCGTCAGCACCTCGCCGGCGCGCGCCGGAAGGCTCCCGGCGATCTCGATTCCGCTCACGGTGTCCATCGTTGGACCTCCTGTCTGCTCACGGGCAGCGGTCACGCGCGCCGCCCCCGCACGCGGGCGCCCTCGCCTCGCGGGAAGCCCGGCGGCGCCGCGTCCGTTTTCCGTATCGTGGACTTTCGCTTCCTCTATACGGTAGCAGACGGAGAACCCGGGCATGCGAAAGACCCCGCACCGTGGGTGCGGGGTCTTTCGTGAAGGGTGTCCGGCGGCGTCCTACTCTCCCACCCCGTCTCCAGGGCAGTACCATCGGCGCTGTAGGGCTGAGCTTCCGGGTTCGGAATGGGACCGGGCGTTTCCCCTACGCTATGACCGCCGTAACTTTATCGAGTTGTTCGGGTTGGTTGCCCGTTTCTCGGGAACCGCACAGTGGACGCGTTGCATGAAGTGTGTGTGTTGAAGTTGTTGGCTGATTAGTACCGGTCAGCTGCGGCAGTCGTTGGTCCTGCCTTCCACATCCGGCCTATCTACCCAGTGGTCTCGCTGGGTGCCTTCAGACCCTTAGGTCATGGAAACCTCATCTTGAAGCAGGCTTCCCGCTTAGATGCTTTCAGCGGTTATCCTTCCCGAACGTAGCTAACCAGCGGTGCACTTGGCAGTACAACTGGCACACCAGAGGTTCGTCCGTCCCGGTCCTCTCGTACTAGGGACAGCCCTTCTCAAGTTTCCTGCGCGCGCAGCGGATAGGGACCGAACTGTCTCACGACGTTCTAAACCCAGCTCGCGTACCGCTTTAATGGGCGAACAGCCCAACCCTTGGGACCTACTCCAGCCCCAGGATGCGACGAGCCGACATCGAGGTGCCAAACCATGCCGTCGATATGGACTCTTGGGCAAGATCAGCCTGTTATCCCGGGGTACCTTTTATCCGTTGAGCGACGGCGCTTCCACAAGCCACCGCCGGATCACTAGTCCCGACTTTCGTCCCTGCTCGACCTGTCGGTCTCACAGTCAAGCTCCCTTGTGCACTTGCACTCGACACCTGATTGCCAACCAGGCTGAGGGAACCTTTGGGCGCCTCCGTTACATTTTGGGAGGCAACCGCCCCAGTTAAACTACCCACCAGGCACTGTCCCTGGTCCGGATCACGGACCGAGGTTAGATGTCCGAAGCAGTCAGAGTGGTATTTCAACGTTGACTCCCCCGAGCTGGCGCCCGGGGTTCATAGTCTCCCACCTATCCTACACAAACTGCACCGAACACCAATACCAAGCTATAGTAAAGGTCCCGGGGTCTTTCCGTCCTGCTGCGCGTAACGAGCATCTTTACTCGTAGTGCAATTTCGCCGAGCTCGCGGTTGAGACAGCGGAGAAGTCGTTACGCCATTCGTGCAGGTCGGAACTTACCCGACAAGGAATTTCGCTACCTTAGGATGGTTATAGTTACCACCGCCGTTTACTGGGGCTTAAATTCTGAGCTTCGCTTACGCTGACTCGTCCTCTTAACCTTCCAGCACCGGGCAGGCGTCAGTCCGTATACATCGTCTTGCGACTTCGCACGGACCTGTGTTTTTAGTAAACAGTCGCTTCTCCCTGGTCTCTGCGGCCGTCCCCGCTCCCACCGCTAGGGTGTTCACGGTTCGGGCCCCCTTCTCCCGAAGTTACGGGGGCATTTTGCCGAGTTCCTTAACCACGATTCGCTCGATCGCCTTGGTATTCTCTACCTGACCACCTGAGTCGGTTTGGGGTACGGGCGGCTAGAACCTCGCGTCGAGGCTTTTCTTGGCAGCTGAGGATCACCCGATATCCCGCATACGCGGTCACTATCGCCTCTCACCCTTGATGGTGTGCGGATTTGCCTACACACCGGGCTACGGGCTTGGACGTGGTCTACCATCGCCACGCCGGGCTACCTTCCTGCGTCACCCCTGTTAATACGCTTACCTACTACCCGATCGGGTCACGCGCCGCCTCCACAGTGGCACCCGAAGGTGCCGGCGTGGTCTTGGGGCGTTTAGCATCTCGAGGTTCGGTACGGGCGGTTCTTCGCCGGTAGGAGAATATCAACTCCTTGTCCATCGACTACGCCTGTCGGCCTCGCCTTAGGTCCCGACTTACCCAGGGCGGATTAACCTGGCCCTGGAACCCTTGGTCATTCGGCGGACGGGTTTCTCACCCGTCATTCGCTACTCATGCCTGCATTCTCACTCGTGTGGTCTCCACCGCTGGGTCACCCCGCGGCTTCACCGCCCACACGACGCTCCCCTACCCAGCACAGCCCTGAACCACGAAGGCTAGGGTATCGCTGCACTGCCACGGCTTCGGCGGTGTGCTTGAGCCCCGCTACATTGTCGGCGCGGAATCACTTGACCAGTGAGCTATTACGCACTCTTTCAAGGGTGGCTGCTTCTAAGCCAACCTCCTGGTTGTCTGTGCAACTCCACATCCTTTCCCACTGAGCACACGCTTAGGGGCCTTAGCCGGTGATCTGGGCTGTTTCCCTCTCGACTACGGAGCTTATCCCCCGCAGTCTCACTGCCTCGCTTGCACTTACCGGCATTCGGAGTTTGGCTGACGTCAGTAACCTGGTGAGGCCCATCGGCCATCCAGTAGCTCTACCTCCGGCAAGAAACACGAGACGCTGCACCTAAATGCATTTCGGGGAGAACCAGCTATCACGAAGTTTGATTGGCCTTTCACCCCTAACCACAGGTCATCCCCCAGGTTTTCAACCCTGGTGGGTTCGGTCCTCCACGACGTCTTACCGTCGCTTCAACCTGCCCATGGCTAGATCACTTCGCTTCGGGTCTAGACCCGGCGACTATGGGCGCCCTATTCGGACTCGCTTTCGCTACGGCTTCCCCACACGGGTTAACCTCGCCACCGAGCACTAACTCGCAGGCTCATTCTTCAAAAGGCACGCCGTCACCCCAGCTAGGGAGGCTCCGACGGATTGTAGGCACACGGTTTCAGGTACTATTTCACTCCCCTCCCGGGGTACTTTTCACCTTTCCCTCACGGTACTAGTCCGCTATCGGTCACCAGGTAGTATTTAGGCTTAGCAAGTGGTCTTGCCAGATTCACACGAGATTTCTCGGGCCCCGTGCTACTTGGGATCCCCTCAACCAGGCCACGACATTTCGTCTACGGGACTACCACCCTCTACGGTCCGGTATTCAACCCGGTTCGACTATGACGCGACTTTCTGACTGGCTGCAGTCTTGTCAGCAACTGCTAGAAGGTCCCACAACCCCGCGACAGCAACGCCTGACAGCTTTCACACTGCCGCGGTTTGGCCTCATCCGCTTTCGCTCGCCACTACTCACGGAATATCTCTTCCTGCCGGTACTGAGATGTTTCACTTCCCGGCGTTCCCTCCACACACCCTATATATTCAGGTGCGGGTACCCGCGCATGACCGCGGGTGGGTTCCCCCATTCGGAAATCCTCGGATCACAGCTCGTTTGCCAACTCCCCGAGGCTTATCGCAGGCTACGACGTCCTTCTTCGGCTCCTGGTGCCAAGGCATCCACCCTGTGCCCTTAAAAACTTCAACAAAAATGATCACACTACAGAGACGTCAGGGACGACAACCCCAAAGGGATCGCCGCCTTGAACATCTTGGATGCTCGCGTCCACTGTGCAGTTCTCAAGCTACGGACGAACCCACCAGACCAGGACCGCCTGACCACACCCCCACCCCCACAACAGGGAAGCAAGGACACGACCGGTTCGGAAACCCCACCAGTGACCCGTACTGAGCACCCCCGACCACGCGGCCGGTTGCCTCAGGACCCAACAGTGCGTTCACGCCCCCACCCCACACCAGCACCAGCGTTCCCACCTGCAAGCAGGCGTACTGACCAGCACCAACACAGGGCACGGACAACAGTCAACGTTCCACCCAGAGCACCACCACCAGCACACTCGGCCGGCGCGTGGTCCACCATGAGCACCCACCCCAGACCCGAAGGCCCCAGGCAGACACTGGTGAGCTCCTTAGAAAGGAGGTGATCCAGCCGCACCTTCCGGTACGGCTACCTTGTTACGACTTAGTCCCAATCGCCAGTCCCACCTTCGACCACTCCCCCACACAAGGTGGTTGGGCCATGGGCTTCGGGTGTTACCAACTTTCGTGACTTGACGGGCGGTGTGTACAAGGCCCGGGAACGTATTCACCGCAGCGTTGCTGATCTGCGATTACTAGCGACTCCGACTTCATGGGGTCGAGTTGCAGACCCCAATCCGAACTGAGACCGGCTTTTTGGGATTCGCTCCACCTTGCGGTATCGCAGCCCTCTGTACCGGCCATTGTAGCATGCGTGAAGCCCAAGACATAAGGGGCATGATGATTTGACGTCATCCCCACCTTCCTCCGAGTTGACCCCGGCAGTCTCCCATGAGTCCCCGGCATAACCCGCTGGCAACATGGGACGAGGGTTGCGCTCGTTGCGGGACTTAACCCAACATCTCACGACACGAGCTGACGACAACCATGCACCACCTGTGCACCGACCTTACGGGGCCACCATCTCTGGCAGTTTCCGGTGCATGTCAAGCCTTGGTAAGGTTCTTCGCGTTGCATCGAATTAATCCGCATGCTCCGCCGCTTGTGCGGGCCCCCGTCAATTCCTTTGAGTTTTAGCCTTGCGGCCGTACTCCCCAGGCGGGGCACTTAATGCGTTAGCTGCGGCACGGGAACCGTGGAATGGCCCCCACACCTAGTGCCCAACGTTTACGGCATGGACTACCAGGGTATCTAATCCTGTTCGCTCCCCATGCTTTCGCTCCTCAGCGTCAGTAACTGCCCAGAGACCTGCCTTCGCCATCGGTGTTCCTCCTGATATCTGCGCATTCCACCGCTACACCAGGAATTCCAGTCTCCCCTACAGCACTCTAGTCCGCCCGTACCCGATGCAAGCCCGAGGTTGAGCCTCGGGATTTCACACCAGACGCGACAGACCGCCTACGAGCTCTTTACGCCCAATAATTCCGGACAACGCTTGCGCCCTACGTATTACCGCGGCTGCTGGCACGTAGTTAGCCGGCGCTTCTTCTGCAGGTACCGTCACTCTCGCTTCTTCCCTGCTGAAAGAGGTTTACAACCCGAAGGCCGTCATCCCTCACGCGGCGTCGCTGCATCAGGCTTTCGCCCATTGTGCAATATTCCCCACTGCTGCCTCCCGTAGGAGTCTGGGCCGTGTCTCAGTCCCAGTGTGGCCGGTCGCCCTCTCAGGCCGGCTACCCGTCGAAGCCTTGGTAGGCCATCACCCCACCAACAAGCTGATAGGCCGCGAGCCCATCCCTCACCGAAAAACTTTCCAACCCCACCCATGCAGGCAAGGCTCATATCCGGTATTAGACCCCGTTTCCAAGGCTTATCCCGAAGTGAAGGGCAGGTTGCTCACGTGTTACTCACCCGTTCGCCACTGATCCACCCCGAAGGGCTTCACCGTTCGACTTGCATGTGTTAAGCACGCCGCCAGCGTTCGTCCTGAGCCAGGATCAAACTCTCCGTAAAAGTATCGCGCCACCCCGAAAACGAGGTAACAACCATACGGTTCATTCAACACTGACAGAACCAAGCTGAACTGCTTGATTTGTCCAAAGGAATCCAAACCACACACACCAAAGCATGCGCGGCCCGGGTTCAAAAATTTGGCATTGACTATCAAACGCACTGTTGAGTTCTCAAACAACCGACGCACACCGTGGATTCGGAGATCTTTGCTTTTCTCCGTCCCTCTCGGGGCGATGTCTTCAACCTATCAGACGTTTTTCCCTCTGCCTAATCCGTGAGGCCGAGAATCTCGGCCGCCGAATCGCTTCGTGGAAATCAGTTCGAAGGCCCCCACCCCGCCCGCAGAGCGCACTAAGCCCTCTGAGAACTTTCGGTGTGAGTTTCATGCCCCGGCGCGGCCTCCGTGCGGAGTCCGTCTGCCCGTCGGGCTGACGTCGTAGAACATTACACGTCCTGTGGAGTGCCAACAACCTCAGGCGCGGTGACGGCGCACACAACAGCCCCATGGCCCCGCGGCGGCCTCCCCGCGACACCGCCCCACCGGCCTGTGACCTGGGATGTCACGTCGCGACGAGCAGCGCGCTGAGCCTCTTCTTCTTCGCGTTCTCCCGAGCGATCCACGCCACGTCGCTGTCACCCGGGTAGGCATCCGTCAGTCCGAGGAACCTGGGCAGGCCCGGTATCGGCGCGGCCGCGACGGCGACGCTCCAGCAGTAGCCAAGGCCCTGGCGCAGCACGCGCACGTCCGCCCCCCGGCGCTCGGACGTCGGCCTGCGAGCCAGCCGATCCGTCGCCGTCGCGCAGGCGTCGAGCGCGGCCGCCGCCGTCGTCTCGTCGCCCAGCAGGCGAGGTTCGCAGATGCCGGCGACCGCCGCGCGCTGAACGAGCGGGTGCGGGTCCGCCGCCCACTCGGTCGCCAGGGACCGCAGTACCGCCGGAGCGCTGTCGCCCACGCGCTGCAGCGCCATGGCCACCGCCTCGCGCACGCGCCAGGAGGCGTCGGTGGCGCGACCACGCAGCATCGCGGTCAGTTCACGCGCCACGGCCGCGGGGTGCGGCGAGCCTTCCGGCTCCGTACCGGCCGCGCCGCGGGGAGGCTCCGGCGCAGCACCGCCGGACCGCGACGCACACGATGCCTCGGCAAGCAGTCGGCCGAGCCCCACGACGCCGCAGAACCGCAGGAACTCGTCTGCGTCGTCCGCGAGCACGCGCACCATGGCCTCAGGACCGGCGTCGGCCCACGCCTCGGCAAGCTCGAGGTTCCCGCGCGGACCGGGCAGACCCGAACGGTCGGAGAGGAAGGCGCGGACGGCGTCCGGCCCTCGGGGACGACCGCCGCGAGCTCGCGGGCGTAGTCCTGTCGGCGGGTCACCCGACCACCGTAGGCGCGCCGTGCTTGCGCAGCCCGCTGGTGACGCGCTGCGGCGAACGCCGACGAGCCACGAGGCCAGGGGTGCTCGCTAGGCGGCCGGAGACCGGTCGGTGACCACGAACGAGCTGCGACCCGGATGCGACGCAGGGCGGCACCGACCGCGCCGACGCCCAGAAGCCGACGCACAGAGAAGCCGACGCCCAGTAGGGCCGACGCCCAGGAAATCCGACGCCCAGGAAATCCGACGCACAGAGAAGCCGACGCACAGAAAGGCCGACGCGGCGGCGCCGATGCCCTAGATTCGCGGCGTGACCACGCCCCGTACCGTCGTCGTCCGCCCCGCGCGCGCCGAGGAGGCCGCCGACGTCGCCTGGCTCGCCGCCACCACGTTCCCGCTCGCGTGCCCGCCCGGCACGCCGGTCGAGGAGATGGCGCGTCACGTCGCGTCGCGCCTGACGCCTGGGCACTTCCGGACATGGGCCGCGAGCCCCGACCACGTGCTGCTCGTCGCCGCGCGCGGCGACACGCTCCTCGGCTATGCCCTGCTGGTGCTCGCCGTGCCCGGCGGCGACGAGGCCCGCGTGCTGCGCGACGCGGCCGCGAGCACCGGGCCCGTCGTCGAGCTGTCGAAGATCTACGCCCACCCCGAGGCGCTCGGCACCGGCGCGTCCTCCGCTCTCATGGTGGGGGCCGTCGAGGCCGCGACCCGGCTCGCCGCCACGCACGGGCTCGGCACACCACCGCCGCTCTGGCTCGGCACCAACGCCGGGAACGCGCGGGCGCAGGCGTTCTACCGCAAGCACGGGTTCGTCGTCGTCGGGACGCGCACCTTCGACGTCGGCGGGAAGCGGCACGACGACGTCGTCATGCTGCACCGGCCCGCGGGCGCCGCGCAGGCGACGTAGCCGCAGGCGGGCGGGCCCGCCCGGCGCCGTCGAGGTGCCACCCGAGCGCGGACCCGGGCCCCGGCCCTCACGAGCCGAGCCGAGGCCGCGGCGCGTCGTCGACAAGCTCGGCGACGACGGCGCGCACGTCGTCCGCGAGCGCCGGCAGCTCGCCGGCCCAGCGTTCGTCGGCGCGCAGCGTCACGCGCAGGCGGCCCGCGTAGGACAGCGCGGTGAAGTACACGGGCACGTTGCCCGCCGCCGACGCGACCGGGACGACGGCCTCGACCGGGACGCCCGCCAGGGCTATCGGCTCGGCGGGTCCGCGCAGGTTGCTCACGACGGTGTTGATGAGCCGCTGGCGCGCGAGCACGGGCCCGTACGCTCCCCACCGTCCGAGCGTGGCGAAGCCCCAGGCCAGCAGGGGCGCCGACTCGCCCGAGACGAACCGGCGGCGGCGGCACGTCCGGGCGCGGGTGCGGCGCAGGCGCTCGGCGGCCGCCAGCCCGGGCGCGGTGGGCACCGCGACGCGCAGCACGCCCGTGCGGGCGCGCCGATCGGGGTCGCCGGGCCGCGCGCGTGAGGCCGGCACGCTGCACACCAGCCGGGTGACCGGATCACCTCGGCGGGCGAGCAGCCCCGCCAGCGCTCCCGTCCCGGCGACGAGCAGCACGTCGTTGACCGTCGCCCCGTGACGGTGCGCGGCGGCGCGCACGCGATCCAGGTCGAGGTCCACGACGGCCAGGCCGAAACCCGTGCCGATCGGGGCGCTGAGCACCGTGCGGGGTGCCCGCGGGCCGATGCCCGCGGCCAGCTCGGCGAGTCCCAGCGCCAGGGTGCGCGCTCCGCCGAGCACGCGGTGCGTCGCGGGGGCCCGGCCCGCGCCGCGACCCGGCCGCACGCGGGGGCCCGCGCCGCGACCCGGCCGCACGCGGGGGCCGGCGCCGCGACCCGGCCGCACGCGGGGGTCCGGTTGCGCCGGCGGAGCGGTGCCCGGGTCCGGCGGTGCGAGCCCGAGCAGCGCCGACGCCGTCGCCAGCACGCCCGTGCCGTCGGTGAGCACGTGGTGCAGCGTCAGCACGACCGCGTCGCGGCCCGTGCCCGTGACCACCCGCGTCACCCGCCACGGCGGCGACTCCCCCAGCGCCCACGGCT
This sequence comes from Xylanimonas allomyrinae, assembly GCF_004135345.1. Taxonomy (NCBI): domain Bacteria; kingdom Bacillati; phylum Actinomycetota; class Actinomycetes; order Micrococcales; family Promicromonosporaceae; genus Xylanimonas; species Xylanimonas allomyrinae. Next base: position 1,718,945 of record NZ_CP035495.1, read on the forward strand.
CGCGCATGACATGCACCGTCGCGGCCAGCACATCGTCGTCGGTGGCCGAGCCGGACCGCACCGTGCGCACGTGCGCCGCGACGTCGACAGCGACCGGGTCCCAGCGCGGCCGCTCGCCGGGCGTGCGCCGCACACGGCTCGCCCAGCGGGGCGCGGCCGGGAGGCGGGCCGCCAGGATCGCGGCGAGCCGGTCCTCCGACGGCGCGGGCCCGGCCAGCCGCAGTACGACGCCGATCGTGCGCGGGTCGGGGCCGACGTCGAACGCGAGCTCGCCGCGCTCGGTCACCGTCAGGGCGCGGGGGTCATTCCGCGAACGCGTCCGGCGCATCCTCCCCTGCCCCCTCGTCGTCGGCGGCGTCGCGTACCAGGGCGGCCGGGCCGCCCGCGAGCAGACGCGTGAACGCGGCCTCGTCGAGCACGGGCACGCCGAGCGTCTCGGCCTTGGCGGCCTTCGACCCCGCGTTCTCGCCGACGACGACGTAGTCGGTCTTCTTCGAGACCGAACCGGCCGCCTTGCCGCCGGCCGCGATGATGGCCTCCTTCGCCCCGTCGCGCGAGTATCCGTCGAGCGATCCCGTCACCACCACGGTGAGGCCCGCGAGCGGGCCCGTGGGCGCGGCGCCCGCGGCGGCGCGCGCCGCCATCGCCGCCGGGCCGGGGTGGCCCGGCGTGGCGAACCGGACGCCCGCGGCGGTCCACGACTCCACGATCTCGACGTGCCAGTCGACCTCGAACCACGCCCGCAGCTCCGCACCGATGACCGGGCCGACGCCCTCGACCGCGGACAGCTCGTCGAGGCTCGCGGCGCGGACGGCGTCGAGCGAGCCGAACCAGTCCGCGAGCGCCCTCGCCGCGACCGGCCCGACGTGCCGGATGTTGAGGGCGACGATCTGACGCCACAGGTCCTTGGTCTTGGCCTGCTCGAGCTCCCGCAGGAGCGTGACGGCCTGCGCGGACGGCTCCCACTCGGGGAGGGTCTCGCCGTCGGCCTCCGCCTGGGCACGGCGCGCCTTGGTGTAGGTGAGCTTCTTGCGGAAGGGGGTGCGGCGGCGTGCGACGCCGTCGTCGTCGACCTTGGGCAGGCCCGTCTCGGCGTCGCGGACCACGACCTCGATCGGCAGGAGCTGGTCGAGCGTGAGGTCGAACAGCCCGGCCTCGGTGCGCAGCGGCGGCTCGGCCGGCACCTCGGGGTGCGTGAGCGCCGACGCCGTGACCTCGCCCAGCGCCTCGACGTCGAGCCCGCCGCGCGACCCGATGTGCTCGACACGGCCACGCACCTGCGCGGGGCACGAGCGAGCGTTGGGGCAGCGCAGGTCGACGTCGGCCTCCTTCATGGGGCGCAGCGGGGTGCCGCACTCGGGGCACGCCGCGGGCATGACGAAGTCCTCGCGCGGGAAGCCGTCGTCGGCGAGCGCCGTGACGGGGCCGACGATCTCGGGGATGACGTCGCCCGCCTTGCGCAGCACGACGACGTCGCCGATGCGCACGCCCTTGGCCCGTACGACGTCCTGGTTGTGCAGCGTCGCCTGACGCACCGTGGATCCCGCGACCTTGACCGGCTCCATGACGGCGTAGGGCGTGGCCCTGCCCGTGCGGCCGACGCCGACCTGGATCGCGAGCAGGCGGGTGTTGACCTCCTCGGGCGGGTACTTGTAGGCGATGGCCCAGCGCGGGGCGCGGCTGGTCGCGCCCAGGCGCACCTGGTCGGCGAGCGCGTCGACCTTGACCACGATGCCGTCGAGCTCATGCTCGATGTCGTGCCGGTGCGTGCCGAAGTGCTCGATCATCTCGACGACCGCATCGACCCCCGGGACGACGCGGTTGTGCGGCGAGACCGGAAGACCCCACTGCGCGAAGTGCGCGTAGGCGTCGGACTGCCGGTCGAGCGTGACGTGCTCGCCGGCCTCCCACTGGAGGGCTCCGATGCCGTGGACGTACAGCCGCAACGCCTCGACCCGGGCCAGGCCCGCCTCGGCCTCGAGGCCGTCCTTCTTGTCGAGCTGCTGACGCAGGCCACCCGCGGCGGCGTTGCGGGCGTTCGCGAACGTCGGGAACCGGCGCGTGGCGGCGACGCGGGCGGCGTCCTCGTCGAACGCGCGGGAGGTGGCCGCCCGCTGCGACCGCTCACGCGCCTGCGCGACGGCGCGCCCGCGCATCTGCTCCTGGAGCTCGTTGAGCCGGGCGAAGGACGCCGTCGGGATGAAGATCTCCCCGCGAACCTCGACGAGCGCGGGGTGCCCCTCGCCCGCGAGGCGCTGCGGGATGTCGCCGATGCGCAGCGCGTTGACCGTGACGTCCTCGCCCGTGCGGCCGTCGCCACGGGTCGCCGCCCGGGTCAGGCGGCCGTGCTCGTACAGCAGCGCGATCGCGAGGCCGTCGATCTTGACCTCGGACAGGTAGCCGACGTCGGGCGCGCCGAGGTCGCGTGCCACGCGGGCGTCCCAGTCGCGCAGCTCCTCGACCGAGAACACGTTGTCGAGCGAGAGCATGCGCTCGACGTGCTCGACCGTCGCGAAGCCCGTCGCCGCCACGCCGCCCACGCGCTGGGTCGGCGACTCGGGAGTCTGCAGGGCGGGGTGCGCGGCCTCGAGCGCCGCCAGCTCGCGCATCCGGGCGTCGTACTCGGCGTCGGACACCAGCGGGGAGTCCTGCTCGTAGTAGGCGCGCTGGTCGGCCTCGACCAGGCTGCGCAGCTCGGCCCAGCGGCGTTGCGCCGCCTGTTCGTCGAGCTCGGCCGCAGCCCGGTTCGTCGTCGTCTCGCTCACGGGTCCATCTTCGCCGAAGGCTCCGACACCGACGATGCAGGACGGGGCCCGGCGGCGCGATGCGCCACCAGGCCCCGTCAGGGCGTCCGGGCCACGATCCGGACGCCGGCGCCGGACGAACCGGCGCGGTACGAGCGGGGCCACGATCCCGCTCGTACGGTTTCCCGCCCCCGGGGCCACGAACCCGGGGGCGGGGTGCACCCCGTACGGGGTGCGCACCCGGGCCACGAACCGGGTGCCGTCCGCCGTCTGCGCCCGGAGGAGGGGCTGACGGCGGGAGCTTCCGCCGGGGCCGCGGCGGTGCCGCGGCCCCGGCGTCAGGACCGACTCAGGCCTTGCCCGGGTTCATGTCCAGGTAGGAGACACCGTCGCGGCGCTTGGCGGCGACGTCCTCGCGGGTCAGGCCGTAGTAGGCCGCGACCATGATGTCCTTCATGTCCTGGAGCATCGGCAGGCGCGGGTTGGCCGGGGCGCACTGGTCCTCGTAGGCACGCATCGCCAGGCCGTCGAGGCCGCCGATGAAGTCCTTCTCGGACACGCCCTGCTCGGCGAACGACTTCTCCACGCCGATGCGGTCGGCCAGCTCGCGCACCGCGCGGGCGTAGGACTCCACGCCCTCCTCGGGCGTCGAGGCCGGCAGGCCCAGGTGCTTGGCGATCGCCTGGAACCGCTCGGGGGCGATGTACTTCTCCGCCTTCGGCCAGCCGGTGACCTTGCCCGGGACGAGGCCGTTGTAGCGGATCGCGTAGGGCAGGAACATCGCGTTGGTGCGGCCGTGGACCAGGTGGAACTGGGCGCCCACCGTGTGGGACATGGCGTGCACGATCCCGAGGAACGCGTTGCCGAACGCCATGCCGGCGATCGTCGCGGCGTTGTGCATCTTCTCGCGGGCCTCGTCGAGGCCGGCGCCGCCCTGGAAGGACTTCTCGATGTTCTCGAAGACGAGCTTGATCGCGTGCAGCGCCAGGCCGTCGGTGAAGTCGTTGGCGTAGACGCTGACGAACGCCTCGGTGGCGTGGGTCAGGGCGTCCATGCCCGAGTCGACGACGAGCTTGGCCGGCATCGAGGCGGTCAGCACCGGGTCGACGATCGCGACCGACGGGGTCAGCGCGTAGTCGGCGAGCGGGTACTTGAAGCCCGTCGCGTGGTCGGTGATGACGGCGAACGGCGTGACCTCGGCGCCCGTGCCCGACGACGTCGGCACGCAGACGAGCTGCGCGACCTTGCCCAGGGTCGGGTACTGGAACGCGCGCTTGCGCACGTCGAAGAACTTCTCGCGCAGGTCGGAGAACTCCAGCTCGGGGTTCTCGTACTTGAGCCACATGACCTTCGCGGCGTCCATGGGCGAGCCACCGCCGATGGCGATGATCGTGTCAGGACGGTGGTCCTTCATGAGCTCGGCGCCGCGGGCGACGGTCTCGACGCTCGGCTCGGGCTCGACCGTGTCGATGATCTGCACGGCGACCTCGTTGGTGCGCCGGCGCAGGACGTCGAGGACCTTGTCGACGATGCCGATGGTGCTCATCACGCGGTCGGTCACGATCGTGACCCGCTCGACGCCGCGCATGTCCACCAGGTACTGGATGGCGTTCGGCTCGAAGTACGTCTTCGGCGGGACCTTGAACCACTGCATGTTGTTGTTCCGCCTTGCGACGCGCTTGACGTTGATCAGGTTGACGGCCGACACGTTGTTCGAGACCGAGTTGTGGCCGTACGAACCGCAGCCGAGCGTGAGCGACGGGATCAGAGCGTTGTAGATGTCGCCGATGCCGCCGAGTGCCGACGGCTGGTTCCACAGGATGCGGACGGCCTTGACGCGGTGGCCGAACTTCTCCGAGAGCTCCTTGTCCTGCGTGTGGATCGCGGCCGAGTGACCCAGGCCGTCGAACTCCACCATCTGCTCGGACAGGCGGATGCCCTCCTCGGTGTTGCGCGCACGCAGCACCGCCAGCAGCGGCGAGAGCTTCTCGCGGCTCAGCGGCTCCTGCGGGCCGACGCCCGAGATCTCCGCCAGGAGGATCGAGGTGTCCTCGGGCACGCTGAAGCCGGCCTGCTCGGCCAGCCAGACGGCGGACTTGCCGACGACGGCGGCGTTGAGCTTGGCGCCCGCGCAGTTCTCCGAGTTGGCGGTGACGCCGAAGAAGAACTCCTCGAGCTTCGCCTTCTCCTCGGCGTTGACGACGTAGGCGTGCATCTTGCGGAACTCCGCGAGCGCCGCGTCGTAGATCTCGGTGTCGATGATGGCGGCCTGCTCGGAGGCGCACACCACGCCGTTGTCAAAGCCCTTGGACAGGACGATGTCGTTGACCGCGCGGCCCAGCTTGGCGTCACGGGCGATGTAGGCGGGGACGTTGCCCGCGCCGACGCCGAGGGCCGGCTTGCCGGTCGAGTAGGCGGCGCGGACCATCGCGTTGCCGCCGGTGGCGAGCACGAGCGAGACGCCCGGGTGGTTCATGAGCTCTGAGGTCGCCTGGATCGAGGGGTGCTCGATCCACTGGATGCAGTCCTCGGGGGCGCCGGCGGCGATCGCGGCGTCGCGCACGATCTTCGCGGCGGCGAGCGACGACTGCTGGGCGTTGGGGTGGAACCCGAAGATGATCGGGTTGCGGGTCTTGAGAGCGATGAGGCTCTTGAAGATCGCGGTCGAGGTCGGGTTGGTCACGGGCGTGACACCGGCGACGACACCGACGGGCTCGGCGATCTCGACGACGCCGCGCAGCTCGTCGCGGGCGATGACGCCCACGGTCTTGAGGCCGGCCATCGAGTGCGTGACGTGCTCGCACGCGAAGATGTTCTTGGTGGCCTTGTCCTCGAAGATGCCGCGGCCGGTCTCGTCGAAGGCCAGCTTCGCCAGGTTGCCGTGCTCGTGCAGGGCGGCGACCGACGCCTTCTTGACGATGTGGTCGATCTGCTCCTGCGTGAAGGACGCGTAGGCCGCCAGGGCCCGCAGGCCGCGCTGGACGAGGGCGTCCACCTCCACCGCGGGGTCCGTCACAGCGGCGGTCTCGTCGACCGGCTTCGCCTTCTTGGTCGTGGTCGTGCTCACGGGTTCTCTCCTCCTGAGGGACCTCGTGGGTCCCGCTCGTCCCTGTTGCATGTGAAGACTTTCACAACTGTGGTCAGACCACAAATGGGCCAGACGTGACGTGCGTCACACTACCCGTGCTCGGGGCGCTCGGCCCGCCCGCGCGAGAGCCCCTCGCAGGCCGCCGCGCACAGGTGGCCGCTAGGGTGCCGAAGCATGGGCATCGCCGCAGACCACGACCCGTTCCCCGCCACCCCGCTCGACCCCGACGCAGCGGACCCGTTCGCATGGCTGGAGGACGTCGAAGGCCCCGCGGCGCTCGCCTGGGTCCGCGAGCGCAACGCACACGCCCGGCGATCGCTCGCGTCGCAGCCGTCATACGAGGCGACCCGAGACGCCGTCCTCGAGGTGCTCGACTCCGACCAGCGCATCCCCGACGTCACCAGGATCGGTGACCGGCTCTACAACTTCTGGCGCGATGGCGCGCACGAGCGAGGCCTGTGGCGGCGAACCTCCCTCGCGTCCTACCGCACCGACGCTCCCGAGTGGGAGACGGTGCTCGACCTCGACGCGCTCGCGCGGACCGAGGGCGTGAGCTGGGTCTGGCACGGCGCGTCGGTGCTGCGGCCCGACCCCGACCGCCTCGACGAGGGCGCGCCGTGGCGGCGCGCCCTCGTCGACCTCTCGGTCGCCGGCTCGGACGCCGACGTCACACGCGAGTTCGACCTCGTCGACAAGCGGTTCGTGCCCGCGCCCGAGGGCTTCGAGCGCGCCACCGCGCCGCACGACCCGTCGTCCGGCGGCGCCAAGGGCGGGCTCGCCTGGGCCGACGAGGACACCGTGTACGTGTTCACCGACCTGGGCCCCGGCACGACGACGACCTCCGGCTACCCCCGCACCGTCCGCCTGTGGCGCCGCGGCACGCCGATCGAGGACGCCACCCTCGTCTACGAGGGACGCGACGACGACCTGTACATCTCCGGGCGCCGCTCGCGCACGCCCGGCTTCGAGCGCGACCTGGTCCAACGGTCGATCGCGTTCTACCGCTCGCAGACGTTCCTCGTCACGGGCGCCGGGACGCCCGAGCAGGCGCTGACCCGCATCGACGTGCCCGAGTCGGCCGAGGTCGGCTTCCACCGCGAGTGGCTGCTGGTCGACCTGCGCGACGACTGGGCGACGGGCGGCACCGTCCACCGCGCCGGGTCGCTGCTGGCGGCGCCCGCCGAGGCGTTCCTCGCCGGCTCGCGCGACCTGACCGTGCTGTTCGAACCGACGCCGACGACGTCGCTCGCCGGCGCCACCTGGACCCGCCACCACCTGGTGCTCAACGTCCTCGACGACGTCAAGAACCGGCTCCACGTGCTCACGCCGCCCCCGTCGGCCGGCGGCCAGGGCCCGGCCGGCCCATGGACCCGCACGCCGTTCCCCGAGACCGACCCCGTCGCGACCGTCGGCGTGCGCGCCGTCGACCCCGTGGACAGCGACGACGTGTGGGTCGTCACCACCGGCTACCTCACGCCGTCGACGCTCTCGCTCGCGACCGTCGGCACGGAGGGCGCGGCCCTCGACCCGCTCAAGTCCGCCCCCGCGTTCTTCGACGCGGCCGGGCTCGTCGCCGAGCAGCACTTCGCCACGTCCGACGACGGCACGCGCGTGCCGTACTTCGTCGTCGGGCGCGAGGGCGTCCTGCACCGCCGGTGGCGCGAGCCTGCGCAGCCCGCCCCGACGCTCCTGTACGGGTACGGCGGGTTCGAGGTCTCGTTGACGCCGGCGTACTCGGGCGGGCTCGGGCGGGCCTGGCTGGAGAAGGGCGGCGTGTACGCCGTCGCGAACATCCGTGGCGGCGGCGAGTACGGGCCCGCCTGGCACCAGGCCGCGCTCGGGCGCCACCGGCACCGGGCGTACGAGGACTTCGCCGCCGTCGCGCGCGACCTCGTGCAGCGCCGTGTGACCACGCCCGCCCTCCTCGGCGCCCAGGGCGGGTCGAACGGCGGGCTGCTGATCGGCAACATGCTCACGCGCTACCGCGAGCTGTTCGGGGCGCTCGTCATCCAGGTGCCGCTGCTCGACATGAAGCGGTACTCGCACCTGCTCGCCGGCGCCTCCTGGACGGCCGAGTACGGCGACCCCGACGACCCCGCCCAGTGGGAGCACCTGCGGGAGTACTCCCCCTACCACCACATCGCGGCCGGTCGCCGGTACCCGCCCGTGCTCCTGCTGACCTCCACGCGCGACGACCGCGTCCACCCCGGCCACGCACGCAAGGCGGCGGCGCTGCTCGACGTCGTCGGCGCCGACGTCACCTACTACGAGAACGTCGAGGGAGGCCACGGCGGGGCCGCGACCAACGCGCAGGCGGCCCACATGGCGGCGCTCGCGTGGGAGTTCCTCGGCGAGCGCCTGGGTCTGCGCTGACGACGCCGGGCCTGGACGGCGTCAGGCCGCGGCGCGCTCGGCGAGGGCCTCGCCCACGCGGCCCAGGTTCGCCAGCTCGGCGCGGTGCGCGTCGACGCCCGCAGGCGCGCCGCGCGGTGCGGCGAGCAGCGTGACGCCGTCCAGGCTCGACGCCGGCAGGCCGACGCGCCGCCACGGCTCGTCGACCAGGCGCACCAGCTCGCCCAGCATCGGCCCCGCGCACTGCGAGACCTGCACGGGCGGCAGCCCCGCCCACAGACCGATCCCCCGCTCCACGGCACGCGCCACCAGCTCCCACGCCCGTTCCTGCCAGCCGATCGCCCCGACGTCGAGGCCCACCGCGTCCGCGCCCGCCAGCACGACGGGCGGCAGCCCCGCCCACGTGTCGCCGAGGTGGACGACGGCCCGCGCCCCGGCGTCGTGCACCGCCTCGATCACGGGCCGCAGGCCCTCGACCACGTCCGGCCCCGGCACGGCACGCAGGCGCGAGTAGCCCGAGAAGGTGGGCAGCACGCCCGCGTGGACGGCCCCGAGCCGAGGCTCGGCGAGCTGCACGACGACGTCACCCAGCGCCGGGACCTGCGCGCGCACGGCCGCGAGGTGGGCGCGCACGCCCTCGGCGAGCGCGAGCGACAGGTCGCGGCGGGCGCCGACGTCGGCCAGCACGCGGTCGCCGCGTGCCGCCCACAACGTCGCCGCGAGCGTCCACGGGCCCACGACCTCGACCGCGAGCGGACCGCTGTAGCCGTGCGCAGCGATGGCGAGCGCGCCGAGGTCCTCGCGCAGGAACCCCTCGGCCCGGCGCTGGTCGAGACCGGCGTGCGCGGTGAGCCTCCAGCCGTGCGGGCCGAGCTCGACGGGCAGCTCCGCGAGCAGCGCGGCGGTGCGGCCGACGGCGTCCGCGCCCGGTCCGCGACTCGCGAGCTGCGTGAGGAACGGAACCGCGTCGACGCCCGCGGGCAGCTCCGCGAGATCGCCGAGCACCGTCTGCTGGGCCTCGAGCTCGTCGTGCTCGGCACCCGGCCACGGGCCGTGGCCGCTGACGCCCGTCATCCGGGCGTCCCGGCCGGCGCCTCGGCGCGCGCCGCACGCCAGGCCCGGGACACGGTGGCCTGGCCCAGCACGCGCGTGCCGCGGTAGACGACGACCGACTGACCGGCCGCGACGCCGCGCAGCGGCGTGCCCGTGAGCTCGACCACCAGCCCCTCCCCGGCCGCACGCACGCGCGCCGGGACGGGCGCCCCGTGCGCGCGGACCTGGACCTCGACGTCATCCAGCACGACGTCCTCCAGCACGAGGTCCTCCGCAGCAGCGCCCGCGGGCGCTGCACCCCGCGGCTCGACGCCCCGCGGCTCGACGCCCGCCGCGGCGAGCGGTGCCAGCCACGTCGCCCGCACACCCGCGATCCGGTCCACCGACAGCAGCTCGGCCGGGCCCACGACCACGGTGTTGGTGTCGGTGCGCACGTCGAGCACGTAGCGGGCGCGGCCGTCGGGTGCCGGGCGGCCCAGCGCCAGGCCCCGCCGCTGGCCCACGGTGTAGGCGTAGGCGCCGTCGTGCTCGCCGACGACGTGGCCCGCGACGTCGCGCACCTCGCCCGGCCGCGACCCGAGGCGCTCGCGCAGGAACCCTCGCGTGTCGCCGTCGGCGACGAAGCAGATGTCGTAGGAGTCGGGCTTGGCGCTGACCGCCAGGCCGCGCGCGGCGGCCTCGGCGCGCACCTGGGCCTTCGACGTGAACCCGCCGAGCGGGAAGACCGCCCGCGCGAGCCGCTCGGGCCCCATCACGGCCAGCACGTACGACTGGTCCTTCTCGGCGTGGGGCGAGCGGTGCAGCTCGCGCCCGCCTGGGCCGTCCACGATGCGCGCGTAGTGGCCGGTCGCGACGGCGTCGAAGCCGAGCGCGGTGGCCTTGTCGAGCAGCGCCTCGAACTTGACGCGCTCGTTGCAGCGCACGCACGGGTTGGGGGTGCGCCCGGCCTCGTACTCGGCGAGGAAGTCCGCCACGACCGTCTCCTCGAACGTCTCCGACAGGTCCCACACGTAGTACGGGATGCCCAGCACGTCGGCGGCCCGGCGCGCGTCCGAGGCGTCCTCGATCGAGCAGCAGCCGCGCGAGCCCGTGCGGAACTGGTCGCGGTTGCGGCTCAGCGCCATGTGGACGCCGACGACGTCATGACCGGCCTCGACCGCGAGCGCCGCCGCGACCGCCGAGTCGACGCCGCCCGACATCGCCGCCAGCACCCTCATGCGGACCTCCGCGAGACGAGCCCGGCCGCCTGGGCGCGCGACACCACGGCAGGCAGGGCCGCGACGAGCGCCGCGACGTCGTCGGGTGTGGAGGTGGCACCGAGGGTGAACCGCAGCGCGCCGCGCGCCTCGGCCTCGGGCACGCCCATGGCCAGCAGCACGTGCGAGGGCTGGGGCACCCCGCCTGGCACGCGGAGCCCGTGGATGCCTGCACGCCCACGGAGTCGAGCAGGTACAGCAGCGAGTCGCCCTCGGCGCCGGGGAACGTGAAGTGCGCGTTGCCGGGCAGGCGCCCGCCGGGGTCGACGGCGGGGTCGGTGCCGTGCAGCACGGCGTCGGGCGCGGCCTCGCGCACCCCGGCGACGAGGCTGTCGCGCAGCGCGGCGAGCTGCGCGGCCCGCTCGGGGCGCCCGGCCACGGCCTGCTCGACGGCGACGGCGAACGCGCGGATCGCGGGCACGTCGAGCGTGCCCGAGCGCACGCCGCGCTCCTGGCCGCCGCCGTGCTGGACGGCTTCGAGCGGCAGGTCGCGGCGGGCCAGCAGCGCGCCGACCCCCAGCGGCCCGCCGAGCTTGTGCCCGGTGACGGTCAGCGCGTCCACGCCGCTGGCGGCGAAGTCGACCTCGACCTGGCCGACGGCCTGCACGGCGTCGGTGTGCACGGGCACGCCCGCCTGGTGCGCGATGCGTACCACGTCGCGCACCGGCTGGACGGTGCCCACCTCGTTGTTGGCCCACATGACGCTGACCAGCGCCGTCTCCTGTGCGTGCGCGGCGAGGTCGGCGCGCAGGGCGTCGAGGTCGACGCGGCCGTCGCGGTCGACGGGCAGCAGCACGATCTCGGCGCCCGCGTGACCGGCGAGCCAGAACGCGGGGTCGAGCACCGCGTGGTGCTCGACCGCGGAGACCAGGACGCGGTTGCGGCGCACGTCCTGGGCGCGGCGACCCCAGAACATGCCCTTGATCGCGAGGTTGTCGGCCTCCGTGCCGCCGCCGGTGAACACCACCTCGGACGGGCGGGCGCCGAGCGCGCGCCCGATCGACTCGCGCGACTCCTCGACGACGCGCCGGGCGCGGCGTCCGGCGGCGTGCAGGCTGGAGGCGTTGCCCGGTTGCTGGGCCTCGTCGACGAACGCCGCGAGCGCGGCCGCCGACATGGGGGTCGTGGCCGCGTGGTCGAGGTAGGCGCCGGGTGTCACGGCGTCCCAGTCTACGAGCGTGCGGCACCCCGCAGGGCGCCGCCCCGGGGCTACGCCTGCGCCTTGTGCGCGCGGATCGCCGCCGCGGCCTGCGGGAGCACGTGGGCGAGGTCGCCGACGACGGCGAAGTCGCTGATCTCGAAGATCGGCGCCTCGGGGTCGTTGTTGACGGCCACGACGACCTGCGAGGCCTGCATGCCGCCGCGGTGGTGCGGGGCGCCGGAGACGCCCGCGCCGATGTACACGCGAGGGGCGACCGTGACGCCGGTCTGGCCGATGTAGGAGTCGAACCACCCTTCGAACGCCGCGTCGCGCGTGGCGCCCACGGCCGCGCCGAGGGCGTCGGCGAGATCCTCGACCGGCCCGAAGTCGCCGCCCGTCCCGCGCCCGCCGGCGACGACGACGGCCGCCTCCTCGAGCGGCGGGCGCCCAGCCGTGCGCTGCTTGACCTCGCGGGTCACGACGGTCACGGCGGGGGCGGCGACGATCACGGGGAGCGCCTCGACCTCGGGGTGGGTGGGGGCGTCGGCGGGCGTGGCCGCCACGGAGTTGGCCCGCACGCTCACGACGGCGGGGTCGGTCGCGACGGTGCTCACCGTGTCCCAGGTCCCCGCGAACACGCGCTTGGCGACGCGCAGGGGCGCGCCCTCCTCGCTCCACGCGACGCCCGAGGCGTCCGCGACGAAGCCCGCGCCGAGCCGGGCGGCGGCCACGGCCGCGGCCTCCTTGCCGGCGAACGAGGACGGCACGAGCAGCACGTCGGCGTCGGTGCGCCGCACGGCCGCGACCAGCACCGAGGCGAGCACCGCGGTGACGTGGTGCGCCTGCGGGGGCAGCGTCGTCGGCAGCGTGGCCTGGTGGACGGCCTGGGCGCCGTACGCGCCGAGCGTGGCCAGGACCTCGACGCTGGGCGCGCCCAGCGTGACGACGTCGACGCGCCCGAGGCTGCGGGCGATCGTGAGGAGCTCGAGCACGGGTGAGCGGACCTCGGTGACCGCGCTCTCGGGGCTGTCGAGCAGGACGAGGACGGTGGGGCGGGTCATCGGGGCCTCTCTCGTCAGACCAGGTCGTTGCGGATGAGGAAGTCGGCCAGGGCCGTGCCGCCCTCGCCCTTGTCGACGACGAGCTCGGTCTCGGGGCGCGGGGGGCGCGCGGCGGCCTCGACCGTCGCGGTGCGGGCGCCGGCGGCGCCCACGTCGGCCGGGTCGAGCTCAAGATCGGCCGCGTCCCACGTCTCGACGGGCTTGGTGCGCGCGGCCATGATGAGCTTGAAGTTGGGGTAGCGCGGGCTGTTGGCCGCGTCGGACACCGACAGCACCGCCGGCAGCGGCGCGGACAGCGTCTCGACGACGTCGTCGCTCTCGCGGGTGATCGTGAGCGTCGAACCGTCGAGCGCGACCGACGTCGCGAGCGTGAGCTGGGGCCAGCCGAGCTCGTCGGCCAGCAGCGCCGGGACCACCGAGCCGAGCCCGTCGAGCGCAGCCATGCCCGTGACGACGAGGTCGACCGGTTCCTCCTCGCCGAGCCGTCGCACGGCGGCCGCGAGCGCCGCCGTCGTGCCGAAGTAGTCGGAGCCGGCCAGGGCGTCGTCGGACACGCGGATGCCGCGGTGGACACCCATCTGGAAGGCCTTGCGCAGCACGATGTCGGCCGTCTCGGGGGCGACGGTCACGGCCACCACGTGCGAGGTCTCGGCGTCGGGCGCGGCCTCGACGAGCCGCAGCGCGGCCTCGACGGCGTTCTCGTCGAGCTCGTTGAGCGACCCCTCAGCAGGGTCGCGCACGATGCGTCCCTCGGCGAACCGCCGGTCGCTGGAGATGTCCGGGACGTACTTGAGCAGGACGACGATACGCACGAGCACCGAGAGTACCCGGGACCCACGCCACGACGCGCCAGGGGGTGGCCCTGCCCGTCTCGGTAGGCGAGCATGAACGCATGGACGCCCGAGCCGGAGAGAAGCAGGCACCACGCCCCGTGGTGCGCCCGCTGACGCGCCCGACCGCGCGGCGCTCGCACGTTCCCCCCTGGGCGTCACGCCCACCGCTGGCGGGGTCGACGTCGCCGTCGTCGCCTCGCACGCGACGGCCGTGGACTTCTGCCTCATCGACGTCGTCCGCCCCGACCTGCCCGAGCACGACCCGGACCGCTACGCCGAGCGGCGCGTCCCGCTGCTCGGCCCGACGTACGGCGTGTGGCACGCGCACGTCGAGGGCGTGCGGCCCGGCCAGCGCTACGGGTTCCGCGCCGACGGCGTGTGGGACCCGCGCGCGGGCCTGCGCCACAACCCCGCCAAGCTGCTGGTGGACCCGTACGCGCGCGGGCTCGCGGGGTCGCTCGTCTACGGCCGCGAGACGCTCGGCGCGGTCAGCGCCCCGCGCTCCGACGAGAGCGGCACGCCCGACTCGCGCTGGTGGGTGGCCGAGCGGTACGGGGAGGCGGACACCTCCGACTCGCTGCCGTTCGTACCTCACGGCGTCGTCATGGACCCCGCGCCCCGGCGCCGCCCCTCACGCGCCCGCGCGTGCCGTGGGCCGAGACGGTGATCTACGAGGCGCACGTGCGCGGTTTCACCCTGCTGAACGAGGACCTGCCAGCACCCTTGCGCGGCACCTACGCCGGCATGGCGCACCCGGTGACGATCGCCTACCTCAAGGACCTCGGGATCACCACGCTCGAGCTGCTGCCGATCCAGGCCGCGGCCTCCGAGCCACGGCTGGTGGCGCACGGGCTGACCAACTACTGGGGCTACTCGACGCTCGGCTACTTCGCCCCCGAGCCCCGGTACGCGACCCGCGCGGCGCAGGACGCGGGCCCCGCAGCGGTGCTCGACGAGGTGCGCACGATGGTGCGCCAGCTGCACGAGGCGGGCATCGAGGTCATCCTCGACGTCGTCTACAACCACACGTGCGAAGGCGGCGACGACCAGCTCCACGTGTCCTGGCGCGGCCTCGACAACGCCCTGTACTACCTGCACGACGGCAACTCCCCCGCGGCGCTCGCGGACGTCACCGGCACGGGCAACACGCTCGACTTCCGCCGGGTGCGCGTCGTACAGATGGCGCTCGACTCGCTGCGCTACTGGGCGCAGGTCGTGGGCGTCGACGGCTTCCGGTTCGACCTCGCGGTGACGCTCGGGCGCGGCGGGTACGGGTTCACCCCCGACCACCCGTTCCTCGTGAGCCTGCAGACCGACCCGGTGCTCAACAACCTCAAGCTCATCGCCGAGCCCTGGGACGTCGGTCCCGGCGGCTGGCAGACGGGCAGCTTCACCGCGCCGATGGCCGAGTGGAACGACAGGTTCCGCGACGCGATCCGCGGGTTCTGGCTCTCCTCGGCGCGCGACGGCTCGCACGGGCGGCCCATGGACGGGATCCGCGAGCTGACCACGCGCCTGTCGGGATCGGCCGACCTGTTCGGCCGCTCCGACCCGCCGCTCGCGCGTGGCCCCGTCGCGTCGGTCAACTTCGTCACCGCGCACGACGGTTTCACCCTCGCCGACCTCGTCGCCTTCGACCACAAGCACAACTGGGCCAACGGCGAGGACAACCACGACGGCACGTCGAACAACCTGTCGTGGAACCACGGCGTCGAAGGGCATGCCACCGACGGCGACGACGCCACCACCGAGCCGTGGTCGGCCGTCGTCCCGCTGCGGCGGCGTTCGCAGCGCAACCTGCTCGCGATGCTGCTGCTGGCCGCGGGCACGCCGATGATCACGGCGGGCGACGAGTTCGGGCGCAGCCAGGACGGCAACAACAACGCCTACGCGCTCGACACCGAGGTGTCGTGGGTCGACTGGACGCACGACGAGGCCGCGCGCGAGCTGCTGGACACGACCAAGCTGCTGCTGGCGCTGCGCCGCGAGCACCCCGCGCTGCGTGCCGACTCGTTCTTCCTGGGCACCCCGCGGCCCGGGGAGACGTTCGCCGACCTGTTGTGGTTCACCGAGCACGGTGCGCCCATGGACCACGCCGCGTGGAACGAGCCCGAGCGGCGCGTCGTGCAGATGCTGCGTCCCGGCCCCTCGGCTCACGACGCCGACGTGCTCGTGGTGCTCAACGGCCGGCTCGACGACCTCGACGTCACGCTGCCGCCGCTCCTGCCCGGGGCAGGCCCGTGGGAGCGCGCGTGGAGCTCGACGTGGGACAGCCCCGCCCAGTCGTGGGGCGACGAGCCCGACGACGGCACGACCCTCGAGGCGCTCAGCGTGCAGGTGTTCGTGGGCCGACGGGGCGCGGCCGCCGCAAAGGAGTAGCCTGCGCGCCATGCGCGCAGACGCCGACGTCGTCGTCATCGGAGCGGGCCTGTCGGGCCTGGTCACCGCCACCCGGCTCGCCGACGCCGGCCGCCGTGTCGTCGTGCTCGACCAGGAGCATCCCGACTCGCTGGGCGGGCAGGCGTGGTGGTCGTTCGGCGGGCTGTTCCTGGTGGACACCCCCGAGCAGCGGCGCCTGGGGGTGCGCGACTCGGCGGCCCTCGCCTGGGACGACTGGCGCGGCTCGGCCGAGTTCGCGCCGGGTGCGGAGCACGGCGAGGGCCCCGATCGGCACGGGTACGCGTGGGCCCGGCGCTACGTCGAGTTCTCCGCCGGCCCGATGCGTTCGTGGCTGCACGGCCTGGGGGTGCGCTTCTTCCCGCTGGTGCAGTGGGCCGAGCGCGGCGGGTACGCGCTCGGCCCGGACGGCGCGCACGGCAACTCGGTGCCCCGCTTCCACGTCACCTGGGGCACGGGCCCGGCGCTCCTGACGCCGTTCGTCGCGCACGCCCGGCGCCTGCACGACGCCGGGCGGCTGACGATCCGCTTCCGGCACCGCGTCACCTCGCTCGTGGTCACCGGCGGCCGGGTGACCGGGGTGCGCGCCGAGATCCTGGCCGACGACGCCGCCGCGCGCGCCCGGCTGCCGTACCGCGGCCGGTCGGCGCCGTCGTCGCGCGACGTCGTGGGCGAGGTCGAGCTGGCGGCCGGCGCCGTCGTCGTCGCCTCGGGCGGCATCGGCGCGAACCACGACGCCGCACGGGCGCGCTGGGACCCGGCGGCCGGGGCGCTGCCCGAGCGCATGCTCCAGGGCGTGCCGGACTCGACCGACGGGCTGGGGCTGGACGTGGCCGCGGCGGCGGGCGCAGCCCTCGTCCACGAGGACCGCATGTGGCACTACCCCGAGGGCGTCGCCGACCACTCGCCCGTGTGGACCCGCCACGGCATCCGCATCCTGGCCGGGCCCTCGGCGCTGTGGCTCGACGCCGACGGCCACCGGCTGCCCGCGCCGCTGTTCCCCGGTTTCGACGCGCTCGGGGCGCTGACGCACGTCACCCGCAACGGGCACGACCACTCGTGGTTCGTGCTCAACAAGGCGATCCTCGAGTCCGAGTTCGCGCTCTCCGGCTCCGAGCAGAACCCCGACCTCACCGGGCGGGACGTGCGGCTGCTGACCCGCCGCGTGCTGCCCGGCGCGCTGGGCCCCGTCGCGACGTTCGCCGAGCGCTCGCCCGAGTTCCTGTGGGCGCCGACGACGGCGGCGCTGGCCGCCCGGATGAACGCGCTCACCGAGGCCACCCCCGGCTCGGCAGGTCACGTGGACGCCGACGAGCTCGCACGCCTCGTCGCGCTGCGCGACGCCCAGGTGTCCAGCGGGCTGGGCAAAGATCCTCAGGTGACGGCGACGGCCGCCGCGCGGCGGTACCGGGTCGACCGCCACATGCGTGTGGCCACGCCGCGCGCGCTCACAGACCCGAAGGACGGACCCCTGCTCGCGGTGCGCTTGTCGGTGCTGACGCGCAAGACCCTGGGCGGCCTGTGGTGCGACGAGAGCGGCCGGGCGCTGCGCGCCGACGGCTCGGTGCTCGACGGCCTGTGGGCCGTGGGCGAGGCCGCCGGGTTCGGCGGTGGCGGCGCCCACGGCCGCCGCGCGCTCGAGGGCACGTTCCTGGGCGGCTGCCTGCACACGGCCCACGTCACGTCGCGGGCGCTCGGGTGAGCAGCCGATGAACGGCCCGCGATGCCACCGGGGCGACGGCTGGCGCGTCGCGGGGCGGGGCGCGCCTCGTCTCGGTGGCCGCAGGAGGGCTGATTTCCGTCGGGTCTCGGTGTGGCGGCGCGTCCAGCGCGCGCGTGGGCCTATCGCGCTGGTTAGCGTGGTCGCGTGACAGCGACCAGACGAACCACCCCGGCAGCGACGACGCAGGCCACCGCGGCCGAGACGCCGGCCGCGCCGGCGAAGACGGCGAAGGCAGCACCCAAGCGGCGCGCCGCAGCACCCGCGCGCAAACGGGTCGCGGCCGACGCCCAGGCCGGTCCGGGCTCCGCTGCGTCCGTCGCGGACGTCCGCGAACCCACCGCGCACCACGTCCCCGTGACCGTCGGGGCCGCCGTTCCCGAGCCCGCCCCGCACGCCTCGATCGGCCGCATCCCCGTCGTCGAGGTCTCCCCCGTCGTCGAGGGCGGGCGCTGGACCGCCAAGGCGAGCGTCGGCGAGGTCGTGCCCGTGGAGGCGACCGTGTTCCGCGAGGGTCACGACGCCGTCAACGCGACGGCGGTGCTCGTCGCGCCCGACGGCACCGTCCGCCAGACGGCCCCCATGCGCGACATCGCACCGGGCCTCGACCGCTTCCAGGGGTTCCTCCAGCCCGACGCCGAGGGCGACTGGTCGTTCCGTGTCGAGGCGTGGGGCGACCCGTACGCGACGTGGGCGCACGACGCGACGGTCAAGTTCGAGGCCGGCATCGACCAGGAGCTCATGCTCGCCGAGGGCGTGCTGCTGTTCGAGCGCATCACCGCGCCCGAGGAGCAGGCCGCCCGCAGCCCCGAGGACGCTGCGACCCTCGCCGAGGCCGCGCAGATCCTCGGTGACACGAGCCGGCTGCCCGAGGCTCGCCTCGCGATCGCCACCACGCAGGCGGTCCGGGACGCCCTGACGCGCAGCCCGCTGCGCGAGATGGTCTCGCCGAGCGCCACATACCCGCTGCGGGTGCACCGCCGTCGGGCGCTGTACGGCTCGTGGTACGAGATCTTCCCGCGCTCGGAGGGCGCCGTGCGCGGCGAGGACGGCACGTGGACGTCGGGCACGTTCACGACGGCGGCACGACGCCTGCCCGCCATCGCCGGCATGGGCTTCGACGTCGTGTACCTGACGCCGGTCAGCCCCATCGGCACGCAGTTCCGCAAGGGCCGCAACAACTCGCTCGACGCCAAGCCGGGCGACCCCGGCAGCCCCTACGCCATCGGCGCGGCCGAGGGCGGGCACGACGCCATCCACCCCGACCTGGGCACCGAGGACGACTTCCGGGCGTTCGTGCAGGCTGCGGCCGACAACGGTCTCGAGGTCGCCCTCGACCTGGCCCTGCAGTGCTCGCCCGACCACCCGTGGGTCACCGCACATCCGGAGTGGTTCAGGACGCGCGCCGACGGCACCATCGCCTACGCCGAGAACCCGCCCAAGAAGTACCAGGACATCTACCCGCTGTACTTCGACAACGACCCGGTCGGGCTGCGCGAGGAGATCCTGCGCGTCGTCGAGGTGTGGATCGAGCGCGGGGTGACGCTGTTCCGCGTCGACAACCCGCACACCAAGCCGCTCGACTTCTGGGAGTGGCTGCTCGCGCAGGTGCACGCCAGGCACCCGCACGTGCTGTTCCTGTCCGAGGCGTTCACCAAGCCCGCGATGATGGCGACCCTCGCCCGCATCGGGTTCCACCAGTCGTACACGTACTTCACGTGGCGCAACCACAAGGACGAGATCCTCGACTACCTGCAGGAGGTCTCCGGGCCGCAGGGCTCGGTCATGCGCCCGTCGTTCTGGCCGACGACGCACGACATCCTCCCGCCCTACCTCCAGCACGGCGGCGTCGGCGGCTTCGCCGTGCGTGCCGTCCTGGCCGCCACCGGCAGCCCGACCTGGGGCATCTACTCCGGCTACGAGCTCGTGGAGAACGTGCCGCGACCGGGCGTCGAGGAACAGGTCGACAACGAGAAGTACGAGTTCAAGCCGCGCCCCTGGGAGCACGCGGACGGCATCGGCATCTCGCGGCTGCTGACCCGGCTCAACGAGGTGCGCCGCGAGCATCCCGCGCTCCAGCAGCTGCGCAACCTCGCGGTGCACCAGTCCGACAACGGCAACGTCCTGGTGTACTCGCGGCGCGTGCGCGCCGAGCACCTGCCGCTCGCGAGCGGCGACCCCGCCGCGGAGCCCGGGCACAGCGACGACGTCGTGCTGGTCGTGCTCAACCTCGACCCGTGGGGCGCGCAGGAGTCGACGATCCACCTCGACCTCGACGCGCTCGGCCTCACCCCGCCGCCCGGCACCGACGGCAGCGCCGCGTTCTTCGAGGCGCGCGACCTGCTGACCGGCGCGTCCTACCCGTGGGGGGCGCACCCGTTCGTCCGTCTGGACCCCCGCGCGCAGGTGGCCCATGTGCTCCAGGTAGGCCGGGGATGAACGCCGCGGCGAGCGACGTCCCCCGGCCGGTGACCGCACCGCTGCCGATCCAGGCGCTGCCGCCCGGCCGCCAGCCCGAGCCGCCGCCGCTGGGCCGGCCGGGCCTGGACGACGACCCGGACTGGTACCGCAAGGCCGTCTTCTACGAGGTCATCGTGCGGGCGTTCTCCGACGCCGACGGCGACGCCACGGGCGACCTCCGCGGGATCATCCAGCGGCTCGACTACCTGCAGTGGCTCGGCGTCGACTGCCTGTGGCTGCCCCCCTTCTACCCGTCGCCGCTGCGCGACGGCGGCTACGACGTGTCCGACTACACGGCGATCGCCCCCCAGTTCGGCACGACGTCGGACTTCACCGAGCTCATCGAGGAGGCGCACGCGCGCGGCATCCGCGTCGTCGTCGACCTCGTCATGAACCACACGAGCGACCAGCACCCGTGGTTCCAGGCGTCCCGATCGGACCCCGAGGGGCCGTACGGCGACTTCTACGTGTGGAGCGACGACAACACGCGCTACCAGGACGCGCGCATCATCTTCGTGGACACCGAGACCTCGAACTGGACGTTCGACCCGGTGCGCCGGCAGTACTTCTGGCACCGGTTCTTCAGCCACCAGCCGGACCTCAACTTCGAGAACCCGCGTGTGGTGGACGCGATGCTCGACGTCGCCCGGTTCTGGCTGCAGATCGGCGTCGACGGGTTCCGCCTGGACGCCGTGCCGTACCTGTTCGAGGCCGAGGGGACCAACTGCGAGAACCTGCCCGAGACGCACGCGTTCCTGCGCAAGGTGCGCCGGGTCATCGACGCCGAGTTCCCGGGCCGCATCATCCTCGCCGAGGCCAACCAGTGGCCTCAGGACGTCGTCGAGTACTTCGGCACCGAGGACGAGCCCGAGTGCCACATGTGCTTCCACTTCCCGGTCATGCCGCGCATCTACTACGCGCTGCGCGACCAGCGGGCGCGCCAGATCCTCGACATCATGGCCGACACACCCGGCATCCCCGCCAAGGGCGGGCAGTGGTCCACGTTCCTGCGCAACCACGACGAGCTCACGCTCGAGATGGTCTCGACCGAGGAACGCGCGTCGATGTACGGCTGGTACGCCCAGGACCCGCGCATGCGCGCCAACGTCGGCATCCGGCGCCGGCTCGCCCCGCTGCTGGACAACTCGCGCAAGGAGATCGAGCTCGCGCACGCGCTGCTGCTCTCGCTGCCCGGCAGCCCCTGCCTGTACTACGGCGACGAGATCGGCATGGGCGACAACATCTGGCTGCCCGACCGTGACTCGGTGCGCACCCCGATGCAGTGGACGCCCGACCGCAACGCCGGGTTCTCGACGGCCGACCCCGGCAAGCTCTACCTGCCGCTCGTGCAGTCGCTCGTCTTCCACTACGCGCAGCACAACGTCGAGGCCCAGCTCGCGCAGCCGACGTCGCTGCTGCACTGGATCCACGGCATGCTCGCGGTGCGCCGCCTGCACCCGACGTTCGGCACGGGCGACTTCGTGGCCCGCACGGCCGACGACGAGGCGATCCTCGCGTTCACCCGCACCGACGCCGAGGCGGGCGGCGAGACGCTCCTGGTCGCCGCGAACCTGTCGTCGACGGCGCGCTCGGCGGCCATCGCGGTGGACGGGTTCGAGGGCTGGACCCCGGTGGACGTCTTCGGCGGGGCCACGTTCCCGACGATCGGGGCCGACGGCATGCTGCGGCTGACCTGGGGCTCACGCGACTTCTACTGGCTGGCGCTCGCACCGCCGGCGCCCGAGGCGGCACCGGCGACGACCACGGCCGCGGCCGCGGGCACGACGACCGCCGGCACCACGTCCGGCACCGCTTCCGTTACCGCGCACGGCGCGAGCACCGCGACCGCGGCGGGCACGCCGTCGTCCACGGGGGTGGCCTCGGGGGCTGCCCCGACGGCGGGTGCGCCGGCCGGCGCGGCGGGCGAACGGTGAGCCTCGGACCCGATGCCGTGCGCGTCGTCCCGGCCGGGTCGCACCTACCGGCGGACGTCACCGACCTCGTCGCCGCGTGGGCGCCCGGCCGCCGCTGGTTCCCCGGCGGGCTCACGGGCCGCCCGACGCCGTGGCTCGAGGTCACCGTCGACGGCTCGCCCGACGTCGTCCTGGCCCTGCTGCGCATGGCCGACACCGTCCTGCAGGTGCCCCTCGTCGTGACGCCCGCGGGACGCGACGAGCACGCGGCACCGGGATACATCGGCACCGCGGCCGGCGTCGCCGTCCACGACGGCGGCGTCCACCCCGCCGCCTGGGCCGCGCTGCTGCACGCCGCGGGGGTGGCGGCCCCGGACCTCACGGGCGGGCACGCCATCGCGGGCGAGCAGTCGAACACCTCCGTCGTCCTGCCCGCGGTGCGGCCCGACGGCGCCCCGCACGGGGCGATGCTCAAGATCCTGCGCACGGTCGCGGGCGGAGACCACCCCGACGTGACGGTGCCCCAGGCGCTCACCGCGGCAGGGTTCGCCGGCACACCACGCTTCCTGGGCGCGGTCGAGGCCGCGCTGCCGGGGTCGGCGCCGGCGCACCTGGCCGTGCTGGCGGCCCTGGTGCCCGATGCCCGCGACGGCTTCGAGCTCGCGTGCGAGCACGCCCGGCGCGGCGAGCCGATGGACGCGCTCGCCGCCGAGCTCGGCACCGTCGTCGCGCACCTGCACGCCGCCCTGCGGGTCGCGCTGCCCACGACGGCGACGCTCGACCCTACGGCCTTCGTCGCCGGGCTGCGCACGCGGGCGAGCGCCGCCGTCGAGGCCGCGCCCGCGGCGCTGGAGGCGCACGCCGGCGCCGTGGCACGCGTGCTCGACGACCTCGAGGCGCGGCTGGCCGCCGTCCCGCTCCAGCGCATCCACGGCGACCTGCACCTGGGGCAGGCCCTCTACGGCGCCGACGGCTGGCAGGTTCTCGACTTCGAGGGCGAGCCTCAGCGGCCCGTGGCCGAGCGCACCGCGCCCGACCTGCCGTTGCGTGACGTCGCAGGCGTGCTGCGCTCGTTCGGGTACGCCGCCGCCGTCGGCGGCGCGGCCGACCCGTCGTGGGAGGCGCGCGCGCGGCAGGCGTTCCTGGCCGCCTACCGCGCGGTCGACGGCGACGGCGGCGACGGCGGCGGCGGCGACGACGGCGACGGCGACGCGGCACCGAGCGACGCGGCACCGAGCGACGCGGCACTGAGCGACGCCGTGCTGCGCGCCCTCGTGCTCGACAAGGCGCTCTACGAGGTCGTCTACGAGACCCG
This sequence comes from Xylanimonas allomyrinae, assembly GCF_004135345.1. Classification (NCBI taxonomy): domain Bacteria; kingdom Bacillati; phylum Actinomycetota; class Actinomycetes; order Micrococcales; family Promicromonosporaceae; genus Xylanimonas; species Xylanimonas allomyrinae. The sequence goes on from NZ_CP035495.1 coordinate 1,742,278, forward strand.
TCAGCGCCCGCACTGGGTCCACATCCCGCTGCGGGCGATCGAGGAGCTCCTCACCGACCGAACGTCACGATAAGGTCAAGCGCGACCCATCGCGGCGTCCTTCACGCCAGGTGTGCGTCAAGTGCGGCGCGGGCGATGACACTTCTCTTCGTGTCTGCGCCAACCACGTACAAAAACGCAACCCCTGCTCCCACGACGCCCCCGGCGTCCGGCCCCCGCCCCACCCTCGAACGGCTCTTCCGTCTCAGCGAGCACCGGACCAGCGTCCGCGTCGAGGTCATGGCCGGGCTGACGACGTTCTTCGCGTCGGTCTTCACCGTGCTGGCCATCCCCGGCATGATGGCCGGCGGCGCCGCCGCGGCCGTCGGCGCCGCCGCCCCGAACCCCGGCATCGCGAACGCCGTCTTCATCGCCGCCGTGCTCGCCTCGATCCTCGGCTCCCTGCTCATGGCCTTCCTCGCCAACCTGCCGTTCGTGCAGGCCCCCGGCATGGGCCTCGGCTCGTACCTCGCGTTCACCGTCATGCCGGCGATCGGCCTGCTCGCCGCACCGGCCACCCTGACCGACGTGCAGGTCTTCCAGATGGCGCTCGCGCTCGTGCTGCTGTCCGGGTCGCTGTTCGTCGTGCTCTCGGCGACCGGCGTGCGGCAGAAGATCATCGACGGCATCCCGCGCAACATCAAGGTCTCGCTGGGTGCCGGCATCGGCCTGTTCATCACGCTGCTCGGGCTGCGCCAGTCCGGCATCGTCGTGGCCAGCGGCGGCACGCTCGTCACCCTGGTGAACTTCTCCGGCTGGAACCACGCCGACCCCGCGGTGCGCAGCCAGGTTCTCGGCGCCGTCCTCGCCCTCGCCGGGTTCCTCCTGATGACGGTGCTGCACGCGCGCAAGATCAAGGGCGCCGTCCTCATCGGCATCTTCGCCACCACGCTGCTCGCCTTCGCGACCGGTCAGACGGCCCTGCCCGAGAACTTCACCTTCAACCTCGGCGAGCAGTTCGCCGACTTCGGCCGGTACTCGCTCCTCGGGCTCGACTTCGGCAGCTTCCTCGGCCTGGGCAACCTGGGCCACGTGCTCGCCGTCGTGCTCGCCATGGTGCTCGCGCACACCCTGGTCAACGCGCTCGACTCGCTCGGCACGATCTTCGGCGTCGCGTCGGCCGCCGGGATGGTGGACGCGAAAGGCGACGTCGTCGGCCTCGAGAGGGGCCTGCTCGCCGACGCCGTCGGCACCGCCGGGGGCGCGCTCCTCGGATCCTCGTCGACCGCGACCGTCGTCTCCTCGGCGTCGGGCATCAACGAGGGCGGGCGCACCGGCCTGACCTCGCTCGTCACCGCCGGGATGTTCGTCCTGGTGCTCGCCGCGGCACCGTTCGTCCCGCTGATCCCGCTGGTCGCCACCGGCCCCGCGCTCATCTTCGTGGGCTGCCTCATGATGGCGCAGGTCAAGCAGGTCGACTTCTCCGACGTCACCGAGGCGGTCCCTGCGTTCCTCGCGATCGCCGTCATGCCGCTGACGTTCTCGATCGCCAACGGCGTCGCGTTCGCGCTCGTCTCCTACGTCGTCCTCAAGGTCGCCACGGGCCGCCGGCGCGAGATCACCTGGCCGGCCGCGACCATCGGCGCGCTGTTCGTCCTGCAGTTCCTCGCCTGAGCGGATGAAGCTTGCGATCCGGGCTCGCCGCAACGCCCGGATCGCGAGCCGCCTACGCCTTGAGCACGCACACGAAACACCGGCGTGGAAAGGTGGGCACCATGACGAACGGCCCTGTCAGCACGCCACCCACCGCCCCTGCCGTCGACCCCGCGGTCTTCACCGCCGTCGCCCAGGGACACACCCACGACCCGCACTCGGTGCTCGGTCCGCACCTCATGCCGACCAGCGCGGACGGCTCGGCCTGGGCCGTCGTGCGCGCCCTGCGCCCGCTGGCCGACGAGGTCGTCGTGGTGACCGCGGACGGCGAGTTCCCCGCCCGCCACGAGGCGGCCGGGGTGTGGGAGGCCGTGGTGCCGGCACCGGTCGGCGACGACCGCGCCGCGCACGCCCCCGACTACCGCATCCGCACCCGCTACGGCGCCGACGCGCAGACGGCCGACGACCCCTACCGGTTCCTGCCCACGCTCGGGTCCATGGACCTGCACCTCATCGGCGAGGGCCGTCACGAGGAGCTGTGGCGAGCACTGGGCGCCAACCCGCACCGGTACTCCAGCACCCTGGGCGACGTCGAGGGAACGGGCTTCGCGGTGTGGGCCCCCAACGCGCGCGGCGTGCGCCTGGTCGGCGACCACAACCGCTGGACGCCCGTCCACCCGATGCGATCGCTCGGCTCGACGGGCGTGTGGGAGATCTTCGTGCCCGGCGTCGGCGAGGGCACGCGGTACAAGTACGAGATCCTCGGCCCCGACGACGGGTGGCGCGCCAAGGCCGACCCCATGGCCAAGGGCACCGAGGTGCCGCCCGCGACGGCCTCCGTCGTCGTCCACACCCAGCACGAGTGGGACGACCTGGAGTGGATGACGGCACGCGCGCGGCGCGACCCGCACTCGGGCCCCATCAGCGTCTACGAGGTCCACCTGGGCTCGTGGCGGCCCGGGCTCGGCTACCGCGAGCTGGCCGACCAGCTCACCGCGTACGTCGCCGAGCAGGGCTTCACGCACGTCGAGTTCATGCCGGTCGCCGAGCACCCGTTCGGCGGCTCGTGGGGCTACCAGGTCACGTCGTACTACGCGCCCACCTCACGCTTCGGCCACCCCGACGACCTGCGCCACCTCATCGACCGGCTGCACCAGGCGGGCATCGGCGTCGTCGTCGACTGGGTGCCGGCGCACTTCCCCAAGGACGACTTCGCGCTCGCGCGCTTCGACGGCACGCCGCTGTACGAGCACCCGGACCCGCGCCGCGGCGAGCACCCCGACTGGGGCACGTACGTCTTCGACTACGGGCGCACCGAGGTGCGCAACTTCCTCGTCGCCAACGCCACCTACTGGTTCGAAGAGTTCCACGTGGACGCGCTGCGCGTCGACGCGGTGGCCTCGATGCTCTACCTCGACTACTCGCGCAACGACGGCGAGTGGGCGCCCAACCAGTACGGCGGCCGCGAGAACCTGGAGGCGATCTCGTTCCTCCAGGAGGCCAACGCGACGGCGTACCGCCGCTCCCCCGGCGTCATGATGATCGCCGAGGAGTCGACGGCGTTCCCCGGCGTCACCGCCCAGACGGCGCACGGCGGGCTCGGGTTCGGCCTCAAGTGGAACATGGGCTGGATGAACGACTCGCTGCGCTACATCGCGGAGAACCCGATGTACCGCCGCTACCACCACGGCGAGCTGACCTTCTCGCTCATCTACGCGTTCTCCGAGCAGTACGTGCTGCCCATCAGCCACGACGAGGTCGTGCACGGCAAGGGCTCGCTGCTGCGCAAGATGCCGGGCGACCGCTGGCAGCAGCTCGCGGGCGTGCGCGCGTTCCTCGCCTACATGTGGACGCACCCGGGCAAGCAGCTGCTGTTCATGGGGTCGGAGTTCGCGCAGGACGCCGAGTGGAACGAGAGCGTCGGCCTGGACTGGTGGCTGCTCGACAACCCGTCGCACGCGGCCATCGCGCGCCTGGTGCGCGACCTCAACATCTTCTACAAGGCGACGCCGTCGCTGTGGGAGCGAGACTTCACGCCCGACGGCTTCGAGTGGATCGACTCGAACGACGCCGACCACAACACGCTCGCCTACCTGCGCAAGGACAAGGCGGGCAAGCCCGTCGTCGTCGTCGTCAACTTCGCGGGCATCCCGCACGAGGGCTACCGTCTCGCCCTGCCCTTCGGGGGCGTGTGGCGCGAGGCGTTCAACACCGACTCCGAGACGTACGGCGGATCGGGCGTGGTCAACGCCGGCACGGTGCCCGCCGAGCCGGTGCCGTGGCACGGCCGGTCGCACTCGGCCGCGGTGCGCGTGCCTCCGCTGGGCGCGCTGGTGCTCGTACCGGAGGACTGAGCCCCGGAGCCGGTCACTGCGCGAGAAGCCTCGGGCCCGGCCCCCTGACGGGGGCCGGGCCCGAGGCTTCTCCGCGCTCGCGGCGCGGGCGGGTCGTGGTGCGGGTGGTTCAGTACAGGCTGATCGCGAGCCGCTGGCGAGCCTTGGCCACGCGCGGGTCGGCGGGGCCGACGATCTCGAAGTACTCCACGAGCCTCGCGCGCACCTGCTCCTTGGCGTCCGCGTCGGCGCCCGGCAGGAGGTCGAGCAGGCGCTCGAAGGCGTCGGTGACCTTGCCGCCCAGCATGTCGAGGTCGGCGACGGCGAGCTGCGCCTCGACGTCCGCCGGAGCCTGCGCCCCGGCGTCGCGCACGGCCTGGAGGTTCACGTCGTGCGTGCGCGCCAGCAGGCGCACCTGCGCGAGCCCGGCGGTCGCGAGCGCGTCCTTGGGGTCCTGCCGCAGGGCCTTCTCGTATGCGGCGATCGCGGCCTCGTAGTCACCCCGCTCGATGGCGTCGTACGCGTCCTGGTGCAGGGGGGCAGCTCGGGCTCCGGCTCGGGCTGGGCGGCGGCCTGCCCGTCGTCCTCGACGGCGCCCTGCGCGGGGGCCCGCCCGACGATGCCGTTCTGCTCGGCGGCGGCGAGCACCTGGTCGAGCACGGCCCGGACCTGGTCCTCGGGTGCGGCACCGGCGAACAGCGGCAGCGGCTGGCCCTGCAGCACGGCGACGACGGTCGGGACGCCCTCGACGCGGAACGCGGCGGCGACCTGCGGGAGGGCCTGCGCGTCGACGCGCGCGAGCAGGAACCGCCCGGCGTACTCGTCGGCCAGCCGCCCCAGCAGCGTCCCGAGCTCGGCGTTCGCCTGGTCGGTCGGGATCCACAGCAGCACGACGACGGGGTACGTCGCGGAGTCCTGCACGACCTGCGGGAACGACTCCTCGGTCAGGTCCAGCACGTAGCCGCCTGCTGCCGGGGCGCCGCCGGGCTCCCCCGGTGGCGGCGACTGCGGGCGCTGGAGCGCGGACAGGTCGACGGCGCCGCGCACTGAGAATGCCGGCTCAGGAGAAGTGCTCATGGCGCTATCTTGTCAGCCGATCGTGGCCGAGGTCTGCACGTGCGAGTACCCCAGCAGCTTGACCCGCTCGTCGGAGCCGACCGGCGGTACGAACAGCGCCACCATGTCGGAGAACCCGCTGCTGAGCCTGTTGGTCACCGTCTGCCCCTGGAGCAGCGCCTGGCCCGTCTTCGTGGACGGCGCGAGCTTCGCGTTCTCGACCGCCGCCATCTGCTCGGTCGCGTCGAGCGCGGCCAGCACCATCGCGCCGCCGTCGGCCGTGCGCACGGTCTGGATGGCGACGCCGGGCGTCGGCGTCGCCGAGAACGTGTAGGTGCCCTGGATCGCAGGGTTGTCCGGTTCGAGGTTTCTGAGCTGGGCCGCGGCGGCCGACGCGAGCAGCGCCCGGAAGGGGTCTTCCTCGGCGGGCTCGAAAGTGTCCACGAAGGCGGACTGGTCGCCTGTGGTGATCAGGTCGGCATATTGAGCGACGACGTCCCTCGGGCTCACCTTCAGCGACGCGTCGTCCTCCGCGAGCAGCTCGCTGCCCAGCTTGGGGTCGGCGAACCGGGGCATGGTCACGCCGGGCCGAAGCTGCACCCAGCCCCACAGCTTGTACGGGTCTCGCGGCGAGTCCTGGGTCAGCGCGATCAGCCGCGGCGGCTGGAGCTCGTCGGTCGCCTTCGTGATGGCGAACGACGTACGCGGCCAGCCGTCCGTCGCCGGCAGGATGATCTGGAGGTACTCCGACGGCAGGTCGGTCACCAGGTCGGCACTCCCGCGAATCTGGGCGACCTGGAGCTGGCTGGTGCGGACCGTCAGCGCGGGGCCGGTCACGCGCCCCGCGAGCATCTCGGGGTCCGTCGCCTCCGACGCCGCCGCGAGCGCGGCGTTGACGGCCTCGAGCACGCGTGCGTTCTGGTCGATCGAGAGCACCGGACTGACGGCGGCGGCGTCGGGCGCCGGCGCCGGCGGCGTCGCCGCACAGCCGCCCAGGGCGAAGCCGGCGGCGAGCAGACCGCAGAGCGCGGCCCCCCGCGCGCCGTGCCGGCGGGGGGTCATGGACGTCATCGGGCACCTCCCTCGTCGTGTCGTTCCTCGGTCGCCTCAGGGTCGAACCCCCACGCCTGACGCCAGGCCCGCGAGCGGCTCGCCCGGGTGGGCGCCGTCGCCGCGTCCGTGGCCGGCGGCGCCGGCGGCGACTGGCGGACCACCGGGATGGCTCCGGTCAGCGCACGCAGCTTGCCGGTGATCCCGGTCTGCTCGGCCGCTCTGCGCGCCTCCTCCTGCTCGCGCAGCTCGCGGCGCGTGATGAGGGGCATCGAGCCCGTGACCGTGCGGGCATCGCCTGCGGCGTCCGTCGGCTCCGCGCCCGCGGGCCCGTCCGTCCCGGCGCGCTCAGCGGAGCCCTGCGTGTCGGCCTGCGCGGGCGGGGCCTCCGGTGCGGCGCGCTCGGCCTCGGCATCCGGTGCGGCCAGGGCGCGCCGACGCGCGCGCCGGCTCAGCAGCGCGGGACGCTCGGGCTTCTCGGCCTGGGCATCGGGGCCCGCGTCCTGCCTCGCGGACCACGCCGCGGGCGCGCTCGCGGACTCGTCGGGCCCGCCCTCCGCAGCACCCGGGGCCGGCGCGTCGCCGCGCGACTCCTCGGCCCCCTCGCCGGTGTCCTTGGCGCGGTGCCTGCGCCCGCGCATCCGCCTGCCGGTCGCCACCGGAGGGTCCGCCTCGTCCGCAGCCGACGCCGTCGGCACGTCCCAAGGTCCGGTGTCGCCGACGCCGTCGGCGACGTCGTCGCCGGTGGAGCCGGCGTCGCCGGTGGCACCCGTGTCACCTGTGGCACCTGTGGCACCCGTGGCACCCGTGGCACCCGTGGCACCGGGCATGCTGCCGGCGGTGCCTTCCGCTGCGCTCCCGGTGCCGTCGCCCGCGGGCCCGGGAACCGCCGGGGCAGGGCTCTTGCGGCGCAGCAGCAGCAGCGCGACCCCGCCGAGCACGAGCACGATGCCGGCGCCCACGCCCCGCCACAGCCACGGGGTGCCGGCGGTCCGCGGCCAGGTCAGCTCGACGGTCGGGGCGACGGCGTCGTCGCCGACTCCCGCTGCCAGGAGCGACCACCGCCCCGGGCGGTCGTCCCACCGCAGCGTGGCCGAGCCCTCCCCTGTCGCCTCGACGACCCACATGTCGTTGCCTGCCGGATCTGCTCCCGGTGTCGGCACGGGCGCTTCCTCGCCCTCGGCGGGCGCGGGGATCTCGGGCACGACGCTCGCCGCGGCGAGCGTCGTCCAGTCGCTCAGGCCGCGGACTCGCGTGTAGTGGTCGATGCCCACCCAGCCGTCGACGTCGACGTCGCGGCCGATCGCGAGCGTGACCCTCCCGTCGCCGGGCACCCGCGCGGCCACCGTGACGTCGGCGCCGACGAGCTCGAGCACGCCCGGGTCGGTCACGACGAGCGTGCCGTCACCCTGGGGGGTCGCCGTGGCGACGACGGAGTCGGGCTCACGCCAGACCGTCGCCGACGCGACCCCGAGGCCGGCCGCCACCAAGCCCAGGACGATCAGGGCGGTCCCGAGCAATCTCCGCAGCACCGAGGACTTCCTTCCGGTTGGCTCGCACGAACGACATCCCAGGATACGGAGTCAGGGCGGGTCCCAGTCCAGGCGGAGGCCGCCGGACGACGCCGTTGCGGCGCAAGAGCGGAATCTGCACCACTCCTTCACGCGCAAGAGCCACGTGTCCCACCCTGCCAGTGTGACCCATCAGCCGCGACGGACCCTGGTTTCGTCCGTTATGCACGCCACTGCCCATGACGTCGGCCCTGCCTGCCACTATCCTGACGCGAGCGTCTCCCCACCCCCATCCTTTCGGAGGTCCCGCCGTGTCCGACGAGCGCACGCTCTTCCCGATCACCATGCGCGGCTACGACCGCGCTCAGGTCGAGAACCAGCTCGCACGCCTCGACCAAGCACTCGACGAGGCCCGCCGCCTGGTCGAGGCCTCGGACGGGCGTGCGATGCACCTCCAGTCCGAGCTCGCCGAGGCGCAGCGCCAGCTGCGCGAGCAGGACCGTCCGTCGTACTCGGGGCTCGGCTCGCGCATCGAGCAGCTCCTGCGCTCGGCCGAGGAGCAGTCTGCCGACGTGCTGACGCAGGCCAACCAGCAGTCGTCCGACGTCATGGCGCGCGCCAAGCTCGCAGCCGGGCAGGTGCGCGCACGCGCCGAGTCCGAGGTGTCGGAGCTGCTCGCCTCCGCACGCCGCGAGGCCGAGGAGATCCGCTCGACGACGGGCGCCGAGGCCGAGGGCACGCTGCTGGCCGCCCAGCGTCGCGCCGAGGAGCTGGTCGGATCGGCCGAGCGCGAGGCCGCGCTCATCGCGAGCACGATCCAGACCGAGGAGTCGGAGCGCCGAGCGAGCATCGAGCGCGAGCTCGGCGTGCTGCGCTCGACGACGGAGCGCGAGGTCACCGAGCTGCGTCTCGCCGCGGAGCGTGACGCCGCCCAGCTGCGCGCGCAGGCCGCCGCCGACGCCGCGGCCTTGCGCCAGGAGTCCGAGCGCGAGGCCAACGACCTCCTGGAGTCCACGCGCCGCGAGGCCGCGCGGATCATCGCCGAGGCCAAGCACCAGGCCACCGAGGCGGCGCACACCGCCGCGACGGAGATCGAGGAGCTGCGCGAGGCCGCACGCAGCGCCCTCGCGGACGCCGAGCTCGAGATCACCCAGCGCCGCGAGCAGGTCGAGCGCGAGGCCGCCGATCGCCACGAGGTCGCCAAGGCGGAGACCGACCGGCTCGTCCGGACCGCCGAGGAGCACGCCGCCGAGGCCGAGAAGCGCGTCGCCGTCGCCCTGCAGCAGGCCGAGAAGGTGCGCACCGAGTCGGACCAGTACGTCAAGGACCTGGTGGGCGAGTCACGCCGCACCGCCGACCGCATCGTCTCCGAGGCGCGGGCGTTCGCCGAGCAGACGGTCAACGATGCGCGCGCCGAGGCCGAGGCTCACCGCGGAGCGGCGCAGCGCCAGTTCGAGGACCTCTCGCGCAAGCAGGAGTCGATCAACACCTACCTCGACGAGCTGCGCGGGCTGCTCGGGACGGAGAAGGACGAGTCGGCCCCGTCGGTTCCCGTCGCGACGGTCGCCGCGCCCTCGTCGCGCCGGTCGGCCGGCCGCACCCCCGCCGAGCCCTCTCGCGCGACGACGCCGGCCGAGTCGACCCCGACCGGTCAGGACGCGACGACGGTCGCGCCGGACGCACCGGGATCGGAGCCCACGGCACAGGACGCAGCCGAGGAGGCGTCGCCGGCCTGACCGGGACGGTCCGGCCGCGCCGGCGATCCCGTCAGCGGCGCCCGCGCACCACGCGGCGGTGCAGCAGCGCCAGCGCCGCCGCGACCGTGCGCGGGTCCTCCAGCGGGCTCAGGTGCCCCGCACCGGGGACGACGGTCAGCGCTGCATCCTTTGCCGCCTGGACCATGTGCTCGGCGTCCGTCAGGGGCGTCACCGCATCCTCCGCACCGACGACGACCGCGACGGGCCCGGCGAACCGTTCGAGCACCGCAGTGCGGTCGGGGCGGTTCGCCATGGTGCGCAATGCCCAGGCGAGGCCACGCGGCGCCTGCGAGTGCACCCACGCGTCGAGGGTCGGCAGAAGCTGGCGCCGCACGCGCAGGCTCGTCTCGCCCAAGAGCTGCGACGGGAGCGCGAGCACCGGCTGGAGCGACTGCCCCATCTCCATCTCGCGCGCGATGCGCAACCGGTTGGACCGCGCCTGCGGCGCGTCGGCCGTGGACTTGGTGTCGACGAGCCCGAGGCCCGAGACGAACCCGGGGTGCCGGTCGGTCAGGGCGAGCGCCGCATATCCGCCCATGGACAGGCCGACGACGACGGCGTTGGCGATGCCCGCGTTCTGGAGCGTGTGGTAGACGGCGTCGGCCACCAGATCCATGCTGGCTGCGATGCCGCCGGACTCGCTGTACCCCTGCCCGGGGAGGTCGACCGCGACGGCGCGCAGGTTCGCCGGGAGTGCCTCCGCCGCGGGAATCCACACGCGGTGGTCCAGCGGGAACGCGTGGATCAGCACGATCGGCACGCCGCCGCCGTCGTGAAGCTCGTGCAGTGCCAGGGTTGGCAGCGAGGTCATCATCGCCCTCCGTCGGGTCGTGTCCGGTCTGTAGTCATTTGAGGCATCGGCGGCGGTCTGTCAAGTGCTGGTCTCACCGTCCCACGTCACGGGCAAAGTCGCCTGGCCAGGAGTCACGTGCGACACGATCTCATCCAGCACACGTCGCACCGCGGGCTCGCCCACCCAGAGGTGCTTCGCGCCGTCGACGCCGATCACCTCGGCCTGCGGTACGCGCGCGAACCGCTCGCGTGCCTCTGCGGGCCGCAGGTAGTCGTCGTGCTCGGGCACGAGCACGACGAGCGGGCGACCGAAGTCCGCCCACCGGTCGAGATCGGCGTCGGTCGCGCGCCGCAGCGGGGGCGACAGCAGGATCGCGCCCTCGATGCTCGGATCGGCGCCATGCTGGAGGATCAGCTCGGTGCCGAAGGACCAGCCCACGGCCCAGCGCCGCGGCAGGCCGTGAAACTGCGCGTACTCGTACGCGGCCGCGACGTCGAACCGCTCGGCGGCGCCGCCGTCGAACGTTCCCTCGGAGGTGCCCCGCGGCGAGGCGGTGCCACGCGTGTTGAAGCGGAGCACCGCGAGGTCGGCCAGCGCGGGCAGCCGCCACGCGGCCTTGCGGAAGACGTGCGAGTCCATGAAGCCGCCGTGCGTGGGCAGCGGGTGGAAGGTGACCAGGGTCGCCGCCGGGTCGACGTCGACGGGCCGCGCCAGCTCGCCGACGAGAGTCAGGCCGTCGGCCGTGTGCAGCTCGATCTCCTCGCGCAGGGCGGGGAGGACGGTGAGCGAGCGGATCTGATGCACCACGCGTCAGAGCCTAGTCGGCCGAACAGGAGCGATCAGCGCAAACGCGAGCGGCGGTCCCAACAGCTGCGGTGCCAGTGGCGACGGGCGTCGAGGCCCGCCGCCTCTCCTCCGATGGCGTCGCGCGACCACGCCACGACGTGCGCCGTGCCGGGCGCGATCTCCTGCTGGCAGCCCGGGCACCGGTAGGTCTTGTCTGCTCCCCGGACCGGGCGGACCGTCCACTCGCCGTCGTCGGCCGACACGTGCCTGACGCCACCGAGCGCGCGGTCCAGGTCGACCGGGACGTGCTCGGCACCGTACGGGCGTCGCGAGGATCGGCGAGAAGACGGCATACCCCTATTCTTCCCTGACTTCTCACGGGTCGTCCGGTTGCGGCCGTTAGCATGGCTCGCGACTCCTCACTGCTAAGGACCTTCCCGTGAACCTCCGCATCACCGCGGGCGCCGCCGCGCTCGCTCTCTCAGCCGCCCTTGCCCTGACGGGCTGCGCATCCGGCGACAACGACGGGTCGACAGACGCCACGGCGTCGTCGTCGACGCCTGCGGCCGACGACCCCACTCCCACCGCGCAGGACGTCGCCGCCCTCGCCGCGGTTCGCGTCAAGGGAGACGCCGGCGCCGAGCCCACGCTCGAGTTCGACGCGCCGCTGTCGGTCTCCGTTCCGACGACCCGCCTGGTCGACAAGGGCGACGGCGAGGCGCTGCGCGAGGGGGCGAAGCTCGAGCTGCACTACGTGATCTTCAACGCCGACGGCTCGCGGGCAGGCTCGACGTGGAAGGAGGGCACCAACACGCCCGAGGCCGTCACGCTGGGCGACCCGAACCTTGGCGCCATCAACGACACGCTCAAGGGGGCCAACGTCGGCGCACGCGCCCTGGTGGCCAACCCGTCCGCACAGCAGGACGGCTCGACGACGACGATGCTCATGCTCCTCGAGGTCGCAACCCAGGGCGAGTGGCGCGCCGAGGGCGAACCGGTGACGCCGCCTGAGGGGCTCCCGACCGTCACGCTCGGCGAGCACGGCAAGCCGTCCATCGACATCCCGGAGGGCTTCGAGCCGTCAGGCGACCTCGTCGCCCAGACCCTCATCAAGGGGGCCGGTCCGGAGGTGACGTCCGCTCAGACCCTCACGGTGCACTACACGGGCTGGCTGACCGACGGTACTCAGTTCGACTCGTCGTGGGACAAGCAGGTGCCGGCGACCTTCTCGCTGCAGCAGGTCATCCCGGGCTGGACCGAGGGGCTGGCCGGGCAGACCGTCGGCAGCCAGGTGCTTCTCGTCGTGCCCGCCGACAAGGGATACGGCGCCGAAGGCAAGGGTTCGATCCCCGGCGGGGCGACGCTCATCTTCGTCGTCGACATCCTCGCCGCGCAGTGAGGCACTGACCGCAGAGCGACGCGAGGCCGCCCCCCCGACCGGGGGCGGCCTCGCGCATGTGGAGCCCGCGGCGCAAATCGGCAGACACCGGGATGCCTCGCATCGTGAGCACCGGATGAAGCGTGTTCACGGTGCGGCCCAGGATTTGGCTCCGGTATTCGTAGTTCTTCGGACGAACGACACCATGCGCCAGTGACCGGCGCGATCTGGTGGCTCTTCACCGCGACCTCCCCCACCCGCCATTTCTATCGCAGGTCGCGCCCGCTTCGGCGCCAATCTCCCGGTCAGCGTCCTGCCCAGAAGGTCATCGACGGGCAATTGTGCGCGTTCCGCAGGGGAATCTCATCGACGACGGCCCCGCAACGCTTGCATCTTCTCAAAGCGCGCGATTAGTCTCATTGGCATGGCACAGAGAACTATCGTCGAAACCTACTCGGACATCTCCGGAGCACCGGAGGCGGTCACAGTCAGCTTCGCTTTCGAGAACGCCGCCTACAGCATTGACCTGACCCACACGGAACGCGAGGACTTCGTGCGGGCCATCGCCGCATACACGGCCGCCGCACGCAAGACGGCGGGTGCCCGATCGGCGCGCGGCGCCGGAACGCGCCCGGCGTCCCGCGCCGACCTCGACGCGATTCGGGAGTGGGCACGGGCCAACGGTCACACGGTCGCCGACCGGGGCCGGATCCCGGGCGCGGTGCTCGCCGCGTACGAGGCTCGCTGACCCGAACCGCGACGCGCCGCCCGGCGCGCCAGGTCAGGAGGCACGGAGCGCCTCCTGCTAAGAATGATTCTCATTGCAGGTGAGGATCATTCTCATGATCAAACGTCGTCACCTCCTCGTCGCCGCAGCCGCACTGCCCGTCGCGCTCGTCACGACGGCCCTGACCCTCGGCACCACCGACCCGGCACCCTCCCCCGAAGGCACGGCGCGCCCCCGGGTCGTCACGTCGTTCTACCCCTTGCAGTTCGTGGCGGAGCGGGTCGCCGGTGACCTCGCCGACGTCGACAACCTGACCCCGCCCGCAGCGGACCCCCACCACCTCGAGCTCTCCATGGCGCGCGTGCGCGACGTGGGGGCCGCAGACGTCGTCGTGACCCTCAGCGGGTTCATGCACGCCGTCGACGCCGCCGTCGAGACCCAGCAGCCGGGCCGCGTCGTCGACGCCGCAACGATCGTCGACCTGCTGCCCGCCTCCGTGACCGGCGGACACACTCACGACGACGGCGTCTGCCCCCACGACCACTCGCACGACGGGCACTCGCACGACCACGGGCACGCCACGCACGAACACGGGCACTCGCACGACGGGCACTCGCACGAACACGGGCACGGGCACGGGCACGACCACTCGCACGACGGGCACTCGCACGACCACCACGGGCAGGACCACGCGCACGAGATGGGGGGCGACGACCCGCACTTCTGGCTCGACCCGACGCGCCTGGCGCAGCTCGCGCAGCCCGTCGCGGCGGCGCTCGCCGACGTCGACCCCGAGAACGCCGCGACCTTCCACGCCAACGCGGCAGCGCTCGAGCAGGATCTCGCCGCGCTCGACGTCGAGTTCGCCGAGGCGCTCGCCCCGTTCGCCGGTGCGACGCTCGTGACCAACCACACCGCGTTCGGCTACCTCGCCCAGCGATTCGGCCTGCACCAGGTCGGCATCACCGGGCTCGACCACGGCATCGAGCCGTCGCCCGCACGCCTGCGCGAGATCAGCGACATCGTGCGCGCTCACGACGTCGGAACCCTCTTCTACGAGACGCTGTCCAGCCCCCGCGTCGTGCGCACTCTCGCCGACGACCTGGGCATCGAGGCTCGCCTGATCGACACGCTCGAAGGCCTGACGACGCAGAACGCCGCGGCGGGCGAGGACTTCCTCTCGATCATGCGCAGCAACCTCGCGGCGCTCACCGAGGGGCTCGTCGCACCGTGACGCCGGCAGGAGTCTGAGGGAAGGCCAGGCACCGCGGCCGATCACGTCCCGCGAGTCGTCTCTCGCGTCGTGGTCCGCCGTGCTGCCTGGGTTGCCAGCCGAGGAAGTCGGCGAGGTTCTTTTCGAGGTGGCGGCCGGTCGCCATGATGCGGCCGCCCGCCCGCGTCGTCGGCCGTCACTCCGGCGACGCGCACTGGCCGATCTGCACCACCTTTCCGGACTCCACTGCATGGGTTCGGTCCGAGGTTCGCCCGTGCGTCCTCACCCTGCAGATCGGGCATAACCAGAAAAGCGGGCCTTGGCACAGCGCAGTCCCCGCGACAACGGTGATCCCCAGTGCGACAACACCAAGGACGGAGTGACCGTGCGTGGCATTCTCGCCACACACTCACCGCTACCGAACCCCCAGCCAGTTCGTTGTCGCTGCAGACACCTTGCCTCACGTACGGCGGCAGTCCCCCGACCACCGCTCGTCTCCTGAACCGGGTGCCTGCCACCCACCATCATCAGGAACGATCCACCATGAAAAACACCACCAAGATCCTCGTGGCAGCCGCCGCAGCCGTCACCCTCACGGGTGGTGGCCTCGTGGCCGCGGTCTGGATCGATCACACGGCCACCCACCGGGCGATCGCCGAGGCGGCCACGCTCGGTGACCAGGTCGCCGCCGCCCAGCGAGACCTGTGCGCCCAGATCGACACGGCGCAGACGCTGGTGTCCGACACCGTCGACAAGGTCCGCGACCCGCAGGTGCACACCCACCTCAAGGACGAAGTCCTGGACGCACAGGCCGCCTGCGCCCTGCGCATCAACCAGCCCGACGACGACGCCGACCGCTCGAGCGCCGAACGGCAGCGCGACGCCATCGCCCGCGCCCTGCGCGACGTGCGCGCTCACAAAGCCCCGCTCCAGGCGGCATCCGATGCCGTGAGCGAGCAGCACGCGCTGTGGCTCCTCGACCAGGCCAAGATCGCAGCCCAGCAGGCCAGCGACGACCTGGCGGCCACGATCGCCGCCGTCAACACCGCTCCAGCCGAAGAGCAGCTGACCGCCACCGACGGCAGAGTCCTGGACAACGCGCCTCGCCAGGTGCTGCGCGACTCCATCGACTCCCTCAACGCCGCGGTCGCCACCGCTACGAACCTCCCGGCCATCGACGAGTCCACCGTCGAGGGCTGCAACGCCGCCGCCAAGGCTCGCGCTGACGCGAAGGCTGCCATCGAGGCAGCCTCCACCGCTGTCGCCGAAGCCCAGGGCGGGGTCACGCAGGCCAAGGCCGCCTGGGACGCCGAGCAGGCGCGCATCGCCGCCGAGCAGGCGCGACACGCTGCCGCGAGCTCGTCCTCAGGCACCAAGAAGCCCTCGCCCTCAACGTCAGGGTCGTCCGGTTCCACCAAGCCGTCCGGCACCACCAAGCCGTCCGGCACCGGGTCTTCCGGCAAGGCGCCGTCGGGCATGGTGCCGATCCCAGACCGCTGGAAAGACAGAGAGGCGCCCGGCGTTGCGCCCAGCACTGA
Source organism: Xylanimonas allomyrinae (assembly GCF_004135345.1). Lineage (NCBI taxonomy): Bacteria > Bacillati > Actinomycetota > Actinomycetes > Micrococcales > Promicromonosporaceae > Xylanimonas > Xylanimonas allomyrinae. The sequence continues at coordinate 1,758,052 of NZ_CP035495.1, forward strand.
CTGCACCCTTCGCCCCGGAACCTGCGAGTTCGAGAAGTAGCCCGCCTCGGACGCGGTTGCCGGGCTGCTTGCTACCGGATGTGACCGCGGCCCACGGTGGGTGTCGTGCCAGTCAGTAGTTGGTCCAGGTGGTCGACGTCTGTCCACCCGTTGACCGCTACCGCACCGTTGGCGGCGACACGAACCTCGACACGGTCGGGTAGGAGCCCCAGGGTGTCCTTCAAGTGCACGTACCGGTCAGTCAGGTGGTGGAACTCCTGGTTGTCCGACCCGACCCACGGCCGTGTCATGTCCCGACGGTCCGCGAGATATGGGCCGTCGATGAGCAGGTCGGTCACCGCGAGCAGCTCAGCCGCGCCCGCGGGCGCCTCCGGTCCGGTCAGTGTTCCGAGCGTGTGGCCGGTGAAGACCACCGTCGAGAGGCCCGCCGCCTGGACCTGCGCGCACAGGCGGGCGAACCCGGAAGCCTGGTCGAAGGGTTCCCCGCCCAGCAGCGTGACACCCTCGATAATGCCGTCTGCCGCTGTCACAAGGATCTCATCCATGAGCTCGTCAACCGTGACGGCGTAGCCGCCGACAGTTCCCCACAGGTGCGGGTTGAAGCAGCCCTCGCAGCGGATCGTGCAGCCCTGCGCCCAGATCGCAAACCGCGATCCTGGCCCTTCAGCATCCGTGCGAGCCACGACGTGCCCGATCCGCACCGTCACCGTCCCCGGTGCGGGTGCCTGACGGTCGGGCTCAGTAGTCCAGGACGCGGCCACCACCGCTCCCCTCGAAAGGCTCGTGCACAGGCGCGCCCATGCCGGGCGCGTCGAGCTCGGCCTGGGACCCCGTGGGCGTGCGGGGCTCGAAGACGACAACGTCACGCACCCGGACGAACTCGTGCGGTGCCAGCCGTGCTGCGGACACCATGTCGTCCAGGCTCGCGAACCCGCCGTGCGCGTCGCGAGCGGCCACGATCCGAGACGCCAGCGCTCCATCCCCACCCAGAGCAGCAGCCAACTGGTCGGGTACCGCATTGTTGACGTCGACACGCCCGCCCGCAGCGCGCACCACGCCAGGCTGGGAGCCCTGCGGGGGTGGTTGCACCTCCGCCGCCGGTGTGGCGGGTGCGTAGTACTGCGACCCATCGATACCGAAGGGCGGAGACGTCGACGGCCCGTAGCCGGGCGCACCGGATCCGGGCGCCGTGTAGCCGGGGACCAGATGCCCGGGTGCTGGGTAGGCAGGTGGGAACCCCTGCGGAGGTACGTGCGCCGGCGGTACACCCCCCGGGGAGGCGAAGAACGGCTGGGGCCCGAGCTGTCCGGGACCACGATGCGCAGGACCGTCGTCGAGCGGGCCGGCAGGCACGGGAATGCCCGGGACACCGGGGCGGGCGTCGGCCCTGCCGTCGCGGGCTGCGCGTACCAGTCCCGCATCTTGGCCGGGCGAGACCGCCACTGCAGATACGCCCGGTTGTGCAAGATGGCGAAGATGATCATGCCGAGCCAGATACCGAACAGCGCGTAGTCCTGCCAGACAAGTGGCGCGTCCTCCACGTTCGCGTCGTCGGTGGGCGTCGTCGCAAACGCGTAGAAACAGAACACCGACGCCGCACACGCCGCCCCTGCAATGACCCAGAAGCGCGCAGTCCCGACACGGATCGCTGTGTACAAGAACCCGACGAAGGAGAACATCCCCATCCCGAGAACCACTGCGAGCAGCCACGCACTGTGACGCACCCGCCATCCTCGCCGGGCAAGCAGTTGCGCCGGGTCAGTACTGGCGGACGTCATCATCGACCTCGACCACCGTGTCGGCAGTCACGGACGACTGCGTGTACTCACGGGTGAACTCGCTCGAGACGGTCGCCGCGTCGAGCAGATCCTCCAAGACACCGATGCTGTCCACGCATGCCGAACCCTTGATCCCGACGGTGTGTGCAGTGACCGTGCCGTCGGTAGCGACGGACACCACGACCTGCTGCGGCTCGATGGCGTTCATCCGGCTGGCCGATCAAGGGTCAGGACGAGCGTGACCGAGTCGTCCGCCTCGACCCTCTCGGATGTCACCGTCATGCCCGCAACCGGGGCCTGCGCCCGCACCCGCGCCAAGACGCTCTGCTGCACCTGACGGCCGTACGCCACATCCACAGCCGTCACGATCGCGGTCGCACGCTCCGCGTCGACCTTTCCGGTGAACTGCGCCGCCCAGATCCCTTGCCCGTCTCGGGAGAACTCGGCGCGCACATCACGCCACGCCGCCACGATCACCTCACCGGCAGCAGTGACCTGCGCTTCGGTGTCCGCCAACGCAGCCCGCAACAGCGCCGCGTCCCGCATGCGTGTGCGGACATGCTGCACGAGCACGCCGTCCGCGGACAGTTCTGGGACGGCGGCGCCCAGCGCGGAGGCCGCAGCCAACGCGAGCGGGATCAGCACGACTCCGATACTCAATTCAACTCACCCTTCTGCCACCCCGATTTGGGGAAGCCGTCCACGTTCCCGTCCGTACCCAAAGGCCCACCAGGTCCAGCCCCCGGCAGACCGCCGAGCGGCGCCACCCGGTCTTGTGGCGCGGTGGCCGGGACCGCGTGCGTCGACGCCCAGGAGCGCACCTGGGCAACCTCGTCAGCCTGCGTCACACTCACCGGCACCATCGCATCGACCGCGCGGAACAGGTCTGCCTCCAACAACTGGCGACGATCAGCGAACGCTTCCACCAAAGCCGTCGCCACGCTCTGCTCGATCTCCGCTCCGGAGAACCCCTCCGATGCGGCCGCCAGGCGCGTACACAACCCCTGATCGACTTGCACCGCGCCACCGGCCCGAGAGCCCTCCAGGCGGGCGCGCAGTCGCACCGCCCAGATTTCCTCCCGCTCCACAGCGGTGGGCAGGTCGACGAAGAAGACTTCGTCGAAGCGGCCCTTACGCACCAGCTCCGGCGGCAGCCGGTCGGCACGATTCGCCGTCGCGATCACGAACACCGGCGCCGTCTTCTCCGCCATCCACGTCAGGAACGACCCGAACACACGCGCAGTCGTACCCGAGTCACCACCACTGGCCAGCCCAGCGAAGCCCTTGTCGATCTCGTCAACCCACACGATGCATGGTGCGACTGCCTCCGCCGTCCGCAGCACCGCACGCATGTTCGCCTCGCTCGAACCCATCAGCCCGCCAAACACCCGCCCCACGTCCAGGCGCAGCAACGGCAGCCCCCACACCCCCGCCACGGCCTTCGCCGTCAACGACTTCCCACACCCCGGCACCCCGGTGATCAGCACGCCTTTCGGTGGTGGCACCCCGAACGCGCGTGCCTCCTGAAGCCATAACCCGTCCCGCTTTTCGAACCAGCATTTCAGGTCCGACATCCCGCCAACATCCATCAACCCCGCGTCCGCATCGACGAACTCCAACAGGCCGGCCTTACGCACCACCGAACGCTTCTCAGCCAGTACGACCTCTGCGTCCTCGGTGGTCAGGCGGCCGTCGGCGACCATCGCCTTCGCGAACGCGTTCGACGCCTCATTGACCGTCAGCCCGAGAGCGGCCACCACCAGACCCTCACGACCCGCGGCATCCAGGTCGACCACGATCCGACCCGACCGGTTCGCCTCAACGATCCCGTCCAGGACTCGGCCAATCTCCACCGCGCCCGGCAACGGGAAGTCGACCAGAGTCACGTCCCGCTCGCGCACGCTGCCGGCCCGGAGTGCCGCACGATCGACTCCTGGACCGGCCTGTGCGTCATCGCAGTCTTGCCCCCGACGACAGAGCCCGTCGTCGACCCGGTCGACGACGGTCCTCAGGACTCTGGCGCAGGCTCTCCGTGCTTCTTCGACCCGTCGCGCTTCGGTTACGCGGACGTTCCGGCTGGCCCGGTGCCGTGCACGAGCGACTTGGGCTACTGGTCGTCGTCGTTGCAGTGCTATGTGCGGGTGATGGATCCGCAGCCGGATGCGGGTGATCCCTCCTGGGCGGGCCGCTCGCCGGAGGATGGCGGTGCGGTCTACGGCTGCTATCAGCCGCTGCCGGTCGACGTCGACGTCTACGTGTGGTTGCTGAATCCGCCGACCCCGGCGTCGGCGGGTCCGTCTCCGCGGGCGGTGGCGCAGATGGCGGTCGACGAGATGGGTCTGTCGGCGATCGAGATCGGGATCGTTCCCGAGCCGCGGCCGGGGTCCATCGGGATCGTGGGCATGCCGGTGTGGATGTGGGCACGCAACCCGGGTCCGTCGACTGTCGGGCCGATCACCGCTTCGGCGTCTGCTGGTGGGATCACGGTGACGGCGACGGCGCGGATCCACAAGTACACCTGGTCGATGGGCGACGGCGGGACCGTCGTCTGCTCGGGGCCTGGCACACCTTTCACCGACGACCGTGGCGGCGAGCCCTCGCCGGACTGTGGGTACACGTACTCGTCCTCGAGCGCCGGGCTTCCGGGTGACTCGTTCACGGTGACCGCGTCTTCTGACTGGGTCATCGACTGGGCTGGTGCAGGCCAGACCGGCACGATCCGCATGGACGACCTGGAGCGTTCGGTGCAGATCGTGGTCGGTGAGGCGCAGGTGCTCGTGACCAACTGAGGTTGCGAGGAGGAGGGAAGGACGGGCCCCGTGTCCGAGACCACCACTCGTCAGCGTTCGTCGAGCGGCGCCCCAGCGCCCGCACCAGTGAAGGCCGTGCCCCCGCCGGGGATGCGACGGCGCCCGGCGGTGCTGATCGCCGGGCTCACGCTTGTCGCGGTGGGTGTCGTGTCGGGGTGGATGGTGTGGTCGCGCGACGACACGACGATCGAGGTCCTCGCCGCCCGGGACGGGATCGAGCGGGGGCAGGTGATCGCGTCCGACGACGTCGCGGTCGCCCGCATCCCGTCGGATCTCGGCTGGGCGGTCGTCCCCGCATCGAGGCTCGACGACGTCGTCGGCAAGCGCGCCGCGGTCGACGTCGCGGCGGGTACGTCGATCTCGGCCGACGCCGTGACCGACATCCAGGTCCCGGCGGACGGGTACTCGATCGTCGGAGTCGAGCTGTCCTCGAAGCAGGCGCCCGGCATGGGGTTGCGGGTCGGTGACCGGGTGACCGTCGTCGTAACGCCGTCGGCTGCGACCGAGGCGAGTGACGTCCCGGCGTCGACGCCCGCGGAGGTGGCAGGGGTCTCAATGTCGGTGGAGACGGGGAACACGGTCCTGGACCTGCTGGTGCCGCAGGCGCAGTCGGCGCTGCTCGCGGCCCGGGTCGCGACCGGTGACTTCGCGGTCGTGCTCGAGTCGAGGGACCGGTGAGCGCACGGTGGCCGTGATCGCGTTGTGCTCGGCGTCCGGGTCGCCTGGGGTGACGACCACGGCGGTGGCTCTGGCGTGGAACTGGCACCGGCCGGTGTGGCTGGTGGATGCCGACCCGGTGGGCGGGTCGGCGATCCTGGCGGGGATCTTCCGCGGGATGCGGGAGTACGAGGCGGGCCTCGTCGAGCTCGCCCTGTCTCCTCTCGACACCGCGGACGCCTTGCTGGACGTCGGCCAGCCGGTCGAGGGCACCTCGGTCACGTTCGTTCCCGGTCCCCGCTCCCGCGCGCAGGTCCCCAGCCTGGAGCCGATGTGGGGTCGTCTCGGCGATGCGCTGGACGATCTCGACAAGGGCGGGCAGGACGTCATCGTCGACGCCGGACGGCTCGGGATGCGCGGGTCGCCCGAGCCGCTTCTCGCACTGGCTGACCTCACGCTGGTCGTCACGCGCGCGAACCTTGTCGCGTTGTCCGCGGTGCGGTCGTGGGCGTCGCCGCTGGCCGAACGGAGCCCGGCCTGGCGTGATCCTGGGCTGCTGGTCGTCGGGGCCGGGCGCCCGTACCCGTCGAAGGAGGTCGCCGAGTTCCTGGGGTTGCCGGTGGTGGCGTCGGTGCACGACGACGCCCGCGCTGCCGGGGTGTATCACAGCGGGCTCGCACCAGAGCGGAAGTGGGCGACGGGCACCTACGCCCGGTCGGTGCGGGGCGCGGCGGACGCCATCACGAGCCGGATCGCCCGGGGCCGGGCCGAGCTGCTGGAAGGGGTCACGTCATGACCGACGTCGAAGCCACCCACCACGACCAGGCGCCCGCGGAGGCTGCGGCGTCGCCGCCGTCGTCGCTGGCGAGGATCCCGCTGTTCGGCTCCCGCCTGCGGGTGAACCCCGCCGCTCCGGCGTCGAGGACTTCGAGGGGCGTGCCCCGCGCGGGTTCCCCTGGTGCACCGTCTGGTCGCGTCCCGCGCCCTGCGCGCGAGCCGGGTGCTTCGAGCCGGGCGGCGGCCGCGCCGCCGCCGAGCAGCGACGCGGCCGCTGGGCTGCCCGGCGGCGACGCGCTGCTGTCCGAGCCGGCTCTGCCGCCCTTCCCGCAGCACCTGTCGGGCGGGGCGGACGAGGTGGACTGGAAGGTGGTCGAGCTTCTGCGACGGCAGGCGTCCGAGCAGATCGCCGCCGCGATCCGCGCCGACGACGCCCCCGCGGACCGGGCGGACGACAGGCAGCGTGGTCTGGCGATCGTGCTGGACCTGGTCGCCGCAGTGAACGCCGACCGCGCCGACACCGGCTCCACCGCCTGGACCTCCGATCAGCAGCACGCCCTCGTGCGCGCCGTGATGGACCAGCTCTTCGGACTGGGACGCCTGCAGCCGTTGGTGGACCGCGAGGACCTGGAGAACATTGAGATCGACGGACACGCGAACGTCCGCCTGCAACGCTCCGACGGGACGTACGAGAAGGGGGCGCCTGTCGCCGGTTCCGACGAGGAGCTGATCGCGTTGCTGCAGCAGATCGCGTCCAAGGGTGACGCGAACGCCCGCGCGTTCTCCCCCGCCCAGCCGAACCTCGACCTGCGGCTCGAGGGCGGGCACCGATTGTCGGCGGCGGCGTGGGTCTCGACCCGTCCGCAGATCAACATCCGCCGCCACCGCCTCGTGGACGTCTCGCTCGCGGACATGGTCGAGACCGGGGAGCTCTCCGAGGTCATGGCCTCGTTCCTGGCCGCGGCGGTGCGGGCTCGCAGATCGATCGTCGTCTCGGGCGCGCAGGGCGCGGGGAAGACGACCCTGACGCGGGCGCTGTGCGCGGCGATCGCGTACGAGGAGGCGATCGGGACGTTCGAGACCGAGTACGAGCTCATGCTCCACGAGATGCCGGACCGGCACGCGATGGTGCGCCACTACGAGGCCCGGCCCGGAACCGGTGAGATCGGCCCGGACGGCCGTCCGGCCGGCGAGTACCCGCTGCACCGGTTGCTGTACAACTCGATGCGGCAGAACCTGTCGCGCCTCATCGTCGGGGAGGTTCGCGGACCCGAGGTCTGGACGATGCTCACGGCGATGGAGTCGGGCACCGGGTCGATCTCGACGACGCACGCCTCGCACGCCGACGCCGCCCTGCGCAAGCTCGTCACCTGCGCGATGGAGGCCGGCGTCTCCGCCGAGCTCGCGACGGCGAAGCTCGCGCAGACCATCGACCTGATCGTCCACATCGACCTCGACACCGCTACGACCCGCCCCGTTGACACGCCGCGGCCACGGCGGCGGGTCACCGAGATCATCGCGGTCACCCCTGGGGAGGACGCGAAGGGGTACGCGACCGAGCACGTCTTTCGAGCCGAGCCCGACGACCCCGGCCCTGGGCGCCCGCACGTGCTCCCCCACGAGTACCGGAGCCTGGCACGCCACGGGTTCGACATGGACGCCTACACCCGAGCGCAGAACGGCAGGGCCGCCTGATGGACCCCCGCCTCCTGGCGGCCATGGTCGGCGGCGGACTCATCGCCCTCGGCCTGCTCCTGGCCCTGCTGGCCGTCTTCGACACCCGCGACCTCGACCCCGTCGCCACACCAGCCCGGCCGAACGTCCGGGGTGCGCGGCTGGGGAAGGTGACCCGCCGGTCCTGGACCCTGCTCGGGGTCGGCGTCCTCGCCGGGATCGTGCTGTGGCAGGTCACCGGGCTGGCGATCACCGTCGTCGCCGTACCCCTGGCCGCCGTCGGGCTGCCGTGGCTGATGTCCGCCCAGGGCGCCAAGGTCCGCATCGACCGGCTCGACGCAATGGCCGAGTGGACCCGGTCCCTGTCCGGGATCCTGACCGTCGGCGTCGGGCTCGAGGAGGCCCTCGCGTCCTCCATCCGTTCCACCCCGGCCACGATCCACCCCGAGGTGGCCCGCCTCGTGGCCCGGCTGCGCGCCCGCTGGACCCCGGAGGACGCACTGCGCGCCTTCGCCGACGACCTCGACGACGCCACCGGAGATCTCATCGCCGGCGCCCTGATCCTCGCCTCCCCAAGACGCGGCCGCGGCCTGTCCGACGTGCTCAAAGCGCTGGCCAGCACCGTGGGCGACGAGATCCGCAACCGGCGCCAGATCGAGGCCGACCGCGCCAAACCGCGGGCGACCGCCCGCTGGGTCACCCTGATCTCCGTCGCCGTCCTCGCCGTGCTGTCCCTGACCGGGGACTACGTCGAGCCGTACCGCACCCCGCTCGGGCAGGTCGTCCTCACGGTCCTCCTGGCCGCCTACGTCGCCTGCCTGCTGTGGCTCAAACGGATCGCGACCGGCGCCCCCGCCGCCCGCTGGCTGAACAAGCAGGTGAGCCGATGAGCACCTCACTCGCCCTGTCGATCGCCGCCGGGGGAAGCATCGGCCTCGGGGTCGCCCTGCTGATCGGGTGGCTGACCCCCGCCCGGGTCGACCTCGGCGACGCCCTGACCCGCCTGACCCCCACGCACCGCGCCCCCACGCTCGAGGATGCCCGGGCAGCGGACCCGACAGAACGGCTGGGAAGGTGGGCGATGACGCACCTGCCCGCCCGGGTGTGGGCCCGCACCCCGCGCGCCGAGCTCACCCTGCTCAACCGGCCGCTGGGCAGGTTCTACGGGGACAAGCTCACGTTCGCCGCCGTCGGCCTGCTCGCCCCACCGTTCCTGACCACCCTGTACGGCGCGATCGGGTTGCAGGTGCCGTTCGTGATCCCCGCGACCGCGTCCCTGCTGTGCGCGGCCGGCCTGTTCTACCTGCCGAACCACAACGTCGTCTCCGACGCCGCGAAAGCGCGCGTCGAGTTCCGGCGCACCCTGTCCGGGTTCATCGAGCTCGTCGCCCTCGAACGCACCAACGGGTCAGGGGTGCGCCAGTCCCTGGAAGCCGCCGCCGACATCGGCAACACATGGGTCTTCGACCGCATCGACGAGGAGCTCAACCGTGCCAACCTGTCCGGCGTCGCACCCTGGACCGCGCTGCGCGAGGTCGGCGACGAGCTCGGCCTGCCCGAGCTGCACGACTTCGCCGACATCATGCGCCTGTCCGGGGAACAGGGCGCCGCGATCTACACCAACCTGCGCGCCCGCGCCGACACCATGCGCGCCGCCCTGCTCGGCGAAGAGCTTGCCGCGGCGAACGCCGAGTCCGAACGCATGACGATCCCCGGATCGCTGCTCGGCGTGGTGTTCATGGGCCTGCTCATCGCACCCCCGCTCCTGCGGATGCTCCTGCACACCTGACCCGAAGGAACCCCACCCACCAAGGAGAGTCACCATGTTGCGCCTTTACGTCACCCTGCTGGCCGTCAGGTCCGCGCTGCTCTCCCGCTTCGAGGACGACGACCCCGAGCGGGGGAACTTCACCATCGAGAACGTCCTGTGGGCCGTCGCCGTCATCGCCATCGTCGGGATCGTCGTGGTGGCGATCAAGAGCTATGTCACCGACCAGGCCGAGCTCATCCAGTAACCCCCGCCACGCACGCCACCCCCGGCAGACGTGGCGCTCGGAGCGAGGGTCGAGCACGATCGAGATGGCGATCGTGTTTCCCGCCGTGCTCGCCCTGATGTTCCTCGGCATCCAGTCCGCACTGTACTTTCACGCCCGAACCGTCGCCCTGACCGCCGCCACCGAGGGCGTCAAGGCCGCCGCCGCCGAACACGGGCAGGCCGCGGACGGAACGGCCACAGCCCTCGCGTTCGTCGCCGACGCCGGCGGCGACGACGTCCTGCCCGACGCCGCCGCCACCGCGACCACGTCCGCGACGACCGCCACCGTCCAGGTCACCGGGCACTCGATGTCCGTCATCCCCGGCTGGACACCCGACATCACCGCCACCGCCACCGCACCACGAGAGGCGCTGCGATGACACGGCTGCGCGCCCCGCACCACACACCGCCCACCGGCCGGCGCGACCACGGCAAGCGCGAGGACGGGCAGCGCGGGTCGGCGGCCATCGAGGCGGCCATCGTCGTGCCAGCGTTCGGGCTGCTCGTCGCGCTCGTCGTGCTCGGCGGGCGTGTCACCCTCGCCCACCAGATCGTCCAGTCCGCCGCCGCCGACGCCGCCCGGTCCGCCTCCCTCGAACGCGCCCCCGCGGCCGCCGCCGACGCCGCCACCGCTGCGGCCCGGCTGACCCTCGACGGGCAGCACCCCGAGTGCACCGCCGCCACCGTGAACGTCACCCCCACCAGCCTCGACGGCCCACCCGGGACGGACGCGACCGTGACCGTCACCGTGACCTGCGACGTCACCCTGAGCGACCTGACGTTCATCCCCGGCGTGCCCGGCACCCGCACCGTCTCAGCGACCATGACCAGCCCCGTCGACAGGTGGACCGCACGATGAGCCCACGACACGCCGCCCCCACCCGCCACGACCCACGCGACCGACACGACCGACGTCGCACGGGCGGTGAACGAGGGTCGATCTCGGCGTGGGCGGCGCTCAGCGCCGCCGTGATCATCATCTGCGTAGGCCTGGCCGTCGACCTCGGCGGACAGGTCCACGCCCTGCAACGCGCGCACGACCTCGCCGCGCAGGCCGCCCGCGCCGGCGGTCAAGCCCTCTCCGAAGCGACCGCGATGCGCGGGGGCGTCCTGGCCGTCGACGTCGCCCAGGCCAAGGCCGAAGCCCAGCGCTACCTCGACGCGGCGGGAGCCACCGGGACCGTCACCGTCACCGGCGGGACCCGCGTCACCGTCACCGTCACCGACTCCTACGACACGGTCTTCCTCGGGGCGATCGGCATCAACCGGCTCGACGTCACCTCCGATGCGACCGCACGCACCATCCGCACCGTGGGAGGCGACGAACGATGAGACCCGCCACCGCGCGCCTCCACGGAGTCGCCGGCATCCTCGCGATCGTCGCGTTCCTCGTCGCCGTCCCAGCCCTCCTCACCACCGCCCGCATCACCCCCTGGGACATCGACTGGGCCATGGTCGGGCAGCGCCTGTCCCTGCCCGACAACGGGACCCTGCTCGTCATCCTCATCGGGCTGGCCGCCTGGGCCGGTTGGGCATACTTCGCCCTGGCGATCCTCACCGAGCTCACCGCCCGCGCCCGCGGAACCCGCACCCCGCACCTGCACGGCTTCGCCCTGCCCCAGGGCGTCGCACGCAGGATCATCGACGTCGCCGCCCTCGCCTTCACCGCGCTGCCCACCCTGGCCGCGACCGCCCCGCCCGCACACGGCGAGCCCATCACCGTCGTCGCACCCCGCGACCCGACGCCGACCGCCCTCACGGCGGGTGCGACCAGCCCGCCCAGCACCGCCACCGCCACCGTGACCGCCGATGCGCCGGCGACCGTGGAGTACACGGTGCGCCGCGGTGACTCCCTGTGGCGCATCGCCGACCAACGGCTCGGCGACGGACACCGGTGGACCGAGATCCACGACCTCAACAGGGCCTCCCTCGGGGACACGCCCGACCTCATCACACCCGGCACCCGCCTGCTGCTGCCCGCCGAGACAACCGCCCCTGCACCGAGCGGCGACTACATCGTCCAGCCCGGCGACACCCTCTCCCAGATCGCCATGAACGAGCTCGGCGACCCGAACGCCTACCCCCGCATCGCCGACGCCTCCCGGGACATCGTCCAGCCCGGCGGGCAGCACCTCACCGACCCCGACCACATCGAACCCGGCTGGACCCTCGACCTCACCCCCGACGGCCCGCCCCCGGCTCCCATCGCGTCCACGACACCGGCCCCTACTTCGCCGCGCGAGACGCCTGCGGCGACGCCCGATCCCGCGCCAGACTCCTCGCCCGCCACCCCGATCCCGTCACCCACGACGCCTGCCCCGTCGACCGCGCCCGGGCAAGCCGAGGCACACCCACCGGCTGCAGCCGCGGCGACGGCGCCGGACCCCGCCGCGGACGAGGCCCCGCGGACGAGGCCGACACGGACCGTGGCGCACCTGCCTGGCTGCTCTCGGGCCTGTCCGGCTCCTCGGCGCTGCTCGGCGCCGGGATCTTCCTGACGATCCGCGCCCGACGCCGCTCCCAGCAACGATTCCGGGACCCCGGCCACATCATCGCCCCGCCCCCCGCCGACCTCACTCCCGTTGCCCACACCGCCCAGTCGGCCGGAGAGCCGCTGGCCCACCACCTCGTCCAGCTCGACCTCGCACTGCGGGCGATGACCGCCCCGTTCCTCGACCCCGCACACCACCCCCGCGTCCAGACCGTCGCGCTCAGCCGCGACCGCATCACCCTCCACCTCGACCAACCCGCCGACCTCGTCTCCCCCTGGGCCGGCGAGGGCACCACCTGGAGCACCCCGGTCGACGCCGACTTCCCCGACGTCGAAACCACCGCGCCCTACCCGATGCTCGTCTCGATCGGCGCCGCCACCGACGGGACCGTCTGGCTCCTCAACCTCGAACAGACCCGCACCCTGCACGTCACCGGCACCCCCAGCGAAGTCGAAGCGTTCGCCCGGCACGTCGCCGTCGAGCTCGCCACCGCCCCGTGGGCGGCCCTCGTCGATGTCCACACCATCGCCGTCGGCGCGGACCTCGACGACCTCAACGGCACCCGCCTGACCCACCACCGCGACCCGTCCGACGCTCTCCTGACCGCCACGGCCGAACAGGTCGAGTCGACCGCCCACAGCGGTGACTGGGATCCCGAAGACCGCACGGTCCTGGTCCTCGGCGCCACCGTCGACCCCGCAACGACCAGGCGCCTGGCGACCGGACTCGCCGCCCACGAGACGCGCCCTGCCGTCGCGGTCCTCGCCCTGGGAGAGGCCAACAGTGACGACACCCTTGAGGTGCGGATCCTCGACGGCCGGTTGCACATCGACGCGCTCGCCATCGACGTCCAGGCCGCGCTCCTGCCCGCGGACGACGCCGCAGGCATCAAACGCCTCCTCACAGTCCTCGACACCCACGAGAACACACCCATGCCCGTCGACGAGATCACCGTCGACGGCATCGGCGCCCTCGTCGACCGCGCCGGCGCCATCCGCCCCACACTCACCGAACCGCGCACCCCAGCGACGCTCGCGACCGGGCGCACCGTCCTACCCGAGCCGGAACTGGAGTACGCCGACGCCGCCGCCCTGACCGTCGAGGACGTCCACACCCTCGCCCCGGCCGTCAGCGACCACGTCGCAGAACAGGTCATCGCCGCCGACCCCGACCTGGACCGCGACCTCGCCTGGTGGCACCAAGGCAACGACTGCCCCGTGCCGCGCGTCGAGCTTCTCGGATCCGTCACGATCCACGGCCACGGCAGACCAGGCGAGGTCATCAACCGCCGCGAGCACTACGCCGAGATCGCCACCTTCATCACCATCACCCCCGGCGAGCCCAGCGCCCGCGACATCGCCGAGGCCTTCCACATCTCCGAAGAACGCGCGCGCGTCAGCGTCTCGAACCTGCGTGCCTACCTCGGCGAACACCACCTACCCAAGTCCGTCCACAGCACAGCAGGGCCGCACGGCTGGACCGGGTACCACCTCGACGGCGTCCTGTTCGACGTTGAACTCTTCACCCGGCTGCGCGCCCGCGCCCAAGCCCTGGGAACCCTCAACGACGGCGAGGGCATCGCCTACCTCGTCGAAGCCCTCCGACTCGTACGCGGCGAACCCTTCACCGACCGCCGCGCCGGATCCTGGGCCTGGCTCAACGACCGACCCGACAGACCCGACATGATCGCCGCCGCAGCCGCCGTCGACGTCGCACTCATCCTCCACGGCCACGACCTGCACCCGGCCACCACCAACCTGCCCCGCGCCCGCTGGGCCGCCGAGACCGCACTCAAAGCAGCGCCCTACGACGACAGTGCATGGCTCGCCCTCGCCCAGGTCGCCGACGCCGAAGGCAACCACGCCGAAGCCCACGCGATCCGCGTCGCCGTCGACCAACGCACCGACGACGAGCGACCTCCACTCGACCCGCCTGCCCGCACCCGGCGGGGATAGCCGCACCGCGCGAGGCCTGGCGACTCTGCCGGATGGGTTTCGATCAACCGCGCCAACGGCGCCGTCGTCACGCCCGCTCCGCCGACCCGATGACACTCATCCTTCCGGTGACCACTATCAATCGGTCAGCCCTGACGGCAACGCGAGCAAGACCTCGCGTGTCGCAGTGCCCGACCTGCAACGGTGGCTATGGGTGGGCGAGGCCGGTCTGATAGGCGAGGACGACGAGCTGGGCGCGGTCTCGCAGGCCGAGCTTGAGGATGGCGCGGTTGACGTGGGTCTTGACGGTCAGCGGTGAGATGTACAGGCGGTCGGCGATCTCCTGGTTGCTCAGCCCCTCGGCAACCAGTGCGGAGACCTGGCGTTCGCGTTCGGTCAGGTCTCGCAGCCGGTCCTCACCGCCCGCCGCGGGGGCGGTCGGCGCGGCGAGGAAGGTGCCGATCAGCGCGCGTGTCGCGGCGGGTGACAGGAGCGCCTCGCCGGCGGCGACGAGGCGGACGGCGTCGAGGAGGTCGTCGGGCTCGACGGCCTTGCTCAGGAAGCCGCTGGCTCCGGCGCGCAGCGCCTCGAAGACGTACTCGTCCTGTTCGAACGTGGTCACGATGAGGACCTTGATGCCGGCCAGGGAGTCGTCCGAGCTGATCTGCTGGGTCGCAGCGAGCCCGTCGACGTCGGGCATGCGAATGTCCATGAGCACGACGTCGGCGCGCTCGGCGCGCGCGACCCGGACGGCCTGGGCGCCGTCGGGCGCTTCGCCGACGACCTGCATGTCGGGTGCGGAGTCGATGATGACGCGAAAGCCGAGGCGCACGAGCGCCTGGTCGTCCGCGATGACGACCTTGATGGTCACGCCGGTCTCTCCTTGGTGGACGTGGGCAGGTGGGCGACGACGGCGAAGCCGCCGTCCGGGGTGGGTCTGGCGTCGAGGGTCCCGCCGGCACCGGTGACGCGTTCGCGCATGCCGACAAGGCCGAGGCCGCTGCCGGGCACCGCGTCGGCCGTCGACCGCGGGGCGGTCTCGGCCCGGGGGTTGGTGACGGTGATCTCGAGGTCGTCGCGGCAGGTGATGGTCACCGTGACCGGGGTGCCCGGGGCATGCTTGCGGGCGTTGGTCAGCGCCTCCTGCACGACGCGGAACGCGGCCAGGTCGACGTCGGGGAGCAGCGTGGTCGGGACGGGCCCGAGGTGCAGGTGCACGGACGTCCCGTCCTCGCGGACCGCCTCGACGAGGGCCGCGACGTCGTCGAGCCCGCGCACCGGTGCCGTCACCGCGTCGACGGCGGTGCCGTCGCGGCGCAGCACGGCCAGCACGGAGTGAAGCTCGCCGAGGACGGTCTTGGCCGAGGTGCGGATGTTGCGCACGGCGTCGGCGACGACCTGCTCGTCACGGCCGAGCATGTGCTCGGCCATCCCCGCCTGGACGCTGATCGCCGAAACGTGGTGGGCCATGACGTCGTGCAGCTCGCGCGCGATCCGCAGCCGTTCCTCGGCAACCCGGCGCCGCGCGGCCTCCTCACGCCCCTGCTCGGCGCGCACGGCCCGGTCCGTGAGCGCCGCGACCGTGTCGCGGCGGCTACGGATCGCGATGGCGATCGCCGTCAGGGTCCACAACCACAGCACCACGTCCTCACGGCGCAGCAGGCCGTCGCTCGCGAACGCGGTCGCGAGGGCGAGCCCCTCGAAGATGACCGTGGCCGCCCCGGCGGCGATGATCGCCCTGCGCGGCGGCCGGGCGAGCGCGTAACCGAAGACGGCGACGCATGAGCCACGGCCCGCGGACGCCACGTGGGCGCTTTGCCACGTGAGCCTCCGAGCCTGTCCATCCCGGTCGTCTAGCCGACGCCGTCATTGGCCCAGCGTCGGTGTCTGGGTAGCGGTGGCCAGCCTGTCGTCGACCGTCGTGGCCGCCTCGCCGTCGTCGGCGTCTGCTCCCCCACCGCCACCTCAGCAGCCCGCACGACGAGTCCACCCTCCGCGGCCGGCCGCAGGGCGCGTCGGACGGGCGGGCGGCGGACCTGGCCGCAGATGCCGGATTGCGCTGCGCCCGCCGGTCACGGATCGGTGTCGAGGTCGGTGACTTCGAGCTCCGCGTAGGTGAAGGCGCCCTCGGGGGCGTGCCACACAGCGGACGCGGCTGTCGCGGTCCGCCGTCCACGCAGTTCTCGGTGGCCGCTGATGGGGGTGGACCAGCGCATGGGGGTAAACTCGCGACCGCGTGCGTCGGCCTGCAACCGGTCGTCCGAGACGAAGTCGACCAGGTCGCCATCCGGGCTGAACTCCAGGATCGCGGTCACGGTCTGGCCCGCCGCGGTGAAGATCCCGCGGACGTGATGCTCGTCGAGCGTCTCCCAGGTAACGGGTGCGAAGGGCAGCGCGCCGGGTGCCAGGATGCACAGGTCGTTGAAGACGGTGACGGTCTCGCCCTGGTTCATCGCTGGGCCCGAGCCGTCCACGACCCGGACGAGCGATAGCAGGTCGACGTGCATCACGGCGTGGCCACCGGCCATGACGTGCAGTACGTCGACGGGCAGTCCGCGCATGGTCGCGTCGAGCAGGAACAGTCGTGTCGGGTGGGGCCCGTAGGTGTTGACCTGCTCGCCGAGGAACGCCATCCATGGTCCGTCGGCGCTGGAGCGGATGCGACCACGCAGCGTGGCACGGAAGCGCGTCACGCGCGGCAGCCCGACGGCGCCGGAACGGCGCACGTAGCGGGCGACGGCGTCGGGCAGGTGGTCTAGGTCGCGTTCGGTGAGTGCCTCGGTTGCCCCGGCAGGGCCGGCGAGGGCGGTTGCCACGTGTCGGCGGTACTGCGCGCGCAGGCCGCGGCGTCGCGACGCGAAATACCGGTACGGCGCGCCCAGCGCCTGCATCACGGCGCGGCGCAACCTGCTGGAACCCGGCCGGTTCACGCGGGCACCTCCCCCGTGGCGTCGGTGCGCTGGAGCGTGTCGATGCACCGCGACACCAGCCCGAACAAGGTGGCGACCTCGCAGTCGGTCAGGTCGGCGAAGACGGCGCCGAGGAACGCGCGCTGCTGGGCTACGGCCTCGGTGGTGTCGAAGACGGCGCTGACCTTGTCGGTGACCGCCAGGCGCACCGTGCGACCGTCAGACGGATCAGGAAGGAGCTCCACCAGGCCGCGCGCCGCGACCTGTCCGGCGATCTTCTTGACGTTCTGCCGCGACGTGCCGAACACCGCGGCGGTCTGGCTGAGCGTGGGCCGCTGGCCCGGGAAGGCCCTGGTCAGTACCGCCAGGAGCAGCCACTGCCTGCTGGTGACCCCAAACGGCACGAGCGCCGCTTCGGTGTGCCGTGTCAGGTGCTGGCCGAGCACGAACAGGGATCCGAAGATCTCGGCTTCAGTTTCAGATCGATCCATCTGCGTAACCTATTACGCATCTGATGACCGCGCATTCTTCGCCGGAGGGCTACCGCCGGCGGTCGGCTTGATCGCGGCGCCGGACGCTCATTGCCCTTCCCTGCGGTCGTTGGCCGGCGGCCCCTGTCGTGGTGTCTCCCGCGCCGTCGCGCTTGTCTCTGCGGTCACTGGAGCCACCGCGAGGTGAGCCTCGGCCGTGGGCGGGCTGCATTTCTCCTGGGACGGTGTTGTCGCTTCCCGACCTGGCGCGCCCGCGGCTGTCAACGAAATCGCTGAGAAATCGATCACGATCGGGCCTGAAACACATCGTTCCTACAGTCGGCCCGCCGGCACGCACCACAGTCCGCAACCCTCGCCACGCTCGGCGTGCCACGGCGCGCACGAAGGAGCCGCATACATGTCACACCACGTCTCGATTCGGTGGAGGGCGGCATCAGCGGCCACCTTTGCCGCCCTGGTCGCCGGCCTGCTTGCGGCGGTCGCGCCGTCCGCGGCAGCCGACGACAAAGCTGTCGGTCCCGGGTGGAACGCCATCGCAACTGCCGGTGGCGCGGAGGTCACGTACACCCTCCCCGACACGCTGCCGATCATCGACGACGCACCGACACTCGTCGTCAACGGCACGCCTGTCCCCGCCACGGAGTCGGCGGACGGCACGACCCTCTCCGCGACCGTGCCCCTCGCTGTCAGCGACGTCGACTCGGTCTCGTTCGCGTGGACCTCGGGCGAGACCGTCATCGACAAGACCTCGCCGGAAGCGGTCGCCGAGCGCAGCGCCAAGGCGGCCCCTGCCGCCTCGACGGCCGCCGCGCCGAGCACCGCGGTGCTCGAGGCCGCCGCTGCCGACGGCGCCGAGGTCGGCCCGTACTCCTACACCGTCGACGACTACGACTTCGGCGACCAGGCGATCGACCTCGCAGCGATCGGCGGCATCCGCGGAGAGCTCACTGGCCGCATCTACCTCCCGACGGCCGGTGGCGCCCGCCCCGTCGTCATCCTCCTTCACGGCCGCCACACCTCGTGCTCCACCCTCGTCAGCGGCACGCAGAACCCGAACCGCTGGCCGTGCGTCGGCGGGCAGACCGAGGTCCCGAGCTACAAGGGCTACGACGGCACCGGCGAGACGCTCGCGAGCCAGGGCTACGCGGTCGTGTCGATCTCGGCGAACGCGATCAACGCGAACGACAACCAGCTCGCCGCCGACAACGGCGCCGAGGCCCGCGGCCAGCTCGTGCTCGACACGCTGTCCTTCCTGCAGAAGGCCACCGAGGGCAAGGTCGTGTCATTCCATGACGACGCTCTCGACCGCGACATGACGCTCGATGACGCGCTCGATGCCCCGCAGGCCGACCTCGGCTCCACGGACCCGAACACGCTCGACGCGTCCGGCCTCATCGGCCGTCTCGACTTCTCGAGCATCGGCCTCATGGGTCACTCGCGCGGCGGTGAGGGCGTCGTCTCGGCCGTCGAGCTCAACCAGGCGCTCGACAAGCCGTTCTCCATCAAGTCCGTCCTGCCGCTCGCGCCCGTCGACTTCGGTCGCATGACCGTCGCGAACACGCCGATGCTCCTGATCCTCCCCTACTGCGACGGCGATGTCTCCAACCAGCAGGGCCAGCATTTCGTCGACGACTCGCGGTACGCGTTCGACCAGTCCGTCCTGATCTCGACGGTGTGGGTCATGGGCGCCAACCACAACTTCTTCAACTCCGTGTGGACGCCGGGCAAGTACGGCTACTCGACGTCGGACGACTGGGGCGCCACCTCGACCGACTCCTACTGCGGCCCGCGCTCTTCCACCAACCAGCGCCTAACGGCGGACGAGCAGTACGACGTCGGTACGTCCCTGATGAGCGCCTGGTTCCGTCTCACCCTGGGCGGCGACGACGACCTCATGTCCGCCTTCGACGGTTCGACGCCGCAGACGCCGATCCCCTCCGTCCCGACGGCCGATGTTCGCACCGTGGGCTTCGCCCCGACCGCGTCCCGCGTCGACCTCGAACCGTTCACGACTGCGAGTGCCACGACGACGGCCTCGGGTTCGGCGTCGTACGTGACGTGCGCGAGCGCGGGTGGCCGCACCCTGCCGCAGGACCTGCCGGCCTGTGCGACGGCGATCAGCGGCGTGCGCAGCACGAGCGGTATGCCGCACTGGACGCCGGCGTCGTTCGCACCGAACGTCCCCGCCTCGCCCATGGGTGAGTTCACGTGGACCTCGACGTCAGACGCGGGCCTCACCGTCACCCTGCCAGGGCAGCAGAAGAACGCCAGCAAGTACGACTATCTGACATTCAAGACGGCCCCGGAGGAGAACGTCGTCTCCGGCACCGACCTGGTCGTCACGGTGAAGGACACGTCCGGGAAGTCGTGGAGCGCGCCGGTCTCCGAGCTCAACCCGCTCGCCGTCCAGCGCATGCCGAAGAGCACCTCGACGACGCTCAACAAGATCGTGCTCCAGCAGGTCTCGATCCCCATCACCTCCCTGACCGGCGTCGACACGAAGAAGCTGGCCTCGGTTACCTTCTCCGGTGGGGTCGGTGCCGACGGCACCGAGTCGGGCGGCGTCTACCTCTCCGACCTCGCGTACTCGAGCTACTCGGTCGGCGACACCCTCGCCACGGGCACTCCGTGGACGATGAAGAAGGAGCCGACCATCAACGTCGACGCCACCTTCCTCGAGGAGGGCTCGGGCCCGTCGACCAAGCAGGTCGCGGTGTACCTCTCCAAGCCGTCGAACCACGAGACGAGCGCGTGGTTCTCCCTCGTCGGCTCGACCGCGTCGAGCGCCAAGGCGGGCCTCGCCCTCCAGAAGGTCACCTTCGCCAAGGGCGAGACCTGCAAGGCGATCGACATCCCGACGAACGGAGACACCACGGCGAGCAGCTCGACGCTGACGACCTACAAGATGTCGGTGTCGCAGAACGAGGGCGTCATCGCGGGCAAGAGCGCCGTGACGTTCCTGACCGTCCGCGAGGACGACGGTATGACAGGTTCGGCCACGCCTGCTCCGGCGGTCGGCGTCCAGGGTGACGCGTGCGCCGAGGCACTCGCCAAGTCGCAGACGTTCCCGCTGTCGGTGACCACGTCGAAGCCGGCGCTCGGATCAACCGTCACGGTGAAGGCGACGGGCTACCGCGCCGGCGAGGCCGTCACCTTCACCGTCGACGACGTGGCTTCCACCGTCGCCGCCGACGGGTCGGGAGCGGCAACCTCTCCCGTCGTCGTCTCGACCTCAAGGGTCGCCGTGACGGCGGTCGGCGCCGGCTCCAGCCGCACCTCGACGGCGACCATCACGGCGAAGTAGCCCTTCGTCAGAGCACCGCACGGTGAGCACGGTGGCCGCCCCGACTCGTCGGGGCGGCCACCTCCTGTTTCACGGAGTGACTCCCCGCAGGGCTCCTGTTCCACGATGCAGGTCGACCGGGTGACGGTGATCTCCCAGGCGTTGACCTGGGAGCAGCCAGCGGAGCGTGGGAGATCCTCGCGCCCGAAGCGACGTCACCGGCTCGCGGGTCAGAGCTCCTCGCGGCGGAGCACGATGGCGGCTGTGGCGAGGAGTGCTGCGGCGAGGGCGAGCCCGGTGCCGAGGGGCCACCACGGGCCTTGACCCCGTTTCTCGGACACGGGGTTTGCAGGCTATGCAGCCTTGGTGATCGTAGCGGTGATGGTTGTCGTGCTCGGGGTCAGGGCGCGTTCGTAGGCGTCGGGTGAGACGTTGCCGATCGCGGTGTGACGGCGGCGTGTGTTGTACCTGTTGACCCACCGGAACGTCTCTCGGCGTGCGGTGTGGACATCGGCGAACGCGGGGGCGCCGGCGAGGGTCTCGCGCTTGTAGGACGCGTTGAACGCCTCGGCCAGCGCGTTGTCCGCAGACGACCCGATGGCGCCCATCGACTGGATGACGCCGTAGCGGGTGCACAGGTCGGCGTAGGCCTTGGCTGTGTAGACGCTGGGTTCAACCGATGGTCGCAACACTCCAGGTCAGGAGGAGTGTCGTGGGTCGACCGTCGGATTGGATGCGTGAGGTCACGGGGCGCGCGCCGCTGAAGTCGCCAGGGGCGCCGAGTCGTCCCCGCGCGGTGGAGCGCCGGTTCTGGGACGAGATCGCCACGGGGAAGCTGCCGCGTGAGGCCGCGGAGGCGGTAGGCGTGGCGCAGGCCGTGGGGCAGCGGTGGTTCCGTCACGCTGGCGGGATGACACCGTACTCCTGGCCTGCGCCGTCGGGCCGGTATCTTTCGTTCGCGGAGCGTGAGGAGATCGCGATCGGCAACGCGCTCGGCAAGGGCGTTCGCGAGATCGCTGGCGCGCTCGGGCGGAGCCCGTCGACGATCTCGCGCGAGCTGCGCCGCAACGCCGCCACTCGCGGCGGCAAGCTCGACTACCGGGCGTCGGTGGCGCAGTGGAAGGCGGAGATGTACGCCCGCCGACCCAAGCTTGCAAAGCTCGCCACGAACGCGCGGTTGCGTGAGTACGTCGAGGACCGCCTGGCGGGCCAGATCCGGATGCCGAACGGCGCGGTCGTCGCCGGCCCCGTCGAGCGGGACTGGAAGGGCCTGAACAAGCCCCACCGCCAGGACCGGCGCTGGGTCAAGGCATGGAGCCCCGAGCAGATCTCCAACCGGCTGAAGATCGACTTCCCCGATGATGAGGCCATGAGGATCAGCCACGAGGCGATCTACCAGGCCCTGTTCATCGAGGCCCGCGGTGCGCTCAAGCGTGAGCTCATCCTCTGCCTGCGCACCGGGCGGGCCCTGCGAATGCCTCGGGCTCGTTCGAAGCGTGTGCCCTGGGCGCACGTGACCGAGGATGTGCTGATCAGCGAGCGGCCCGCCGAGGCCGAGGACCGCGCGATCCCTGGCCACCACGAGGGCGACCTGATCATCGGCATCAACCGGTCAGCGATCGGCACCGTCGTCGAACGCACAACGGGCTACACCACCCTGGTCCACCTGCCCCGCGAGGCGGGCTGGCGTGAGCAGCCGCTCGTGAAGAACGGTCCCGCGCTCTCCGGCTATGGCGCCATCTCGATGAACAAGGCCCTCGCCCGAGCGCTGGCGTCGATGCCTGACGATCTCAAGCGCTCCCTGACCTGGGACCGCGGCAAAGAGATGTCGGCCCACGCACAGTTCACCATCGACACCGGTCTCAAGGTCTACTTCGCCGATCCGCGCAGCCCGTGGCAGCGCGGCACGAACGAGAACACCAACGGGCTGCTCCGGCAGTACTTCCCCAAGGGCACCGACCTCTCGAGGTGGGATGCCGCAGACCTGGCCGCGGTTGCTCACGCCCTCAACACACGGCCGCGGAAGAGGCTCGGCTGGCGAACCCCGGCCGAAGCGTGGGACGAGCACCTACGATCTACCGAACAGCAACGTGTTGCGACGACCAGTTGATTCCGCCGACCGATCCGTGATCGCTGTGGAAGATCGCCCCGGCCAGGGAGCCGCGCACGCCGGCGGCCATCGTCAGGGCGTCGGCGACGAGGTCGGTGCGCATGTGGTCGGCCAGCGCCCACCCGGCGAGCTTGCGTGAGTGCAGGTCGATCACCGTGGCCAGGTACCAGTTCGAGCCGTCCGCGATGGGGACGTACGTGATATCGCCGACGTAGCGGCAGTTGACCGCCTCGGCGGTGAAGTCCCGCCCGAGCAGGTCGGGGAACTTGCGACCCGACTGATCCGGGACCGTGGTCCGCACGCGGCGGCGCAGCCGGATCCCGGCCAGCCCGTGGTCGCGCATGACCCGGGCGACGCGCTTGTGGTTCACCCGCTCACGGTCGGGCGCCCCGTCGTTGAGCTCGCCGGTGACCCTGGGGGCACCGTAGGCACGGTCCCCACCCCGGGCGGGGTCCTGAGCTGCCCGGATGCGGGCGGCCAGCGCCTCGTCCGCGGCCGCCCTCGCGTGACGTCTCGGGGCGGCCTTGACCCAGTCGTAGTACGACGAGCGGGCCACCTGAACGACCTGGCACAACCGCTTCACCTCGAAGGCGTGCTGGTGGTCGGCGACGAACTGGAAGCGGTTCACCAGCGCGTCTCCCCGGCGACGCTTCTATGTCTCGTGTCAAGCCGACAGGGCCCACATCTGCCGATAGAGCTGGCGGGCGATGTACCGCTTGAGGCAGCGGCGGATCTCTCGGGGGTGCGTCCTTCTGCGGTGCGCCGGGCGACGTACGCGCGGGTCTCCTCGTCGTGCACCATGCGGACCTTCGCGACGATGTCGAGTGCCATGTTGAGATGCCGGTCGCCGCTGCGAGACAGTCGGTGGCGTGTCGTCTTCCCCGAGGACGCCGGCAGCGGGGCGGTGCCGGCGAGGGCGGCGAAGGCGGCCTCGGAGCGGACGCGTCCTCGGTGCGACCAGACGGTCAGGAGCGTCGCGGCGACGACCGGGCCGACTCCCGGGATCTCGAGCAGGCCGGGCATGAGCTCGCCGACATGCGTGGCCAGCGCAGCCCGGTTGTCCTTGAGCGACTCGGTTGCTGACTCGACGGACTTGGCGAGGCGGCGTGCCTCGCTGCGGATCGTCGAGGTCGCGAGATCGTCACTGGCGCGGGTGCGCCATGCGGCGATCGTGCGGACCTGGGCGTCGCTCAGCGCCTTGCGTGCGTCCACGTTGAGACCGTGCGTCCGCACCAGGGCGTTGAGGGCGTTGCGGTCAGCGGTGCGCCGCGCGTCCATCGCCCGGCGGGCCACGAGCAGGACACGCAGCGCCGACCGCCGACCCTCGGCCCGCGGGGTGATCAGCTCGGCCTCGTCGCTGGCCAGCGCTGTGCGCGCCGCAGCACGAGCGTCGATCGGGTCCGACTTGCCGTGCACGGCCCGCTGCGCACGCTTGGGCGGCTTGACCTCGCACACCCGCTCCTCGCGGCGCGCGAGCTCGCGCGCCAGCCCAGCCCCGTAGGAGCCGGTGCACTCGATCGCGACGAGCCGGCGGCCCGGGGCGCGACGGGCGATCCAGTCCGCAGCCCGCGCCAGCCCGGCCGGGTGCGTCGGGAACTGCGCCTGGTCGACGACGGCGCCGGTCGCGGCTGCCAGGACCGCGTAGTCGTGGGTGGCGGCGTGGGTGTCCACGCCGATGACGTACTCGAACAGCTCGGCAACTTGGGCCACGAAGACTCCTGTGTGTTCTCCAGCATGGGCAGCGCCGAACCTGGAGGAGGTCTCGCGGCAGTTCTCTAACGAGTCACACGCGCAAGGCGCGGACGAGCTTCTATCAAGCCAGCAGGACCGGACAGGCCCGGCCCCGACCTCGCCCGGCGGACAAGTCGCAGGAAGAGCAGACGACCACAGGAAGTGACGCGCCGCCAGAAATACTTCGGGTCACGCCGAGCGAGGCCGGGCCAAGTCTGTCAGCCGACCCCAGGCCAGCTGGGATCATTAGAGAAATCCTTCGCCGCCGACCGCAGGATGTCCCGCTCGGTCACGAGCTTCTTGACCTCGGCGCGTTGTGCCGCCAGCTCGGCCTCGAGCCGCGCGATCCGCGCCGTGTCCGACTCGGGTGCCGCTCCCGCATCCGGCCCGGTGGCCGACGGCGTCTTGGCCCCGGTCCCGAACGTCTTGACCCAGACCCGCAGCGTCTCGCGTGAGACCCCCAGATCCGCCCCGATCCCCTGGATCGTCGCGCCCGGCGTCGACTCGTACAAGTCCACCGCCCGCCGCTTGAACTCCTCGTCGTAGAACTTCCCAGCCATCCTCAGATTCTCGCTTCCCCCGCCCCACGGCGGATTCAGCGTGTCCGAGAAACGGGGTCAGGGCCCATGGACCCGAGGACACCGGCGATCATGACGGCCAGGTCCGAACCGCCCAGCACGGTCGCCAGAGGATCGGACGCCTGACCGGGAGCTGCCGTGATCAGGATCCCGGCCAGCGCCGCGACCCCCACCATGACCAGCGCCAGCAGCCCGCAGGTCAACCACGTCCCGCGCAGCGAGCGCGCCTTGATCCACTCCGAGCGCACCACACGCGCGAACGTCTGCCGGTAGGCGGTGCCGGGCTCGCTGGTGCCGACCGGCGTCCTGTCCATCACTGCCACGGTCATCACGCCGCCTCCTTCGTCTCGATGCTGTCCTGCACGGCGCTGACCTGCGCGGACCCGGAGCCGTACTCCACGCTCCCGCGCGTCAACGCCCAGTACGCCGACTCCAGGCTGGCGCCCACCGGCGCCAGGTGATGCAGCCGCACCCCGGCCTGGGCGGCGATGTCACCGATCAGCCCCGCGTCCAGGCCACGGACCTGCACCAGCGCGTCGCCGCCCACCGCGACCGACCCGCCCGCCCGCGCCAGCAACGGCACGAGCACCGCCGCGTCAGGCGAACCCACCGACACCGCGCCCCCGGTCGAACGGGCGATGAACTCCTCGATCGGGCTGTCCGCCAAGATCCGGCCCTGCCCGATCACCAGCAGATGGTCCGCCACCAGCTCCATCTCGCTCATCAGGTGCGAGGACAGCAAGATCGTGCAGCCCTCCCCAGCGAGCTGCGTGAGCAGGTTCCGGATCCACTGGATCCCGTCGACGTCCAGACCGTTGACCGGCTCGTCCAGGATCAGCACCTGCGGCTCGGCCAGCAGCGCCGCAGCGATGCCCAGCCGCTGGCTCATGCCCAAAGAGAACAGCCCCACCCGGCGGTGCGCCACCTCCGACAGGCCGACGACCTCCAGCACCGCCTCCACCCGCCGCGGCCCCGCACCCACCGTCGCACCCAGCGCGAGCAGATGGTTGCGCGCCGACCGCGCGCCGTCGGCAGCCTTCGCGTCCAACAGCGCGCCCACCTCGGACAACGGCGCACTCGTCCGCTCGAACGGGCGGCCGTTGACCAACGCCCGCCCCGACGTCGGACGATCCAGCCCGAGAATCGCGCGCATCGTCGTCGACTTGCCCGCACCATTCGGCCCCAGGAACCCAGTCACCCTCCCCGGCTGGACGACAGCACTCACATGGTCCACGGCAACCTTCGAGCCGTACACCTTGGTCAACTCCTGCAACTCGATCATGAGGAATCCTTCGTTCGGTTCCCCCAAGGCTCCCCGGGTCGCCCCGGCTTGTCGTCGTCCCGACGAAGCGTCTTCAGTACTCCATCCAGAGCACATCCGACTCACCCGACCGACGATCCACGGCGACGGGCCGCCCAGACGTGCGCGCGTTCGCTCAACTGCCGGAGTAGCCCGACCCGGGCTCGACGTCTGCCATCAGCGCCAGCCGGTCGAGCCCCGCGCTCTTCATGCTGCGACTGGCACGACCGAACAGGTCAAATCGACCGCCCCAGGCGGCGACGCGCATCCCGAAGACCGCACGGTCTCGGTCCTCGGCGCCGCCACCGACCCCGCAACGACCAGGCGCCGGGCTACCGGCATCGCCGCCCACGAGACGCGCCCCGCCGTCGCGGTCCTCGCCCTCGGCGGGACCCCCAGCACCGGCACCATCGACGCCTGGATCGACGCGTCCATGTGATCGACGGCGGAACTCCAGCCACACCAGGCAGTGGCGCGGCTGCGCGACCCGCCACGACACGCTCGCCATCACCGACCGCGCCGCGACCGTCCTGCGGGCATGCATCCGCTTCTGAAGCGACTGGGAGACATGGCGGGCGCCGGGCTAGAGGCCACCGTGCGCTGGGCGTGGCTGCCTGCGCCGGCGGAAAGGAGCCGCGACAAGTGACGTGCCGAAGTGGCCAGTCTCTGGTCGCCTGCCTGGCGGTTCAGCCTCGCTGGAGGGCGCTGGTCGTGTCCGCGCGACGTGCACGCCGCGACCGGACGGCCACGCTCGCAGCGATCGGCAGGACCGACACGAGGACGACGATGACGGCGAGCAGATCGATGTGGTTGCGCACGAGGGGAAGCCCGCCGAGCAGCGTTCCCGCGAGAGTCAGCCCGCCGGCCCAAAGGATGCCGCCGAGGGCATTCCACCGCAGGAACCGCTGGTGGTGCAGCGCCCCGACGCCGGCGGTGAGGGGGACGTACGTGCGCACGACGGGCACGAACCGGCCAAGTACGAGCGCGGCCGGTCCGTAGCGGGTGAAGAAGCGCTCCGCATCCTCGAGCCGGGACGTGCGCAGGACCCGCGCGCCCGGGCGGAACAGGCGGCGCCCGAGGCGGCGCCCGATGGTGTAGCCGACCTGGTCGCCAGCGATCGCGGCCGCCGTCGCGACGGCGGCGATCGTCCAGGGCGAGAAACCGAGCCCGGGCGCGAGGATCGCGGCGGCGACCAGTAGAGAGTCCCCGGGAAGGAACGGGAAGAGCACGCCGGACTCGACGAACACGGTCAGAGCGACGCCGAGCAGCGCCCACGATCCGAACGAGTGGAGCAGGGCGGCGGGGTCGAGTGGTCCTGCGGCTGGCAGAAGCGTGGCAGCGAGCATCGGATGGGGTTCCCTTCGTCACCGCGATGGTCTCGGACGGCGTCCGAAGAAACGTCGAAGGATGCGGCGTGGGCGACCCGCGCCGGGTTCACGCGGACGGGACGGTCAGGACGATCGTCGTGCCGGCGGCGGACGTGCTCGCAACGGCCACTGTCCCTCCGTTGCGAACGGCAAGGTCGCGTATCAGTGCCAGGCCGATCCCGAACCCCGGCCGACGCCCGGTGGTGCCCGGCCTCGACGGCGGTTCCGCATGGGCGAACCGGTCGAACACGCGGGACGGGTCGATCCCGCTGATACCCGAGCCGTGGTCGATCACCACCAGGTCGACGACGCTGCCCCGGCTTGTCAGGCTGACCACGACCTGGGCCCCGTCGTTCGAGTGGTTGACGGCATTGTCCACGAGCGCCGTGACGCAGCGGCGCAGACTCGTCGCGGGCATCGCGACGGCGGCCGCGTCGTCGTGCTCGACCAGGATCGAGATCCCTCGCGGCGCAGCGAGGGCCCGCATCGACTCGACCGCAGCCGTGACCGTGGCTACGGCGTCGGTCGGGGCCGCGGAACCCTCGGCGGTGTCCTCGCCCGCCGCCAGGAGCAGGTCGTTCACGAGATCGACGAGCGTGCGCGAGTCGGTTCGCAGCTCGGCGACGGACCGGCCGACGTCGGTCGTCGGGTCGGTGCGGAGCTGCAGGAGCTGAACGCGGGCGTCCAGCGCCGCGAGCGGCGTGCGCAGCTCGTGGCTCGCGTCAGCGACGAACGTGCGCTGGATGCGCAGCGCGTCGCCGAGCGGGCGCACGGCCCGGCGGGCGATGAGCCAGCTCAGGACGCCCGCCACGACGATCGCGCCCGCCCCGAGAAGCATGAGCGCCACAATCAGCTCCACGGAGTCGACGTAGATGCGCCCCGCGCCGGGCCGTACCGGCTCCAGGAGCTCGCTGGGGCGCGACTGGCGAACGACCACGAGGACGGCACCCGCGACCACGGCCAGCACCAGGACGGACGTCGCGACGGTGATCTGTCGTGTCACTGTCCACGCCGCGCTGCGGACCGCAGCGGCGTCGCCGTCCGTGGCCCGACCGCGACGGAATCGGCGGATCACAGCGTCCCCAGCCGATAGCCCTGGCCACGGACGGTGACGACGATGCTCGGCTCGGTCTTGCGGCGCAGGTAGTGGACGTAAGCGTCGACGGCGCCCACCTGCGCCGCGCCCGCGAACACGGCCTCGGCGACCTGCCCGCGAGAGAACGTGCGGTGCGGCTCGCCGACGAGCAGGCGCAGCAGGTCGTTCTCCTTCGGCGTGAGCACCACGGGCGCGCCATAGGGGGAGTACAAGCAGCGGCTGGCCGGGTAGTAGTCCCAGACGCCGATCGGGACGGCATCGGACTCCTCGCCGAACGTGCGCCGCAGCGCGCGCAGGCGCGCGAGCAGCTCGTCGAAGTCGAACGGCTTGACCAGGTAGTCGTTCGCACCGGCATCGAGGCCGGCTACCTTGTCCGGGACGGTGCCCAGCGCCGTGAGCACAAGGATCGGTGTGGCGATGCCGGCCCGCCGGATCGCGGCCACGACCTCGATGCCGTCGAGGCCCGGCAGCCTGCGGTCCACGACCATCGCGTCGAACACCCCGCCGAGCGCCGCGTCCAGACCAGCCGCGCCGTCGACGCACAGGGTGACGTCGTACGTGTCCGACAGGTAGTCGGTCATGACGGGACCCAGACGCGGGTCGTCCTCGATCAGCAGCAAGCGCGGTGCCGGGCCGGCCGTTCGGGGAGTGACGTCGTTCATGGGGCCGAGCGTGCACCATCGCGTCGAAGAAACAACGAAGGACCATCTGTGACGCGGGTGGACCATGAGCCACCCTCCTTCGAAGATTCTTCGCGCCCGGCCGCGAGGCTGACGCGCATGAATCTGCTGTCCGCGATCCTGCTCGGCGTCGTCGAGGGTGTGACCGAGTTCCTCCCCGTGTCCTCCACAGGCCACCTGACGATCACCGAGAGGCTGCTCGGTCTGCCGATCAACGACGCCGGTGTTACCGCGTTCACCGCGATCGTGCAGATCGGGGCGGTTGCCGCTGTCGTGTCCTACTTCCGGCGCGACATCGTCCACCTCGCCGCGACAGGGGTGCGCGGTCTGCGGGATGCCAGCGCCCGCGGGACCGACTACCGGCTCGCGTGGTGGGTGGTCGTCGGGTCGGTCCCGGTGGGTGTCGTCGGGCTCGCGACCCGGCACGTCGTCTCTGGACCGCTGCGCAACCTGTGGGTGGTCGTCGCGGCGCTCGCCGGCTGGAGCGTCGTCATGTGGCTGGCCGAGCGTGCGGCGACGCTGAACCGGACCGAGGGAGACCTCACGCTCACCGACGCCGTCGTGATCGGGCTGGTGCAGTGCCTGGCCCTGGTGCCGGGTGTGTCCCGCTCGGGCGCCACCATCAGTGCCGGACTCTTCCGTGGCCTGGACCGCGTGGTCGCCACACGCGTCTCGTTCTTCCTGTCGATCCCTGCGCTGGTGGCCGCCGGCGGGTACGAGGCAGCCGCCAGCGCTTCAGACGTCGGCGCGTCGGTCGGCTGGGGTGCCACCGTTCTCGCGACGCTCGTGAGCTTCGCCGTCGCCTACGCGTCGATCGCGTGGCTCCTCCGGTTGGTCGTGCACCGCCCGATCAGCGTGTTCGCCGGGTACCGGGTCGGTCTTGCCACCGCGGTCGCGGTGCTGCTCAGCACCGGCGCCCTCAGCGCGACATGACCCGACGCACACTCCACCCCCGGCGCACGTCGGCGTACCGACCGGCGTCAGGATGTGGCCATGACTGAGACGCTCGTCCGTGCCGTGGCCGGAGTAGCACTCCTGGTCGTGATCACGGCGACGGTGCTGTGGTGGGCGCGGGTGCCGCGACCGTGGGCGCCTGGCAAGGCCGTGCTGCGCGGCACCCTGCAGCTCGCCGCGATCAGCCTGGTGCTGCGCGGCGTCATCGGCGACGCACGCTGGGTGGCCCTGGCGATGACCGTGATGTTCGCCGTCGCGTCCGTCACCGTGGCACGCCGTCTCGGACTGGGCCCGTCACGAGCCGTTCCCGTCGTCGCAGCGATGGGCGTCGGCGTGGCCGTTGCACTCGGCACGGCGTTCGGCACCGGCGCCATCGACGCGACACCCCGGTACACGCTCGCGCTCGGAGGCATCGTCATCGGCGGGTCCATGACGACGGCCACGCTCGCGGGACGCCGGCTGGCATCGAGTCTCCGCCTGCGCTGGGCCGAGGTCGAAGCCTGGCTCGCACTCGGGGCCACACGCCGACAGGCGACGGCGGTCATCGCACGCGAGTCTGTCGCCGAGGCCCTCGTCCCGGCCATCGACCAGACCCGCACCACCGGGCTGGTCACCTTGCCGGGGGCGTTCGTCGGCGCGATCTTCGGTGGCGCATCTCCGGTCGAGGCCGGACGCTTCCAGATCGTCGTGCTTGCTGCCATTCTCGCTGCAGGGGCCGTGACTGCCGTCCTGCTACTGACCGCCATCGCGCCGACCCCGACCAGACCTATGGCACCCCCGGGCTGAGCAGGCCCACTGCAATCTGGACAGCGCCTCCGCGACGCACACTCAGCCCAAATCCACCGCTCGGCGGCTGTCCGGGTGGGTCTGTCTTGTGCCCGAGAGCCGCGGGTGTGGCCGCTGATCTGCGAAAATGGGTACCTCTGGCATGGACTGGTCCGCGGTGAAGCCCTGTCACCTTGTGGGTGAAGAGGCTTCGGGCAGGCGATCGCGGCACTGGCGGTGCGGCAGGCTCTCGCCTCAGGTTGCCCAGTCGCTCTTGACGGATCATCTGAAGGCCGAGGTCGACCAGCGCGAGCGGACAACTGGCTGACCGCCACCGCGCCCGAGCGATCTCCCGCTTGTCGAACCGTTCGGTCAGCGTCAGCACGGCATCGGGCGGGCCGCGTGTCGGAGACTCGACCATGCTCCGTTCGATGCGCCGTCCGCCCATCCGCCTTCCTCGACTCGCCGCAGCCCTGCTTGTTCTGTGCACGCTGTCGTTCGGTCTTGCCTCCCCTGCGGCGGCATCTGCGCCGGAAGTGATGCCCTTGAGTTCGGCTTCGTGTGCTGCCGGTCGCTTCTGCCTGTGGTCGGGCAGCATGTATGCCGGTACGTTCTACGGCACGACTGGCAACCAGAACGTGACTGGATTGTCGAGCGCAAAGTCGGTGTGGAACCGGTCTGGGCGAGCCGTCCGCGTGTTCTCGGGTGCTGCGGGCACCGGCACGTCCCAGTGCTTCGCGGCCGGGGTGCAGTCTGCGTCGGTGTCGGTGCCCGCCGGATCGGTGCGGTTCTTGACCACGACGTCGTGCTAGATCGCTTCCGTCACGGCCCTGGTCCTCAGACTGAGTTCGACGGTTTCGAGGAGTTTGCGCGTTGCGTGTACTCCTGTCTTCACGGGTACGTGCTGCGCCAGGTCGGCCCGAACGATGTCGACGACGTCGTCTCTGAGGCACTCACGGTGGCGTGGCGTCGCTGGGGCGACCGCCCGCCAACGGGGGACCGGTGCCGGGCGTGGGTGTTCGGGATCGCCCACAAGAAGGTCCTCGAGTTGTACCGCGCCCGCGACCGGGACCGGTGCGTCGTGGATGCCGTCGCGGCCCAGCCGCCTGGCGCGTCTGCGGCCGTCGACGACGTCGTGGCCACGGACCGGGTGCAGCGCTGGCTCGGCGAGTTGCCCGTGCATGAACGGGCGTCGGTGTACCTGGTGGCGATCTGCGGGTTCACCCTCGCCGAGGTGGGGATGATCCTGGGGCACCCGACCTCGACGATCAGTGCGCGGGTCACCCGCGCGCTGCGGCGGATGCGCCCGCTCGCCGACACCGAGATGGCATCCGGCGACACCGAGATGGCGCTGGTCAACACGCAGATGGAAGGGAGCGGTCGTGGCCTCGGACGATGAGCAGGTTGTCGCCGAGCTGCGCGCGCTCCTTCGCGAGCAAGGCGTGTTGCCGTTGCCTGCCGAGCACCTCCCGGACCCCGACGACGTCGAGCGGATGCTGTGGCGGATCCGGGCCGCCGATCGGCGCCGCAAGGTCACGCGGGGGCGTGGCTGGCGTCGGCGGCCGCCGTGGTGACTGCGGTCACGCTCGCGATGACCATGGTGTTCGGGTCGGCTCCTGCGATGGCGTTCCCGGCGCCCCTGGAGTACACCATCGCTACCCCGCAGGGCGCGGCTGATGCTCCCGGCGCACACGAGGAGCTCCGCGAGGCGGCGCTAGCCGCACGGAACTACCCGCTGTCGGGCACGGGCGACGTGCACTATGTCGCACGTTCGGGATGGCTGATGTCCGTGGACGCGGGCGACGACGTCGAGGCCGACCTGGTCCCGACCGTCACGCAAATGTGGCTGGGACCAGACGGGTCGGCCCGCATGGACCAGTCACGCGGCGCCCCCTCGACCTGGACGGTCTGCTCAAGTCGACCGACACCCCAGCACCGGGTGTCCTGGAGTCCACCGACACCGCCGAAGCAGGGACCTTCGACCCGCACCTGCCCGACACGCTGCCCCGCGACCCGCAGACCCTTCGAGTAGCCCTCCTGGACCGTTCGGCGTTGCCTGCCACCGCAAGCGCTGCGGAGCGAGCCTGGACACTCGCCGCCCAGATCGCGGACCTTCATGGTCTTTACGTCATCCCGTCCGACCTCGCCGCCGCCATGTGGGAGGTCCTCGCCGACGAGCCCGCTGTCCGTCTCCTCGGGCTCACCACGGCACGCGACGGGCGACCCGCTCACGGGTTCGCCATCGCCTGGGACCGGCCCGACACGGGCGCGCACCAGGTCTTCGTGCTCCACGTCTCGACGACCACCGGTCAGCTCATTGGCACCGAGACCATCACCGTCACCGACCCGGCACTCGACGTCACGGAACCCACGGTGACCGGGTTCGAGGTCTGGCTGAGCACCGGGATGGTCGACACGATCGGGACACCCGGCCCGTGATGTGACGCACGCCATACGGAATCCTGCGTAAATCCGAGGCCCAGATGTCACGTACAGGGTGAGCGGGCCAACCGGCCACGCTCACACCGGGTCAGATACCCGGCGTCACTCGGCAAGGAGGGACAGCAATGAGCACCATCAAGAGACCGCTGCTCCGGAAGCCCCAACTCGTCGTTCTCGATGGAAGTCAAACTCTCCACCTCCCGCAACAAGATCAACTCCATCGTCAACAACGGCACCAAGAAGATGGCGTACTTCTACGACAACTTGGACTACAGCGGAGCCGTCGTCTTCCTGGGCAACCCGGTGATCGGGGGCCAGTGGCGGGATCCGAACCTCTCGAACGGGACGGACGCGACCCCGATCGCGTTCGCCAACCGGATCGAGTCTGCCCGGTTCCAGTAGGAGTCGGCCCAGGAAGAGGACAAGCAAAGACATGACACGGCACAGAGTCCCGGCCATTCTCGTGATGGCTGGGGCTCTGCTCGCAGGCGGTCTGATCACCGCGTGCGAGCAGAGTCCCGCATCGAGCAGCGAAGCTCTCACGGCCCAAGAGGTGGCGGCCCGCTACGGCTATGACATCGACCGTGAGACGACAACCCCCGTGTACGCGCTGGTCCCGCAGTTTCGTGATCCTGACGACATCTACGCCCGGGAGTTGCTCGGACGCGAGTGCCTGGCCGGGGTGGTCGAGTACCGTCCCTCTCGGCCCGGTGAGGACACGAACCCCACATTCGACGAACGCACGATGCAGATCGTGTTCACCGAGGAGATCGCACAGCAGTTCGGCTACCCGCAACTACGGACGATCCCGCAGCCCGACACTGCCATACCTGACTCGGTCACGATCACCGCTGAGATTCAGGCCCGGATGGTCGAGTGCGGGCAGCGAGCCGATGAGCGACTTGGCGTCGCTCCGCAGCGACTGCTCAACGCCATCGAAGCCACGGCCTGGATGGGGGTCGAGGACGACGACGCTGTGGCTCAGGCGACCACCCGATGGCGCGAGTGCATGGCTCCCGTTGGCCTGATCGACCTTCCGGATCGGCCTCAGCTCATGCCTACTGACTCGATCAGGAACGCTGCATCGCCGACGGGTCAGGACGAGTCGGACAGCGGTTCGGTCGCTGCCTCCGAGTGGGAACGCGGCATCGCAGTAGCTGACGCGCACTGCCGCACTACAAGCGGATACGACCGGGCGGTGCACGTCTCGCGGACAACCGCGGAACTGGCGGCCATCGGCGCCGACATCGAGGGGTTCGAGGCTGCCCGCGCGGAGTATGTCGAGTATCAGAAGGGCGTCGACGCCGTCATTGCGGAGCTCGGTGGTTGAGCTGTGGGCGACCCGGGCGGGCCCTGTCGGCGTGACGAGGGAGAGTTGAGTGCGTAGGTGGTTGGTGGCGCTCTTGGCGCTCGTCGTTGTCGGGGTGGGGGCGTGGGCTGCGGCGGCCCGCTTGGAGTCGCCTGATCAGGCGGCGGCGAACGCTCAGCCGCCTGCCCCGGCCCCGCTGACTGCCGTCGTGCGGGCCGGGTACTTGCACGGCGCGGTCACGATCGCGGTGACGGTGGAGCCGCAGCAGGTGCGTTCGCAGGTGGCGCCTGCGGCGCTCACGGGAGTGGTCACCGCCCAGGTGGTCGCCCCTGGTGATGTGCTGCGGCCCGGTGCTCCTGTACTGCGGGTGGATGGTCGGCCGTTGTTCGTGCTGCCGGGCGACTTCCCGTTGTACCGCGACATCGAGCCGGGTGATCAAGGCGATGATGTCGCCGCGTTGCAGGAAGGGCTGCGTGCTGCCGGGTTCTTCGCGGGGCGCACCGACGGGAGTTACGGGCCGCGGACGCAGGCGGCGGTCAAGGCGATGTACCAGGCTGCGGGGTACGAGGTGCCGCGGGCCACTGTGGAGGTCCCCGTCCCGCCCGCCGCTGACCCTCAAGCCGGCGCTGCGGCGGGCGGCGGCGACGCCGCGGAGGCCGAGGGCGTTCCGGCTGACGCCGTCCCGGCCGACGTCCCGGACCCGGCCGGGACGCGCACGGTGCCGGGCGGGCCGCGGGTGCTGCGCTCTGAGGTGCTCATGGTTGGCGGGCTGCCCGCGACGGTGCGGTCGTTGGCCGCTGTGGGCTCACAGCTGGCTGAAGGTGCCGCGGTCTTCGACGTCACCGTCGGGGACCTTGTCCTTGCCACGACCGTGCCGGGGGCGTCGGCTGGTGTGCTCGCTGTCGGTGCCGAGGCCGTGTTCGCCGGCGACGAGGGGGATGCCAGGGCGAGTGTCACGGCTATCGACCACGACGCGGAGACTGGTGATGCGCGCATCGTGCTGACCGTGTCCGAGGGCGTCATCAGTGCGGGCATCACCTACACGGTGACCATCGAGAACCCCGCAGGTGAGGATGAGGCCGGGTTGCTCGTGCCTGTGACCGCCGTCGTCTCGCGCGGCGGGGTGTCCAGCGTGTACGTCGCCGACGGGGACTCGTTCCGGGAGGTGGCCGTGACGGTCGCGGGGCAACAGGGCGGGGTGGCCGCGGTGGAGGCGCTCGACCCGGATGCCGGGCTGGTAGCGGGGGCGAGCGTGCGGATCGGCCCGGAAGCCGCAGGTGCTCCCGCGGACACGGCGGACGCCACCGATGGGTGAGGCACGCGGCGCCGACCTCGGCGAGGGTTGCCGCCAGGTACGGGCGGTGGACCAGGCGAGCGAAGCACTGATCCGGCTCGACGGTGTCACACGGCGCTTCGGGCAGGACACGGTCGCGCTGGACCGCGTGAGCCTGACAATCGCCCCTGGTGAGACCGTGGCGATCGTGGGGCGCTCGGGCAGCGGGAAGAGCACTCTGCTCAACATCCTCGGCCTGCTCGACGCCCCGGACGAGGGCACGGTCGTCGTCGACGGGCAGCCGCTGACCCGCACCGACGACGCGACCCGCACCGCGTGGCGGGCGGCGGCGCTCGGGTTCGTCTTCCAGCGCTCGCACCTCATCGGCGGGCTCAGCGTCCGCGAGAACGTCGCACTCGGGCTGCGCTACGCCGCCACCTGGGACGGCGACGAACGATCCCTCACCTCCCGCGTCGACGCCGCACTGGCCGACGTCGACCTCGGCCACCGCGCCGACGCGCGCGCCTCGACCCTGTCCGGTGGGGAGATGCAGCGGGCAGCCATCGCGCGCACGCTGGTGCGCGGAGCCCGGCTGTGGCTGGCCGACGAGCCCACCGGGAACCTCGACACCACGCAGTCCGCCGAGATCATCGAGCTGCTGCGCCTGCGCGCCCGCCAGCACGGCGCAGCGCTCGTCGTCGTCACCCATGAGCCCGACATCGCCGCCCTGCTGGACCGTGTGATCACGCTCAGCGACGGACGGGTGGTGTCGGACACCGGTGACCGCACCGGGGGCGCGCGGCACGAGAAGGTGCTGGCCTCATCGGGCGTCGTCCCCGAGCGCCACGCGGCCCTGCCCGCCGGTGCGAGAACGTCTCGCAGGATCCGTCGGCAGGTCGCCCGCACGGCACGCTTCGTGCGGCAGGGCTTCGCGGCGGGGCCGGGACGGACGCGGGCCGGGATGCTCGCCGCTGCCCTCGCCGTCGCCCTCACGGTGACCGCACTCGGGCTCTCGCAGAGCGCGGCCACCCAGGTCACGGCCATGTTCGACGCTCGCCGCGCCTCGCAGGTGACCGCGACGTTCACCCACGACACCGGCACCCCGCGCTGGGACCTCGACATCGACTCGGTGCGCGCCTTCCCCGGCGTGACGGCAGCCGAGCGGTGGCGGCAATGGGACTTCATCGCGATGAGCAACGGCGAGGTAGCCGCCACCGACGCCCAGCTCAACGCCGTCGACGCGACCCCGGCGTCGGGCTCGGACGCGCGGATCCGCTGGGCCACCTCGGCCGACACGCATCTGCGGCCCGGGGAGGTCGTGCTCGGCAAAGTCCTGGCCGAACGGCTCGGCGTCACACAGCTCGACCTCAGCCCCGAGATCACCATCGCCGGCCAACGGCTGCGCGTGTCCGGGATCCTCACCGAAGCCCGTCCCGGGACCGCCGTCGGCGCCGCCTTCGTCACCCCGGACACCGTCTCCGGGCTGCCACCGTCCTACACCACCACGGTGTTCGCCCTCACCGAGCCCGGCGCCGCCAGCCTGCTCGCCACCCGGATCGGCCTGCTCGCCGACCCCTTCGAAGAGCATCGCCTGACCGTCGACCCCGTACTCGGCGCAGACGCCTACCGCGGCCAGCTCGAAGCATCGGTGTCCGTGGCCCTGCAGGTGCTGGCCGTCGTCGCGTCCCTCGCCGGACTCGCCGGGGTGGTCCTCGTCAACATCTTGTCGGTGACGAGCCGAATCCCGGAGTTCGGGCTACGCCGAGCACTGGGATCCAGGCGCGGCGAACTCGTCGGGCTGGTCGTCGCCGAATGCGGGGTGCTCGGGCTGCTCGGTGCCGGACTCGGGTTCGCGGTCGGGTTCGCCGCCATCATGGTCGTCACCGCCGTCGCCCGCTGGCAGCCGGTCTTCGACCCCAAGTTGGCGCTCATCCCCCTCGCCGCGGTGCTTGTCTTCTCGCTCGCCGCTGCGTCCTTCCCGGCCGTCATCGCCGCCCGCACCCAGCCCGCCGACGCCGTCCGCATCTGACCGTCGAACCGGACGGATTGCGTTAGCTTCAGCCCCGATCCGCGGCGGGTCCGTGGACGGTGTGGCGCGCCGGGCCTAGATCGCCGGAGTGCCCCGCTGACTGGGATGATGTTGGTTGCGAAGACAGCATCAGTCCAAGCAGAGGGGCACCCGGTAAGTGAGAGCATGCCACGGCGTCGTGCCGGTGTTCGACGATCCCAAACTCGTGTCCGCAGCAGGCCTGGTACCGGTGCTGGAACTGGCCGAGTCGGCCGGGTTGTCCGAGGCGATCGACGAGGCGTGCACGCTGCCGGCCGCGAACCTGGCGGCGAAGGTGCGCACGGTGGTTGCGGGGATGCTGGCCGGGGCGGACAGCATCGATGACCTGAACCTGCTGCGCGCGGGTGGCACCGCCCGGGTGCTGGGTCCGGTGCGGGCGCCGTCGACGATCGGGACTTTCCTGCGTTCGTTCACCCACGGGCACGTGCTGCAACTGCACGCCGCGCACCGTCGCCTGCTGGGCGGGCTTGCCGCGAAGGTCCCCGCCCTGGTCGGGGAGGACGACCTGGTGTTCGTCGACGTGGACGACACGATCCGCGAGGTCCACGGGTACGCCAAGGATGGTGCCGGGTTCGGGTATTCCGGGGTGCGCGGGCTGAACGCGATGATCACGACGATCAGCACGCCGTCCACGGCGCCGCTGATCGCGGAGTGCTCGCTGCGTCAGGGGTCGACGAGGTCGGGCAAGAGCGCCGACTGGCACCTCAAGCGAACCCTGACGACCGTCAAGGCGGTGACCGGCCCCGCCCAGCGGGTGTGGGTGCGCGGGGACTCCGCGTTCGCCACGGCCAAGAACGTCGCAGCCGCGCTCAAGGCGGGGGCGTGGTTCTCCTTCACGATCCCGGCGTGGAGGACCGTGACCACGGCGATCTCCCAGATCCCCGAGCAGGCGTGGACCGCGATCCAGTACCCGAACGCGATCCTCGACGAGGAGACCGGGCAGTGGGTCTCCGAGGCCGAGGTCGCCGAGACCTCGTTCACCGCGTTCGTCTCCAAGAAGAAGTCCGAGCAGGTGGTCTGCCGGCTGGTCGTGCGGCGTGTGAAGCGGCTCGGGCAGGCGCCCGCCACCGGGCAGGGCGAACTGTTCGACGTCTACCGCCACCACGCCTTCATCACCAACACCACCCTGCCCGCGGTAGAAGCAGACCGGTATCACCGAGGGCATGCGATCGTCGAGCAGGTCATCGCCGAGCTCAAGGCCGGCCCCCTGGCCCACCTGCCCTCGGGGAAGTTCGCCGCGAACGCCGCCTGGCTCGCCTTCGCGGCCATGGCGTTCAACATCTCCCGCGCCGCGGCCGTCGCCGCCGGCACGGGCAAGGCCCGCATGGCCACCATGCTCCGCACGATCATCTCCACCCCGGCCCGCCTCGCGGCCACCGGGAGGCGGCTGGTCATGCACCTCCCCGACCGGTGGCCCTGGCAGGCCGCGTGGACCAGCCTGTGGGACCACGCCGTCGGCCCACCCGCCCCAGCAACGTCCTGACCACCCAGCCCCGACGGGCACGACCGGAGAACCGCAGTGGAAGAGCCGTCCAGAGCGGCGGGTTCCGCACGCCCATCTCCGGTTATCCACAACCACGCTCCCCGAAACGCCACCGACGACCATCAAGAACCATCGACGGTGGATTCAGGCTCAGGTCGAGGCGCGTCCTGCGCGAGCACCTCACGTACGGCGCCTGACCTGCACTGACGCCAGTCGGACGCTCCGTACGTGGTCCGTACGTGGTGCCGTACGCCGTGCGTTCGCGGTAACGGTGGCGGCCGAGCGTGGTGGGCATGTCAACACCGGCCGACCTCACCTCGTCGCGGCTCTCACCGCTGCGTCGTGCCGCCGCCGCGCCCTCGCTGCCGGCGGCCGCGGCCTCGCTGGCGCGGGCCGGGGTGCCTGTGTTTCCGTGCGCGCCGACGGGTAAGCAGCCGCTGACGCAGCGCGGGTTCCTGGACGCGACCACCGACGTCGACCAGGTCGCGGCGTGGTGGCGGCGTCGTCCGGACGCGAACATCGGCGTGCCGACCGGTGAGCGATCGGGGTTCGACGTCGTCGATGTGGACCTGCACCCGGGTTCGTCGGGGTTCCCGGCGTTCGAGCGGGCCCGCCGCGGCGGCCTGGTGGCGGGGTGGTCGGTGGTGGTGCGCACGCCCTCGGGCGGGATCCACGCCTACTTCCCGCACTCTGCGGGGGTTGAACAGAGGTCGTGGCAGTCGCCGCGCACGCACATCGACTTCCGCGGGGACGGCGGGTATGTGGTCGCGCCGCCGTCGTGGTGCCTGACGCCGGTCGGGCCGCGTCGGTACGAGCTGGTCGCGGTGTCTGGCCGCGACCCGCATCCGGTGGACGCCGGCGCGTTGCGGGCGTTCCTCGATCCCCCGCGCCCGACGCCGTCACCGTCGGGTGCGGGCGTACTGCCTGGGGTGGGTGCCTCGCCGGATCGGTTGGCGGCCTGGGTCGCGAGCCGCCCGGAGGGCGGGCGCAACGCCGGGCTGTTCTGGGCGTCCTGCCGGATGGTCGAGGGCGGGTTCGACCTGCCCTCGACGGTGGGCGCTCTTGCCGAGGCCGCGCAGCACGCCGGCCTTCCGCGGCGGGAGGTCGAGGCGACGATCCGCTCGGCCTTCCGCCGCACTGCTGCCCTGCCCGCTCCGGGCGGTCTGCGCCCGGCCCCGACCCCGGAGGTGTCGACGTGATCCCCGCCCCGTACCAGCCTGGCCGACCACCGCAGTTCCAGCCCTTCCCGACGATGACAGCCCCACACGCGGCGTCGAAGGTGAGCCTGCCCGACCCGATGGCCGTGCACCGCGACCCGTCCCGCCGCCGCCTGACCGGTGGGACGCTCGCGTCCCATGCCCGTGTCACGGGCGACTACCAGTGGACCCGGCTGGCGGACCTGTCGGTGCTCGGGTCCCAGGCGCTCGTCGGGCGAGGGATCTCGCTCGAACGGGCCGTCATGCGGCACGCCTACGCCATCCCCCGCACCTCCGTGCGCGCGATCCGTCAGCACCGCGCCGCCCGGACAGCACCGCAGGCGACGCCGTCGCCGTCCGCCGCGACCCGTTCGACGTCGGCGGTGGACCTGTGAACGGCGACGACGCCGGCCTCGCCACCGTGGACCGCGTCGGCGTGGATAGCGTCGGCGTGGATGGCGGCGGCGTGGACCTGACCGACGCCGAGCAGCTGCGGGTGGTGCTGGCGGACCTGGGCCGTGATGGTCGCCGGTCGTGGGCGTCGGATCCGCGGGCGGCAGAG
The DNA here is from genome assembly GCF_004135345.1 of Xylanimonas allomyrinae. NCBI lineage: Bacteria > Bacillati > Actinomycetota > Actinomycetes > Micrococcales > Promicromonosporaceae > Xylanimonas > Xylanimonas allomyrinae. Next base: position 1,799,806 of record NZ_CP035495.1, read on the forward strand.
CTGATGCGGGTGTGCGAGCGAAAGTATGCGTGGCTGGCGCGCCGGTACGGGCGGACCCCGCACGACGCTGTCGTGGCCGCGTTCCTGCAGCTGCGCAACCCGGCGACCGTGACCGCGACGAACCCGTGGGCGCTGGTGACGACGGCGGTCGGGTCGATGCTCAAGGCCGACGCGCTCGCCGAGGAACGCCTGTGCTCGGAGCGGTCCGCCCGCCACCGCAGCGAGACGCCCGTGCATGCCGCGCAACGCTGGGACGAGACGGCCTGGGACCTGCTCGGCGACAGCATCGCGGCCCCCGCCCTGGAACCGCAGGTGCTGCGCTGCCGTGTCGGGGATGTCGAGCCCGATGAGGTGCGGGCCGCGCTCGACACCGCCGTGAGCGTGCTCGTCGCGCACGGATGGCCGGCGGGAACCGCGGGGCTCGGCATCGACTACGTCGCCGAGCGTCTCGCGACGCTCCCCGACCGCAGAGGCGCGTTCGCGAAGCTGCGCCGCGACAGCCATGCTCTCGTCCTGCTCGACCTGGCCAAGCCGTCGTGGGTGGCGCTGCTGACCGCCGTGCTGGGCGACCCGCGCCGCCCCGAGGTCAGCGCCGCGGGCCGTGGGCTGCTGCTGCGGTGCCTGCTCGGCGAGAGTGTCGAGGAACTGGCTGCCGATCCGATCATCGCGGCCGTCTTGACCGGTTCTTCCCCGGCCCCGGCCACGCCGGGGGTGCGTCGTGGTTGAGGTGGTGCCGGGGATCGAGCGGGCCATCGACTCGATCCGGGTCGGGCGCCGGTACCGGGTCGACCTCGGCGACATCGACACCCTGGCCGCGTCGATCGGCCGGCTCGGGCTGATCCAGCCGATCACGATCACACCGGACGGCGTCCTGGTGTGCGGGCAGCGCCGCCTCGAGGCGCTCAAGCGGCTCGGGCACCGCACGGTGCGCGCGTGGGTGCGGTCGGGGATCTCCTCGGACCTGACCTTGTTGCTCGCCCAGCGTGACGACGTCGCCACCGTCAAGCCGCTGACCGTCCTGGAGAAGGCCGACCTGTACCGGGAGGCCAAGGCCGTGTTCGAGGAGGACGCCGCCCGACGGCAGGCCGCCACCCGGTTCGGCACCACCCCACACGCACCGGACCACGGCGACGACGCTCGCGGCGACGTCGTTGCTGGTGGCGGCGGTTCCGGCGAAACGCCGGAACCGCACGGGCACCTCGACTCGCGCCACAAGGCGGCCCACCTCGTCGGCGGCACCTCCGGGTACAAGCGGTACGAGCAGATCGCCTGGCTCACCGACCTGCGTGAGGACACCACCGGCGACGTCGTCGTCCGTGAGCATGCGGGCGAGGCGCTGCGCCGCATCCAGGCCGGCGCCCCGGTCGGGCCTTTGTACGAGCGGGTCAGGCGGGAGGTCGCAGGGATCGTCACCAGCCCGCGCCCCGCACCGGCGCCGTCGAGGCCGGCGTATCGGGCGGGGCGCCCGCGTCCGCCCGCAGCGCACCCGGCGAGGGTGCTGGGGCCGCGGGCGGGCACGATCCGGCAGTTCCTCGACACGATCACCGCTCTGGACGGGTGGACCGAACGGTTCGACGCCGACGCGATCGGGCGAGGCATGTCCGAGGTCGAGTGGGGCACGTTCGACCGGGTGCGTGAGGCGTTCGACAAGTTCGCCGTCGTCGCCCGCGCTGGCCGGGAGGCCGCCGACGCGCACCGGGTCCGGCCATGAACACCACCACCGGGCTGGGCACCCGCCGGGTCATCGTCGCCGTCGCCGCGGCCGTCGTCGTCGTGCTGGTGTTCACGGCCGCTGTCCTCTTGTGGCACAGCCACAGGGGCCACGTCCCCGCGGCCGATGCCGCCGCCACCGGCGCCCCCGACGGCAGCGTCGTCGACGGCGCGCCCGCCCCGGGGACCCCGGCCTTGGAGGTGGCGTCGTCGCCACCGGCGATGACGCCACCTCCCTGTCGCTGCCGCCGGTCGGATCGTCCACGGACCCGGTCCTGTTCGCCAGGACACTGGCGGCCGCCCTGTTCGCGTGGGACACCTCGGCGTCCGTGCCGCGGGAGGCGTACCGGCAGCGGATCCTTGACGTCGCCGACCCGTCCGGCATCGAGACCCCGGGGCTTGTCGATGACCTGATCGCCTACCTGCCTACCGCCGCCGCGTGGGACTTCCTCGCCGGGTACGCGACACGCCAGTGGCTCACCGTCACCGACGCCGTGATCCCCGCCTCGTGGGCGGGCATCGTCGCGAACGCCCCGCCCGGGTCGCTCGCCGATGGGACGAGCGCGGTCACCCTCACCGGGGTCAGGCACCGTGCCGGAGTATGGGAAGGCGACCCGGTGCAGGAGAGGTTCTCGGTCGAGCTCACCGTGTTCGTGGTCTGCGAGCCGACCTACCCGACCTGCCACGTGCTGCGCCTGAGCGCACCCGGCACGGCACTGCGGTGACCACCGTGCGCCGCCTCCTGCTTGCCACCGCCACCGCGGTCGTCCTGCCCCCGGCCCTCCTGATCGGGCTGCTCCTCATGGCGGCAGCCCAGGCCACCCCGACCTGCGGGCGCGGGCAGACCGTGACGGCGGTGCCGGACATGCTCGCCGCCCGCACCACGGACGGCACCCCGATCACGATGGGGCGGGTCCAGCTCGAGCACGCGGCCACCCTGATCGACGTCGGCGCCACCGTTGCCGGTGTCGGACGTGACGGCGTCGTGGTCGCACTGATGGCGGCCCTGACCGAGTCCGGGCTGCGCAACTACGCCAACACCACCGCCTACCCGGCCTCGGGCACCCTGCCCCACGACGCGGACGGGTCCGATCACGACTCGCTCGGCATCTTCCAGATGCGCCCGGCCGCCGGGTGGGGGTCCGTCGCCGAACTCATGGACGTCACCTACCAGGCCCGCGCGTTCTACGGCGGGCCTACCGGCCCGAACCACGGCACCCCGCGCGGGCTGCTCGACCTCCCCCGCTGGCGCGACCTCTCGCCGGGGCAGGCAGCCCAGGGCGTCGAGGTCTCCGCCTTCCCGGACCGGTACGCCCGATACGAGCCCGTCGCCGAGGCCATCCTCGACGCCCTCACCACCGCGTCCCATGCTCCAACTGCGACGTCGGGGGACACCGTGGCGGCGGGGCCGGCGCCGGTCCCATCTGTCGGGGTCGTGCGCTACCCGCTGCCCGACAACACGGGGGTGCGCACCAGCGGGTTCGGGATGCGCACCAACCCGGTCCTGCACGTGCGCCGCCTGCACGAGGGCGTCGACCTCGCCGCCCCTCAGGGCACCCCGATCCTTGCCACCGCGGCAGGCCGGGTCGTCGCCGCCGGGCCCCGAGGCGGGCTGGGCAACGCCGTCGCGATCGAACACCACCTGCACGCACAGGCCGTCGTGTCCGTGTACGGGCACATCGCCGCCGACGGCACCCACGTCCGCGTCGGGGACCTCGTCGCGGCCGGGGACTGGATCGCCGACGTCGGCTCGACCGGCAACTCGACCGGCCCCCATCTGCACTTCGAGATCCGCCCCGGCGGCCTCGACCACCCGGCCATCGACCCGACCGCGTGGCTGGCCTCCGCCACCGGCGGCACCACCCCCTCCCTTCCCGCCGGCCTCGCGGCGTGCACGACCCCAGCGGTGCGCGCATGAGCACCGGGGCGGGCGTCACCGGGGTGCCCGCGGGGAGGGTGAGCCCGGACTTCACCGCCGTCGCCGCCGACGACCAGCTCGTCTCGATGCTCGGCGCACTGCTCACCGTCGCCCTCCTCGTCGCAGTCGCGGTCCTGATCGTCTCGGCGACCGCGTGGGCCATCGCCACCGCCGCCGGGTCCTGGCAAGGCGCGGCGCGGGCCAGGGCCGGTGTCCTGGTCTCCCTGGCCGGTGCCGCGCTGACCGGCGGGGCCCTGGCCTGGACCAACTGGCTCCTTGACACCGGCGCCCACCTGTAGCCCGACATCCGAGAACGGAGTACCGCCATGACCCCCTCCCGTGCCACCACCGTGCTGGCCGACATCTCCATCGACCCGAACACCACCGGCCTGCCCGGCATCTCCGCGCTACGCGACATCGTCGGCGCCGTCATGACGATCGGCCTGATCCTCGCCGTGCTCGCGGTGATCGTCGCGGCGATCGTGTGGGCTTTCGGGTCCAACACCTCCAACCCCACCTACGCCAGCCGCGGCAAGACCGGCGTCATCGTCGCCGTCGCCGCAGCCGCCGTCTGCGGGGCAGCGGTCACCCTCGTCAACTTCTTCTGGGGAGTGGGCCAGACCGTCTGAACCCCGACCGCCTGAGAGGAGCTTTCATGGACCTGTGCTCGATCCCCGGGGTGGCGTCGGTGTGCGACGCCGCCGCAACCGCCGCCGCCGGCACCGTCGAGTCCCTCCTGATGGGCCTGACCGCAGCCGTCTCGACCGGAGCGGCCGACCTGATGCGCGGCATGTGGGCGGCGTTCGAGACGACGACGTTCGTCGACCTCACCACCGACGGCTTCACCCGCGTCTACAACATCGTGTTCGGCGTCGCCGTGTTCGTCATGCTCGCGTTCTTCCTGCTCCAGCTCATCACCGGCATGCTGCACCGCGAACCCGCCGCAATGACCCGGGCCGCCCTCGGCCTGGGCAAGTCGATCCTGGGGTCGTTCGTCGTGGTGACCGTGATCGCCGCCGGGCTGGAGATCACCGACCGGGTCGCCACCGCCATGATCGACGCTGCGGGCACCACCTTGACCGAGGTCGGCGACCGCATCACCCTGCTGACCACGGGCACCGCCCTGACCGCGGCCAGCGGTCCCGGCGGTGCGATCCTCGTCGTCCTGCTGCTGTCCAGCGTGACCCTGTGCGCGGGGCTGATCCTGTGGCTCAGCCTCCTGATCCGCAAGGCCCTCCTGCTGGTCGCCATCGCGTTCGCCCCCGTCGCCCTCGCGGGCGCCACCTGGGACTCGACCCGCGGATGGGTCGGGCGGTGGGCCAACGTCGTCATCGCGCTGATCGTCTCGAAGATCGTCGTCGTCGTCTTCCTCCTGCTCGCCACCGCGCAGATCACCGCCCCCGTCTCCGCCGACCTGACCTCCCTGTCCGACCCGCTGAGCGGGATCGTGCTGCTCCTGGTCGCCGGGTTCGCGCCCTACATGACCTACAAGGCCATCACCTTCATGGGCTTCGACATGTACCACGCCATGTCCGCCGAACAAGAAGCCAAGCAGGCCCTCAACCGGCCCGTTCCCGTCCCCGCCCGGTTCCTGAACCGCGCCGAGACACCGCGGATCCTCGGCACCCCTGGCGCAACCGCCGACGGCGGCCCGACCCCCACGCCACGGCCCGCACCCTCCTCACCGGGCGTGCCCACCGGGCACGCGGCCGCGCACGCCGCAACCACCGGGGCGAGCGCGGCGCCCGCCAGCGGCGGGACCTCGGCCGCAGCCGCCGGCGGCGGGGCAGCCGCGGCCGGTTCCGCAGGCCCGATCGTCGCCGGGGCGATGGCGGCCAAGGCCGCCGCGGACGCCGGACCCCGGGCCGGCGCGTGGGTCGCCGGGCAGTCCACACGCGGGGCCGACGCCGCACAGGACGGGGCGCACCGGTGAGCACCGAGCCCGAGATCCGTCCGGTCACGTTCTCCCGACTGCCGCGCCGCGGGATCATCCTCGGCCTGTCCGGACCCCGCCTCATCGCCGCCGGGACCGGCGCGACCCTCCTGGTGCTGGCCCTGTACACCGGCGGCGGCGCCCCGCTCCTGGCCGCACCCCTGGCCGCCCTGCTGGCCGGTGCGGCCATGGTCCCGGCGGGCGGGCGGACCGCCGTCGAGTGGGCGCCCGTGACCGCCCGCTGGATCCGGCGCACCCTGACCGGGCAGACCGCCTACCGCGCCCGCATCGGCCGCCCGCGCCCCGCCGGAACCCTCGCCCTGCCCGGGGACGCCGCAGCCCTGCGCGAGGTCACCGACCCCGACACCGGCGCCGTCTACGTCCACGACCCCCACCGCGGCACCCTGACCGCCATCCTCGAGGTCCGCCACCCCGCGTTCGTCCTCCTCGACCCCACCGAGCAGAACCGCCGCGTCACCGCCTGGGCCCGCACGCTCGCCGCCGCGTGCCGCTCCGGACGGATCGCCGACCTGCAGGTCCTCGAACGCACCCTCCCGGACTCGGGCAAACCCCTGCACGACTGGTGGCACGCCCACGGAGCACGCGACGGATCCTGGGCCGCCCAAACCTACGAACAGCTCATCGAACGTGCCGGACCCGCCGGGCAACGCCACACCTCGACGATCTCGCTCACCCTCGACATCCGCGCCGCCGCACGCACCATCCGCACTTCCGGCGGCGGCCTGAGTGGCGCCGCCGCAGCCCTGCGCCACGAGGTCGACGCGATGATCCTCGCCCTGAACGCCGCCGACATCACCACCACCGCCACCCTGACCCCCGGCGACCTCGCAGTGTCGTTGCGCACCGCGTACGACCCGGCCGTGGCCGCCACCCTCGAACGTCACGGCACCCTCGGGCGCGACCTCGCCACCGCCGGACCCCTCGCCGTCACCGAGACGTGGGCGCACCTGCGCTCCGACTCCGCGCACCACGCCGTGCTCTGGATCAGCGAATGGCCCCGCTCGTACGTCTCGCCCGGCTTCCTGCAACCCCTGCTCGCCGCCACCGGCGTCCAGCACACCTTCACCATGCACTTCACCCCCGTGCGCGCCGACGTCGCCGCCCGCACCATCCGCCGAGCCAAGACCGGCCACCTCTCCGACGCCGCCCAACGCGCCCGCCTCGGACAGACCGAAGACGCCGCCCACACCGCCGAATACACCGACGTCCTCCAACAAGAAGCCGACCTGACCGCAGGGCACGGCCTCCTGCGCGCCACCGGACTCATCACCGTCAGCGCGGCCGACCCCGCCGACCTCGAACACGCCGTCGCCGTCGTCGAGCAGGCGGCCATCCAGTCCTCGTGCGAGACCCGCCGCCTATGGGGCCAGCAAGCCCAGGCCTTCGTCTGCGCTGCCCTCCCCCTCGGACGCGCAACATGACCGCGCCGACGCACACCACGCCCGCCGCACACGACCCGGTAATGTGTACACATCGGTACACAGCCTGGGAGGCCCTCATGTCCGTCACCCCCGTCGGGATCCGCCGGTTCCGTGCGGACCTGGCCACCTACGTCGACTCCGACACGCCCGTCGCCGTCCAGCGTCACGGGCACACGGTCGGGTTCTTCATCCCCGTCAAGGTCGACCTGACCGCCGAGCGGGCCGTGTTCGCCGCCGCGACCGCGAAGCTGGACGCGCTCCTGGCCGACGAGGACGTCGAGGCCGCCCTGCGCGACTTCGAGGACCTGCGCGCATCGGAGACGTGATGGAGGCCGCCACGGCGGTCGTCCTGGACGCCAACATCGCCCTGCGTGCCGTGCTCGGCGCCGGCGCACGACGCATCATCGCCGAGCACGCCGGGCCGACCTGGATGTGCGCGCCCGCCGTCGCGTTCGCCGACGCGCGCCGCCACCTGCCGGTGATCGCAGGTCGGCGCGGCTGGTCACCAGACGCGCTCAAGGCCGCCCTCGACGCGCTCGACGCCCTGGAGCACCTCGTCCACCCGATCGACGCCGAGACCTACCACGGCGCGCTCGGCGAGGCGCACCTGCGCATCGACGTGCGCGACCCAGACGACGCGCCCATCCTCGCGACCGCGCTCACCCTGGCCTGCCCGGTCTGGACCGAGGACCAGGACTTCTTCGGCACCGGCGTCCCGACCTGGACCACCGACCGCGTCGAGCTCTACCTCTCTCCCGACCGCCCCGCCACCACCGCATAGCAGACGACCACGGCCGCACGACGCTCCGGGCCGACGGCGCGCCTGCCCATGCTCCCGACGGCGGTGTGGCGGGCGGCGCGTCGCCGGCGGGACCGGTTCGCGTTCGCGCCCGCGCTCGTCGCCGGGCTCTACCGCGCCGTCGCCGTCATGCACCTGACCGGCTGACGTGCTCACGGGCTGACGCGGCCGCTGGCAGGCACACCTTCCTGGTGACCACACCCTGGAGGCCGTCATGAACTACCCCGAGAGCCCCGTCACGTCCGCGGAACAGGCCGCGACGGCGATGAAGGCGCTGGCCCGCGCCACCCGCACCTTCGAGGACCCGGCAGACACGCACTGGACCGTGGGGAACCTGCTCTCGATCGCCGGGTCGTTCATCGAGGTGCTCGAGAACCTCGCCCATGCCCACCGTGCGAGCATCGAGGCAGCCCACGACGACGCGGGCCGCCACGCCGCCGGGCTCGCGTTCTGCCTGACCGCCGCCGACGACCTGCACAAGGCTGCCCTCGCGCACGCCGACGCCTACCGCAGGCTCGACGAGGCAGCCAGCGCGTCGAGCCGCATCGCCTGGCACACCGACCCACCCATCACCCACGGCGTCGACCACGCCCCGACGGCGACGATCACCCCCATGCGCCCCTACCGGCCGAACGTCACGGCGGACGCGACGGGGCCCATGCCGTGACCGAGGACCGCGTCCACGCCTCCGTGCTCGTGACCCCTGCCGGAGAACGCCGCGGCCGGCGACGAGCCCGCCGGGCCGCAGCCGACGCCGTCGCAGCCCGCAGCCTCGCCCAGACGCGAGCCGCAGCGCGCACCACTCACGCGGCCGACCTGGCCGCCCGACGCGCGACCCGCTACCTGCCCGCAGCCGGCGAACCCGGCCCCGCCGCGCTGCGCACCCCGGGCCGCTTGCGCCTCCCGCAGCACCAAGACACCTCCGCCACGTGGGCGGGCGCGTACCCGTTCCTCGCCGAGGGCGGCCTCGGCGCCGACGGCGTGTTCATCGGTCAAGACCACAACTCCGGGTCCGCGTTCGTCTACGACCCCTGGGTCCTCTACCAGCGCGGCCTGATCACCGCCCCGAACATGGTCATCGCGGGCATCGTCGGCGCCGGAAAGTCCGCCCTCGCCAAGTCCCTGTGCACCCGCTCGATCCCGTTCGGACGCCGCGTCTACGTCCCCGGCGACCCCAAGGGCGAGCACACCGCCGTCGCCCGCGCCGTCGGCGGCATCGCCATCGAGCTCGGCCACGGCACCACGAACCGCCTCAACCCCCTCGACGAAGGCCCCCGCCCCACCGGCCTCGACGACGAGCAGTGGCGCACCCAGGTGGCCGCGCGCCGCCGCGACCTCGTCGGAGCACTGACCGAGACCGTCCTCGAACGACGCCTGACCCCGCTCGAGCACACCGCCCTCGACGTCGCGCTCACCGACACCGTCGCCGCCGCGACCGTCCCGATCCTGCCCATGGTCGTCGACCGGCTCCTGACCCCCGACGACACCACCCTCACCGAAGACGGGCGCCTCGCCGGACACGCCCTGCGCCGCCTCGTGGCCGGCGACCTCGCCGGCATGTTCGATGGCCCCTCCACCGTCCGCTTCGACCCCACCGCCCCGATGATCACCCTCGACCTGTCCGCCGTCGCCGAGAACACCACCGCCCTGTCCCTGCTCATGACGTGCGCGTCAGCCTGGATGGAGTCCGCGCTCCTCGACCCCGACGGCGGCCAACGGTGGGTCCTGTACGACGAGGCCTGGCGGCTCATGGCCCACCCCGCCCTCCTGCGCCGCATGGACGCCCACTGGCGGCTCGCCCGCCACTACGGCATCGCGAACGTCCTCGTCTTCCACAAGCTCTCCGACCTCGACAACGTCGGCGACCACGGCTCCACGGCACGCGCCCTCGCGTCCTCACTTCTCGCCAACGCCGAGACCCGCGTCATCTACCGCCAAGAGACCGACCAGCTCGGCCCCACCGCGACCACGCTCGGACTCACCCGAACCGAGCGCGGACTCCTGTCCGAACTCGGGCGCGGGCAAGCACTCTGGCGGATCCGCGACAGATCCTTCCTCGTCACTCACCAGATGGTCCCCGACGAGCTCGCACTCTTCGGCACAGATGCACGCCTCGGCCAAGAACTCCGCAAGTTCCCGTGATTCTCGACGGTTTCCGGGCGAACATGAGCGTGGGCTTGCGGGGATCGGTGATCAGTCCTCACGTTCCCCCGAATACCAGTTCTGGGTATCTGCGTGAGTGAAGTCAACCGTCACCTGGTCCACGGTGGCGTTCGAAGAACCGCGCCCGTAGGCCTGTCCACAACGAGCCCGCATGTCACGGCATCGGCCGGTCCCGTGGCGGGTTGACGACCAAGGTCCACCACGCCGTCGACGGAAAGGTCGACCGCTGGCCGCGGTCGTCGCGGCCGGACAGTGCCACGACGGCAAGCAGCTCGAACCGGTGCTCGCCGACATCTGGGTCCCCCGGGTCGACGGCGGGCGCCCGCGGACCATGCCCGACGCGCTGCTGGGCGACAAGGCGTACTCCTCCGCAGCGATCCGGTACGAGCTGCGCGGGGCGCGGGATCAAGGCCGTGATCCCCGAACGGGACGACCAGAAGGCCAACCGCAAACGCAGAGGCTCGGCCGGCGGAGGCGACCAGGCCTGAACACCGAGAAGTACAAGAAGCGCAACGTCGTGGAGCGGTCCTTCAACCTGCTCAAGCAGTGGCGCGCCCTGGCCACCCGCAACGACAAGCACGCCACCATCTACCGCGGCGCCGTCGTCCTGGCCGCCATCATCGTCTCGCTACGCAGTGAAGAGACACGGCCTAGTGGCTGGGTGCGGCACGATGGTGCAATGCCAGCCGTGACACCCGGTGGCGTCGCCGTCCGTTGTGCTACGCCTGACGACGCGATCGCCTGCGCCTCGGTCCACTACACCTCATGGGTGGAGACCTACTCCGGTCTCCTGTCGGTAGCGCACTGGGAGACCGACACCCTGGAGCGCCGGATCGAGAAGTGGTCTCGCCGCCTTGACGACGGCGCGGTGGTCACGATCGCGGAGGTGGACGGCGCAGTAGTCGGGTTCGCCATCGGTGGGGCTGGGCGGCAGATCGGAGATCACTCGCCCGTGCGCGAGCACGAGTTGCAGTCGCTATACGTCCTGGCCGACCACCACGGCACAGGTGCCGGGCAAGCGCTGCTCGACGCGGTCGTCCCACCTGGCCCCGCGCAGCTGTGGGTCGCTGAGAAGAACCCCCGAGCGCGGCGGTTCTACGAGCGCAACGGCTTCTTGCCAGACGGCGAGCGCTTCTTCGACGAGCGGCTGGGCATCGCGGAGGTCCGCCTCGTGCGCTGAGCGCATGCCTGGTCGCGAACTCGGGCAGCCGAGCGGAAGTCGGTTGGCCGGGAGTCAGCGAAGGTTCTGCCGGCTGCTCGGCTTCGTGCCGAGATGGAACGCCGCGGTCAGGACGCCGATGAGCAGGAGGGCGGCGGGTCGCCCGTCGTTCGATGCGGCCAGCCGCCCGGGGAGGTCGTCCACCTGGTCCGAGATATGACCCAGGTACGCGATGGTCGTCCAGCCGTTGACTACCTGTTGCTGGGGCGCGCCTTCGGTGCGGGCGTTGTTGGCGTTGTCGTCTGCCTCGATGGCCGCGATCGTTGCATCATGGCGCGTCGCTTCGGGCTCGGCCGGGGCGCCTGCGACGAACACGACAATTGCGGCGAGGGCGGCCACGGCGAACCCGATGCGCCGCACAAGTTCGATCAGATGGGTCCCGGCGCCACGCGCGGATCCCCCGCCGTCCTGCTGCACCGAATGCGTGGCGTGATCCGTCGCCTGCGGAGCAGGCGTCGACGCGGCGTCCCCGGGCAACGGCTCAGGCTTGGGCGCTGTTGCCTTGTCGCCCTCGGGTACGGGGGTCGGCTCAGCCATCGCGGTTGTCCTCACTTGTCCGGGCCGTGCGCGAAGGTGCGCTGACCTCGCCGTCAGTGTCTCGAACACTCAGACCTGGTCCGGTCCTTTGGCGCCTGTCGCGTTCGGTTGCGTCGCTAAGAGGCGGTTGCCTGCACCGGGCGGCGCGCAGCAGCGCGGGCTTCTGCATGATCGGGCCCTGGAATGTGATCGGCACACCTACATGACGTCCCCGATCGTGGAGGCTCGTCATGGAGTTCGACCGTTCCTCGCTCTCGGAGCGTGATGCCAAACTCGATGCCGTTCACGAGCGTCTCGCGCGGGCTGTCGAGGACCTGACGTCGGCTGAGGACTGGCGTCGTATGGCGGTGTTCGCGGCGAGGTGGCCGGCCCGGTCGTGGGCGAACAACCTGCTGATCCTGGTGCAGCATCGCGCGGCGTTCGAGGCGGGCCTGGTCCCGTTCCCGGATCCGGTGTACCCGGCGGGGTACGGGCAGCTGAAGGCGATGGGGTATCAGGTTCGCCGCGGGCAGCATGGGTACGCGATCCTGGCGCCGGTCACGCAGCGGCTGGTGGCCCGTAATCCGGACACAGGCCCGTGGCGGGCACTGGAGCGTTCCGAGAAGCCTGCACCTGGGGAGACGGTGCGGACCCGGCTGGTCGGGGTGCGTCCTGCGACGGTCTTCGATGTCACGCAGACGGACTTCGACGTCGACTCGCTGCCCAAGCCTCCCCCGTTGTTGGTGGGAGCGGCTCCGCCCGGGCTGTGGGACGGCCTGGCCGTCCAGGTCGCCGAGCGCGGGTTCCGGCTCGCGCTCGTGGCGGACGCTGACGCGCTCGGCGGAGCGAACGGCCTGACGAGCTACCGCGACCTGGTCGTCTCGGTGCGCGGGGACATGGACGGTGCGGCGAGGGTCAAGACGCTGGCGCACGAGCTGGCGCACGTGATGCTGCACGGGCCGGACAACCCGGACGGGCTGGCGCACCGGTCGGTCGCGGAGGTCGAGGCGGAGACGGTCGCGCTGATGGTGGGTGCGGCGCATCAGATGGACACGAGCACGTACACGGTGCCGTATGTGTCGACGTGGGCGTCGCGGGTCGAGGGCAAGACGCCGGTCGAGGTCGTCCTGGAGACCGCGGAGCGGTCCCGCAGGGCCGCCGCCACCGTCCTGGACCGCCTCGACACCGTGCAGGTAGGCCGCATCGAGCTTCCCGCCCGGCGCCCGGCACCCCGGCCGCCCGATCCGGCGCAGGCACCGGCGGTCGCGCCGGCACCTGTCGTGGACGGAGCACAGCCATGAAGCACCCTGAGCAGTCCGCTGTCACGTTGCGTCGTGCCACGATCACGGTGCTCGACGACGGCTCCCTTGCCGTGACCCTGGACGGTGAACCGTTCGACGGGGCCGCCGAGTGGCTCGCGGTCGGGGAGCCCGCGATCCGTGCCGTGCTGCCCGCCCTGGCGGGCGCGGCCGGTCAGACGGTGCGGGTCGACATCCACCTGCCGGGCGGGCGCCACCTGGTCGAGTACCTCACCCCCGACGACGTCGGCGACGGGGATGCCCCGGCTTCGGCGTCGCCACCGGCCGGGGCGCAGCCTGTGCGCCGTTCGGGTGGCGGGACGGTGTTCGGGGTCGCGGAGCAGGGTTTCCGGCCGGGTGAGGTGGTCTCGGTCGCCGTTGTCGTCGCCGCGACGCACGCCGACGCGACAGGTCTGGCGACGTTGCGGATGCCGCCTGGGCTCCTCGCGGGTCGCCCGCTGGAGCTGATGCTCCTCGGGCACACCTCGGGTGTCGTCGTCGTGCACGACCCGCACGCCATCCCTCAGGTCGCGGCGTGAACGCCGGGCGGCCCGTGCCGGGCGGGAACGGCGCGCTGGGGAACGTCGCGATCGGCGTCGTGGTGGCCGGGCTCGCCCTGGCCGCGCTGCTGCGCGCGGCGGCATCAGTGGCCGCGTTCGTCACCGGTCGGGAGCCGCCGAGCGGGGGTCTTGCCGAGAGCCTGCACGTCCTGACCCGGCCCGGGGTGCCCGGTCAGGTGTTCGACGTGGCCGGCCTGGACCCGGTCACGTACTGGACGTCCGTCACCCTTCTTGCTCTGGCCGCGGGTGCCCTGCTCGCCGCCGGGTGGCGGGTCGTAGGCCCCGGTGCCCGGGCGGACGGGTTCGCGACCCGCGGCGACATCGCCCGGCACGCCTCGGCCCGCGCCCTGTTGAAGCGGTCAGCGCACCTGCGCCCCTCCGTGCACCGCCCGTCCCCGGGCGACGTCGGGTACCTGCTGGGGCGGGTGAACGGGAGGCGGGTGTGGGCGTCGGTCGAGGACTCCTTCCTGGTCATCGGCCCGCCACGCATGGGCAAGGGCGAGCACCTGGTCATCAACGCCGTCCTGGACGCACCGGGCGCCGTGGTCACGACCTCAACCCGCCCCGACACTCTCGCCGTCACCCTCGAGGCGCGCCGCCGTCGCGGCCCCGTCGCGGTGTTCGACCCGCAGGGCCTCGCTGCGGGGCTGCCGGCCGGGTTGCGGTGGTCCCCGATCCGCGGGTGCCAGGACGAGGCCGTCGCCTCGTTGCGGGCGCGCGGGCTCGCCTCGACGACGGGGTTCGGGGGAAACGACACCGACAACGGCGGGTACTGGCAGGGCCTGACCAAGACCGTCCTGGAGTGCCTGCTGCACGCCGCCGCGCTCGCCGGGCGCACGGCCGCCGACCTGTACATGTGGTCCAAGACGCCGTCCGCGGCAGCCGAGGCCGTCGCGATCCTGTCCGCGCACGAGCATGCCGCACCACGGTGGGCGGCAGCGTTGAACGCGCAGATCAACGCCGACCCGCGCACCCGCGACTCCGTGTGGGGCGGGGTGTCCCTGGCGTTGGCGTCCTTGAACACGCGCGCGGTCATGGACGCCGTGACCCCGCCGGCCGGGCAGGAGTTCGACCCCGAGACGTTCCTGGGCGCGAACGGCACCGTCTACCTGCTCGCCACCTCGGCCGGGTCCGGTGGGGTCGCCCCGCTGGTGGCCGCGTTCATCGAGGACCTCACCGAGACCGCTCGGCGCCTCGCGGCTCGCTCCCCCGGCCAGCGCCTCGACCCGCCCCTGCTGCTCGCGCTCGACGAGATCGGCAACCTCGCCCCCCTGCCCACGCTGCACCAGCTCATGTCCGACGGCGGAGGGTCCGGGATCACGGTCATGCCGGTGCTGCAGTCCTGGGCGCAGGCCCGCAACGCGTGGGGTGAGCACAGGGCCGGAGCGATCTGGGACGCCGCCATCGTCAAGATCCACCTCGGCGGTTCCGCCGTCGCACGCGACCTGCAAGACCTCTCCGCCCTCCTCGGCGACCACGACGAGACCACCCGGTCGCGCACCTTCGGCCCCGACGGCACCACCTCCTCCCAGGAGTCGGTGCGCCGCGTACCGGTCATGTCCCCGCAAGCACTGCGGGCCATCGAGCGCGGCAAGGGGCTCATCCTGCTGCGCTCGGTCGCCCCGATGATCGCCACCCTGCGCCCCTGGCGCCGCCGGCCCGACGCGAGACAGCTCCTGGCCGACCAGGCCGCCACCGAGGCCGCGCTGCGCGCACCCGCGTCATCCACAACCCCGTCCCAGCCCACCCCGCACCCCGTCACACGTGCGCTCACTGGACCTCGAGAGGACACACCATGACCCACCCGCTGAGCGTCGAGCACTACGCGACCTACGCCCGCGCCCGGTCCGCGCTGCGCGCCCTCGACCTCGGCGCCCCGACCCGACCCCTGGGGTGGGGGTACCGGGACGTCGTCCAGCTCCTCGACCTGCTCCACCTCGACGAGGGCATCACCCACATCTTCGAGGTCGACGCGCCCCGCCCCGACCTCGTCGCCGGCGCCCGCACCGCGATCACCGCACTGACCGCGTTCGGCAAGCCGCCCGCCGCGCTCGACGCCGTCGTCGCCGCGCTCGACGCCGCCTACGCCGCCGAGCTGGCCGCCCAGGACGCGTGATGTACGGGCAGCGCATCGACGAGCTGCTCGACGCGCTCGACGCGCTGACCCACGACTTCCGCGATGTCGGGCAGGACCTCGGCGGGCCGGGGAACCCCGTGCCCGGCCGCGCGGACCTCATCGCCCAGGTCACCCGGCTGCACCAGCCCATCGCGCGCGCCGTCGCGCTGCTGGCCCACCACGCCGCCGAGGAAGATGCCCGCCTCACCGCCGACGACACCTACCAGCGGCTCGCCCGCGCGGCTGCCGCACGTCACGGCGCCAGGGCCGCCGCGGGGGTCGCCGCCCGCCAGGCAGCCCCCGCCCCCCGCGAACCCGTCCGTGACCGAGCCGTCCCGGGCCGGGCCGTGGGTGCGGTCCCCGAGCACGACAGACCACCGGCACGCCCCGCGATCACCGATGAAGCCCGGATCGACGAGGCCCGCAAACGGGTCACGAACCAGTTCCTGACCGGGTCGGACCTGACAGCCGCGAACGCTGCCGCACGCACAGTGCGCGCCTACCCGTCCCTGGCCGCCAGGTCGACGACACCCCTGGCCGGCGCCGCCCGCGACCTGCGCACCGCCACGAGCAGCCCGGACCGGCCCGCGCTGCACGCGGGGGACCTCGACGTCGTCGTGCACCCGATGGTTGCCCGGTGGCGCGACGCGGCCCGCGCGGCGATCCTCCTGACCGACCAAGAGCTTCCCGCCCTCGGGCCCCTGACCAGCACACAGGTCGCCGCTCTCGCAGCCGACGCCGCACTCCTACGCGACGCCCTGACCTCCCTCGCCGCCGGGTGGGAGAAGAACCTGCACGACCACGGCGAGACCCTGACCTGGCCGGACCTGCCCGCCGTCCCGGCCCTCTCGGCCAGCCCGGACTGGGGCATCGACCGGCTCGGCTGGACCCCACCACGACCGCCGCGAACCCGCCCCGGCCGACGCGACGGCGTCGCCGAGACCCTCTGGGCGCTCGAGACCCTTGCCGCCGGCCTCCACGCGGCGACCCCGCACGCCCGCGCCGCCACCGAGGCCGCCGCATCCCTGACCCGCATCAGTGAGCACGCCACCACCCTCGGCCGGCACCCGCGCGTGTGGTCCGCCCGCGTCGGAGTCTTCGAGTCCCTGTGGCTGCGCCTCCAGGACGTCCACTCCGGGGCCGGCGCCCAGCAAGGCGTCCTGCTGGCCATCGACGCCGCCAACGCCTTCGCCGACGTCCGCGCCCTGGCCCCCGACGAGGAGACCGCACTGCTCGACGCCGTCGCGGCCACCAGCGCCGCCCTGCACGCCGCGGTCAGCCACGCGACCCGCACCCACCTGTACGCCGTCATCACCGACTACCGCATCGGCCCCGTCGTGCGAGCCACCCGGCAGCTGCTGCCCGTCTACCAGCTCGCGACCCCCGAACACGCCCCCGACCTCAACGACGCCATCGACGCCCTGCAACCCCTCCCCACGGTCGACCGCCCGAACCCCGACCCCACGGCAGGCCGAGCCACTCCGCAGGGAACCCGCGTCGCGGGTGGCGTCCGCGACCGCCTGAGCCGACGGCTTCGCACCTACGCCGAAGCCGTGCCACCGGCCCCCGTCCCGACCTCGCCGCCCACCGACCCTGCCGTCGCGCGCGCCTACCGGCGGATCCGCACGCGCATCGCCGACAACGCCCACCAAGGCCCGCTGCCTCCGCTGGCCACCCTCGCGCGCGACACCTCCGGGCGTCGTCCAGGCCGGAGCGCGGCGACGCTCGCTGTCGCCCACCTCGTCGCCGACGGCCACGCCACACTCACCGAGCACCACGCCCCCGACGGCGGCGCACTGGCCGTCACCATCGGCGCCCGCACCACCAAGGCCACCTACGCGACCATCTACACCCAGCTGCGCACCCAGATCGAGAACGGCCTCTACACCGGCCGCCTGCCGCGCACCAAAGACCTCGCGGCCGAGCACGGCGTCACCACGACAGTCATCCACCACGCCGCCGCAGCCCTGGCCCGCGACGGGCTCGTGTACCGCGTGCGCGGGTCCGTCGGCGGCGGCACCTACGTCGCACCCCGCCCCACCGCCGCCCCACCACCACTGTGGCGCATCATCCGCGACGACCTGCGCACCCGCATCACCACCGGCACCCTCACCGGCCAGATCCCGAGCCTGGACCAGCTCGCCCGCGACTACGGCGCAAGCACCTCGACCATCCACCGGGCCATCAGCCACCTGACCACCGACGGCCTGCTCTACCAGCGCCTCGCCGGCCCCGACCACGGCGGCACGTTCGTCATCGGCCCCGACGACCCTCTCCCCGAGCCGCAGTGGCGCCCACTCCACGACACCCTACGCACGGCGATCCTCGACCAGACCCTCACCGGAGACCTGCCCACACCCGCCACCCTCGCCCGCCAGCACGACGTCGACCCGCTCGTCGCCGCGACCGCCGTCGCCCGTCTCGCCGCCGAGGGCCTCGTCTACCACCGCATCAGCGGCAACCGGCGCGGCCTGGCCATCACCCCGCGCACCGACCGGCCGAACACCACCCGCGCCCACGCGATCTACACCGACCTGCGCGCCACCATCATCGACGGCACCGCCACCGGCCGCCTGCCGTCTCGCACCCAGCTCGCCCGCGAGTACGGCACCAGCACCGGCCCGCCCGGCGAAGCCATCCGCCGCCTCGTCGCCGAGGGCCTGGCCCGCACCGTCACCGGAACCGGCCCGAGCGCCGGAACGTTCGTCGCGACCGCACCACCCGAACCGCCGCGACCCGGCACGCCCTGGACAAAGATCCACGACCTCATCCGCGACCGCATCACCGACGGCACCTACACCGGCCGCCTCCCGCGCCCGCGCGACCTCGCCGCCGAACACCACGTCAGCACCACCACGATCTACAAGGCACTACGACGCCTGGCCGCCACCGGCCGCGTCCAGACCGTCAACGACGGCGCCCGCTCCGGCACCTACGCCATCACACCCGACGCCGAACCCGCACCGACGACCCGGTGGCGCATCTACGACGACCTGCGCGCCCGCATCCAACGCGGCGACCTCACCGGCCGGCTCCCCACGCACGCGACCCTCGCCGCGCACTACGGCACGAGCACCAAACCCATCGCGTTCGCCGTGCACGCCCTCGCCCACGAAGGCCTCCTCGACGTGCGCCCCGGCCACGGCACCTCCGTCGTGCCCCGCACACCACCGCGGCCCGGAACAACGCGCGGCCAGGCCTCACCGCACGACGGTCTCCCCCCGGCACCCGCTGCGGGTCCAGACCTGTGAGTGGCGAAACGACTCTGCGGTGGCTCTCAGCGTGTCTGTGAACGTGGTCAGCGGGTCAGGCGGCTGAGCTGCCAGGTGGAGGCGGCCCAGACCATGGCTTCATGGGTGACGGGGAGTGCTTCGAAGTCGCGCACGAGGCGGCGGTGCTTGACCAGCCACCCGAAAGTGCGTTCCACGACCCAGCGGCGGCGCAGCAGGACGAACCCCTTGCCAGCGTCTGGGCGGATGACCGGCCATGGTCAGCCCCCAGGTCAGTTTGGCGCCCTCGACGAACCGGCCGGCGTACACGCCGTCGGCTCAGACGAGCTCGATCGTGGAGAACGTCTCGCGTAGTGCCGCGGTGATCCTGAGCGCGCCGTCGCAGTGACCCGCCACTGTGCTTCGCCGGGCGAACCGTCCCCGGCGAGGGCGTCACGTAGCCGGGCGGCGTGGGCTGCCGGCGTGCAGAGCGCCGCGACAAGGATCGACCCCCGCACCGGCGAACTCGTCGAGCTGGGCCGACGGCGTGTCGATCGCACGCTCGCGGACCGGCTGGGGCAAGTCGATGAGCCGCGCGCGGACGGTGTCGAGGTAGTCCTTAGCCACAGGTCATCCCTTCCTCAGGATGTCGGGCATCGCGAAGCTCAGGTGGGACCACGCCGCTGCGCCGTCGGCCAGCAACGCGTCGCCATCGGCGGTCAGCCGGTAGTACTTGCGCGGCGGCCCGCCGGGCGACTCCGACCATCGGGTGCTCACCAGCCCCGCCTTGTCGAGCCGGGCGAGCAACGGGTACACCGTGCCCGGCGTCGCACTGAGCGCCGGATAGGCGCCGAGGCTCTCGATGATCTCGATCGCATAGCGCCAAGCGGACACGTCGCACGGTGATCGCACGTCGCCCGGCGATGACGGCGAGGGTGGCCGTGGTGGCCGGCGGGTCAGGACTGAGCGAGCGGGTCGCCGGCCCGGGCTGCGAGGAGTGCCGCCTCGACCCGGTTGCGTGCGCCGGTCTTGCGCAGGATCGCGGTGACGTGGACCTTCACGGTGCCCTCGGCGAGGAAGAGCAGGTTGGCGATCTCTGTGTTGGAGCGCCCGTCACCGATCAGGGCGATCACCTGCTGCTCGCGGTGGGTGAGCCGAGCGACCAGGCGCACGGCCTCCTCGCGGCGCGCGAGACCTCGCCCGAGTCCAGCGTCGAGGATCTTGCGGGAGATCGACGGGGAGAACCAGGCGCCACCGGTGGCGACCGCGTGGACGGCCAGGAGTAGCTCGCGCGGGTCCCCGGACTTGAGTACGAACCCGTCGGCCGCGTGACGCATCGCCCCCGCGACGTACTCGTCCTCGCCGAACGTGGTGACCATGAGGCAGGGCAGCGCGCCGAACAGCCGCCGGACCTCGGCCAGGGCCGAGAGCCCGTCCGCGGAGGGCCCGTCTTCCGAGGATCCACCGCCCATGCGCACGTCGAGCAGGACGACGTCGGGGCGGTATGCCTGGATCGCCGGGACCACCTCGGCGCCCGAGGCGCACTGGGCCACGACGCGCAGGTCGTCGTCGGTCTCGAGGATTGCGACGATCCCGGCGCGCACGAGCGGTTCGTCGTCGGCGACCAGGAGGCGCAGCGTCATCGGGCGGCTCCTTCCACCAGGGCCGTCGAGACGACCAGGTCCTGGTCCCAGCAGATCTCGTAGGCGTCCTCGAACTCGTCCGCGAACGGGTTGGTGGTGATGGCGAAGTAGTCGCAGCCGGGGCGGCCGCCGTCCGGCCGCGGCAAGGTGTACCTGGGCAGCAGGTGGCCGATGTCGGTGCGCGCGTCGCCGACGCGGATCTGCCCGAACTGTTCCGCCGTGAGCAGCGCGCGGTCGGCTTCTCGGCTGTTGGCCACCGCGAGCCCGACAGTCACCGCACCGAGGGTCACGGCCGGGATGGCGATCGCGGCGCCGACCAGGATCGTCCCGCGTCGTCGCGCCCGGCTCAGGCCCGCCACCAGCCCGCGCGCCGAGTCCGGGGCCGGAGACTGCACTTGCCGACCGGTCTCGCCGAGCATGCGGGGAACCTCGCTCGAAGAGTGAACCGGCCCTCACGGGCTTCGACGTCGAGCATGCCGCCCGCCGCCATGACCCGGGACTGGAGCGAACGAAGCCCCGTGCCACCCGTCCGGGGCGCCTGCTCCCCTCTGGCCGCTGAGGTCGGATTCGACACTGTGACCACCACCCACGGACCGTCGTCCTCGACCCGCACCGTCACGGGCTGCGACGGAGCATGACGCAGCGCATTCGTCAGGCCCTCGCGCACGACGGACGCGGCGAGGACTGCGGCCTGCTGCGCGACCCCGCCGAGCCTCTTCTGACCGGTCATGGTGACGTCGGCACCGGCGAGGCGGGCGTCACAGACCAGCCCAGCGACGTCGGGAGGATCCGCTACGACGCGACCCACCCGCCCCCGGGCTCGGAGGCACCGCGCAGGCTCCGCACGGACACGCCGAGCCGTTCGACGGCCTCGCCCACCTGAGACCGGGCCAGCCCGATCGAGCTCCTCGTGGCGCCTGTCAGAGCACGGTCGAGCTCGAGCCGTCCCAAGTTCAACGCCACCAGGCTCAATGCGTGTCCCACGTCGTCGTGAAGCTGCTCAGCGAGCCGCAGGCGCTCGTGCGCGAGCTGGGACTCCAGACGCTGCTCGCGCGCCTCATGCTCGCGCACGACGGCAGCCGCCGCGCTCGACTCCAGGTCCCGTCGCCCGCGCCACGCCACCGCCACCAGCCAGGGCAGCACCCCGGCGCACAACCCGCGGGCCACGGCGATCAGCACATCGCTGACCAGCACCGTGCCGCTCAGCGCGAGGACCGCCCCCGCCATCACCGCCACACCGCAGGCCGCAAGCCCCCATCGCAGGCCGGTGCCGAACCAGCCGATGACCACAGCCACGAAGGCCAGCGGCACAAGCCACCACGGCGCGACCCCCGCGAAGATGAACAACACGACGAGGGCGGCCGCCCCCCAGGGCTCGGCACGCGTCATAGACCCACGACTCACACCCCCATCGTCGGCGCCCGGCACCCACACTGCGTCATCCCGCGGCACGACATGACCGGCCAGCTGATACCACCACGGTCATACCCGGTTCCTGACCAGCGGCAGATGGATGCCCCGCGGACGGTTCCTAGCGTCGTTGACATGCCCAGATTCGCTGCTACCGCTGCCCCCGACACGGGCTTCGCGGCCCGCTCGCCTCCGCCGCCGTACTCACAATCCTCACCGCGATCACCTACGCGCCCCGGGCTTCGCTGTTCACCCATCTCACCGAATCGGTCAACGGGTCTCGCGTCGAGGATCTCGTCGTACGGCTCGCCGACAAGGGGTTGCTGCTTCTAGTTGCCACCGCCGGAATCCTCGCCGTGGTCACCTGGCTGCGCGACCGTCCCGGGTTCCTGCGGCTCGCCGTCGGCGGGCTCGGCGCGATCGTCTCCTACGCCACCAGCGAGGCCGTCAAGACCCTCGTGGCCCAGCCGCGCCCCTGTCACACCCTCGACGTCGTCACCGCGCTCACCTGCCCAACGGCCACCGACTGGTCCTGGCCCAGCAACCACGCCACGATCGCAGGGTCGATCGCCGTCGCGTGCCTCCTCGTCGCACCCCGCCTCTGGCCACTGCTGGTTCCACTCGCCGCAATCGTGGCCACCGCACGCGTCGGCGCAGGAGTCCACTACCTGCACGACATCACCGCAGGCCTCGCCCTCGGCACCCTCATCACCGCGCTCATCAGCACCTACGCCACCCCTGCGCTCGCCCGCATCCCCTTGGTGCAGCGGGCGACGCGTCGATCAGCGCCCCGCGCTGATCCTCCTCGTCGCCGCGCGATCTCGACAGGTGCACTGCACGTGCCACCCACCGCCCACCCAGAGGAAGGGTCGACGAGCCGGGGGCTGCTCGGCGGGTGACAGAGCCTGCCGCCGGAGGCTGACGGCTCGCGTCGCCCAGCCAACCTAGGGATGCCCGTGGCCGGATGGGGAGCAGCCTCCGGGGCGACGCCGGCGGTTGCCTGCAGTTCGCAGTCTCGTACCACCTTCACCCTTCCTCCCATTCCACCCGGAGCTATCTGTGGACACCACCGTGTTCGTCCCGTTCGGCGAGACCCTCGCCAGCAGCCGCGGCCTCGCCGCAGTCCGAGCCCGCTTGCTCGCCAAGACCTATGGTCATGGCGCCGCCGAGGTGCGTGCGCTCGACGCCGTCGACGTCGACTTCGAGGCCGGCAAGTTCACCGCGATCATGGGCCCCTCAGGCTCGGGCAAGTCGACCCTCATGCAACTGCTCGCCGGCCTCGACTCCGCCACCAGCGGGCAGGCGTTCATTGGTGCCACCGAGCTGACCGGGCTGGGCGACAAGCAGCTCACCCTGCTGCGCCGCGACCGCATCGGGTTCGTGTTCCAGCAGTTCAACCTGCTGCCGATGTTCACCGCCGAAAAGAACATCACCCTTCCGGTCGAGCTCGCGGGCGGCACGGTGAACCGCCAGTGGTTCGACACCCTGGTGCGCAAGCTCGGCATCGAGGATCGCCTCACGCACCGCCCCTCGGAGATGTCCGGGGGACAGCAGCAGCGCGTCGCCATCGCCCGTGCCCTGATCGCCAAGCCCGACGTCGTCTTCGCCGACGAACCCACCGGCAACCTCGACTCGCGCTCAGGCGCGCAGGTGCTCGCGTTCCTGCGCCGCTCGGTGCGCGACCTGGGCCGCACCATCATCATGGTCACCCACGACCCCGCTGCGGCGGCCTACGCGGACCGCGTCGTGCTGCTCGCCGACGGCCGGATCGCCGGTGAGGTCAGCGACCCGACCCCTGATGCGGTCCTCGCAGGCCTGGACGCCCTGCGCTCGCTCGAAGCCCCGCTGGACGAGTCCGCCGCGGGAGCCGTGGCCTGATGCTGACCCTGACCCTGGCGCAGATGCGCCGCTCGCTGCCCCGCCTCACGGCCGCCGGCATCGCCATCGTCATCGGCGCAGCGTTCGTCGCCGCCACCCTGCTCGCCGGCAACCTCATCACCCGCGCCACCTACGACGCGATCGCCGCGCAGTACGCGCACGCCGACCTCGTGATCGAGGTTCCCGACGGGGCAGCACTGACCGACGCCGACGTCGAGGCGGCCCGCACCACGCCCGGCGTAGCCGTCGCGGCCGGCACACTGCAGTCCCTCCAGTCGCTGGCGAGCGGCGCGCGCACCATCTATCAGGCCGTCATCCCGACCGCGCCCGACCCCCGCCTGATACCCCTGACGCTCGCCGACGGCGACTGGCCGGCAGGCCCAGGGCAGATCGCACTCCCGCCGGACGTGGCCGACCGGCTCGGCGTCGACGTCGGCGACGCCGTCAAACTGGACTCGACGAGCCAGGCCCAGGACTCCCAGGTGGTCACGGTCACCGGGCTGGTCAACGACCCGAGGAACGCCTACGGCGGCCAGGGCGGAGCCGCGGTGATGGACGCCGCCGCGCTGCACGCGCTGGTCACCGCTCAGGCCGGCGGCTACCCCGACGCCGTCGCCTACACCGACGTCGCCGTCGTCCTGGCGGGCCGCGCCGACATCGAGGCCGTCCGTACCGCGCTGCGCGACGCCGTACCGACGGCAAGCGGTGTCGTTACCCCCGACGAGCACGCCCAGGCGAAAGCCGACGCGATGACCGGGGCGACAACGTCATCTTCGTGGTGTTCGTCCTAACATTCGCTGCGATCGCGCTCGTGGTGGCCGGGCTGGTGATCGCCAACACGTTCCAGGTGCTAGTCGCTCAGCGCACCCGGACCCTCGCGCTCCTGCGCGCGGTCGGCGCCAGCAAGCGCCAGGTCGGCCAGAGCGTCCTGGTGGAGGCCGCGGCGCTCGGTCTCGCGGCATCGGCGCTCGGCGTGCTGGCCGGCTGCGGCCTGGGCCAGACCGCTCTGTCCATCGCCCGCCGGAGTGAGGCCGCGGTCTTCATGCCTGCCACGATCAATGTCACCTGGCAGGTGGTCGTCGCCCCGCTCCTGGCGGGTGTCGCCGTGACCGTCCTCGCTGCGCTCGCGCCCGCACTCGCCGCCACCCGAGTCGCGCCGCTGGCCGCAATGCGTCCCGACGACGGCCCCGCTGCCGACAAGAGGACGTCCGGCCGCGTCCGGCTCGTGGCGTCGCTGCTGGCGGTCGTCGCGGGGTTGGCCCTCCTGGGCCTGGGCGCGTGGCTCGGCACAGCGCGAGCAGAGGTGAACTCCGGGCTCGTCGCCGGTGTGACCGGCGGCACGATCTCCTTCGTGGGCGTCGCCGTCTCGGCCGTGTACTGGCTGCCACACGTGGCCTCATGGTCGGGGCACCTCATCGGCCTGACTGGGCCGACAGCCCAGCTCGCCGCCGCGAACACCCGGCGCAATCCGCGACGCACCACGGCGACGTCGACGGCACTGCTCATCGGCGTCACCCTCGTCACCACGATGTCCACGGGTGCCGCCAACGCCCGCGCGAGCCTGGACGGCGTCCTCGACAAGAGGTACCCCATCGACCTGCTGGTCCAGTCGAGTGGCTACGAACTGGACGGCGCGCTCACGGCGCTGCCGCCGGACGTCGTCGCGGCGGTCAGGAGGACCAACGCTGTGACCGCGATGGTGCAACCGCTCGACGCCACCCTCACGCTCGCTGGTGCAACCGCGATCGGTCGCGACCCAGCCGATATCACGGCGATGGGCATCGACCCAGCCGCCGGGCAGACGACGCTCACGGACGACTCGATCATCGCGGGCCTGGCACCCGGCGTCGTCGTCGTCCCGCCCTCCCAGGCTAAGGCGTGGCGCATCACGGCCGGTGACGACGTCACGCTGAGCGGGCCGGACGGGACGATTACGCTCACCGCTGCGGTGGCCGGCGAAGACGGCCCAGGCGCCTGGATCCTGGATCCGGCAGACCTCAATGTCGTCGCCGCACAAACCGCCTCCAGCCAAATGTGGGCGTCGCTGCGCAACGGCGCCGACGACGTCGCGGCCATCCAGGACGCGATCTCCGAGACCGGCAAAGCCGTCGTCGTCGCTGGAGTCGCGGTCCAGCGCGAGTCGTTCCAGGACGTCATCGACACTGTCCTCGGCGCGGTCCTGGGCCTGCTGGCGGTCGCCGTCGTCATCGCCCTGATCGGCGTGGCCAACACCCTGTCGCTGTCGGTCTTCGAGCGACGCCGCGAGTCGGCCACGCTCCGAGCCATCGGCGTCACCCGCGGCCAGCTACGCCGGATGGTTGCCGTAGAGGGCATGCTCATCTCCGGCGTCGGCGCAGCCCTCGGTATCACGACCGGACTGCTCTATGGGTGGTGCGGAGCAATGGCGGCACTCGGCGCCTTAGGAGACGTGCGCTTCGAGACACCGTGGCGCGACATTGCACTCACGATCGTCATCGCTCTGGTCGCGGGCCTTGTCGCCTCCGTACTGCCCGGCCGCTCAGCGGCCAAGCCCTCCCCCGTTGAGGCACTCGCCACCGAGTAGCACGCCCGGGCGGTTGGTACTGGTGTCAACGGCTGGTGAATCCGGGTTCGTCCTGCTGCGCCGCCGCTGGGTCGTGGAACGCACCTCTGGGTGGCTGGTCAACCAACGCCGCCTCCTGCGTGTTCACAGGCACGCTCTCAGCGGAGCCGCGCTCGCGCCGCGGACGCGAACCACGGGACCCCGGCAAGGTCGAGTGCCGTTCACACGTCGGCGACGCTGGCCGGCGGGCGTCGCATCACCGCGGCCTGCTCGACGATCACCGCCAGGCTGCCACGCGGATCCAGGTCGAGCTGATCGAGCAGGAACTCGTCCGGCGAGAGCGGATCGATGCCCAGCGGCGCGAGCGCCTCACGAGGGAAGTCGTCAAGGTTGCGCGTCACCACAGGGTCGGTGCGGCCCCGGACGGCGGCAGCCACACCGTGCCGGTCGTCCGGGTCGGGCACCGCAAGCCTGCCGCGAGCGGTTCCCATCCGTGCACGCACGCGTCATCGAAGACCTCGGTCAAGGCGCGCAGACGGGACTCGGTCCGGGACGGGGCCAGGTCCGGGCGCACGGCCCGCATCGCGCGCCGCACGTCATCAAGGACCTTTTCGCTCCACACCGGGCGGAACAGGTCCCGCGCGGCAAGCCGCAGAGGTGTGTCGGCGAGCGCGACGGGGACCAGGACGTTCGCGTCTAGCAGCGCGGTGAACGACGCCACGCCTCACCCCCGATGCCGGGCGCGGTCCAGGGCGTCCGCGTAGTCGCCCGCAGACTGACCGGAGAGGTCGTCCTCGCCCGCCTGACGCGTCATCTCCTCCAACCCGAGCCGGCGCGCGACCCGGCGCCGGTCCCGGAACTCCGGCACATCGCTCAGCCGCAGCCGGCGATGCCGCCCCACCCCCGCCGGAGGCAGCACCGGACGTTCCAGCCGCGCAGCGTCCTCGACGACACGAACCCACCCCAGCCACAACTCGCAAGAATCGAACCCCCGGTGCTGTCACCGGCATCGCGCCGCGTCCGCCGTCGCCTCGCACACCTGAAGCGCAACAGCGGCCGTCCGTCCTGGGCGCCGTGTGGCATCCAGGAGGTCGCGGTGTCCATCCCGACCAGGCAGTGCATCGTCGGCGAGATCGCCTCCGCACCGCACATGTCCAAGACCACCGACGGCGGTGAGCGGTACTTCGCCCGCATCAAGATCAAGGCCCGCCGACCGCGCCCCGACGGCACCTACGGACCCCCGGCCGAGACGTTCCACAACCTCGTCGCGTTCGGCCGCGCCGCCCAACGGGCCCGCACCCGCGTGCGCGAGGGCGACGTCATCGTCGCCGCCGGGTACGTGCGCGAGTACGTCCACACCGTGGCCGGCGTCGAGCGCCGCGACGAGGAGTTCGTCATGCGCTGGTTCGGGCACGACGCCTGGCGCACCACCTACCGCATCGCCCGCACCGGCCACCACCGCTCCGAGGCCGCTGCACGGCGCACCACCGCCCCGGCCGAGGTCGGGTACGCGACCCTCGCCGAGGGCCTCGCCGCCGCCGCCGAGGACGCCCTGCACGCCGGTGGTGCGCGATGAGCGGGCACCCGTTCGGTGACGACCTGCCCCCGGGCCCGGTCAACTGGAACGAGCTCCTCCCCGAGCAGGCCGAGGAACAGTGGTGCGCCCTGGACGCCTGGGTGACCTGGCTGCGCCGCGCCTACGGCC
This sequence comes from Xylanimonas allomyrinae, assembly GCF_004135345.1. Lineage (NCBI taxonomy): Bacteria > Bacillati > Actinomycetota > Actinomycetes > Micrococcales > Promicromonosporaceae > Xylanimonas > Xylanimonas allomyrinae. Next base: position 1,827,867 of record NZ_CP035495.1, read on the forward strand.
TGTCCCCCATGGAGATCCCGCCGTTCTGGCACCGCCACGACGAGCTCGTCTGGGAACTCTCCGCCCTGCACCAGCACTGGCTCGCCTGCTACGGCGACGGCGCCGCCCTGTCCGCACCCATCCAGTGGCACCGTGACTTCCGCGAGGCCCGCACCCGGCTGCGTGAATGGGTCGCGGCCTGCGGCACCGACATCGCCTCCGACCGGCCCACCCTCAACCCGACCTGGCCCGGCGAACCACCCACCGACGCCGACGCCGACGCCGACCCCACCCGGGTGCTCACGGACCGCGCCGCGGACTTCCGAGCCACCGTCGAGGCCGACATCGCCGTCCGTGAGGCCACCCTCGAGGTCTACCTCACCGCAGTCCGCGAAGCGGACGCGTGATGGAGCTCCACGCCGGCCAGTACCAGGCCCTCATCGCGGACCTCACCGCCATCACCGACCACCTGCAAACCAGCGCCCACGACGCCTACCGGTCCATCCACGGCCCCCTGTGGCACGGCCTGCACACCCTCGGCTTCACCGGCGGGCACGTCCTGGCCCAGGGCGACGGCGCCTCGACCCTCCTGCTACGCCCCGACGCCGCCGAACACCAGCAAGAGGACTACAGCGCCCGCATGACCACCCTCGACGACGTCGAGACCACCACCGACGCGGCCACCGTCATCCGCGGCGGGCAAGGCGACTACGACCTCGTCATCAACACCCTGCCCATCGCCGACGTCCACCTACGCGACCCCGCCCGGTGGAGCACCCGACTCCACCTCCACTACGCCCAGGCCCTCGCCTCCATCCGCCTCACCCGACCCGGCGGCATCGCCGCCATCCTGGCCACCCACGACCTCCTCGACGTCCCCAACGACGTCCTGCGCAGACACCTGAACCGCGACGCAGACTTCCTCGGCGCCATCCGCTTCCCCTCCGGGTTCTGGCGACCCCAAGCCGGGACCGACAACGTCGTCGACCTCATCCTGCTCACCCGAACCAACGACGGACCCCACCGCGCCGGACAGTTCCCACCGTCAGCGCCCGTGACCCTGCACGGGCACGAGATCGCGATCACCCGGCACTACACCGACACACCCCTGCACCTCCTCGGCACGCACGACGCCGAAACCACCCCCTGGGGCCGCCCCACCATCACCGTCACCCCCAACACAGGCCGCACCGTCGTACCGCGCCTGCACGAAGCGCTCCAAGACATCGCCACCACCGCCATCGAGCACGAGCTCACCACCGCGCCCACCGGCACCATCCAGACCATGTGGGCCATCAAGGCCGGCCCCTACGTCCCCGACCTGCTCCAGATCCCCGGCAACGCCATGAAGGCACCCAACCCCGACCTGTGGATGCGCCCCAGCGCACCCGGCCCCGACATCGACCTCTGACACCCCGAACCAGCAGCCCAGGAGGAGAACATGCCCGCCCAGCCGCACCACCGCACCGACCACGACCTCGTCCCCCTGCACGACGCCGCCGAACACTTCCACGTCTCCATCAAGACGCTCCGGCGCCGCATCTCCGACGGCACCATCACCGGCTACCGCATCGGCCGCCTCGTCCGCGTCGACCTCGACGACGTCGAAGCGAGCCTCCTCCACGAGATCCCGGCGGTCCGCAGCGCCTTCTAGTGGCGACCTCCACGACGGCCAGGGGGACTCGGGCACTGCCCGAGGCCCCCTGCCTCCTTCTAGGCGCTTCGCACGGCCGACTTCGCCGCGGCGGCGACTTGCTCCAGGGCGCGCTCGCTCATCCGGTTGGCGAGCTCGCGGTCACGCTCCATCGTCGCGTGCTGGTATCGGAGCACCACCTTGATGTCCGAGTGACCACCGCGGCGCATCAGTTCCGCGAGGGTCGCACCTTCCTGGGCGAAGAGCGTCAGGCCTGTGTGTCGAAGGTCGTGGAAGCGGAAGCCCGGCGGCAGCCCAGGAACGCTGTCGCGCGCCTCCGCCCAGACATAGCCGAATTTCGTGTTCGAGAGGGGCATCCGGCTGAGGCTCTTAGCCGGCACGACCGGAGACATCGCCTCGCGCGCGACGTTCTCGGCCAGGTGCGCGGCCAGCCGGTCACGCATGATCCTCGGGACGCTCATCGACCGCTTGCCTGCCTCCGACTTCGGATCGGTGTAGTCCCCGGTGTTTGCGTTGAGCTGGCGGCGCACGTACAGCGTGGCGGTGCCGTCGTCGTGCCACCGGATGTCCCGGCGCTGAAGCCCGAGCACCTCGCCCCGCCGCAATTGACACCACGCCGCCAGCAGCACGAAGACTCGCCATTGCGGTGGCGTCGCGCAGTAGACGGCCTCGACCTGGACTGGGTCGATGACATCCTCGCCCGGGTCGTGGTCCGCTCCGTGACGCACCGACTCCTGCTTGCGGATGCGCACGTCAGGAGCCTTGGGGATGATCCCGTCACGCGCGGCCTGGCGCAGGATCATCATGAGGACGACCAGCACGGGCCGCGTGACGCCGTTACGCGTCGCCTTCCGGTTCACCTCCGCCGGGATCTTGTCGAGTTTCGCCGTGAACTCACTGATTCGCTCGACCGTGATCGTACGCACCGGAGTGTCGCCGAACTCTGGGACGAGGTAACCGGTGACCTTGCTCCGATACGTTCGCACCGTGCCAGCCGCGCGCATCTTGCCCGACCGGTTCGGGGTCCCCTCGATCAGCGCCATCCAGCGTCCGGAGTACTCGCGGAAACCGGTCGACTGGGCTTCCGCGGCCGCCGCAACGGCTTGACGGCGCGCGGCGACCAGCGCCGGCGGCTCCCACACGCCCTGCGCGATCACCGTTTGGGTCCGAGCAAGCCAGGCCCGAGCGTCAGTCTTTGTCTGGAACGTGAGTGCCTTGTCGTCCTCGGTGCGGGCCGTATACGTCCGTCCGTCCGGGCGGGGTACCGAACCTGCCATCGCCCCGATGGGAGCTTGCGCAGGCTTCCCCAGGTCTCTCGTGCGGTACTCATCGCGCCCTCCTGGGCTTCCTGAGACGGCGGCCATCGGTCGTGCCACTCCGTGCCACGAACCGCGTGCCACTCGCAACTCCCGCGGAATTCTGCGGCTCGCAGGCGGTTGAAGCGGCTTGCTGTGGCACGAACGGGCACGCCGCGGGTGGCGCACCGGACCACAATGGCCGTCGGCGGGCTCTCCGTCGACACGTGGAAGGTGTGCGCGTGCCACCTGCGTGCCACATCGGGTGGGCGTTGCTGTCCATGTCTGTCCTCCTGGGTCTCGTTCAGGAGGCACGCAAAGAGGCCCGGAACCGCAGAATCCTGCGGTTCCGGGCCTCTGGCCAGCCGGTTCGGGCTTCTGGTCCTGAGAGGTCTCTCAGAAGTCCCAGTCGTCGTCGGTCGTGTCCACGGCCTTGCCGATCACGTAGGACGAACCCGACCCCGAGAAGAAGTCGTGGTTCTCGTCCGCGTTCGGGCTCAGCGCCGCGAGGATCGCCGGGTTGACGTCGGTCTCCTCCTTGGGGAACAACGCCTCGTAGCCCAGGTTCATGAGGGCCTTGTTGGCGTTGTAGCGCAGGAACTTCTTGACGTCTTCGGTCAGGCCGAGCTGGCCGTAGAGCGCCTCGGTGTACTCGACCTCGTTCTCGTACAGCTCGAAGAGCAGCTCGAACGTGTACGCCTTGATCTCGTCCTGCTCGGCCTGCGTCACGCGCTGCAGGCCCTTCTGGAACTTGTAGCCGATGTAGTACCCGTGTACGGCCTCGTCGCGGATGATGAGGCGGATCAGATCGGCCGTGTTCGTGAGCTTCGCCCGGCTCGACCAGTACATCGGAGCGTAGAAGCCCGAGTAGAACAGGAAAGACTCGAGCATGGTCGAGGCGACCTTGCGCTTGAGCGGGTCGTCGCCGCGGTAGTACTCGAGGACGATCTCGGCCTTGCGCTGCAGGTTCGGGTTCTCCTCCGACCACGCGAAGGCCTCGTCGATCTCGCGGGTGGAGATGAGCGTCGAGAAGATCGAGGAGTACGACTTTGCGTGGACGCTCTCCATGAACGCGATGTTGGTGTACACCGCCTCCTCGTGCGGCGTGAGCGCGTCGGGGATCAGCGAGACTGCGCCGACCGTCCCCTGGATCGTGTCCAGCAGGGTGAGACCCGTGAACACGCGGGTGGTCATGAGCTTCTCGGCCTCGCTGAGCGTGGCCCACGACTGGATGTCGTTGGAGACCGGAACCTTCTCGGGCAGCCAGAAGTTGCCGACCAGACGGTCCCAGACTTCCAGGTCCTTCTCGTCCTCAAGACGGTTCCAGTTGATCGCCGTGACGCGATCGATGAGCTTGAGCTTGCCAGTGGGTGCCATGTCTTCTTCCCTGAAGTCCAGTGATGTGCTCAGAGCATGCAGCTGACGCAGTTCTCCACCTCGGTGCCCTCCAGGGCCATCTGGCGGAGGCGGATGTAGTAAAGCGTCTTGATGCCCTTGCGCCACGCGTAGATCTGTGCCCGGTTGACATCGCGCGTGGTCACCGTGTCCGGGAAGAACAGCGTGAGCGACAGCCCCTGATCCACGTGCTGCGTCGCGGCCGCGTAGGTGTCGATGATCTTCTCGTACCCGATCTCGTACGCGTCCTGGTAGTACTCCAGGTTGTCGTTCGTCATGTAGGGCGCCGGGTAGTAGACACGACCCAGCTTGCCCTCCTTGCGGATCTCGATCTTGGCCGGCACGGGGTGGATCGACGACGTGGAGTTGTTGATGTAGCTGATCGATCCGGTGGGGGAACGGCCTGGAGGTTCTGGTTGTACAGGCCGTGCTCCATGACCGAGGCCTTGAGCGCGCGCCAGTCGTCCTGCGTCGGGATGGTCACCCCGGCGTCAGCGAAAAGCTGGGCTACCCGGGCGGTCGAGGGCTGCCACTCCTGCTCGGTGTACTTGTCGAAGTACTCCCCCGTCGCGTACGTCGAGTCCTTGAACCCGCCGAAGGAACGCCCACGCTCGATCGCGAGACGGTTCGACGCTGCGATGGCATGGAAGGCGACGGTGTAGAAGTAGATGTTGGTGAAGTCGACGCCCTCGTCCGAACCGTAGAAGACGCGCTCGCGGGCGAGGTAGCCGTGCAGGTTCATCTGGCCCAGACCGATGGCGTGGCCCAGCTCGTTGGCGTGCTTGACCGACGGCACCGACTCGATCGACGTCTGGTCGGACACGGCCGTCAGCGCACGAACGGCAGTGTCGATCGTCTTGCCGAAGTCGGGCGAGTCCATCGCCTTGGCGATGTTGAGCGAACCCAGGTTGCACGAGATGTCGCGGCCGACCGAGGCGTACGACAGATCCTCGTTGAACGTCGACGGCGTCGAGACCTGGAGGATCTCCGAGCACAGGTTCGAGTGGGTGATGCGTCCCTTGATCGGGTTCGCCTTGTTCACCGTGTCCTCGAACATGATGTACGGGTAGCCCGACTCGAACTGAAGCTCGGCGAGCGTCTGGAAGAAGTCGCGCGCACTGATGGTCGACTTGCGGATGCGATCGTCGGCGACGAGCTCGTCGTACCGCTCCGAGATCGAGATGTCGGCGAACGGCACGCCGTAGACGCGCTCGACGTCGTAGGGCGAGAACAGGTGCATGTCCTTGTTCTGCTTGGCGAGCTCGAACGTCACGTCCGGGATCACGACGCCCAGCGAGAGCGTCTTGATGCGGATCTTCTCGTCCGCGTTCTCGCGCTTGGTGTCGAGGAACCGCAGGATGTCCGGGTGGTGCGCGTGCAGGTACACCGCGCCCGCACCCTGGCGCGCGCCGAGCTGGTTGGCGTAGCTGAACGAGTCCTCGAGCAGCTTCATCACGGGGATGACCCCCGACGACTGGTTCTGGATGTGCTTGATCGGCGCACCGTGCTCGCGGATGTTGCTCAGCAGCAGCGCCACGCCGCCACCGCGCTTCGACAGCTGGAGCGCGGAGTTGATTCCGCGCGCGATGGACTCCATGTTGTCCTCGATGCGCAGCAGGAAGCAGCTCACGGGCTCGCCGCGCTGCGCCTTGCCGATGTTGAGGAACGTCGGGGTCGCGGGCTGGAACCGACCCGAGACGACCTCCTCGACGATGTCGCGTGCGAGCTGCTCGTCGCCGTCGGCGAGGCCCAGCGCGACCATCGAGACGCGGTCCTCGAAGCGCTCCAGGTACTTCTTCCCGTCGAACGTCTTGAGCGTGTACGACGTGTAGTACTTGAACGCGCCGAGGAAGGTGTCGAAGCGGAAGTCCTTCGAGTACGCGAGCTGGAACAGCTCCTTGACGAAGGCCGGCGAGTACTTCTCGAGGACGGCGGCCTCGTAGTACTTGTTCTCGACCAGGTAGGCGAGCTTGGCCTCGAGCGTGTCGAACTCGACCGTGTTCGGGTTGACGTGCTGGAGGAAGTACTGGCGCGCCGCCTCGCGGTCCTTGTCGAACTGGATCTTCCCGTCGGCGCCATACAGGTTCAGCATCGCGTTGAGCGCGTGGTAGTCGAGCTGAAGCGCCTGCAGCGGCACGCCGGCCCCCGCGACCGGTTCGCTCACGCTGAGATCAGTGACTGTCGTGGCCAAAATCGTCCCAATCCGTCACGGACGCGCTGCGCGTCCTCAGTTGTCCCCAGGAGCTCGAAGGCGTACAGGTACGGCACGTGGCACTTCGAGGCGATGATGTCACCGGCGATGCAGTAGGCAGCGCCGAAGTTGGTGTTTCCCGCGGCGATCACGCCACGGACGAGCGATCTGTTGTGCTCGTCGCCCAGGAACCGGCGCACCTGCCGGGGCACGGCCCCGCCCTCGTTCCCCCCGCCGTAGGTGGGGGCCATGAGGACGTAGGGCTCGTCGACGGTCAGGAAGCCGTCCGCCGGGCGGAGCGGGATGCGGTGGACCGAGATGCCGAGCTCGTCCAGACGTAGCTTCTGGACGAACCTGTGGGTGTTCTCGGACACGCTGGAGAAGTAGACGAGCGAGCCCATGTCACTCTCCCCGGGGCGCCCGCCCGTGGCGGGCGCTTCGCACGGTGGTGTCAGGCGGTCGCAGCCTGGCGGGCCATGGCGAGAGCGCCGATCTGGTCCGGGCGGAATCCCGACCAGTGGTTGTCACCGGCCACCACCACGGGTGCCTGCAGGTAGCCAAGGCCACGGACCATCTCCAGCGCCTCGGCGTCCTGCGTGATGTCCACGACCGTGTAGTCGATGCCCTTCTTGTCGAGGGCACGGTAGGTCGCGTCGCACTGCACGCAGGCCGGCTTGCTGTAGACGGTGATGCTCATGTTCGCTCCCTGACCTGGACTGACACCCGTGAAGTTACGTCGGTGTGGTTCACGCGAGGGCCTGAAGGTCCCGCAGGCCACAAACACTACACCTAGTGGTGCACGCACGCGCCACAACGAGATGTAGTGGTTCGCCGTGTCGTGTGACCATGCCCACGATCGTGCCACGAGCCACCGACATTGCCTTGGAACGACGCGGAACGCACCCGCCGGAGGACGCCTGGCACCGTGCCGCGCGTCACCGCAGTGGCGCCGATCGAGCACCCGGTCAGCCCGGATCGACCGCCGTGACGGGAGGCACGACCCCAGACGTCGCGAGCCGCCGGTACCAGTGGGCCGAGTCCTTCCAGACCCGCTCCCCCGTGGCGTAGTCCACACGGATGATCCCGAACCGGCGCGAGAACCCGTAGCCCCACTCGAAGTTGTCGAGCAGCGACCACGCGAAGTACCCGCGCACGTCCGCACCAGCGTCGATCGCCGCGCCCGTCGCCACGACATGGTCGTGCACGTACTGCACGCGACGCGCGTCGCGCACCCGGCGGCGACCCGCGTCGTCGACCGACTCCTCGTCGTCGAACGCAGCGCCGTTCTCCGTGACCGCGAGCGGCAGGCCCGGGTAGCGCACCGAGAGACCGAGCAGAAGGTCGGTCAGCCCGCCCGGCTCGATGTTCCACCCCATCGCCGTGGAGGGGCCGTCGTGCGGCACGAACTCGACGTCGTCGACGGCGATCCACGGCGAGTGCGCCGAGGCGCCGTGGCCGTCGGCCCCCGCGTCGGCGCTGCCCGGCTCCACGCCGCGCACGGTCACCGTCGAGTAGTAGTTGACGCCCAGCAGCGCCAGCGGCTGGTGGACCAGCGCCGTGTCGCCGTCCCGGACGAAGCCCCAGTCGGTCACCGCGGCGGTGTCGGCGAGCAGGTCGGCGGGGTAGGCGCCGTCGAGCAGCGGGCCCAGGAAGGCGCGGTTGGCGAGCGCGTCGATGCGACGCACCGCGGCGCCGTCGGCGTCGGAGGTGGCATCGGCCGGCCTGATCACGTGGAGGTTGAGCGTGACGGAGACCCGGGCTCCCGGCAGCACCTCGCGGATGGCGGCGGCCGCCAGGCCGTGGGCGAGGTTCAGGTGATGCACCGCGGCGAGCGCGGCCGCGGGCTCCGTCCGGCCGGGTGCGTGCACGCCCGAGCCGTAGCCGAGGTACGCCGAGCACCAGGGTTCGTTGAGCGTCGTCCATACCTCCACGCGATCACCGAGCTCGCGCGCCATCAGGCGCGCGTACCGCGCGAACGCCTCCGCCGTGGCGCGCACCGCCCAGCCGCCCTCGTCCTCCAGCTCCTGCGGGAGGTCCCAGTGGTAGAGCGTCACGAACGGCCGGACACCGCGTTCCCGCAGTGCGTCGAGCAGCCTCACGTAGAACGCCACGCCCTCCGGGTTGAGCGGCCCGCGCCCGCCCGGTTGCACGCGCGACCACGAGATCGAGAGCCGGTAGGCACCGAGCCTGAGGCGCGCAATGTGCTCCACGTCCTGCGCCCAGCGGTGGTAGTGGTCGTCGGCGACGTCGCCCGTGTCCCCGCCGTGGACGCGCCCCGGGGTGTGCGAGAAGGTGTCCCAGATCGACGGCGTGCGCCCGCCCTCGCCGGCACCGCCCTCGATCTGGTACGCGGCAGTCGCCGCGCCCCAGAGAAACCCGGGCGGGAACCCGCGTCCGTCGCCGTCCGTCACGTCGGTCTGCCCCTCTCGGAACGTCGCTCGGGACGCCGGCCCACCTGGCGCCGCCGGGTCCCCTGCCGAAGCACACCCGCGAAACGCTTCGACGTCAAGAGCCCCCGAGGGTCCGCGTCAGGAACCGGCTGCGGTCAGGCGACGTCACGCCCCGCACGGATCACGCGCACCGGCCGCAGCTCGTCGTCTGTCACCAGCACGTCCGCACGCCGCCCGGCGACGAGGCCGCCGACGTCGGTCAGGCCCAGCGCGCGCGCCGGAACCCACGAAGCGGCCCGCACGGCGTCGGCGAGCGGAACGCCCGCGGCGACCGTCGTCCGCACGACGTCGATCAGTCGCGCCGTACCGCCGGCGATCGCCCCGCCGTCGGTCAGCCGCGCGACGCCGCCGGCGACCGTGACGGCCATCGGGCCGAGCTCGTACGAGCCGTCGGGCATGCCGGCCGCCGCCATGGCGTCCGTCACGAGCGCGACCCTGTCGGCACCGAGCATCTCGATGACCGAGCGGATCGTCGCAGGGACCAGGTGGATGCCGTCGGCCACCAGCTCGGGGACGATGTCGCCGCGGGCGGCCGCCGCGAGGCACGCCGCGACCGGGCCGGGCGCACGGTGGTGCAGCGGCGGCATGCCGTTGAACAGGTGCGTGGCCGTCATCTCGAGTCCACGCTCGCGCAGCGCCGGCGCGACCTGGGCGATGAGCGCCTCGGCCTGCTCAGCCGTCCCCGAGGTGTGGCCCAGCGACGGGACCGCGCCCGCGGCGATGAGCGCCTCGGCCGCGCCGCCCGGCCCGGCCACACCCGGGACCTCGGGCGCCACCGTCATCGAGCGCAGGTGCCCACCCGATGCGGCCACCAGGTCACGGACCAGCGCCGGGTCGCCCGCGACCAGGTGCTCGGGGCTCTGCGCACCACGGCGCTCGTAGGACAGGAACGGTCCCTCGGCGTGGATGCCCGCGATCTCGCCCGCCTCGGCGAGCGCGCCGAGAAGCTCGGCGCGGGCCAGCAGCGTCTCCCTGCTCGCGGTGACCAGCGAGGCGAGCATCGTCGTCGTACCGTGCGAGCGGTGCTCGTGCACCGCCACGAGAGCATCCTGCGCGGTGGTCGCGTCGGGGAAGCTCGAGCCGCCACCACCGTGGTCGTGGACGTCCACGAGGCCCGGCAGGATCGTCGCCCCCTCCGACGGCGGTGGCGTCACGGGAGCGCTCGCGGCGGGACCGGCGTACGCGACCCGGTCACCATCCAGGACGAGGACGCCGTGGTCGACGACGGCGTCGGGCAGCACGAGGCGACCGCGGAGAGCAATGGGAGCGGGGGCGTCGGACAACGTCATGCCGCCCATCCTCGCGCACCCGGCCGCGTGGAGGTAGGGCAAGGCGTGCGTCTCGCCGCACCGTCGCTGACCGAACGATCAACGACGCAGCGCGCCGTCAGAACAGGCGAGCCTCGGCGTCGTCCAGGCCGCGCATCGCCGCGTAGTCGAGGACCAGGCAGCCGATCCCGCGGTCGGTGGCCAGCACGCGCGCCTGCGGCTTGATCTCCTGGGCGGCGAACACGCCACGCACCGGGGCCAGCAAGGGGTCGCGGTTGAGCAGGTCGAGGTAGCGGGTGAGCTGCTCGACGCCGTCGATGTCGCCACGGCGCTTGATCTCGACCGCGACGTGCCCGCCCCCGGGAGCCCGCGCCAGGATGTCGACCGGGCCGATGGCCGTCATGTACTCGCGGCGCACCAGCGAGTGACCGTCGCCCAGCAGCGCGATCTGCGCCGCGAGCAGCTCCTGGAGGTGTGCCTCGACCCCGTCCTTCACCAGTCCCGGGTCCACCCCGAGCTCGTGGCTCGAGTCGTGGGTCACCTCGTGCAGCTCGATCTCCAGCCGGTCGTCCGACTTCGCGTGCTGCACCGTCCACACCTGCGTCACCCCGCGGGCCGCCGCGTCGTCGTCAGGTTCGGACGCCTTGAGCGTGCAGGGCGGGCTCATCCAGTTGAGCGGCTTGTACGAACCGCCGTCGGAGTGCAGCAGCACGCTGCCGTCGGCCTTGACCACGAGCAGCCGTGTCGCGAGCGGCAGGTGGGCCGTCAGCCTGCCCGAGTAGCGGGCCGAGCAGGTGGCGACGACAAGGCGCACGAGTTCTCCTTGCGGGCGACGACGCGGGGAGGCGGATCGCTATCGGTGTTACAGGACCAGGTCGCGCCGCCCGGGCGGCGCCGCCTCGAGCCACGAGGCGAGGCCAGCGTACGCGGCCGCGGACATCGACAGCTCGAAGTCGATGTCGTCGTACCGGCAGCGGACCAGGTACTGGCCCGCCTGGTCGGCCTGGTCGAGCGGCACGCGCCCGGTGACCTCCAGCCGGTCACGCAGCCAGGTGCGCGCCGCCCGCGGCGACAGCGACCAGCACCGATACCAGTCGATACGCCCCACCGCGTAGTGCGCGATCCCCAGCGTGAAGGCCACGCGCGGGTTGCCCGCGGCACGCGCGTGACACGGAAACGAACCGACCCGGTGCGACAGCGAGCGCAGGCGAGACGCGCCGAGCGCCAGGACGAGCGCCACGATCACGACGACCGCGAGCACTCCCCAGACGACGGCAGGCACGGCGCTGGCCTCAGGCCTCGGACCCGGTGACCGGGGTGATCTCGTCGGCCACGACCGTCACGAGATTGTCGTCGACCGAGACGAAGCCGCCCGTGACGTGAACCTCGAACGCGACGCCGTCGTCGGGGATGACCCGGACGGTGCCGGGGCGCAGCACGGCGAGGATCGGCGTGTGCCCGGACAGGATGCCGATCTGTCCGTCCACGGACGGGGCGCTCACCTGGTGAGCGATCCCGGACCAGACCTTGCGGTCGGTGGCGACGAGGTCGACGCTCAGCTCTGCCACGAAGTGCTCCTCACAGTTGCGGGGACGAAGGGGACGGCGGCCCGCGCTCGCCCGGGCGGGACGGGCGCGGGCCGCCGGGACGCCGTCAGGCGCCGTACTCCTTCTGGATGCGGGCCCAGTTGCGCTCGAGGTCCTCAAGACCACCGATGTTGTAGAAGGCCTGCTCGGCGACGTGGTCGTACTCGCCCTCGGCGATCTTCTTGAACGCCTCGATGGTCTCCGTCAACGGCACCGTGGATCCCGCAACGCCCGTGAACTTCTCGGCCATGTACGTGTTCTGCGAGAGGAACTGCTGGATGCGGCGCGCGCGCGCCACGACCGTCTTGTCCTCCTCCGAGAGCTCGTCCACACCGAGGATCGCGATGATGTCCTGAAGCTCCTTGTTGCGCTGCAGGATCGACTTGACCTGCGTCGCGACCGCGTAGTGCTCGGCGCCCACGTAGCGCGGGTCGAGGATGCGCGACGTCGAGGTGAGCGGGTCCACGGCCGGGTACAGACCCTTCGACGCGATCTCGCGGCTGAGCTCGGTCGTGGCGTCCAGGTGCGCGAACGTCGTGGCCGGAGCCGGGTCGGTGTAGTCGTCGGCCGGCACGTAGATCGCCTGGAGCGAGGTGATCGAGTGACCGCGCGTCGAGGTGATGCGCTCCTGGAGGATGCCCATCTCGTCGGCGAGGTTGGGCTGGTAGCCCACCGCGGACGGCATGCGGCCCAGCAGCGTGGAGACCTCGGAGCCCGCCTGCGTGAAGCGGAAGATGTTGTCGATGAACAGCAGCACGTCCTGCTTCTGCACGTCGCGGAAGTACTCCGCCATCGTCAGGCCCGTCAGGGCGATGCGCAGACGGGTGCCCGGCGGCTCGTCCATCTGGCCGAACACCAGGGCCGTCTTGTCGAAGACGCCGGCCTCCTCCATCTCGTGGATGAGGTCGTTGCCCTCACGCGTGCGCTCGCCCACGCCGGCGAAGACCGACACACCGCCGTGGTCCTGCGCGACGCGCTGGATCATCTCCTGGATGAGCACCGTCTTGCCGACGCCGGCACCGCCGAACAGGCCGATCTTGCCGCCCTGAACGTACGGGGTGAGCAGGTCGATGACCTTGATGCCCGTCTCGAACATCGAGGTCTTGGACTCCAGGTCCTTGAACTCGGGCGCCCGGCGGTGGATGGGCCAGCGCTCGGTGACCTCGAACTGCTCGCCCTCCTTGAGGTTGAGCACGTTGCCCGTGACGTCGAAGACATGACCCTTGGTGATGTCGCCGACCGGCACCGAGATCGGCGATCCGGTGTTGGTGACGACGGCGCCGCGCACGAGGCCGTCGGTCGGCTTGAGCGCGATCGCGCGCACGAGCGAGTCGCCCAGGTGCTGGGCGACCTCGAGCGTGAGGGTGAAGCTCTTCTCGCCCTCACCCTGCGAGCTCAGGTCGATGTCGACGGTCAGCGCGTTGTAGATGTCGGGGATCGCGTCCTCGGGGAACTCGATGTCGACGACGGGGCCGATCACTCGGGCGACACGGCCGGTCGCGGCCGCTCCCGAGTTCCCGACCGGGGTGTCCACGGTGGTGGCGGTCATTGCTTGCCTCGCTTCGGAAGGGTCGTCATTTACTTCGATGCCGCGAGGGCGTCGGCACCCGAGACGATCTCGCTGATCTCCTGGGTGATGTCCGCCTGGCGGGCCTGGTTCGCCAGGCGCGTGTAGGTCCGGATGAGGTCCTCGGCGTTGTCGGTCGCCGTGTGCATCGCCCGCTGACGCGACGCCAGCTCGGACGCGGCGGCCTCCAGCAGGAAGCTGAACAGGCGGCTGCGCACGTAGCGCGGCAGCAGCGTGTCGAGCACGACCTCGGCCGAGGGCTCGAAGTCGTACAGCGGCTCGACGTCGTCGTGCTCGGCGACACCCTCGACCACTTCGAGCGGAAGCATCCGCACGACGCGGGGGCGCTGCGTCACCATGTTGACGAACTGCGTGTATACGACGTGCAGCTCGCCGACGCCGCCGGCGTCGGCATCAGCCTCGAACCGTGCCAGCAGCGCGTCCGCGATCTCGTTGGCGACCTCGGGGGTCGGATTGTCCGAGCCGTAGGCCCATTGACCCGCCAACGGGCGGCCGCGGTAGCGGTAGTACGACACCGCGCGACGGCCGGCCACGAACAGGTCGATCTTCTTGCCGTCCCGGGTGAGCTGGTCGAGCAACCGCTCGGTCTCACGGATGATCGACGCCGAGTACGAACCGGCCATGCCGCGGTCGGACGCGATGACGAGCACCGCGACGCGATCCGTGTCGTGGCGCGCCTCGGTCAGCGGGTGCTCGACGTGGGCGTGCGTCGCGACCGCGGAGACGGCCCGCGTGATCGCCTGGGCGAACGGCGTCGCCGAGGCCACGCGGGCGCGCGCCTTGCCGATGCGGGAAGCCGCGATCAGCTCCTGCGCACGGAACACCTTCTTGAGCGACTGCGTCGACTTGATCCGCTGCCTGTAGACGCGCTGGGATCCTCCGGCCATGTGTCAGGCCTTCTTGCCCGTGACGATCTGCTCCTGCTCGATCGTCACGTCGAGGTCGTCGGAGTCGGCACCGACGAGCGGGGTGCCGTCACCCTTGAGGAAGCCGCGGCGGAAGTCCTCGACGGCCGCCGACAGCGCGCTCTCCGTGTCGTCCTCGAGCTTGCCCGAGGTGGCGATCGTGGTCAGGACGTTGCCGGTGCGGCGCAGGTGGTCGAGCAGCTCGGCCTCGAACCGCTTGATGTCCTCGACGGGGACGTCGTCGAGCCGGCCCTTGGTGCCGGCCCAGATCGACACGACCTGTTCCTCGACCGGGTACGGCGTGTACTGCGGCTGCTTGAGCAGCTCCATGAGCGCGGCGCCGCGGGCGAGCTGGCCGCGCGAGGCGGCGTCGAGGTCCGAGGCGAACATCGCGAACGCCTCGAGCGAGCGGAACTGCGCGAGCTCGAGCTTGAGCGTTCCGGCGACCTTCTTCATGGCCTTGATCTGCGCGTCGCCGCCGACGCGAGACACCGAGATGCCGACGTCCACGGCGGGGCGCTGGTCGGCGTTGAAGAGGTCCGACTGGAGGAAGATCTGACCGTCGGTGATGGAGATGACGTTGGTCGGGATGTACGCCGACACGTCGTTCGCCTTGGTCTCGATCATCGGCAGGCCGGTCATCGAGCCGGCGCCCAGCTCGTCGGAGAGCTTCGCACAGCGCTCCAGGAGGCGGGAGTGCAGGTAGAAGACGTCACCGGGGTACGCCTCGCGGCCCGGCGGGCGGCGCAGGAGCAGCGACACGGCACGGTAGGCCTCGGCCTGCTTCGACAGGTCGTCGAAGACGATCAGGACGTGCTTGCCCTGGTACATCCAGTGCTGGCCGATGGCCGAGCCGGTGTAGGGGGCGAGGTACTTGAAGCCGGCCGGGTCGGAGGCGGGCGCCGCGACGATCGTCGTGTACTCCAGCGCGCCGGCGTCCTCGAGTGCGCCACGCACCGAGGCGATGGTCGAGCCCTTCTGACCGATCGCCACGTAGATGCAACGGACCTGCTGGGACGGGTCGCCCGTGGCCCAGTTGGCCTTCTGGTTGATGATCGTGTCGATCGCGATGGCCGTCTTGCCCGTCTGGCGGTCGCCGATGATGAGCTGACGCTGCCCGCGGCCGATCGGGATCATCGAGTCGATGGCCTTGATGCCGGTCTGCAGCGGCTCGTGGACCGACTTGCGCTGCATGACGCCGGGGGCCTGGAGCTCCAGCGCGCGGCGTCCGTCGATGCCGTCGATCTCGCCGAGGCCGTCGATCGGGTTGCCCAGCGGGTCGACGACGCGCCCGAGGTAGCCGTCGCCGACGGGCACGGAGAGGACCTCTCCCGTACGGCGGACCTCCTGGCCCTCCTCGACGCCGGTGAAGTCGCCGAGCACGACGACGCCGATCTCCCGCACATCGAGGTTCAGCGCGAGGCCGAGCGTGCCGTCCTCGAAGCGCAACAGCTCGTTGGCCATCGCGCCAGGGAGGCCTTCGACGTTGGCGATGCCGTCGGCGGTGAGGGTCACGCGCCCGACCTCTTCGGTCACGGGCCCGTCGGGCTCGTAGGACTTCACGAAGCTGTCCAGCGCGGCCCGGATCTCCTCCGGCCGGATCGTCAGCTCAGCCATGGCTTGTTCTCTCCTGTGGTTTCTCAGCCGGCCAGCCGACGGCGGGCGTCGGCCAGGCGGGACAGCACGGTGTTGTCGACGACGTCGGCGCCGATCTGGATGCGCAGGCCGCCCACGACGGCCGGGTCCTGGGTCACGTAGACCTGCACCTGGCGTCCGTAGGCCCGCTCCAGCAGCGAGCCGAGACGTTCTTCCTGGGCTGGGGTCAGCTCGACGGCACTGGTCACGGTCGCGACCAGGCGCTCACGCCGCTCGGCGATGATGCCGCCCACGGTCACGAGCGACGCGACGAACCGGCGGCCTCGCGGGGCCGCCGTGGCGCGCCGGGCGATGGCCGCGGTCGCGCGGTCCACCTTGCCGGCGAGCAGGGCGTCCACGAGGGCGATGCGCCGCTCGGGCTTCGAGGTCGGGTCGGTCAGCGCCCGCCGGGCCTCGCGCTGGCCCTGCAGGGCGCGGGTGATCCGGAAGATCTCGTCCTCGACCGTCTCGAGCGTGCCGCGCGCCTCGGCGTCGGCCAGCGTCGCTGCGATCGCGAGGCGTTCGACGGCGTCGGGCAGGTCCTTGTCCGCCGACCAGCGGGCGCTGGCCATCGAGCGGACGAGGTCGACCACGCGCGGGTCGAAGTGCGGGGCGAGCACGCCGCCGGCAACGGCCTCTTTCGACGCGGGAGGCAGCGACGGGTCGGAGAGCGTGCGACGCAGGGCGCCGGACGAGTCCAGCGCGTCGACGACGGCGAAGAGCTCGTCGCCGATCCTCAGCGCGCCCTCCCCCGCGGCACGCAGCACCGGCTCGAAGCGCGCCTGCGCCGCGGCCAGCGATGCGCCGCTCGTCCCGCGCATCAGCCCTCCCTGCCGGCCGAGCCGACGGTCTGCGACGCCTCGAGCTCGTCGAGGAACCTGTCGACGACGCGTGACCTGGCCACGCTGTCGGCGAGCTCCTCGCCCACGATCTTCGAGGCGAGCTGGGTCGCGAGGTCGCCGACGTCGGTCCGCAGCGACACGGCCGCGGCCTGCCGCTCGGCCTCGATCTGGCGCTGGGCGGCCTCCGCGATGCGCGTCGCCTCCTCGGCGGCGCGCACGCGGTGCTCGGCGACGATCGCCTTGCCCTCCTCGCGCGCCTGGTCGCGGACCTTGGCGGCGTCGGAGCGGGCCTCGGCCAGCAGCGCCTGCTGCTGCTCGAGCGCCTCGTCCGCGGCCTCCTGGGCCTGTGCCGCCTTGGCGATGCCGCCCTCGATGAGCGACGCGCGCTCGTCGAGCACGGCCTGGAACTTCGGCAGCGCGAACCGGCGGAAGACGACGGCGATGACCACGACGACGACCAGCGACCAGATGATGTCGGCCCACTCCGGGATGAGCATGTTGTGCTCACCCTCGGCGGCGGCGAGCACCGTACCGGCCTGCGCCAGCCCGGTCTGGATCAGCGCGGTCATCACGGGACGATGAAGCCGGCGACCAGGCCGAGCAGGGCGAGCACCTCGACGAAGGCGACACCGATGAACATGGTCGTGCGCAGCTGGCCGGAGACCTCAGGCTGGCGGGCCATGCCCTCGATCGTCTTGCCGATGAGGATGCCGAGACCGATGCCGGGGCCCACGGCCGCGAGGCCGTAACCGACGGTACCGATGTTGCCGGTCAGCTCGGCGAGGTTGGTGACGTCCACTGGCTTTCCTTCCGTTGGGCGCCGCCCCGGATGGGGTCGGCGTCGCTGTGTTTGTTCGACGTTGAGGTGGCGCGGAGCGAGGACGTCAGTGGTCCTCGACCGACAGGTTGATGTAGACGGCGGCGAGGATCGCGAACACGTAGGCCTGCAGTGCCGCGACGAAGGCCTCGAACAGGAAGAACAGGAACCCGGCGAAGAGGGTGCCCGCTCCGAAGAGCTTCATCCCGCCGTCGGAGGTGAAGAAGAAGTACTGCGTGGCCACGAAGCAGATCGCGAGCATGAGGTGCCCGGCGACCATGTTGGCCAGGAGTCGCACCGCCAGCGTCGCGGGCCGCAGGACGAAGACCTGGAGGAACTCGATGGGCGCGAGCAGGAAGTACAGCGGCCACGGGACGCCCGGCGGCAGGAGCGAGCTCTTGAGGAACCCGCCGACGCCGTGGTGGGCCTTGACGCCGGCCCACAGGTAGGTGACGTAGACCCACAGGGCCAGCACGAGCGGCAGCCCGATGACCGACGAGCCGGCGATGTTCAGGAACGGGACGATGCCCGTGATGTTCATGAACAGCACCGTGCAGAAGATCGTGGCCAGCAGCGGGAAGTACTTGCGGCCGAGCTTCTCGCCCAGCACCTCCACGGCGATCTGCTTGCGCACGAAGTCGAGCACGAACTCGACGGACGCCTGGAAGCGACCCGGGACGACCTTGGCCCGTCGCGCCGCCAGCGTCACGATCAGCACGAGCGCGATCGCCGCGATGAAGCGCACCAGCATGATCCGGTTGATCTCGAACGGCGTGCCCGCGAACAGCACCGCCGACGGGAAGAAGTCCGCGATCGTCGGCGCATGGAAGCCACCGTCGCTGTCAGATGCGGCGAGCAGCAGGGGCGTCAGTGACGTGAACAGGATGACTCCTGAGGATCGAATAGACCGATGCGGACCACAACCAGTGGGTACGTCGTCGGACCAAGCCGTCATGGATTCGCGCACAGCCTACCGGATGATTTGGCGTGGTCCGCTCGTTGAGATGGCCCCGGATGACTGCTATCAGGCGGCTTGTGAAGACCGGTACAAATAGTTGCCTCGGTAATCGGTCATGGCTGGACATACGGGACCCGACCCCGCGAGACCGCACGGTAGTCGAGCAGCGAGGAGCCGATCGCGCCGACCGCGACGACGACGAACAGCACCCACGGGTGATAAAAGTCGCGCCCGCGCAGCACCGCGAGCACCACGATCAGCACGGCGATCTTGGCGACCCACGTACCCATGACGATCCCCGCCATCGCCGTCGGGCTCGACCCCACCGAGCGCAGCATCGACCAGATGGTCGCCGCGCAGAAGAACCCCGCGAGGCCGACGCCGACCAGCGCCCCCCACACGCCCGCGGCACCGGCGACCAGCGCGCCGACACCGACGCCGACCACCGCCAGCAACCCCAGGAAGGCCACGATGTCCCGCAGCGCCTTGCGCAGCACCCGTCGCTCCGGAACTGCGTCGCCCGGCGGCGCGTCATGAGTGGGTGGGTTCGTCATCGCCTACGTCCTCCAGTCGCGAATTGGGCGTCACCTGTCGCGCCACGGGCACGGCGCCCGTCGCGACGTCGTCGTCGAGCAGCCGCCCGTGCGTGCGCAGCGGGCCGAGAGTGACCGCGAGCGCCGCCGCCGCCGCGATCGTCGTGCCGATCAGCACCTCGTGCCACTCCCACCACACCAGGGCGGCGCCCCCGAACGCGAACACCGCCGTCCACACGTAGAGGATGACGACGGCGCGGCGGTGGGAGTGCCCGAGCGCGAGCATGCGGTGGTGCAGGTGCATGCGGTCGGGGTGGAACGGGGACTTGCCGGACGCCAGGCGGCGCACGACCGCCATGCCCATGTCGACGAACGGCAGGAGCACGACGGCGACCGGCAGCAGCAGCGGCACGGACGCGGGCACGCTCTGGGCGGCCGAGGTGAGGTCGGTCCTGATCTGGCCCGTCATCGTGATCGTCGCACCGGCGAGCACCAGGCCCAGCACCATCGACCCGGAGTCGCCCATGAAGATGTGCGACGGGTGGAAGTTGTGCGGCAGGAAGCCGAGGCACGCGCCCACCAGCACCGCCACCAGGAGGGAGGCGAGCGAGGAGTAGTCCTGCGGGCTGGTCTGCGTCGTGAGCCCGTAGGTGTACAGGAAGAACGCCGAGCCGCCGATGGCGATGATCCCGGCCGCCAGGCCGTCGAGCCCGTCGACGAAGTTCACCGCGTTCATGGTCGCGACCACGACGAAGATCGTCACGAACAGCGACAGCCGCGAGCCGGGGATCAGGAGCTGGCCGGGAACGGGCCAGGTCGTGAGCTGGACGTGCATCAACGCCATGAAGCCGCCCGCCAGGATCTGCCCCGCAAGCTTCGTCATCCAGTCCAGGTCCCACACGTCGTCGGCCCAGCCCAGCAGGGCCACGATCACGGCGCCGCCGACGATGCCCCACACCTCGGGCTGGGTGAAGACGCCCCTCAGGAACGGGACGCGTGAGGCCACGAGCACCGCCACCACGATGCCCAGCAAGATCGCCAGGCCCCCGAGCCGGGGCGTCGGGAGGGTGTGGACGTCGCGCTCGCGCACCGCGGAGATGGCGTTCGTGCGGCGCGCAAGCCAGCGCGCCGCAGGCGTCGACAGGTAGGTGACGGCCGCAGCGACGAGGAGCAGGAGGAGGTAGACCCTCACCCGTCGGCCCCGTTCGCGGAACCAGCCGGCGCGTCGTCGTGCGGACCGTCGAGCGCGACGATGCCGGGAACCACCTCACGCAGCCGGTCGAGCCCGACACGCCCCGCACGCACCAGGCGCAGCGGCGTCACGGTCGCGTCCACGACGGTCGAGACCCCGCCGGGCACGGCACCGCCGTCGAGGTAGAGCGCGACGGCGTCGCCGAGCTGCTCGCGTGCCGAGGCGGCGTCGAGCGGGGCGTCCTCGCCGGAGCGCTGCGCGCCGGTGACGGCGAGCGGTCCGGTGCGACGCAGCAGCGCCAGCGCCGCCGGGTGGTCGGGCATGCGCAGCGCGACCGTGCCGCGCGCGTCGCCGAGGTCCCACCGCAGCGAGGGCTGCGCCGCCAGCACCAGAGTCAGAGGCCCCGGCCAGAACTCCGCGACCAGCGCACGCGCCTCGGCCGGGACGTCGGCGGCCAGCCCGTCCAGCGTGCGGACGTCGGGCACGAGCACGGGGACGGGTGTCCGGGCGTCGCGGCCCTTGGCGGCACCGATCGCGGCGACCGCGTCAGGGTCGAACGCCTCGGCGCCCACGCCGTAGACGGTGTCCGTCGGGATCGCCACGAGCCCACCGCGCCGGACCGTGTTGACGGCCTCGTCGATCGCGGGCCCCCACGCCTGGGGATCCGTGACGTCGTGGACGACGCCATGCACGCTGCTCACCGGGTCAGTGTTCCACGAGGGCGGCCGTCCTCCGTGCGACGACCATGCGCGGGCGCGCGGAGAGATCGGTCCTCGTCGCCGCGGGCGTGAACGCGCCCGACGCGTCGACCATCGCGCGGGCCGCCGCAGCCTGGACCTCCGCGTGCTCCATGACGTACAGGCCCCCGGGCCGCAGCAGGCGCGCTGCCGCAGCCGTCACCCCCCGCGGCACCTCCAGGCCGTCGGGCCCGAGGCCGTACAGGGCGACCGCCGGGTCGTGGCGTGCGACCTCGGGGTCGCGCGGCACCGCGTCGGGCGGCACGTAGGGCGGGTTGGAGACGACGACGTCGACGGTCCCGTCGAGCTCGTGCAGCGCCGTCCGGGCGTCGCCGCGCACGAGGTGGACGCAGCTGCCGGCAGTGTTGCGGGCCGCCCAGGCGTGCGCCGCGGCGTCGAGCTCGACCGCGTGGACGCGGGCGTCGGGCACCTCGTGGGCGACCGCGAGCGCGATCGCCCCCGAGCCGGTGCACAGGTCGACGACGACGGGACCCACGTGTCGTTCGGCGACCAGGCGCGACGCCTCGTCGATCGCGACCTGCGCGACGGTCTCCGTCTCGGGCCGCGGCACGAACACCCCCGGACCGACCGCCAGCTCCAGATGCCGGAACGGCGCCGAGCCCGTCAGGTGCTGCAGCGGCTCGCGTGCGACCCGGCGCGCGAGCAGGCCCGCGAACGCCGTCGCTGCGGCGTCGGGCACCGGGGCGTCGAGGACCGCGAGCCGGCGCACCTCGCTGCGGCCGGTGTGCAGGACGTGCGCGAGCAGCAGCTCGGCGTCGACGCGCGGGCTGGGCACGCCCGCCGCGGCGAGCGCCGTCGTCGCCTCGCGCAGGAACGTGGCCGCGCGCGGCCTAGGCACCGGCAGCCGCCAGACGCGCGGCCTCGTCCGCGTCGATCGCCGAACGGACGACGGGCTCGAGGTCGCCGTCGAGCACCTGGTCGAGGTTGTAGGCCTTGTAGCCGGTGCGGTGATCGGCGATGCGGTTCTCGGGGAAGTTGTAGGTGCGGATGCGCTCGGAGCGGTCCACGGTGCGCACCTGCGAGCGGCGCAGGTCCGCGGCCTGCGCCGCGGCGGCCTCCTGCTGCGCGGCCAGCAGGCGCGCGCGCAGCACGCGCATGGCCTGCTCCTTGTTCTGCAGCTGCGACTTCTCGTTCTGCATCGACACGACGATGCCGGTGGGAAGGTGCGTGATCCGCACGGCCGAGTCGGTCGTGTTGACCGACTGCCCGCCCGGGCCCGAGGAACGGTAGACGTCGATGCGCAGGTCGTTCTGGTCGATCGCGACCTCGCCAGGGTCGTCGACCTCGGGGAAGACGAGCACCCCCGCGGCCGAGGTGTGGATGCGGCCCTGCGTCTCGGTGACGGGCACACGCTGCACGCGGTGCACCCCGCCCTCGTACTTCAGGTGCGCCCAGACGCCGTCCGCGGGGTCGCGCACCGAGCGCGCCTTCACGGCGACCTGGACGTCCTTGTAGCCGCCCAGGTCGGTCTCGGTCGACTCGAGCACCTGGGTGGACCAGCCCTTGCGCTCCGCGTACCGCAAATACATGCGCAGCAGGTCGCCCGCGAACAGGGCGGACTCCTCGCCGCCCTCGCCCGCCTTGATCTCCAGGATGGCGTCGCGCCCGTCGTCGGGGTCGCGCGGGACCAGGACGCGGCGCAGGTGCTCGGCCGCGCCGGCCGCGGCGGCCTGGAGGCTGGGCAGCTCGGCCGCCAGCTCGGCGTCGAGCTCGGCGAGTTCGGCCGCCGCGGTCGCGTCGTCGCGCGCGGCCTTCCAGGCGCGGAAGGCGCCCACGACCTGGTTCAGCTCGGCGTACCGTCGCCCGAGCGTGCGCGCGCGCCCGGCGTCGGCGTGCACGGCGGGGTCGGCGAGCGCCCGCTCGATCTGCGCGTGCTCGTCCAGCAGGGCACGCACGCTCCCGAAGTCCTCAGTCATCCCCGTATCGCTCCCGCCAGTCGTGCCCGCGCTCACCGAGATCGTGCCCGCCCGGAGGCGGGAAGCAAGGAGCGCCGGTGGTCCGGCTTCCGAAGCGCGACTGCCCCTGGAGAGGTTGTCGTGCGAGTCGGGCGGACCACCGGCGCTCCCGGGGTGCTACTTGGCGGCCTTCTTGCCGTAGCGAGCCTCGAAGCGGGCCACACGGCCACCGGTGTCGAGGATCTTCTGCTTGCCCGTGTAGAACGGGTGGCAGGCGCTGCAGACCTCGACGCTGATCTGGCCGGCGGTCTCGGTGCTGCGCGTGGTGAAGGTGTTGCCGCACGTGCACGTGATCTGCGTGACCACGTACTCGGGGTGGATACCGGACTTCATGATGCTCCTTGGGATGGTTGCCGCCGGGTCGTCCCGCTGACTGCGGGCCGTGAACCGGCAGGCCGACAGATCATTGTGCCAGACAGCGCCCGCATCCGGGAAACCCGCCCCCGCGCCCCGTACGATCCGCAGCATGCCGAGGACCCTGATCGTCACCAACGACTTCCCACCCCGCCGTGGCGGCATCGAGTCCTTCGTGCGCGCTCTCGCCGACCGCCTCGGCGACGTCGTCGTCTACACCGCGTCCATGCCCGGGGACGGCGACGTCGACGCGACGCTCCCCTACCCGGTGGTCCGCGACCGTTCCGGGACGCTGCTGCCCACGCCCCGCGTGCGCGACGCCGTCGTGCGCACGCTGCGCGAGCACGGGTGCGACCGCGTGCTGATCGGCTCCTCGGTGCCGCTCGGGCTGCTCGCCCCGGCGCTGCGGGCGGCCGGGGCCCGGCGAGTCCTCGCCGTCACGCACGGCCACGAGGTGTGGTGGTCGCGCCTGCCCGGCACGCGGCAGGCGCTGCGCCGGGTCGGCGACGGCGTCGACGTGCTCACCGACATCTCCGACTGGACGCGCGCACAGATCGGCAAGGCGCTGTCGGACGCCGGCCGCGCACGTCAGACGCGCATGGCCCCCGGAGTCGACACCGACCGGTTCCGCCCCGGGTGCGGCGGCGTCGACGTGCGCGCGTCGCTGGGGTTCGACGACGCGACGCCCGTCGTCGTGTGCGCCGCCCGGCTGGTGCGACGCAAGGGGCAGGACATGCTCATCGACGCGTGGCCGCGCGTGCAGCGGGCGGTGCCCGGGGCGCGCCTGGTGATCGTCGGCGACGGTCCGTACCGGTCGCGGCTGGAGCAGCGCGCCGGTCGGCGCGGCGTGGCCGACGTCGTCACGTTCGCCGGGTCCGTGCCGTGGGAGCAGATGCCGGGGTGGATGGACGCGGCCGACGTGTTCGCGATGCCGTCCCGGTCACGGCTGCTGGGCCTCGAGCCCGAGGGGCTCGGGATCGTGTTCCTGGAGGCGGCCGCGTGCGAGAAGCCCGTCGTCGTCGGGCGCAGCGGCGGCGCGCCCGAGGCGACCGACGACGGCGTCACCGGTCACGTCGTCGACCCGCGCGACCCGGACGAGATCGCACGCCGCATCGTCGAGCTCCTGACCGACCGCGCGGCGGCCGCGCGGATGGGTGCGCTCGGGCGCGAGCGCGTCCTGGCGTCCTGGCAGTGGGACCAGGTGGGCGCCACGGCGCGCCGCCTGCTCGACCTGCCGCCGGCGGCCTGACGGTCTGGCGGTTTGTCGATCTGGCGGGACGCGTCGCTGCCCCGAAACGCCAGAAGCTCGCAGGCCCGGACGGGCTTGCGAGCTTCTGGACGGGACGCTCAGCGGCGTGACATCGGGCGGGTCAGATTGTCTCGCCCGCGGTCTCGTCGGTCAGGCTGCCCGGCGTCGTCTTCTGCACGTGGAGCAGGAACTCCACGTTGGTCTTGGTCTTCTTGAGCTGACCCAGCAGCAGCTCGATCGCCTGCTGCTGGTCGAGAGCGCCGAGCAGGCGCCGCAGCTTGTAGACGATCTGCAGCTCGTCGCGCGACATGAGGATCTCCTCGCGGCGCGTGCCCGAGGAGTTGACGTCCACGGCCGGGAAGATGCGCTTGTCGGCGAGGTTGCGCGACAGCCGCAGCTCCATGTTTCCGGTGCCCTTGAACTCCTCGAAGATGATCTCGTCCATCTTCGACCCGGTCTCCACGAGCGCCGAGCCCAGGATCGTGAGCGATCCGCCGTTCTCGATGTTGCGGGCCGCGCCGAAGAACTTCTTCGGCGGGTAGAGCGCCGCGGCGTCCACACCACCCGACAGGATGCGGCCCGACGCCGGCGCGGCCAGGTTGTACGCACGCGACAGGCGGGTGATCGAGTCGAGCAGCACGACGACGTCCTGACCGAGCTCCACGAGGCGCTTGGCGCGCTCGATGGCCAGCTCGGCGACGATCGTGTGGTCGGACGCGGGCCGGTCGAACGTCGAGGCGATGACCTCGCCCTTGACCGACCGCTCCATGTCCGTGACCTCTTCGGGCCGCTCGTCCACGAGCACCACCATGAGGTGGACCTCGGGGTTGTTGGCGGTGATCGAGTTGGCGATCTGCTGCATGATGATCGTCTTGCCGGCCTTGGGCGGCGCGACGATGAGGCCGCGCTGGCCCTTGCCGATCGGGGCGACGATGTCGATCACGCGCGGCGTGAGCTTGGTGGCCTCGGGGTTCTCCAGGCGCAGGCGCTCCTGCGGGTACAGCGGCGTGAGCTTGGTGAACTCGGGCCGCAGACGAGACTCCTCGGGCGTCATGCCGTTGACCGAGTCGAGGCGCACCAGCGCGTTGTACTTCGAGCGCGCGCTGTTGCCCTGCGGCTGCTGCTCGCCCTCGCGGGGCTGGCGGATCGCGCCGATGACGGCGTCGCCGCGGCGCAGACCGGCACGCTTGACCTGGTTGAGCGACACGTACACGTCGTTCGGCCCGGGCAGGTAGCCGCTGGTGCGGATGAACGCGTAGTTGTCGAGGATGTCGAGCACGCCCGCGACGGGCAGCAGCACGTCGTCCTCGCGGACCTCGACGTCCTCGCCGCCGACGACGTCGGGGGCGCCGCCGCGCGGGTTGCGCCCGCGCTTGCGGTCACGGCCGCGGTCACGACCACGACGACGCCGCGAGCCGCGGTCGTCGTCCGGGCCGAAGCCGCGGTCGTTCTGGCGGTCGTTCTGGCGGTCGTTCTGACGGTCGTTCTGGCGGTCGTTCTGGCGGTTCTCGGTGCGCTGCTGTCCCTCGCCGGACTCGCCCTGCGATCGGTTCTGGCCGCCCTGACCCTGCTGGCCCGAGCCCTGCCGGCGCTGACGCGGTGCGGCGACGGCCTCGGCCAGCTCGGCCAGGCGTGCTGCCCGGTCGGCGTCGGACGCCGGCTGCTCGCCGCGCGCCGGTCGATCCGCCCGCGGCTGCTCAGTGCGGGGCTGCTCGGTGCGGGGCTGCTCGGTGCGGGGCTGCTCGGTGCGAGGCTGCTCGGTGCGGGGCTGCTCGGCGGCGGCCGGCCGGTCGCCGCCGGTCGCTCGCGTGGCGCGCCGCGATCGGCGCGGCTCGGCCGACGTCGCAGCCGCGTCCGCCCGCACGGCCGGTGCCGCGGAGGTAGCCGACGTGGCGGCTGCCGCCGGCGCGCTGCCGCCCGCACGGCTCGCGCGGATCGCCTCGGCGAGCTCGCCCTTGCGCATCCGGGACGTGCCCTTGACCCCCATCTGGGAGGCCAGCGCCTGGAGCTCGGCAAGCTTCATCGAGCTCAAGGCCCCGGACGTGTTCGCCCGGGTGTCGGTGGTGTCTGTCACGAAGGACCCTTCCCCCTCGTTCGCGGGGCGTCCGGCGGTGTCGCCAGGACGCATGAGCCTCGCGTCAGCGGTACATCGACGTCACTGGCGGGGCTCGTCGGCCTTCTTCTCGGCACCGCGTCAGCGTCCACGTGCGGGTACAGGGCAAGAGATGCGCTGAAACCTGCGCGGTTCGATGGGGGGTGGCTCCGAGTTCGACCGGGAAACGCCTTGCGCGAAAACGCCTTGCGCGCTTGGCCGATGCTTGAAGGCTTACTGAATCGTACCACTCGGTGTCCCGCGGGCACTGACCACTCGACGCGCTCGCGCACCCTCGGCGGCGACGCCCGGCCGCAGCGCCCGCCATCCGGCGACGCCGTCGACCAGCCCGGCGAGCACGCGGTCGAGCGCCGGCACGTCGTCGTCAGGAGCGAGGACGAGCACGGTGGGGCCCGCTCCCGAGACGGTCGCGGCGAAACCCTCTGCACGCAGCGCGTTCAGCAGCTCGGCCGACGACGCCATGACCTCCGAGCGGTACGCCTGGTGCAGCCGGTCCTCGGTCGCCGCGAGCAGCAGCTCCGGCCGCCGCGCGAGCGCCTCGACCAGCAGCGCGGCCCGGCCTGCATTGAAGGCGGCGTCGGCGTGCGGCACGTCGGCGGGCAGCACGGCCCGCGCACGCGACGTCGCCAGGCGCGCGTCGGGCACCAGCACCGTCGCGACGATCGACGGGTCGACCTCCAGACCCACGGCTCGCGGGCCGTCCGCCTCCTGCCACGCCACGGTCGCGCCGCCGGTGATCGCGGGGGCCGCGTTGTCGGGGTGACCCTCGAACTCGGTCGCGATCGCGAGCACGGCACGCGAGTCGAGCACCCGCGGGTCGGCGAGCAGCGCCCGCGCCGCGACGACGCCCGCGACGACCGCGGCGGCCGACGACCCGAGCCCGCGACCGTGCGGGATCGCGTTCGAGCACGTCATCCGCAGCCCCGTCTGCGACGCCCCCACGAGGTCGAGCGTGTGCCGCAGCGCGCGCACCACCAGGTGCTCCTCGTCGGTGGGCACCTGGCCGGCGCCCTCCCCGTACACGTCGACCACGACGCCGTCGCTCGCCACGAGGCGCACCTCGAGCTCGTCGTAGAGCGCCAGGGCCAGCCCGAGCGCGTCGAACCCGGGGCCCAGGTTGGCGCTGGTCGCCGGGACCCGGACGACCACGTGGTCGGCTCCGAACTGCACGGGCGGGCTCCTCTCAGTCCGGTCGGGTCACTCGAGCCCGAGCGCGTCGGCGATCGAGACGACGTCGGCGGTGACCCGCACCGGCTCGACCTCGTCGCCGTCGAGGGTGCGCAGCGCCCAGCCCGGGTCCTTGAGGCCGTGCCCGGTGACCGTGATCACGATGCGGGCACCGGCCGGGACGAGACCCGCCTCGGCCCGGGCGAGCACTCCCGCGACACCCGCCGCGGACGCAGGCTCGACGAACACGCCGACCTCGCTCGACAGCAGGCGGTGTGCGGCGAGGATCTGCGCGTCCGTGACGGCCTCGATGACGCCGCCCGACTCGTCGCGCGCCGCCACGGCCTGGTCCCACGAGGCGGGGTTGCCGATGCGGATCGCGGTCGCGATGGTCTCGGGCTGGTCGATCGGGTGGCCCTTGACGATGGGCGCCGCGCCCGCGGCCTGGAAGCCCCACATGACCGGCGCCTTCGACGCCGGACCGTCGGCCGCGTACTCGACGAAGCCCTTGCGGTAGGCGGTGATGTTGCCGGCGTTGCCCACCGGCAGCGCGTGGATGTCGGGGGCGTCGCCGAGCGCGTCGACGATCTCGAACGCGGCGGTCTTCTGGCCCTCGATGCGGTCGGGGTTGACCGAGTTGACGAGCTCGACCGGGTAGGCCTCGGCGAGCTTGCGCGCCGCGACCAGGCAGTCGTCGAAGTTCCCGTCGACCTGGAGCAGCACCGCGCCGTGCGCGATGGCCTGCGACAGCTTGCCCATCGCGATCTTGCCGTCCGGCACCAGCACCGCGCAGGTCATCCCCGCGCGCGTGGCGTAGGCGGCGGCCGACGCCGACGTGTTGCCCGTCGAGGCGCACACCACGGCCTTCGCGCCGCGGCCCGCGGCGGCCGAGATCGCCGTCGTCATGCCGCGGTCCTTGAACGAGCCGGTCGGGTTCATGCCCTCGACCTTGACCCAGACCTCGGCGCCCGTGCGGGCCGAGAGCGCCGGCGCCGGAACGAGCGGCGTGCCGCCCTCCCCCAGCGTCACGATCGTCTGCTGCACGTGCGCAGGCAGACGGTCGGCGTACTCGGCGATGACGCCGTTCCATTGCTTGGCCACTGGGCTCCTCAGCTTCCCTCGACTCGCAGGACGGAGATGATCTCGCGCACGGCCTCCAGCCCCGCGACGGCGTCGACCGTCGCGGCCAGGGACGCCTCGCGTGCGGCGTGCGTGGTGATGATCAGGTGCGCCGTCTCGGCCTTCTCGTCCGACGGCGCCTGCCGCACCGTGTCGATCGAGACCCCGTGGTCGGCGAGCACGCCCGCGACCTGGGCGAGCACGCCCGGCCGGTCCGCGACGGCGAGGCGCACCTGGTAGCGGGTGACCGCCGCCTGCGACGGCAGCACCGGGAACGCCTGATCCTTCGACTCGCGCAGGCCCTTGCCACCCGTCAGGCGCCGCCGCGCGACCGACACGACGTCGCCGAGCACGGCCGACGCCGTCGGGCGTCCGCCCGCACCCTGGCCGTAGAACATGAGCGGGCCGGCGCCGTCGGCCTCGACGAACACGGCGTTGAACGCGCCGCGCACCGCCGCCAGCGGGTGGCTGTCGGGCACGAGCGCCGGGTGGACACGCACGGAGATCTCCCCGTCGTCGACCGGGCCGATGACCTCGGCGACCGCGAGCAGCTTGATGACGTGACCGGTGCGGCGCGCCCAGGCGACGTCGGCGGCGCTCACGCCGCGGATGCCCTCGCGCGCGACGTCCTTGAGCGCGACGCGGGTGTGGAACGCGAGGCTGGCGAGGATCGCGGCCTTGGCCGCGGCGTCGAACCCGTCGACGTCGGCGGTCGGGTCGGCCTCGGCATACCCGAGCGCCTGCGCCTCCTTGACCGCCTGGTCCAGGTCGAGGCCCTCGGTCGCCATCTTGTCGAGCACGTAGTTGGTGGTGCCGTTGACGATGCCGAGGACGCGGCGCACGTGGTCGCCGGCGAGCGACTCGCGGATGGGACGCACGATCGGGATCGCCCCGGCGACCGCGGCCTCGTAGAGCAGGTCGACGCCCGCGGCGTCGGCGGCCTCGAACAGCTCGGGGCCGCGCTCGGCCAGCAGCGCCTTGTTCGCGGTGACGACGGCGGCCCCGGCGCCGAGCGCCCGGACGATGAGCGTGCGCGCCGGCTCGATGCCGCCCATGACCTCGACGACGACGTCGGCGCCGTCGACCAGCGCCTCGGCGTCCGTCGTCAGCAGGTCGTGCGGGATCACGAACCCGTCGTCCGTGACGCGCTCGGTGTCGAGCGAGCGCACGGCGATGCCGGTCAGCTCGACGCGCGTACCGACGCGGGCCTCGAGGTCGATCGGGTTGGCGAGGATGCCGCGGGCGACCTCGGTGCCCACCACACCACAGCCCAGCAGCGCGACACGCAGCGGGGCAGGGCTCGACGTCTCGGGCACGGGGCACCTCCGGTCAGCAGGGGGATGTCGGCCCCAGGATAGGGCGTCGGCGCGGTCGGGACGCCCGACGTCCGCCACACGAGCGCCGCCGGTGTCGCCCCGTGTCGCGACACCGCGGGCCCCGATCAGCCGACGTCGAGCGCGAGCAGGTCCTCGACCGTCTCGCGGCGCACCAGGACGCGCGAGCCGCCGTCGGCCACCCCGACGACGGGCGGGCGCGTGAGCAGGTTGTAGTTCGAGGCCATCGAGCGGCCGTAGGCACCGGTCGCGGGCACCGCGAGCAGGTCGCCTGCCCGCACGTCCTCCGGCAGGTCGACGTCGTGCACCACGATGTCCCCCGACTCGCAGTGCTTGCCGACGACGCGGGCACGCACGCGGGCGGCGTCGCTGTCGCGGCCCACGATCTCGGCGTGGTAGCGGGCGTCGTACAGCGCCGGGCGGATGTTGTCGCTCATCCCGCCGTCGACCGAGACGTACAGACGCGTCCGTGTCGTGCCGTCCTGGTCGGTGACCAGGACGGGCTTGACGGTGCCGACCGTGTAGAGCGTGATGCCCGCGGGGCCGACGATCGCGCGCCCCGGCTCGATCGAGATGCGCGGCAACGCCGTGCCCTCCTGCGCGCACACCGCGGCCACGGCCTGCGCGACCGACGCCGCGACGCCACGCGGGTCGAGCGTCTCCTCCCCGGGCAGGTAGGCGATCCCGTAGCCGCCGCCCAGGTCGACCTCGTCGACCAGCACGCCCGTGCGTGCCGCCAGGTGGGCGCGCAGGCGCAGCACCGACCGGGCCGCCTCGACGAACCCGGCGGCGTCGAGGATCTGGGAGCCGATGTGGCTGTGGATCCCGAGGAGGCGCAGGCTCGGACGCGCGAGGACCCGCAGCAGCGCCTCGACCGCGGGCGCGTCGCCGCCGCCCGGCCCCGCGTTGACCGACAGGCCGAACTTCTGGTCCTCGTGCGCCGTCGAGATGTACTCGTGCCCGCCCGCGTGCACGCCCGTCGTCACGCGCACCATGACGGGCGCGACGACGCCGCGCGCGGCCGCGAGGTCCGCGACCCGGTCGATCTCGACGAGCGAGTCGACGATGATGCGCCCGACGCCCGCGTCGAGCGCGGCGGCGATCTCGGCGTCGGACTTGTTGTTGCCGTGCAGGCCCAGCTCGGCGCCGGGCAGGCCCGCGCGCAACGCCACCGCGAGCTCGCCGCCCGAGGCCGTGTCGACCCGCAGGCCCTCCTCGCGCGCCCACCGCGCGACGGCGACCGTCAGCAGCGCCTTGCCGGCGTAGTACACGTCGACACCCGTGCCCACCTGCGCGAACGCGTCCTCGAACGCCGACCGGTAGGCCCGCGCGCGCTCACGGAAGTCACGCTCGTCGAGCAGGTAGGCGGGCGTGCCGTGCTCGGCCGCGAGCGCCGTCACGCTCACCCCGCCCAGCACCAGCACGCCGTCGTCCCCGCGCCCGGCCGACGACGGCCAGGGCGCGCCGAGCGGCGCGGTCACATCCGCTCCGGGGCGGACACGCCGAGCAGGCCCAGGCCGTTGGCCAGCACCTGGCGGACGGCGTCGTTGAGCCACAGGCGGGTGCGGTGCGTGTCGGTGACGGGCTCGTCGGGGTAGGGCAGCACGCGCCGCTGGCCCTCGGCGTCCTTGGCCTGGTACCAGGAGTGGAAGTCACCCGCGAGCGCCTCGAGGTAGCGCGCGACGCGGTGCGGCTCGCGCAGCGCGGCCGCCTCGCCGACGACGCGCGGGAACTCGGCCAGGCGCCCCAGCAGCACGGCCTCGGCCGGGTGGTCGAGCAGCGACGGGTCGAAGCCGTCGGCGCGCGCCACGCCGCGGTCGGCGGCGTTGCGGTCCACGGCGGCCGTGCGCGAGTGCGCGTACTGCACGTAGTAGACCGGGTTCTCGTTCTTCTGGCTGGTCAGCAGGTCGAGGTCGAGGTCGATCGTCGAGTCGGCGGCGAAGCGCGCGAGCGAGTAGCGCGCGGCGTCCACGCCGACGGCGTCGACCAGGTCGTCGATCGTGATGACGGTGCCCGCCCGCTTGGACATGCGCACCGGGGCGCCGTCCCTGACGAGGTTGACGAGCTGGCCGATGAGGATCTGCAGGTTCTTGTGCGGCTCGTCTCCGAAGGCCGCGCACACGGCCATCATGCGGCCGATGTACCCGTGGTGGTCGGCGCCGAGCATGATGATGACCTCGTCGGCACCGCGCTCACGCTTGTCGAGGTAGTAGGCGATGTCGCCCGCGATGTAGGCGGCCTCGCCGTCGGACTTGATGACGACGCGGTCCTTGTCGTCGCCGAAGTCGGTGGTGCGCAGCCAGGTGGCGCCGTCGGCCTCGAAGATGTGGCCCGCCTGGCGCAGGCGCTCGACGGCGCGGTCCACGGCCCCGGACTCGTGCAGCGAGTCCTCGTGGAAGTAGACGTCGAAGTCGACGCCGAAGTCGTGCAGCGACTTCTTGATCTCGCCGAACATCATCTCCACGCCGCGGGCGCGGAACGCCTCCTGCGCCTGGTCGTCGGGCAGCGTCGCCGGAACCGGCTCACCCGCGGCGACGGCCTGCGCGGTGACGGCGTCGGCGACCTCCTGGATGTAGGCGCCGCCGTAGCCGTCCTCGGGCGCCTGCTCACCGCGGGCGGCCGCGAGCAGGGAGCGCGCGAACCTGTCGATCTGCGTGCCGTGGTCGTTGAAGTAGTACTCGCGCGTCACCTGCGCGCCGCTCGCCTCGAGCACACGGGCGAGCGAGTCGCCGACGGCGACCCACCGCACGCCGCCGATGTGGATCGGTCCCGTGGGGTTGGCCGAGACGAACTCGAGGTTGATGTGCTTGCCGGCCTCGGTCGTGTTGCGGCCGTACGCCTCGCCCGCCTCGACGATCGAGCGGGCCAGCTCGCCCGCGGCGGCGGCGTCGAGCGTGATGTTGAGGAACCCGGGGCCGGCGATGTCGACCCGCTTGATGCCGGCGACCGTCCGCAGGCGGGCGGCGACATCCTCGGCCAGCGCGCGGGGCGTGGTGCCCGCCTTCTTGGCGAGCTGGAGGGCCACGTTGGTGGCCCAGTCCCCGTGCTCTCGCTGCCGCGGTCGCTCCACGTGCACCCGGGCCGGGACGGCCGCCGGGTCGAGGGCGAGGGTGCCGTCGGCCACGGCCGAGGCGAGGGCAGCGCTGAGGGCTCCAGAGAGCTCGTCGGGGGTCACCCGGCGATTCTACGTGGGGGGCGTAGCGGATTTCGGCGGCGCGCACCGGCGTCGGACGCGTGCACCCGGTGCGGTGCGCGAGCGGTGCCCGGGCCCGATGCCCGAGGAGGGCGGAGAGGCTGGTAGTCTCGGTTCGGCCACGCGGCAGGACGCTGCGTCGGTTCCGCGCCTGTAGCTCAGTGGATAGAGCGTCTGCCTCCGGAGCAGAAGGTCGGGGGTTCGAGTCCCTTCAGGCGCACCGTGCTGGTACGAGAACCTCGGTCCTCAGGGCTCCTGAGGCCGGGGTTCTCGGCAGACCAGCCATGACAGACCCGAGGAGGCCGTCCGCGAGGGCGGCCTCTCGTGCGTCGCCGGGGATTCCTGGGGTGAGCGGCATCCTCCTGGGAATCTCGACCGGCGGACCCAGGGAGTCGCACACGGCGACGGCCCGCACCTGGATGCCCAGGTACGGGCCGTTCTCGCGCCTGAGCGCGCTCACGCGGGTTGCCTCAGCCGCGCAGCACCGCGCCGATGACGTGGTTCCGCACGGACGCCGACCCGGCGGCGCCGCTGCGGGCGCCGCCGGGTCGTACCAGTGGAAGCGTCACGTCAGCCGCGGCGGCGTCGAGCGATCAGCATCGAGGCGGCGGCCAGGAGCAGCCCGGCCGCCCCCACCGTGGCGGGGACGAGCCACGACGGCGTCGGCTCGGCGACGCGGCCGCCGGCGGCCACGGACGCACCGTCCGGCTCGGGGGCAACGGTCTGCTCCGTCATGCAGCCCTGCTCGGTGCCGTCGACGCACGTGGACGGCACCGAGACGTCGGGTGCCGACGGGTCCACCGCCGTGCCCGTCAGGTGGTTGACCACCCGGCTGTGCCCCGGAAGCCCGTCCTTGACCGTGACCTGGTACGTGACCGTCACCGACGACCCCGGCGGCACACGGCCCGTCCAGGTCAGCGTCGTCCCCTCGAGGACGGGCGCATCGGCGGCCTGCGCGTCGACCGTGGCCGCCAAGGACCCCTCGACCAGCGTCGCGTCGTCGAGCACGTCCGCCAGGTCGTCGACCAGTGTCACCGGATCCAGCTCCGTGTTCCCGCCGTTCCGCGCCGTCACCGAGTAGGAGATCGTGTCGCCTCCCGCAACGACGGCTCCCGACGCGGGTGAGGACGCCTTGCCGACCTCCAGCACCGGCTGACGCTGGGCGTTCGTGATCGGGCCCAGGTCGAGGCCCGGGTTCTCGGCACCGACGACGAACCGGTGGGGCGTGGGGTCCAGGAGGTACCCGTCCGGGGCCCGCGTCTCGGTGAGGGTGTACGCACCTTCGGCGAGGTCCGAGACCTTGAGCACCCCGTCGTCGCCGTCCGTGTCGTTGTCGCCGTTGTCGACGACGGCCAGCGTGCCTTGGGGGCCCTCCAGCGACCACTGCGACCCGGCCAGCGGCGCGGACCCGTTCTCGCCCACCTTCGACCACGTGACCTCGCCGGCAACGACGGCCAGGTCCACCGAGACCTTGGCCATCGGGTAGAGCGAGAGGTTGTCGATCGCGAGGTCGTTGCCGAGCCCGCCTTCGGCGTAGTTGCGCACGCCGACCGTGATCGCCCCCGACGCGTCCGCGGTCACGACCGACGTCACGCGGGTCCACTCCGTCAGGTCGTTCAGGCACGACTTCTGCTTCGGTATCGGTTGTGAGGCTCCCACGACGGTGCCGGTGTCCTCCGGCGAGGTCTTGAGGTAGAAGCCCGTCCGGACGGGAAGGACCGTCCCGCCCGAGTCCGAGACGTTCGCGATGTACCCGGAGAACGTGTACAGCGAGCCTGGCTCCAGCCCGGTCACGGTGGTCCGCACGACCTCGTTGGGCAGGTCGGTCTTGGTCGAGCCGTTGACCACGAGGATCTTTCCGGCACGTCTCGACTCGTCGTCCGAGACCTGGAGCGTGTTCCGCGAGTCCAGCTTGCTGAGGGAGCCCGGCTCGTCCCAGTCCTCGCACACCGCATCCGTCGTCGGCTCCACCATCGGGTTGTCGATGCTGCGCAGGTCTGCCCAGTAGTTGTTGAAGTGCCGTCCGGCCTCGTTCCCCTCGCCGTTCATGTCGGACGTCGGCCAGATCGAGTAAGAGCCGTCGCACGGGCCGTACTGCAGCGTCGAGCACCCCATCCCGGGGTCGCTCATGAGCTCCGTCGGGTCGTGGTACTTGTACTCCGTGGCGGCCTGCGGCAGCTGAGGCTTGGCGTCGTCGAGGTAGTCGAACGTACCGTTGTCGAAGTCGGTGACCAGGTTGCCCTCCAACGACACTCGTCCGACCGCCACGTTCGAGACCGACCCCGAGAACCCGCTCGGAGCGACCACACGGATCGACGCGGCCAGCGCCGACTCCTTGTCCACCTCGTAGATCACCGGGTCCGGCGACGTCGGCGTCAGCTCGGTCTGGCCGTCGCGGACCGACCAGTCCGCGGGGATCCCGTACAGCAGGTAGGAGTCGAACTCCGCCTGCGAGTCGTTGGTGTCGGTGATCTTCAGGGTGAACCCGTCGGCGTCGCCGATGCCGATCACCGAGGGCTCGACGGCCAGCGACAGCCCGTCCTCGACCGAGCCTGGAGGCACCGCCTGCGCGACGATGCCGGCGCCCGCGCCGGCCATCCCGAGCGCCAACGCCGCCGTCAGCGCCCGGCGCGTCCGGCTGCGCACCCGCTGGCGTTGCACCTTTGATCCTGTCTGCACAACTGACTCCTCACCTGTGACCGGTTGAGAGCGGGCAGCCAGACGGTCGCCAGCCCGTGACACGCCTCGGGCGTTCCGCGGAGCCGTGCGGCTGTCGCGGGTCCTGCCGGCGTCGGGCGACATCGACGCCGACCGCCTCGCCTGCCGGGCTTCGGCGGCGTGGCCCATGCCCGCGGTCACCGCACCGAGCCACATCGGTGCGGTGACCGCGATCGAGCCTTTCCGTACACCACTCCACCCGGCAGACGAACTCCCTCGGCGGTTCTGAGCCAACCAGCCGGACCTCGGCCCGGGGGCACCTCTGCGCGCGCACCCACGTGACTTCGGTACGTGGGCCGCGCAGTCTCATGGGTCCACCCACTCCCGCTACGTGTCGTGCCGCACCGCTCTCGGTCCTTGGCGCCGGGCCGACGACGTGGGACGTACGGGTTTCTCGAAGGTGCCCGGTCGGCACGAACGCATCGGCGGCTGCCGCGCAGGAACGGTCTTTGTATACAGAACCCGGGTGGGGGTAGACCTGACGGCGAGCCGAGGCTAGGTTCTGCATACATGAGCGTCATCGAAGCCACTCCCCGCGCCAGCGAACGCGCGTACCGCGCACTGCGCGACGCGATCGTCGGCTGGGAGCTGCGCCCGGGCGACTCGCTCGGCGAGATCGAGCTGGCCGAGCGCCTCGGCGTGTCTCGCACCCCGGTGCGCGAGGCCCTCGCGCGCCTGACCGCCGACGGGCTCGCCGTCGCCGTCGGCGGGCGAGGGCTCGCCGTCGCTCCCATGGACCTCGGGCGCGTCCACGCGCTCTACGAGGTGCGTCAGGCGCTCGAGACGCAGGCGGCGCGGCTGGCCGCACGGCGCGGGGACCCCGCCGTGTTCCAGCAGCTCGCCGACGAGCTCGCGGCCTCGCCCAGCGAACGGGTCGCCTACTACGACCTCGTCGCGCGGCTCGACGCCGCGATCGACGCCGCCGCGGCCAACGACTACCTCGTCGCGGCCCTGACCACGGTGCGCACGCACCTGGCCCGCATCCGCCGGATCGCACAGGACGACCCGGCGAGGCT
The DNA here is from genome assembly GCF_004135345.1 of Xylanimonas allomyrinae. Taxonomy (NCBI): domain Bacteria; kingdom Bacillati; phylum Actinomycetota; class Actinomycetes; order Micrococcales; family Promicromonosporaceae; genus Xylanimonas; species Xylanimonas allomyrinae. Next base: position 1,865,131 of record NZ_CP035495.1, read on the forward strand.
CGCGGAAGCCGCCGCCGAGCACCGCACGATCGCGAGCGCCATCGCCGCCGGCGACCCAGATCTGGCCGCCCACGCGACCCACGTCCACCTGCACCACAGCCTCGAGAACGTCGTGAGAACCGGAGCGCACCCCGCATGAGAACGCACCACGTCCGCGTCCACCGCAGCGACGAGAACCTGCCCCGCGAGGAGCAGCTCGCCTACGCCATCGCCGCCGTCGCCGCCGAGCAGCTCGACCCGACGCCCGAGGTCACCGACATGGTGATCAACCGCGTCATCGACAACGCCGCCGTCGCGACGGCGAGCCTCGGGCGGGCACCCATCCTCGCCGCCCGCGCCCAGGCCGAGGCGCACTGCGTCCCCGCGGGCGGACGGGGCGCGACCGTCGTCGGCTCCACGCACCGGACCAGCCCCGAGTGGGCCGCGTGGGCGAACGGCGTCGCCGTGCGCGAGCTCGACTACCACGACACGTTCCTCGCCGCGGAGTACTCGCACCCGGGCGACAACATCCCACCCGTGCTGGCCGTCGCGCAGCACCTGGGAGCCGACGGCGCCGCGCTCGTGCGCGGCATCGTCACCGGCTACGAGATCCAGGTGGACCTGGTGCGCGCGATCAGCCTGCACCGGCACAAGATCGACCACGTCGCCCACCTCGGGCCGAGCGCTGCCGCGGGCATCGGCACGCTGCTGAGGCTCGCACCCGAGACGATCGCCCAGGCCGTGGCCCAGGCCCTGCACACGACGACGGCCACGCGTCAGTCGCGCAAGGGCGAGATCTCGACCTGGAAGGCGTACGCACCGGCGTTCGCGGGCAAGGCGGCGATCGAGGCCGTCGACCGCGCGATGCGCGGGCAGACGAGCCCCTCCCCGATCTACGAGGGCGAGGACGGCGTCATCGCCTGGCTGCTCGACGGTCCCGACGGGGCCTACGACGTCGCGCTCCCCGAGCCTGGCGAGCCGCGCCGGGCGATCCTCGACACCTACACCAAGGAGCACTCGGCCGAGTACCAGGCCCAGGCCTTCATCGACCTCGCCCGGCGGCTGGGCACCGAGCGCCCCGAGCTGCGCGACCCGGCCGCCGTCGAGCGCGTGGTGCTGCACACCAGCCACCACACGCACTACGTCATCGGCTCAGGGGCGGGCGACCCGCAGAAGTACGACCCGAGCGCCTCGCGCGAGACGCTCGACCACTCGATCCCCTACATCTTCACGGTCGCGCTGCAGGACGCGGCGTGGCACCACGTCGACTCCTACTCCCCCGCGCGTGCGGCCCGCCCCGACACGGTCGCGCTGTGGCGCAAGGTCACCACGGCCGAGGACGCCGAGTGGACCCGCCGCTACCACTCGGACGACCCCGCCCAGAAGGCGTTCGGCGGCCGCGTCGAGATCACCCTGACCAGCGGCGAGACCGTCGTCGAGGAGATCGCCGTCGCCGACGCGCACCCGCTGGGCGCGCGCCCGTTCGCCCGCGCCGACTACGTCCGCAAGTTCCGCACGCTCGCGCAGGGCGTCCTCGCCGACGCGGAGACCGAGCGCTTCCTCGACGTCGCACAGCGCCTGCCCGAGCTGAGCGCCGACGAGCTGGGCGGCCTGACCGTGACGCCGCTGGCCGACCCGGCCGCGAGCGTGACCGCCACCCGGGGGATCTTCTGATGCTGTACTCCACCCTCACGCCGTCGGCCAAGCGGCAGGCCCTGCGCGCGCGCCTGCGCTCAGGTGAGCTGGTCGAGATGCCGGGGGCGTTCAACCCGCTGGCGGCCCGCCTGATCCAGGACAAGGGGTTCGGCGGGGTCTACGTGTCGGGCGCGGTGGTCGCCGCGGACCTGGGCCTGCCCGACGTCGGCCTCACGACGCTCACCGAGGTGGCGACCCGTACGGGCCAGATCGCACGCATGACCGACCTGCCCACGCTGGTCGACGCCGACACCGGGTTCGGCGAGGCGATGAACATGGCACGCACGGTGCAGACGCTCGAGGACGCCGGGGTCGCGGGCCTGCACGTCGAGGACCAGGTCAACCCCAAGCGCTGCGGCCACCTTGACGGCAAGCAGGTCGTCGAGGACGCGACGGCGCTGCAACGGGTCCGTGCCGCGGTCCAGGCCCGGCGCGACCCCGACCTGCTGATTATGGCCCGCACGGACGCGCGCGCCGTCCTCGGGTTCGGCGCCGCGCTCGACAGGGCGCGGGCCCTCGTCGACGCCGGCGCCGACGCCGTCTTCCCGGAGGCGCTCACGACGCCGGCCGAGTTCGAGGCGTTCGCGAGCGCGCTGCCGGTCCCGGTGCTGGCCAACATGACCGAGTTCGGCAAGTCCGAGCTGTTCACCCGCGAGCAGCTCGCCGACGCCGGCGTCGCGATCGTGATCTACCCCGTCTCGCTGCTGCGCGTCGCCATGGGCGCGGCCGAGCGGGCGCTCGACGCGCTGCGCGCCGAGGGGTCCCTGCGCTCGCAGGTCCCCGGCATGCAGACGCGCGCACGGCTGTACGAGCTGCTCGACTACGCCGGCTACGCGGCGTTCGACGGCAGTGTCTACGACTTCACGCTCAAGGAGGAGCCATGACCGAGGAGATCCGCCGCGGCCTTGCCGGCGTCGTCGCCGACTCGACCGCGATCAGCCGCGTCAACCCTGAGACCAACTCGCTGCTCTACCGCGGCTACCCCGTCCAGGAGCTGGCCGACACCCAGCTGTTCGAGGCCGTCGCGCTGCTGCTGTGGAACGGTGAGCTGCCGACCGACGACGACCTGGAGTGGCTGCGGGCCAACGGGCGCCCGCACCGCATGCTGCGCGACGACGTGCGCGCCGCCATCGACGCGCTGCCGCTGGGGTCGCACCCCATGGACGAGGTGCGTACCGCCGTCAGCGTGATCGGTGCCCGCGAAGGCGAGGGCGAGTCGCTCCTGGAGTCCGGGGCGTCACGCGAGGAGAACGTGGCACGCAGCCTGCGGTTGTTCGCCGCGTTGCCGGCGATCGTCGCCTACGGGCAGCGGCGCCGGCACGGCCTGGACCCGATCCCGTCGCGTGAGGACCTCACGTACGCCCAGAACTTCCTGTGGATGACCCACGGCGACCTGCCCGACCCCGTCGTCGTCGACGCGTTCAACCGGTCGATGATCCTGTACGCCGAGCACTCGTTCAACGCCTCGACGTTCACCGCGCGCGTCATCACGAGCACGCTCAGCGACCTGCACTCCGCGGTCGTCGGCGCGATCGGGGCGCTCAAGGGGCCGCTGCACGGCGGTGCCAACGAGATGGTCATGCACACGTTCGACGAGATCGGCACCGCCGGCAACGTCCGTCCGTGGCTCGACACGGCGCTCGCCGAGCGCCGCAAGATCATGGGGTTCGGCCACCGCGTCTACAAGCACGGCGACTCCCGCGTGCCGACCATGCGGGCCGCCCTCGGCGCGCTCGTCGAGCACTACGACCGGCCGGACGTGCTGGCCCTCTACGAGGCGCTGGAGCGCGAGTTCGTCGAGCGCAAGGGCATCTACCCCAACCTCGACTTCCCGTCAGGCCCCGCGTACCACCTCATGGGCTTCGACACCCCGACCTTCACCCCGCTGTTCGTCGCGGCACGCGTCACCGGCTGGACGGCGCACATCCTGGAGCAGCAGGCCGACAACTCCCTGATCAGGCCGCTCGCCGCGTACAACGGCGTCCCCGAGCGGCACGTTCAGGCGGCCGAGCCCGTGAGCTGAGCCACGAGCTCGCGCGTCCCACCCCGCCATGGCGTGCCGTGACCGGGCAGCACCCACGTCGCGTCGACCTCCGCGAGGCGGGCGTACGACGCGAGGGCCGCGGCCGGGTCGTCCGTGAAGGGCGCCGGCTGCGGCCCGCTGACCCCGGTGAGCACGTGCAAGGTCGTCAGGGCGTCGCCGACGCAGACCGCGTCGAGACCCGGCAGGTGGACGCCGACGCTCCCCGGTGAGTGGCCGGGCAGCCCGACGATCCGCGGGGAGCCCGGCAGGTCGAGCACGTCGCCGTCGTGCACCGGCGTGACCTCGGTGACGTGGACGGGCCGCAGGCCGCCGTGGCGGGCCGCGTACCAGAGGAATCGCGCGACGGGACCGAGGCGCATGCTCCCCACGCCGGATGCGTGCGCTCCTGCCCGCGGGCGCGCGCGGCGTCGGCCTCGTGGACGTACACCGGCACGCCGTGGTCGCGGCGCAGACGCTCGGCGTAGCCGAGGTGGTCGGTGTCGCCGTGCGTCAGGACGACGCCGCGCAGGTCGGCGAGCGAGCGACCCATGGCCGTGAGCTCGCGCAGCAGGTCGCGGAACTGGCCCGGCAGGCCCGCGTCGACGAGGGTCAGGCCGCCCTCGCCCTCGACGAGGTAGGCGGCGACGATGTCGTTCCCGACACGATGCAGACCAGGCGCCAGCAGCATGGCAGGCTCCCTTCCCGTGGCAGGTGGCGCGGACGACCGCAACCCTACCCAGCGCCCGCGCGCCCGCGCCTGGGAGCACCGTTCGTCGCTGCGGGCCTCCGCCGCAGCGCCGTCGATCGCTACGCTGGCGCGATGACCGACGAGACCACCGGGTATGCGGACTTCGAGTTCGAGCGCCGCTTCCTCGTGCGCGAGCTGCCCGCCGCGCTCCGGGACACGCCCGCGCTCATCGTCCAGAGCTACTTCCTGTCCGACGGCGGGTACGCGCTGCGGGTGCGCTGCCAGGCCTCGGGGATCGAGGCGCGGCTGGGGGCGTCGTCGGACGCCCGCGACGTGCTCGACCGCCACCAGGGCGACGTCGACTTCGCCGCCGTCACGGTCAAGGGCCCGAGCGTGGGCGGGACGCGCTACGAGGCCGAGCGGGAGATCGAGCCGAGCGTCGGCGTCGAGCTCGTCCGGCGCGGTGGCGCGCAGATCCTCAAGACGCGGTACGCGGCGTGGCTCGGCGCCGACGGGTGGGTGATCGACGTGTTCGGCGGGGCGAACCACCCGCTGATCGTCGCCGAGTGCGAGCGCTCAGGGCCCGTGACCGACCTGCAGATCCCCGAGTTCTGCGTCACGGAGCTCACCGACGACAGGCGGTTCTCGAACGAGTCGCTCGCCGTCGACCCGTACAGCGCATGGGCCGCGCCGTTCGCGCGCGAGCTGACCGCGCAAGGACCGCGGTTCCGGCAGGACTTCGGCCCCAACGGGCGGCTGACGCTGTAGGCGGCACGCGCGCCCGGCCGTCACTTCCCGGTCGTGAGCTTCTCGACGCCCGGCCGGAACTCGAAGTGCCACGGCTCGTAGTTGCCCGTGCCACCGCGACGGGCCCACGGCGGGTTCTCCCAGCCATACGCGGCGCCGTTCTCCACGAGCCACCTGTAGGCGGCCGGACTGCCCGTGACCGCCGACGACAGGTCGATCGCCAGGCCGAGGCCGTGCATCGAGGTGCCCGGCTGGGCCGCGAGATACCCGCGCGTCTCCTTGACCGAGTACTGCCGGTTCAGCGATCGGTAGCTGTCGACGAGACCGATGTTGGTGCCGAACTCCGCGCGGAAGGCCTCGTTGAGCGCCGTCAGCGCCACCGCGGCGCTCGGCTGCAACCGCATCCCGGGGGCGAACGGCAGGTCGCAGAGCTCGGCCGCGGTCAGGTGCCCGTTGGGGCTGGTGACCGTGACGTCGGCGGAGCAGCCCGGCAACGGGTCGCGGTCCGCCGACCGCGACGCCGCGGACGCCACCCGGGCCACCGTCGGCGGCGCCGCGATGCCAGGGGCAGTGGCCGGGGTGGCCACGCGGGCGCGGACGACGTCGAGCGTCGATGGCCCCGAAGGCGCGTGATCGAGGCCGAAGGGTGATGCTCCGCGCCCGTTCGCGACCGAGCTGAGCGGCGTCAACGGTGCGGCGATCGTGGCGGCCGCGAGCGTTCCGAGCACCGCGACACGCGGCAGCCAGGCGCCGCGCCTGCGGCCATCGGTCTCGGGCTGAGCCTGGCGCTCGGGGCGTCCCGCGCGCGCGGCCCTGCTGGCCGGGGCCGCCGGGCCCGCGCTGGTGCCGCGGGCGGCACGCTCGGCCTGCAGGCGTAGCTCGCGGCGGGAGGGCAGCGGCTGAGACGTGCGCGCGAGCGGTGCGTCACCTGGTGCGGTCGGCACGGTGGCCGGACGGCTCTGCGCCGTGCCCTCGTGGCCCTGGCTGGTCGCGGGCGTGACCCGCGTCGCGGGGGCACCGCCTTGCGTCGCACCGCCGGCTGCTCGGCTGCGCTGGGCGGCGCCGGGAGCGGCGCGGCGTACGCCGTGCGTCGCGCCGGCGCGGCTGCGGGCGTCAGGGGCGGGAAAGGGCTGGCGGGCGCCTGGGCGACGGGCTTGGCCGGCGTCTGGCGCGCAGAACTGTCGAGCGTCCGGACGACGGGGTTCCCGAGCACCGGGCTGATCGGCGCCGGCCCGGCGAACGTGATGCCGCCTACGACGACGGTGTCCCCCGAGGGGCCGGCCGCGGCGAGCGTGGCCTCACGCTCACGAGCCTCGGCCTCACGGCGCTCTCGTCGTGTCATCAGCACCGGGCGGGGCGCAGACGTGGTGCTCGTCGGCTCCACGTCCACCTCCCGTTCTCGCGCCGTTCGTCCGGCGCGGCGCCCCACGGCGCACGCTCTGGTCCTGGGAAACGGGCGGGGGCGACAACCCCGGCCCGTCCGTCAGGGACGATAACGGGATCGGGAACCGCCGCCAAGCCCCCAAGAGAGACATCGACCCCGAAAGGGGCGCGAGATGCGACAAGGGGCGCCCGATGTGACCAAGGTCATGCGCGTTCAGATCCGTCGTTGGCGCTTCTGCATCGCATCGCGCACCTCGCCGACGAGCTCCTCGAGGATGTCCTCGAGGAAGACGACGCCGAGCACGCCGCCCGGCCCCTCGACCTTGGCCAGGTGCGCGCCCGTGCGCTGCATGGCCCGCAGCGCGTCCTCGACCTCGTCCTGCGGGTGGACGGTCGCCAGCGCGCGCACGCGGAAGGCCGGCACGGGCAGGTGCCGGTCGCCGTCGGACGCGTAGAGCACGTCCTTGAGGTGCAGGTAGCCGGTGAGTTCGCCGGGCCCGCCGCTCACGACCGGGAACCGGGAGAAGCCGGTGCGCGCCACGAGGTGCTCGACGTCGTCGGGTGTGACGGCGTCGGTCACGGTGACGAGCTGCGCGACGGGCACCATGACGTCGCCCGCGGTGCGCGCCGAGAACTCGATGGCCGAGCCGAGCAGGCCCTGCGCGTCGAGCAGCAGGCCCTCGGCCTGCGAGTGCTCGACGATCGACTGCACCTCCTGGGCCGTGAACGCCGAGGCGACCTCGTCCTTGGGCTCGACCCCCGTCATCCGCACGGCGTGGTTGGCCAGCCAGTTGAGCGCGCCGACGACCGGCCTTACGGCGCGGGCGAACACCACGAGCGGCGGCCCGAACCACAGCACGGCCGCCTCGGGCCCCGCGACCGCGAGGTTCTTGGGCACCATCTCGCCGAGCACGACGTGCAGGTAGACGACGACGGCGAGCGCCACGACGAACGACGCGGGATGGACCAGCCCGTCGGGGACGCCGGCGGCGTGGAACGGGCGCTCCAGCAGCGCGGCCACGGCGGGCTCGGCAACGATGCCGAGCCCGGTGGAGCACACGGTCACGCCGAGCTGCGCCGCGGCGAGCATGAGCGAGACGTGCTCCATCGCCCACAGCACCACCTGGGCGCGGCGCTCGCCCGCGGCCGCGCGCGGCTCGATGGCCGACCGGCGCGCGGAGATGATGGCGAACTCGGCGCCGACGAAGAATGCGTTGCCGGCCAGCAGCAGCACGCCGATCACGATCGCCATGGGCGTGCTCATGGGTGCTCCGCGGGGAGCTCGCGCACCCGGACCCGTTCGGCCCGCCGCCCGGTCATCGACTCGACCCGCAGCCGCACCGTGCGTCCCCGCGCGCTCACCTCGACGACGTCGCCGACGACGGGCACGCGGCCCAGCAGCGCCATGACGAGGCCCCGAGCGTCTCGTACGCCGGGTCTTCGGGGACGGGAATGCCGGTCGTCTCCTCGAGCTCGTCGGGCCGCATGACACCCGGCACGACCCACGAGCCGTCGGCGGCGCGCACCGCGCCGGCGCGGCGCGGGTCGTGCTCGTCGGCGACGTCGCCGACGAGCTCCTCGACGACGTCCTCGAGCGTGACGACGCCGGAGGTGCCACCGTACTCGTCGACGACGACGGCCATCTGGAGCCCGAACGAGCGCAGCTCGACGAGCAGCGGCCCCAGGCGCACCGTCTCGGGCACGCGCGGGGCGTCGCCCATGAGCGCCGCCACCGGCACCTCGGACCGCCGTTCGAACGGCACGCCCACGGCGCGCCGCAGGTGGACGATGCCGACGACGTCGTCGCGGTCCTCGCCGATGACCGGGAAGCGCGAGTGCCCCGTGCGGCGGGCCAGCGCGATGACCTCGTCCGCGGTGTGGTCGCGTTCGACGACGACCAGGCGCATGCGGTCGGTCATGACGTCTCGCGCCGAGAGCTCGTCGAGCTCGATCGAGTTGGTCAGCAGCGTGGCCACCGACTGCTCGAGCGTGCCCTCTTGGGCCGATCGCTTGACGAGGGAGAGCAGCTCGGGCGCCGAGCGCGCGCCCGAGAGCTCCTCGCGCGGCTCGACGCCCACGCGGCGCAGCAGCCCGTTCGCCGACCTGTTGAACAGCACGATCAGGGGCCGGCCGACGCGCGTGAAGCCCCGGACGAGCGGCACGACCCACAGCGCCGTCCGGTACGGGGCCGACAGGGCGTAGTTCTTGGGGATGAGCTCGCCCACGAGCATCGAGAACACGTTGACGACGACGAGGCCGAAGACCGCCGCCAGCACGCCGGCCACCGCGGGGCCGACGGGTGCGGACCGCAGCCCCGCGGAGAACAGGTTCAGCAGGGCGGGCTGCGTGGTGTAGCCCAGCAGGATCGTGGTGACCGTGACGCCGACCTGGGCTGAGCTGAGCTCGATCGACAGGTGCTTGAGCCCGGACCGCACCGAGCGGTGCCGCCAGCCGTGCTGCTCGCCGAGGATCGCGGGGTCGAGGGTGACGAGAGCGAACTCTCCGGCGACGAACACGGCGGTCCCGGCCGTCAGGACGACGCCGAGGGCGACCATGAGCCAGTCACCCGTCATCGGAGGCTCCACGCGGCGCGGCGGGCAAGGCGCTGGGATGTCGGGGTCGGTCCATCGTGGCCGATCGTATCCACAGGCGGCGACCGTCAGCGGCCCGGTATCAGGCTTTCGCCAACGGTGTGTGCCAACCTGATCCCATGGCACCCGAGGTCACCCAGCAGACGGCAACCATCCTGGTGGTCGAGGACGAGCCCGCGATCGCCACGGCCGTGGCGCAACGCCTGACGGCCGAGGGCTGGCGTGTCGAGGTCGCGCGCGACGGCCTCGCTGCGGTGGATGCGGCAGCCCGCCTGCGGCCCGACGTCGTCGTGCTCGACGTCATGCTGCCCGGCATCGACGGGCTCGAGGTCACGCGCCGCATCCAGGCCGACCAGCCCGTCCCGATCCTCATGCTCACGGCGCGCGACGACGAGACCGACATGCTCGTGGGCCTCGGCGTCGGCGCGGACGACTACATGACGAAGCCGTTCTCGATGCGCGAGCTCGTCGCCCGCGTCAAGGCGCTGCTGCGCCGCGTCGAACGCGCACAGCAGGCGGCGGTCGTCGCGCCGGCCGACCCGCCGCTGGTCATGGGCGACGTGGCGATCGACAGGGCGCAGCGTCGCGTCCACCGCAACGGCACGGAGATCCACCTGACGCCCACCGAGTTCGAGCTGCTGGTCATGCTGGCCTCCTCCCCCAAGACGGTGCTCACGCGCGAGCGCCTGCTGGCGGAGGTCTGGGACTGGGCCGACGCGTCCGGCACACGCACGGTCGACTCGCACATCAAGGCGCTGCGCCGCAAGCTCGGACCGGACCTGATCCGCACGGTGCACGGCGTGGGCTACGCCTTCGAACCGCCTGCCTCCTGAGAGGTTCGGGGCTGCGTCGTGGCGATCCGGCCGCTCGACCCGCTGCGGTCGATCAAGATCAAGCTCGGCGTGCTCGTGGTCGCGGCGACGTCGTTCGCCGCCGCGCTGACGTGGCTCGGCCTGCGCGTGCACCTGGGCCCGACCCGCACGGTCCCGCTCGTCATCGTGCTGTCGCTGGTCCTGACGCAGGTGCTCGCGCGCGGCATGACGTCGCCGCTGCGCGAGATGAAGGCGGCCGCCGAGGCGATGGCGGCGGGTGACTACGGCCAGCGGGTGACCGCGACCAGCAGCGACGAGGTGGGGGCGCTCGCCGCGGCGTTCAACCATATGGCGGAGGACCTCGCGTCAGCCGACCGCACCCGCCGCGACCTGATCGCCAACGTCTCGCACGAGCTGCGCACGCCCGTCGCGGCCCTTCAGGCCCAGCTCGAGAACATGGTCGACGGCGTCACCGAGCCCACGCCGGCCGCGCTCGAGCTCTCGCTCGCGCAGACCGAGCGCCTGACCCGGCTCGTGACCTACCTGCTCGACCTTTCGCGCGTCGAGGCCGGCGCCTCGGCGCTCACGATCACGCGCATCGACGTCGGTGACTTCCTGGAGGACTGCGCGCAGGCGCTCAGCATGGTCGAGGCGGCGAAGAACCTGCGCTACGTCGTCGACGTGACGCCTCCCGACCTTGTTCTGGAGGCCGACGCCGAGCGGCTGCGCCAGATCGTCGTCAACCTGTTGCAGAACGCGATCAGGCACTCGCCGCACGGCGGCGAGATCCGCCTCGACGGGTACCCCGAGGCCGACGACGTCGTGATCGAGGTGTCCGACGACGGTCCGGGGATCGCACCGCAGGATCGCGAGCGCGTCTTCGAGCGGTTCGCCCGGGGCGGCACCGCGCCCGGAGTGGGCACGGCGAGCGGGGGCACGGGCATCGGCCTGGCGATCGTGCGGTGGGCCGTCGACCTGCACGGTGGCCACGTGTCGGTCACGGACTCGCCGACCGGGGCGGGGGCGACCATGCGGCTGGTGCTGCCCGCGCGGGCGCACCCGGCGGCGGGGGTGTCCACGACACCAGCGGACACGTGAGCACCGTTCCCAGATGTGACCTTCCTCACATTTCGCGCCTCGCGGGGAACCCGGCGGGCATCCGGATGCCGATAGTTGACGGTTCACCCGAGGGCGCCGGAAGAGGCTTGCCCGACCTTTTGCCTCCCGTCGACCGGGGCGCGAACGGGCGCTGGACGGCCCGGGGAAGGCCGCCTCGCAAGGCATAGGCTGGGCGCGTCCGGGGGTGTGCCACGAATCACTCTCGGCGACAACAAGAGACCCGATGCAACACGTGAAAGTGGGCGAAACACGCGTGGTGTCCCCAAGGCTGAGTCGACGTCGATCAGCGAGAGCGCCGGTGCCGAGTTCGGAGCCAACGCCGGGCTCGTGGACGAGCTGTACGAGCAGTACCTGAAGGACCGGAACGCGGTGGACCCCGCGTGGTGGGACTTCTTCGACGGCTACGTCCCGTCGTCCGGGGCGACCCCGGCACCCGCGCGGCCTCCAGCGCCACCGACGCCGGCCCCCGCCGCCACGACGGCACCAGGGCCGGCCTCCCCCGGCCCCACGCGCACGGTCGACCCCCTGCCGGCCGAACGCCCCGTCGCGACAGCGCAGCCGACCACCGCGCCCTACGCAGAGGCCGCCGTCGCGACCGTCAGGCCACCGGTGGTGGCCGAGGACGCCGTCGCGAAGCTGCGCGGCCCCGCCGCGCGCGTGGTGACCAACATGGAGTCCTCGCTCGAGGTCCCCACGGCGACGTCGGTGCGCGCCGTGCCCGCCAAGCTCATGGTGGACAACCGCATCGTCATCAACAACCACCTCGAGCGCACGCGAGGCGGCAAGGTGTCGTTCACGCACCTGATCGGCTTCGCGCTCGTCGAGGCGCTGTCCGACATGCCGGTCATGAACGCGCACTACACGCTCGTCGACGGCAAGCCCGGCATCGTGCAGCCCGCGGGCATCGGGTTCGGCCTCGCGATCGACCTCGCCAAGCCGGACGGGTCACGCCAGCTCCTCGTGCCGTCGATCAAGGACGCCGGTGCGCTCGACTTCAAGGCTTTCGTCGCCGCGTACGAGGACCTCGTGCGCAAGGCGCGCAACGGGCGGCTGACCGTCGAGGACTTCCAGGGCACCACGATCTCGCTGACCAACCCCGGCGGCATCGGCACCGTCCACTCTGTGCCACGCCTCATGCAGGGGCAGGGCACGATCATCGGCGTCGGCGCCATGGACTACCCCGCGGAGTTCGCGGGCGCGTCGGTCGAGCAGCTGTCCAAGATGGGCGTCTCGAAGGTCATGACGCTCACCTCGACCTACGACCACCGCATCATCCAGGGCGCGCAGTCGGGCGAGTTCCTCAAGAACATCGCCGACAAGCTGCTCGGGCTCGACGGCTTCTACGACCGCGTCTTCACCTCGCTGCGCGTGCCGTACGAACCGATCCGCTGGGTGCGCGACAACACGCACGACGCCGACGACGAGGCCGCCAAGCCCGCGCGCATCTCCGAGCTCGTCCACGCCTACCGCTCGCGCGGCCACCTCATGGCCGACACCGACCCGCTGGCCTACCGCCTGCGCAAGCACCCCGACCTCGACGTGCAGAACCACGGCCTGACGCTGTGGGACCTCGACCGCACGTTCCCGACCGTCGGGTTCGGCACCAAGCCCAAGGCGACGCTGCGCGAGACGCTGGGCCTCCTGCGCGACTCGTACTGCCGCAGCATCGGCGTCGAGTACATGCACGTCGCCGACCGCGCCCAGCGCAAGTGGATCCAGGACCGCCTGGAGACCGGGTACGCCCGCATGCCGCGCGAGGACCAGCAGCGCATCCTGCGCCGTCTCAACTCCGCCGAGGCGTTCGAGACGTTCCTCCAGACCAAGTTCGTGGGCCAGAAGCGCTTCTCGCTCGAAGGCGGAGAGTCACTCATCCCGCTGCTCGACGCGATCCTGTCGAAGGCGGCCGAGGGCGGCCTCGACGAGGTCGGCATCGGGATGTCGCACCGCGGCCGCCTCAACGTGCTGGCGAACATCGCCGGCAAGAGCTACGGCCAGATCTTCAAGGAGTTCGAGGGCCAGCTCGACCCGCGCTCCGTGCAGGGCTCGGGCGACGTGAAGTACCACCTGGGCACCGAGGGCACGTTCACCTCGGAGTCGGGTGCCACGACGAAGGTGCACCTGGCGGCCAACCCGTCGCACCTGGAGGCCGTCGACCCGGTGCTCGAAGGCATCGTGCGCGCCAAGCAGGACCGCATCGACCTGGGCGGGGACGGCTTCTCGGTGCTGCCGATCCTCGTGCACGGCGACGCCGCGTTCGCCGGCCAGGGCGTCGTGCCCGAGGTGCTCAACCTCGCGCAGCTGCGCGGCTACCGCACCGGCGGCACGATCCACGTCATCGTCAACAACCAGGTGGGCTTCACCACCGGGCCGTCGAGCTCGCGCTCGACGACGTACGCGACCGACATCGCCAAGGGCTTCCAGGTCCCGGTGTTCCACGTCAACGGGGACGACCCCGAGGCCGTCGTGCGCGTCGCCGAGCTCGCGTTCGCCTACCGCGAGCAGTTCGACCGCGACGTCGTGATCGACATGATCTGCTACCGCCGCCGCGGCCACAACGAGGGCGACGACCCGTCGATGACGCAGCCGCTCATGTACAACCTCATCGAGAAGAAGCGCTCGGTGCGACGCCTCTACACCGAGAGTCTCGTCGCGCGCGGCGACATCACGGTCGAGGAGGCCGAGCTCGCGCTGCAGGACTACCAGCAGCAGCTCGAGCGCGTCTTCACCGAGACCAAGCAGGGCGTCGGCGCCCAGCCCACGGCCGAGCACGTCGGCGGCCTCGAGCGCCCCGAGGCGCAGCGCGAGGACGCCGGCACGATGGTCGGCTGGAAGACGGCCGTGTCGCACTCGATCGTCGAGCGCATCGGCGAGGCGCACGTCGCGCCACCCGAGGGCTTCACGGTCCATCCCAAGCTCGGCAAGCTGCTCGAGACGCGCCGCCTGATGGCCAAGGAGGGCGGCATCGACTGGGGCTTCGGCGAGATCCTCGCGTTCGGCTCGCTGCTCATGGAGGGCACGCCGGTGCGTCTGGCCGGCCAGGACTCGCGGCGCGGCACGTTCACGCAGCGCCACGCCGTGTTCCACGACCGCACCAACGGCGCCGAGTGGACCCCGCTGAACTACCTCACCAAGGACCAGGCGAAGTTCTGGGTCTACGACTCCTCGCTCTCGGAGTACGCCGCGCTCGGGTTCGAGTACGGCTACTCGGTGGAGCGTCCCGACGCCCTGGTCATGTGGGAGGCGCAGTTCGGCGACTTCGTCAACGGCGCCCAGACGGTCATCGACGAGTTCGTGTCGTCGGCCGAGCAGAAGTGGGGCCAGTCGTCGTCGCTGGTCATGCTGCTGCCGCACGGCTACGAGGGTCAGGGGCCCGACCACTCGTCAGCGCGCATCGAGCGGTTCCTCCAGCTCGCCGCCGAGGACAACATGGTCATCGCGCACCCGTCGACCCCGGCGTCCTACTTCCACCTGATGCGCCGCCAGGCCTACCAGCGCCCGCGCAAGCCGCTCATCGTGTTCACGCCCAAGCAGCTCCTGCGGCTCAAGGCGGCGGCGTCGAGCGTCGAGGACTTCACGTCGGGCACGTTCCGCCCGGTCATCGCGGACACCAGCGTGCCGGCCGCGGGTGTGTCACGGGTGATCCTCTGCTCGGGGCGCGTGTACTACGACCTGCTCGCCGAGCGCACGCAGCGCGGCGACACGACGACGGCGCTGGTCCGCCTTGAGCAGCTCTACCCGCTGCCGGAGGCAGAGATCGTCGCCGAGCTGGCCGCGTACCCGACCGACGACGTCGTGTGGGTCCAGGACGAGCCCGAGAACCAGGGCGCGTGGTCGTACCTGCACCTCGCGCTGCCGGCAGAGCTGCGCCGCACGGTCCGCGTGGTCTCGCGACCGGCGTCGGCGGCGACGGCGGCGGGCACCCATCGCCTGCACGCCGCCCAGCAGCAGACGCTGATCGCGGAGGCGTTCGCCCGCTGAGGAGCCCGCGCACGCCGTCGGGACGGTGCCTGAGGCACTCTCTCGACGGCGTGCGCCGTCACGTCACCAGCGGTCGTGGACCTGGGCGCGGAAGTGGCGGTCGTACAGGTCCTTGACCTTCGACGCGAACAGCGGGCCGAGGGCCGGTACCGCGCCCGCGGCAGCGTTGGCGCGCGCCTGGTCCGGGTTGCGAGCACCGGGGATGACCGTCGAGACGCCCGGCTGCTGCCAGATCCAGGCGATGGCTGCCTGGGCCGGGGTGAGGTCCTCGGGCAGCGCGCCGACGAGCTCGGCGAACTCTGTCGCCGCCGTCACGCCCGTGTCGTAGTCCACGCCCGAGAACGTCTCGCCGACGTCGAAGGCCTCGCCCTTGCGGTTGTAGGTGCGATGGTCCTCGGCGGCGAACGTCGTCTCCTTGGTGTAGCGGCCCGAGAGCAGGCCCGACGCGAGCGGCACGCGGGCGATGATGCCGATCCCGGCCTCCGACGCCGCGGGCAGCACCTGCTCGAGCGGCTTGAGCCGGAACGCGTTGAGGATGATCTGGACGCTCGCGACACCCGGGTGCGTCATCGCCTCGAGCGCCTCGGCCGTGGTCTCCACGCTCACGCCGTAGGCGGCGATCGCGCCTTCGGAGACGAGGGTGTCGAGGCCGTCGTAGACCTCGGCGGTGGAGTAGACGGCCGTCGGCGGGCAGTGGAGCTGCACGAGGTCGATCGTGTCGACGCCGAGGTTGCTGCGGGAGCGGTCCGTCCACTCGCGGAAGTGGGAGAGCACGTAGTTCTCGGGCACCTGGTCCATGCGGCGGCCCATCTTCGTCGCCACGGTGATGCCGGCGTCGGGGTGGTCCTTGACCAGCCTGCCGACGGCCTGCTCGGACCGGCCGTCGCCGTAGACGTCGGCCGTGTCGAAGAACGTCACGCCCGCCTCGAGCGCGGCCTCGAGGACGGCGCGGGAGTCGTCGTCGGTGACCTCACCCCAGTCCGCCCCGAGCTGCCAGGTCCCCAGGCCCACGACCGAGACCATCCTGCCGGTACGACCTAGTACCCGTCGTTCCATCGTTCCTCCCCTGTTAGTTCAACGGATACACACTACGGCGTGCCAGGTGCGCCCGGGCGGATACCGTGGGCACGTGACCACCAGCGATCCCACCACAGTGCCCGCGCCGTCCGGCACCCAGCACGTCATTTCCCACGGGCAGCACCGCGCCGTCGTCGCCGAGGTCGGCGCGATGGTGCGCGAGTACACGGTGGGCGGGCGCGACGTGTTCGTCCCGTTCGCGCAGGACGAGGTGGCGCCCGTGTTCAACGGCGCCGTCCTGCTGCCGTGGCCCAACCGCCTGCGCGACGGTGCCTACGCCGTCGACGGCACGCGCTACGAGCTCGCGCAGAGCGAGCCCGAGCGCGGCAACGCCCTCCACGGCCTCGCCTGCTGGGTTCGCTGGTCGCTCGTCGAGGCCACGACGGACGCCGTGACCCTCGAGCTTGCGCTGCCCGCGCAGAAGGGCTGGCCGTTCCAGCTCGTCTCGCAGGCGCGGTATTCGCTGTCCGACGCCGGGCTCGACGTGACGCTGACCACGCGCAACGTCGGCGCGGGCACGGCTCCCTACGGCGTGGGGTTCCACCCGTGGCTGTCCCCCGGCGGCGCGAGCCTCGACGCGTGCACCGTCCGGCTCGACGCGACGACGCATGTCACGGTCGACGAGCGCCTGCTGCCGACCGGGACCGAGCCGGTCGCCGGAGCGTTCGACCTGCGCACCGAGCGCTCGCTCGCGGGCCTCGACCTCGACGACGCCTGGGTCGACGTGACGCGCGACGGCGACGGGCTCTCCTGGTGCCGCCTCGGCTGCCCCGACGGCCGCACTCCGGCGGTGTGGATGGACGCTTCGATGGAGACGTGGCAGGTGTGCTCGGCGAACCACATCCCGCACTTCCCTCGTGCGGGGCTCGCGGCGGAGCCGATGAGCTGCGTGGCGGACGCCTTCAACACCGGGGAGCGGCTCGTGCGCCTCGCACCGGGTGAGCGCCACGTCGTGCGCTGGGGCGCCACGCTGCTCTGACATCCCCACGTCCGCGCCCTCGGCACGGAAGAATGTCGGCGCAGCGGAGGACATCTCGGGAGTCGGAAGGGTGAGGCCGTGACCGCACGATCCGTGCGCATCTGCGTCGTCGGCGACGAGCTGAGCGTGGGCGTCGGGGACCCTCGCGCGCTCGGCTGGGTCGGCCGCGTGATGGCCCGGTCCCACTTCGACCGCCCCGCGATGCATTTCACGCTCGCGGTTCCGGGCGAGACGACGTCGGGACTCGGGGCCCGCTGGGAGGCCGAGACCGGTCCCCGGTTCGGGCCGGACGCCGAGTACGACAACCGGCTCGTGGTCGCGCTCGGGCGGCACGACCTGGACGCCGGGTTGTCGATCGCGCGCTCGCGCCTCAATCTCGCCAACGTTCTCGACATGGCCTCGGCGAACGGCGCGGCCACCTTCGTGGTCGGGCCGCCTCCCGGCAGGCCCGAGGACGGCGACCACATCGCCGAGCTGTCCGCCGCGTTCGCCGACGTCGCCTCGCGACGCCGCGTGCCGTACGTCGACACGTACACGCCTCTCGCCCAGCACGAGCAGTGGCTGGCTGACCTCGCGCAGAGCGGCACGCTCTACCCCGGCCAGGCCGGGTACGGCCTCATGGCCTGGCTGGTGCTGCACACGGGCTGGCACGCCTGGCTCGGCCTGCCGGCCGAGGACTGAGCCGCAGCGCAGCGCAGGGTGGGGGCCGAGGCACGAGGCACCCGCCCGCAGCGCAGCGCAGGCCCAGTCCGACCAGCAGACCCGAGGACTGAGCCGGAGCGCAGCGCAGGGTGGGGGCCGAGGCACGAGGCACCCGCCCGCAGCGCAGCGCAGGCCCAGTCCGACCAGCAGACCCGAGGGCTGAGCCGGAGCCCCTGCCTGTGGCTCAGCCGTGGATCGTCGCCCGGATCGCGGCGCGGGCGCCGTCGAGCACGGTGCGTGCCGTCTCGACCGTGAGCGTCCCGACGGCCTCCGCCAGGTCGGCCTGGCGCAGGTCGGCCAGGACGTCGGCGCGGAACCGCTGGACGAGCGCCTCGACCTCGCGTCGGGCGGCGTACGACGCCGCCCGGCGCGGGTCGGGCGGCACGTCGGGGGCGGGGCGTGCGCGGACTTCTTGCGCGGCGGCGGCGAGCTCGGCGCGCAGGCCCTGCATGGTGGCGCGGACGTCGTCGCGCAGTTCGTCGGCGCGGGCGCGGACCGTCGCGGCGACGGAGTGCTCGAGCCGGCGCAGGTCGTCGCGCCGGGCGTCGAGCTCGGCGCGACCGGCCTCGGTGAGCACGTAGGGAGCGGTGCGCCCGGCGTCGTCGCGCCGTACGAGGCCTTCTTCTTCGAGCCGTGCGAGCCGCGGGTAGATGGTGCCGGCGCTGGGCCGGTAGGTGCCGCCGAACCGGTGGGTGAGCTCGGTGATGAGCTCGTACCCGTGGCGCGGGCCGTCTTGCAGAAGGGCCAGGAGGTAGAGCCGGAGCTCGCCGTGGGCGAAGACGGGGGGCATCAGCGTGCTCCGGCGGGTGCGCCGAGCACGGTCACGTCGCCGGTGACGACGTTGGCCTCCAGGGTGGTGGCGGCGGGCGCGGCGGCGCCGAGGGTCTTGGTGCCGAAGCCGCTGGCCTCGACGCCGCCGACCACGAGCCGGCCGCCGACGCCGGTGAGCTTGGCGCGGACGGTGCCGGGGTCGGGCACGCGGATCACGAACGAGCCGGAGACGGCGTTGCAGCGCACGGTTCGTGGCTGCTCGTGGAGGTCGAGCGTCACGGTTCCGGAGACGGTGCTGATGTCCACGGCCGGCACGACGCCGGTCACGGTGAGGTCGGCGGAGACGCTGTTCGCGTGGATGTCGCCGCGCAGGTCGCGCACGGTGACCTCGCCGGAGACCGTGTTGACGTCGAGCGGGCCGTGCACGTCGGTGACGAGCGCGGAGCCTGACACGGTGTGGACGCGCGCCTTGGCGCTGGTCCCGGCGAGCAGCGCTTCGCCGCGGACCATGCCGAGGCTCACGGGTGTGCCGCGCGGAACGGCCACCTGCAGGTCGGCGCGGGCGCGTCCGGTGAAGTCGCTGAAGTTCTCGAAGAACGCCTTCCACCCGCTGAGGGTCTCGTGCCCGACGACGAGGCGTCCGTCGTCGTCGAGGCTGACCTCGAGGGGGCGTCCGTCGACGGAGTGGACCTCGATGCGGGTGACGGGCTCGTCGTGGGCGACGACGTCGACGCGACCGTCGACGCAGCGCACGGACAGGGCGCTGACGCCGTCGAGCTCGATCGTCTGCGGGCCGGTGACGGTCCAGCGTTCCGTGGCCATGGTGTGCCTTCCTGAGAGGTGGAACGCGATATATCGCGATCAGGACACGATATATCGCGTTTCGCCACCTGCCAACACCGTGTGGGAACATGGACCGACATCCGTCCACCACCAGTGGGAGCAATCATGAGCAAGCGCGGTCGGAAGCGTCGCAGCCGCAAGGGCAACGGCGCGAACCACGGCAAGCGTCCCAACGCCTGATCCGCAGGCGCAGCGGAGGCGAGAGCCGAGTGCGCTCGCCCGCCGCGCAGCCAGGACGCACGAGAGGCCGCGACCCCACAGGGTCGCGGCCTCTCGTCATGTCCGCAGGACGGCGCGCTCAGTCCCCCGACGTCATCACCGTGAGCTGTGCGTGGATGCGTGCCCGCAGGGCCTCCGGGGCGCGTTCGGTGCACGTGCGGCGCACCAGATTCTTGATGATCTCCTCGGCACTCAGCTCGGCGAGGCACGGCGAGCAGTGCGCGAGGTGCGCGCGCATCCGCTGCTCGTCCTCCGGCGTCATCTCCGAGTCCAGGTACTCGCTGATGTGGATCAGGACGTGCTCGCACTCGTTCCCGCCCTCGACCTCGTGCGCGATCGGCTCGCTCACTTCGCACCTCCGTGCGCCTCGGCCGGGACTGCGGCGGGGACCAGCCCGCGCTCCGCGGCGTAGTCGGCCAGCAGCTCACGCAGCTGCTTGCGCCCGCGGTGGAGGCGGGACATCACGGTCCCGATCGGCGTGCCCATGATCTCGGCGATCTCCTTGTACGGGAATCCTTCGACGTCGGCGTAGTAGACGACCATGCGACGGTCCTCGGGAAGCTGGGCGAGGGCCCGCTTGACGTCGGAGTCGGGCAGGCGATCCAGCGCCTCGGCCTCGGCCGATCGCAGTCCCTGCGACGTGTGCGACGCCGCGCGGGCGATCTGCCAGTCCTCGACCTCCTCGGCCTGGGACTGCTGCGGCTCGCGCTGCTTCTTGCGGTAGTTGTTGATGAACGTGTTCGTCAGGATGCGGTACAGCCACGCCTTGAGGTTCGTGCCCGGCTTGTACTGGTGGAACGCGGCGAACGCCTTCGCGAACGTCTCCTGCACCAGGTCCTCGGCGTCCGCGGGGTTGCGCGTCATGCGCAGGGCGGCCGAGTAGAGCTGGTCGAGGTGCACGAGGGCGTCGCGCTCGAAGCGCGCGGCCCGGTCCCCTGCGCCCTCGCCCTGCGGGGCACGGTCGGTCCCGGGCTCGATGTCGACGCGCTCGCCAGGGGGCAGGACGTCTGGGCCGGACGCACCTTCGCCGGGCGTGTCGGGGCCGGGAACCTCGGGGCTCAGTGCGTCGCTCATCGCGCCCGAGCCTAGCCCTTGGGTCAACGTCACGGGCGGCCAGGACGGTGCGGCGCCCTTGGCCACGCCGTCGACGCGCGCGGGGAAGGCGAACAGGTGCACCGTCTCGACCGAGGCGGGCTGGACCGAGGCGGGCTGGGAGGGGCACGAGGCTGTGTACGACATCGTCCTGTGGAACGCCGCGCGACGGTGCGCGCATTCCCGCCGCCGCCGACCTGCACACGGTCGGCGGCTCTGCAAAGGTGGACCCATGCTGCTGCGTCGCGTCGCCCGTCCCCTGCTGGCCGCTCCCTTCGTCTACGACGGCGTCCAGGCGGCCCTGCATCCGGACGAGCACGTCGAGGCCGCGCGCGGGCTCGCCGACCAGGCGACCGACAGGCTCGGCGTCGCGCGGCTCACCGACGCCCACCTCACGCTCGCCGTGCGTGCCCACGGCGGGCTCACCGCCGTCCTGGGCGTCGCGCTCGGAGCCGGGTTCCTGCCACGCCTGGCCTCGCTCAAGCTCGCCGCGCTCGCGCTGCCGCTCGCCGTCGTGCACCAGCCGTTCACCGCCAAGGGGCCGGAGCGCGCCGAGAAGACGGCGAAGTTCGTGCGCGCGCTCGGGGCCGTCGGCGGTGCGCTGCTCGCCGGGCTCGACACCGAGGGCAAGCCCGGGCTGTCGTGGCGCGTGAGCAACGCGCGACGACTCAAGGCGCAGAAGGCGCACAAGGCCCACCCCGCCGCGTAGGCCCCGCCGCGTAGGCCCCGCCGCGTAGGCCCCGCCGCGCAGACGCCGACGCGCAGACCCCGACGCGCAGACCCCGCCGCGCAGACGCCGACGCGTGGCGACCGAGCGCCGGGGAGCGCGGCACGCGGACAGTAGCCTGAGCGCATGACGCCGACCGCTCCCGGAGCGCCCGAGACCAGCACCTCCGAGCTCTGGGACGCACCAGTCTCCTCCGGCCCCCTCGCCGCGCGCGTCGAGATCCCCGGGTCCAAGTCGCTGACCAACCGGCTGCTCGTGCTCGCCGCGCTCGCCGACGGCCCCGGCACCTTGCGCGGCGCGCTGCGCAGCCGCGACGCCGACCTCATGATCGGCGCCCTGCGCACGCTCGGCGTCGGCATCGAGCAGGGCGACGCGCCCTCGACGCTGCACGTCACGCCCGGCCGCCTGAAGGGCGACGTCGACATCTTCACCGGCCTGGCCGGCACCGTGATGCGGTTCCTGCCGCCCGTCGCCGCGCTCGCCGACGGCCCCGTGCGGTTCGACGGCGACCCGCAGGCGCGCGTGCGGCCCATGCGACCCGTGCTGCGCGCGCTGCACGCGCTCGGCGTCGGCGTCACGGGCCCCGAGGGCGACCTGCCGACGACGCTGCCGTTCACGATCGCCGGACGCGGAGGGCTGCGCGGCGGCGCCGTCGACGTCGACGCCTCGGCCTCCAGCCAGTTCGTCTCCGGGCTGCTGCTCGCGGCCGCCCGGTTCGAGCAGGGGCTCGCGCTGCGCCACGTCGGCACGACGCTGCCGAGCCTGCCGCACATCGAGATGACCGTGGCGACGCTGCGCGACGCCGGTGTCACCGTCGACGACTCCCGCGACGGCATCTGGGTGGTCTCGCCCGGCCCGATCGCCGCCCGCGACGTGCGCGTCGAGCCCGACCTGTCGAACGCGGCGCCGTTCCTCGCGGCCGCGCTCGTCGCAGGCGGTCGCGTCTCGGTGCCCGGCTGGCCGACGTCGACGACGCAGCCGGGCGCCCTCGTGCCCGGCCTGCTCGAGCGCATGGGCGGCTCGGCGTCGCTGTCCGACGGCGTGCTGACCGTGACCGGCGACAGCACCGTCCACGGCATCGACGTCGACCTCAAGGCCGCCGGAGAGCTCACCCCGACCATCGCCGCGCTCGCCGCGCTCGCCGACTCCCCCAGTCGGCTGCGCGGCATCGCCCACCTGCGCGGTCACGAGACCGACCGGCTCGCGGCGCTCGCCACCGAGATCACGCGCCTCGGCGGGCAGGCCGAGGAGACGCGCGACGGCCTGGTCATCACGCCGCGCCCGCTGCACGGCGGCGTCTTCCGCACCTACGCCGACCACCGGATGGCGACGTCGGGCGCACTGATCGGGCTGCGGGTCGCGGGCGTGCAGGTCGAGGACGTCGAGACGACCGCCAAGACCCTGCCCGGCTTCGCCGGCCTCTGGCAGGCGATGCTCTGATGGCGCGCCGGGGCGGGCGCGACGAGCACGACGCCTTCGCGCGCCCGTCCAAGCGCGGCTCACGGCCCCGCACCAAGCAGCGCCCCGAGCACGCGGACGCCGTCGTCGGGTTCGTCACGGGCGTCGACCGCGGGCGCTACACCCTGCTGCTCGCCGAGGGACTGCCCGACGAGCGCGCCGTGCACGCCATGAAGGCGCGCGAGCTCGCGCGCACGCGCGTCGTCGTCGGCGACCGCGTCGACGTCGTCGGCGACACCTCGGGGGGCAAGGACGCTCTCGCCCGCATCGTGCGGATCGGTGAGCGCACGTCCGTGCTGCGACGCACCGCCGACGACACCGACCCGTACGAGCGGATCGTGGTCGCGAACGCCGACCAGCTCGTCATCGTCACCGCGCTCGCCCAGCCCGAGCCACGCACCGGCATGATCGACCGCGCCGTCGTCGCCGCCTACGACGCCGGGATGGACGTGCTGCTGTGCCTCACCAAGGCGGACCTCGCGCCCGCAGACGAGCTGCGGGGGCTGTACGAGCCGCTCGGGGTGAGCGTCGTCGTGACCGCGACCCTCGCGGACCCGGCGTCGGTCGACGCCGTGCGCGAGCGGCTGCGCGGGCGCGTCTCGGTGCTGCTGGGCCATTCGGGCGTCGGCAAGTCCACGCTGGTCAACGCCCTCGTACCGAGCGCACGGCGAGCCACCGGGCACGTCAACGACGTGACGGGCCGCGGGCGGCACACCTCGACGTCGGCGGTCGCGCTACGGCTGCCCGGCGCCCAGGGATGGGTCGTCGACACCCCGGGCGTGCGGTCGCTCGGGCTCGCGCACGTCGAGGTCGAGCACGTGCTCGCCGCGTTCGAGGACCTCGACGAGGCCGCCGAGCGGTGCCCGCGCGGCTGCACGCACCTCGACGGGGCACCCGACTGCGCGCTCGACGACTGGCTCGCAGCCTCCCCCGACACCGAGACCAGAGCGACACGCGAGGTCCGCCTGACGAGCTTTCGCCGCCTGCTGGCCTCGCGCACCGCTAGCGTGTGAGCGTGACCCCCGCTCGCACGTACGAAGACGACCTGCGGCTGGCCCACGTCATCGCCGACCAGGTCGACGCCCTGACCATGCAGCGCTTCCGCTCGCTCGACCTGCACGTCGAGACGAAGCCCGACAACACCCCCGTCTCCGACGCAGACCGCGCAGCCGAGGAGTTCATCCGCGCGCAGCTCAAACGGGCGCGCACGCGCGACGCCGTCGTCGGCGAGGAGTACGGGTCGGCCGGCAACGGCGCCCGGCGCTGGATCATCGACCCCATCGACGGCACCAAGAACTTCGTGCGCGGCGTACCCGTCTGGGCCACGCTCATCGCGCTCGCCGACGGCGAGGACGTCGTCATGGGGCTCGTCTCCGCGCCGGCGCTCGGGCGGCGCTGGTGGGCGGCCCAGGGGCAGGGCGCGTGGACGGGCCGCGCGCTGTCCTCGGCGACGCGCATGAACGTCTCGGGCGTGCGCACCCTGGAGGACGCGTCGCTCTCCTACGCCTCGCTCGGCGGGTGGGAGGAGCGCGGCAAGCTCGACGGGTTCCTCGACCTGACCCGGCGCTGCTACCGCACCCGCGGGTACGGAGACTTCTGGTCGTACATGCTGGTGGCCGAAGGCGCCGCCGACATCGCCGCCGAGCCCGAGCTCGAGGTCTACGACATGGCCGCGCTCGTCCCCATCGTCACCGAGGCCGGGGGGCGGTTCACGTCGCTCGACGGCGCTCCGGGGCCGTGGGGCGGGAATGCCGTCGCGACCAACGGGTACCTGCACGGCGAGGTGCTGGTCTACCTCGGCTGACGCCTCGGCGACCCGACGGCCAGAGCCACGGCCGGTCCCGGTGCGACAGACGCCGGACGTCACGCGCCACGGACCGAGCAGCCGCCGCCTCCTCGCCGCTGCGCCCCGTCAGGGGGACGTGACGATGGAACATGGTGCGACGACGAGCCACTGCCGCCTTGCGTCTCGCCCTCGACCCCGCCGTCCACCCGGCCACCGAACGCGTGGTCCGAGGCGTGGTGCGGGCACTGCACGACGGGCAGCTCCAGGACGGTGACCCGATGCCGTCGTCGCGCGTGCTGGCCGACTCGACGGGCATCGCGCGCTCGTCCGTGGTCGCGGCCTACGAGCGGCTGGCCGGGATGGGCGTGCTCGCGGCGGTCCAGGGCCGTGCCACGGTCGTGCGCAGCGGCGCACGCCTCCTGGTCCGCCCGGCGGCGCCGCCCACACCGGCACCCGTCGCCCGGCGCCCAGCGCCGCCCTGCGTCGACCTGTCGGTCCCGGGCGGCGCCACGCCCGAGACGCTCGACGCCCAGGACTGGAACCGAGCCTGGCGCCGCGCCGTCGCACCCCTCACGGGGGGCGGCTGGCTCGACGAGCGCGCCTCGCCTCGCACGACGGCGAGCACACGCGAACACCCCCGACGGCCCGGCTCGGGCCCCGCCTGCGCCGACCCGAGCGCGATGCACGGCACCGACGAGCTGCGCCACGCCCTGGTCGACTTCCTGCGCACCACGCGCGGGATCGTCGCCTCGCCCGAGGACCTCGTGCTGCGCCCGAGCCTCAGCGCTGCGGTGGCCGACGTCGTCGACGGCTTCGAGCTCTCCGGGCGCGAGGTCGTGATCGAGGACCCCAGCCTGCCGGGCCTGCAACGCAGGCTCGCGCTCGCCGGGTGCCGCGTGCGCTCCGTCCCCGTCGACGACGAGGGGCTGCGCGTCGACCTCCTCGGGCACGACGTCGCGGCCGTCCACGTCACCCCCGCACGGCAGTGGCCGACCGGGGCGCCGCTCAGCCCGCGACGCCGCGACGCCCTGCTCGCCTGGTCGCGCCGCACCGGCGGCGTCGTCATCGAGAACGATCACGATGCCGTCTTCACCTTCGGAGCGGCGCCGCCCGTGCCGCTCGCCGCCCAGGCCCAGGGCGGGGACGACCGTGCCCGCGTGGCCTTCCTCGGGTCGTCGGCCAAGCTGGTCGCCACCGACCTGCAGGTCGTCTGGCTCGTCGCACCGCAGCGGACGGCGCGGCGCGACGACGCGGTCGCTCCCGTGTGCGGCTACACGGCGCGCGCCCTCGCCGACTACCTCACCTCGGGTGCCCTGTACCGCCACCACAACCGGACCCTGCGCCTGGTCGAGGACCGCCGTGACGCGCTCGTCGCCGCGCTCGCCAGCCACGCCCCGGCGGTACGCGTGCGGGGCGACGCGTGCGGCACCGAGGCCGTGATCGACCTGCCCGCCGGCATCGATGAGTGGTGCGTGCGCCGATCGGTCCAGGACGCCGGGTTCCGCTGCTCGACGCTCGGGGACTTCGCCGTGCGCGAGCAGCGCGCCGCGCTCGTGGTGCACTACGGGCCGCTGCCGGCGGCGTCCGCACGCCGGTTCGCGGCGGCGCTCGCTGCGGCGCTCGGACCCGCGGCGCGGTAGCCCGGCCAGGCACGTCGGGCCTTCCGTTCCCCCGGCTCGACGCCTGCCACCGCGCGCAGGGCCCCGGCGGACGGCAGCGCCCGCGGCGCGTCCAGGGCGCTTCGCCCCTCGGTCAGGACGCGGGCGCGGCGACCTGCGCCTGGACCGCCGTGACCGCGATCGTGGAGACGATGTCCTCGACGCTCGCCCCCCGCGACAGGTCGTTGACGGGTTTGCGAAGCCCCTGCAGCACCGGTCCCACGGCGAGCGCGCCCGCGGACCGCTGGACGGCCTTGTAGGCGATGTTCCCGGCCGAGAGGTCGGGAAACACGAGCACCGTCGCGCGTCCCGCGACGGGCGAGCCGGGTGCCTTGCGCTCCCCGACACCTGGGTCGACGGCGGCGTCGTACTGCAGCGGGCCGTCGACGGGCAGCTCGGGAGCGGCCGCGCGCACCAGCGCCGTGGCCTCGCGCACGAGATCGACGTCAGGCCCGGAACCCGAGCCGTGCGTGGCGTACGACAGCAGGGCGACGCGTGGCTCGATGCCGAGCTGACGTGCGGTGCGCGCCGACGCCACGGCGATCGCGGCGACCTGCCGGGCCGTGGGGTTGACGTTGACCGCGCAGTCGGCGTAGACGAGCACGTCACGGGTGCCGGGCAGGCACATGAGGAACACCGAGGAGACGAGCTCGGCGTCGTCGGCCGTGCGGATGATCTCCAGCGCGGGACGCACCGTCTCGGCCGTGGTGTGGACGGCACCCGAGACCATGCCGTCGGCAAGGCCCTCGGCGACCATCATCGTGCCGAAGCACGACACGTCCCCCATCGCGGCGCGCGCCAGGTCCGCAGTGACGCCCTTGCTGCCGCGCAGCTCCAGATAGCGCCGCTCGAAGGCCGCGCGATGCGGGGAGGTCTGCGGGTCCCAGATCGCGACGTCGCCGGGGTCGAGCCCCGCGGCGCGCGCGGTGGCCGCGACGACGTCGTCGGGGCCGAGCAGCACCAGCCGCGCGATGCGTTGTTCCCGCACGCTTGCGGCGGCCGCGCACACCCGCGGCTCGGTGCCCTCCGGCAGCACGATCGTGCGGTCGGCCTCGCGAGCGCGCGCGTACAGCGCGTCGAGGAACCCGGCGCCGGGGACGGTCGTGGCGCCGCGCTCCGGCACCGCACCGTCGCTCACCACGAGCCGCACCCCGTGGTCGCGCGCGAGGTCGCGCGCATCGGGAGTGAGGATCGCGCCCGCGGGCAGGCGCAGCTCACGCACACCGCGCCCGACGGCGTCCCGCACGCGCGAGCGGGTCACCACGGGCCGGCGCGCGGGGCCGGTCAGGTCGCGGCTCGTCATCCCGACCGCCTCAGCCGACGCCGTCGACGGAGGCGAGCGCCGTGAGCGCTGCGTCCCGTGCGGCCAGCACGTCGGCCTCCGTGCCCGACATCCACAGGCGACCGAACGCTCCCACCGACGAGAAGTGATTGAGGCGCACGGGCGCGGCCTTCTCGGCCTCGTTGGCGGCGAGGGTGACGTACGCGGCGGGCTCGACCTCCAGCACCAGCATGGTCTCCCCCGCGACGATCATGGTGCCGCGGTTGAACCGGTTGAGGAGCTGGCACTGGAACGGGTTGACGTTGGTGACGACCTGGACGGACGCGACGTTGGGCCGCATGCGGTCCGCGCGCACGAGGCCCAGCTCCTCGAGCACCACCTCGCCGGCGCGCAGCACGTCGGCCTGCGAGCCCGAGTGCACCTCGAACATGCCGTAGTGCCGTTCGACGATCTGGCTGCCGGGGCGCACGTCGGTCGACTTGACCACGCGGTCGACGATGGGGAACACCCAGTTGCCGGGGGCCATCTCGACATACAGCGCGGCCCAGCCCTCGACCACGGGGTCGCCCTGCGTGATGGTCCCGATGAACGCCGCGAACTGCGGCTGCATGCGGTCGATGTGGCAGTACGCACGCAGCTGGAAGTCCTCGTGCGGCACGCGGGCCGCCGGGGTCGCGGGAGGGTTCATGGCAGGGCTCCGTCATCGGTCAGGGGCGGGGCGAAGCAGGCGACACCAAGCGGCGTCACCAGGGCGGGCTCGGGCGCGACGGTGCACGGGACGCCCGTGACGCGCGCGATCACACGGTCGATGCCGGCGAACGCGCAGGTGCCGCCGACGAGCACGACGGCGGGTACGTCGTGCCCCGCGACGGCACGGGCCACGATGCCGGCCTGCCGCTCGAACACGGGCACGGCCAGGGGCAGGTAGCGCTGCTGGAACGCCGGGTCGCGCTTGAGCAGCTCGGCCTCCTCGAAGGGCACGCCGAGGCCGCCGGCGAGCACCAGGCTCAGGTGGGTGCCGCCGCCGGGCTCGTCGTCCGTCGCGACCACCACGCCGTCGCGCACCACGGCCGTGCCGGTGGTGCCGCCCCCGATGTCGACGACGGCGCCGTCGCGCAGCCGCAGGACGGCGTTGGCCGCGGTCGGCTCGTCGACGACGGTCGCGCACTCGATGCCCGCGGACTCCAGCACGTACCGGTGGGCGCGCGCGTCGGAGGCGTCGACGCCGGGCGGCAGGGTCACCGCGCCGCACGTCAGCCTCCGCCCGGTGGCCACTTCGAGCTCGTGACGCAGGCCGGAGACGACGCGGCTCGCGCCGGCGAAGTCCCACACGACGCCGTCGCGCACGACGTCGGCAAACGTCGTCGCGACTGCCAGCGGGTCGCCGTCGGCGTCGGTCACGGTGATGACGGTGTACGCGGTGCCGAGGTCGACGCCGACACGGATCGGCACGTCGGCGCCGATGGGGCGAGGCGTGTCGAGCGCGGCTCGCGCGCGCGCCATGAGCGCGGCGACATGCCCGCGGCGCCCGGCCTCGTCGACGGGGACGCCGGGGTTCGCGTCGTCCGGCGCCGGGGCGACGCCCGGAACGGGCGCGACGGCGGTCCGGCCCGCGCTCATGCCAGGCCCCCGCGGGCGAGCAGGAGCTGCACGAGGTAGCACGCCGACGACAACCGGTTCAGCCCCTCGCAGACCGACGCGCCGTACGGGTGGTGCGGACTGGGGAACACGCCCGCGGCCACGATCTCGACCTCGCGCGCGTGGGTGCGGCACGCGTTGACGCGGTGCTGGACCGGCGCCGACCGTTCGGTGAGGGTCACGTGCGCGACGCCGAGCGTGCCGACCGGGTCGTGTGTCGCGGCACGGATCTGCTCGGCGTCCCGGCCGTCGAGCACCAGGCCTGCGGCGGGCCGCTCGTTGTACTCGGCGCTGAGCAGCTCGCGGCAGTAGGCGGCCAGGGTGGCCAGGTCGGCGCCCGCGCCGTCGTGCCCCGCGGCGACGGCGTCGCCGGCCACGGCCAGGAGGTGCGCGCCGAGCGAGTCGAGCCGGCCGCGCAGCACGATGCGCGGGTGCGTCTTGGGCACGTAGTGGTTCCGGTTGAGCTGGGTCAGGCGGCTGGGCTTGGTGTCGACGGTCGAGCCGCACTGCGTGCACAGCGGCGCCGCGTCGCCGTCGACCGGGAACGACGCGTCCCGGTCCCAGCCCGGCCGGGCGGCGGCGTGCCCGCCCGGGTCGTGCCCGCCGGACGGGTCTGCCGGGGACCCCGCGTCGTCGAGCACGAGCCGCCACTGCGCTACGAAGTCGGCCGCCGCGGGCGACAGCCGCGCCCCCGGCGGCACGAGCACCACGGCGCCCGGGGTCGGGCGCCGCAGGCGGTCACGCAGGTCGGCCTCGGTGAGGATCACCGCAGGTTCTCCTCCCAGTCGGCGGGGAAGGTGACGTACACGAACTTGGCCCAGCCCGGCGTGCCGAACGTGATGCGCGAACCCCGCGGCACGTACAGGACGTCACCGGGGCGCCCGACCCGTTCGCCGTCGGGCGTGCCGATGCGCAGCTCGCCCTCGAGCACGACCTGCACCTCGTCATACGTGAGGGTCCACGGGAACGAGCCTTTGGTCAGCGTCATGTAGCCGGCCGCCATCGGGGCCCCGTCAGCGGACGTCACGACATCGGCGGTGCGGACGTCCTGCCCAGGCTCGGGGCCCGGGTAGCCGAACGGCGCGAGCGGCGCCTCGCTCGCGCGAGCGAGGACGACGGGGCGCGCGGGCAGCGAGGGCGCGGACGGCACCGGAGCGGTGCCCGCACCGAGCAACGACGCGACGATCGCCCGTACACGGGCCTCGACGGCGTCGGCGGCCGGCCCCGCGGACGGGCAGGGCGCCTGCGGGAGCGCAGGCACGACCGGCGCGGCGGGCGCCTGCGACGGGCGGAGTCCCGTCGCAGGCGCAGCCTCCACCAGGGTGACGCCAAGGTCACCGGCCACCTCGCGTGCCAGAGGCGTGACCACGGCACCGGCCGGCAGCTCGAGCCGTCCGCCCTCGCCGGCCGCACGGACGTCAGCAGCGCTGATCGCGATGCGACCCATCACCACTCACCCCCTACTGGGCCTGCGGCAGGATCTGCTCGACGTCCGTGTGCGGCCGCGGGATGACGTGGACGGAGACGAGCTCGCCGACCCTCCCCGCGGCAGCCGCACCGGCGTCGGTCGCGGCCTTGACCGCGCCGACGTCGCCACGAACCATCACGGTCACGTAGGCGGCGCCGATCTGCTCCTTGCCGATCAGCTTGACGTTGGCGGCCTTGACCATCGCGTCGGCCGCCTCGACGGCGCCGATCAGGCCTTTGGTCTCGACCATGCCGAGCGCGATCATCTGGACATCAGCCATGGCAGTGCTCCTTGCTGTGTGGGTGGTGGTGGAACGGGGCGCCGGCGCTGGGGCCGGAGCTGGCGTGGCCCTTGCTTGCGAGGGCTTGGCTTTCGAGGGCTTCGCTTTCGTGGGCTTGGCCTGCGAAGGCTTGGCTTGCTGGGGCTCTGCTTGCGAGGGCTCTGCCTGCGAGGGCTCAGCCTTCGCAGCGGCGGCCCTCGTCGTGCCCGCGAGCGGCTTGCTGCTCGCGGGCCGCCGCACGGGCTCATCGCGGCCTGCCTCCGCTACCTTCCTGCGCCTCGTGACCGCGGGCTGGGGGCCCGAGGGGACGGCGGCCGGTGATGTCGGCGGGGCCGGGGAGGCCGGTGGTCCCGGCGGCGGCACGTGATCAGACATGCGTCGTCCCTCCCAGGAGCTGCTCGACGACGCGGCGCACCATGCGCTCGACCGCCGCAGCAGCGGTGTCCGAATCGGACGCGAGCGGTTCCGTCGCGCGCCGCGCACCGGTGCCCGGCGTCCTTGCGGCGGCGGGAGGCTCGGCGCGGTGATACGCGACACGCTTGACGTTGAGCAGGTGGCGCACCGAGACGTTGTCGGAGACGGTGGCTCCGCCCAGCCCGCCGGGGGCCAGCGTGAGCGACGGCTCGAGGCCCGTCGTGGCTCCGATGCCGCCCAACGAGCCCCAGGTGTTGACCAGGATGCGGAACGCGGGCTTCTCGATGCCGAACGCGAGGATCGCCTCCTCGTCGCGCGCATGGATGACGACCGAGTGGCCGTCGCCGCCGAACCGCAGCAGCTCGATCGCACGCTCGCACCCGGCACGCCACCCGTCGACGACCATGAAGCCCAGCACCGTGGTCAGCTTCTCGCGCGACAGCGGGTGCGCCGCGCCCACGCCGTCGAGGTCCGCGACCAGCACGCGCGCCGAGGCCGGCACCGCGATCCCGGCGCGCTCGCCCAGGTACTGCGGGGTGCGGCCCACGTAGTCGGCGACCATGAGCCCACCGGGCCGGAAGAGCATGGCGGCGAGCCGGTTCGCCTCGTCGCGGCTGAGCCAGTGCGCGCCGTGGGCGCGCATGGCGTCACGCAGGTGCTCGGCCACGGGGGCGTCGGCGACGACGACCTGCTCGGTGGCGCAGATCGTCGAGCAGTCGAACGCCTTCGACTCGACGATCATCTGCGCGGCCCGCCCGACGTCGGCGCTGCGGTCCACGTAGGCGGGCACGTTGCCCGGCCCGACGCCGATCGCGGGCTTGCCGCACGAGTGCGCGGCGCGCACCATCCCCGGCCCGCCCGTCGCGAGCACGAGCGAGGTCAGCCGGTGGCTCATCAGGGCCTGCGTGCCCTCCACGCTGATCTCCGTGAGGCACGACACCAGGCCCGGCGGCATCCCCGCGCGCTCGCCCGCCTCGGCCATGACGCGCACGGCCTCCGCCGTCGAGCGCCGTGCCGACGGGTGCGGGGCCACGACGACCGCGTTGCGGGCCTTGACGCCGATCAAGATCTTGAAGATCGCCGTCGACGTCGGGTTGGTCGACGGCGCCAACGCCGCGACGACCCCGACGGGCCAGCCGATCTCCACGATCCCGCGAGCCTCGTCACGACCGATCACCCCGCACGTGGGCACGTCGCGGATCGACTCCCAGACGCTCGACGCCGCGAACTCGTTCTTGATCCGCTTGTGCTCGGCGTCGCCGAAGCCGGTCTCCTCGTGCGCGAGCACGCCGAGCCGGCTCGCCTCGCGCACGGCAGCCGCGACCATCGCCTCGCAGATCCTGTCCACCTCGTCCTGCGGGGCGAACTGGAAGGCATGCATGGCCTCGTTCGCGGCCACGACCCGGTCACGGGCGTGCTGAATCGCGACGAGGTCTGCGTCGAGCGTCATTGTCACCTCCTGGGTCGGTGCTCCCGGCCGCCGGTCGGCGGGCCGGTCAGTACTTGCGGGGCGAGGCCGCGACGTCGAGCACCGCGTCCTGGAACGCGGCACACGCCGCGCGGCACGCGCTCTGCGAGCCGGTCAGCAGGCCGCCCGCGAAGTTCGTCTCGGACGGCGGCTCGTAGAAGACCTTCATCTCGACCTCGGCCGCCTTGATGGCCGCGTCCAGGCCGTACGTCGCCTCGAGCGGCGGCGCGATGAGGTATGCCAGCGACTGACCGCGCGCGATGCCCGCGGCCTGCGACAGGTACGAGCCGGTCGAGCTGATCAGGTGCGGGAAGAACGCGAGGTCTCCGGCCTCGTTGGCCGTGTAGAACCACGCCTCCTCCGTGCAGTAGGCGATGGCGGCGTCCATCCCGGCCCGTACCTCCGCGGGGTCGGGCCCCGCGAGGATGCCGATGATCTCGCCCGACAGCGGGCCTGAGGCGTGCGCCGAGCCGGCGTAGAAGCTCTTGGCGTAGACCACGTCGACCTCGGCGAACTTGGTCGCCTCGTCGAGCGAGACGTACAGCGAGTCGTCGATGTCGCAGGTGAGCAGGCCGACGGAGCGTTGCGTGTCGCTCAGCCCGAGCTTGGCCGCGTAGCCGCGGTCGACGTTCGGGATCATGCGCGTGGCCAGGATGGTCGGCTTGACTGGTTCGAGGATGGGCATGGCGTGCTCCTTCGTCTCACTCGGCCCCGGCGACGTCCCGCAGCCGGACGCCGCTGGCGGAGTGCTGGATCATCTTCTTGACGAACTCCACGACGTAGGCGCCCGCCTCCAGCGGGTTCGTCCCTCCGTGGGTGGTGATCATGCAGATCAGGTCGCGATCGGCGTCCGACTTGCCGGGCTGCGGGTCGTAGCCCATGTAGGCGCTCATGGCGTCGGCGATGCCCAGGCCCGGGCGCTCGCCGATGAGCAGCACGACGACCTTGGCCCCGATGATCGCGTTGACGTCGTTCATGACGCCGACGCGCGCGTTCTCGATGAAGAACGGGGTGCCCAGGCTCAGGCCGGCCGCGGTCAGGCCCTGCTCGATGACCGGGTAGATGTCGGCCAGGTTGTTGCTGATCGCCGCCGCCGAGAGCCCGTCGCCCACGCAGATCTGCACGTCGGGACGCTTGACGCACCGCTCGGCGATGGTCGCCTTGCCGTGCTCGGACAGCCGCCGCCCCAGGTCCGGGCGCAGCAGGTACTCCTCGCGGTCGGCGACCTGCGTCGTGACCGTGAACAGCCCCAGCGCGTCCTTGGTGGCGTCGTCGACGACGCCGTAGATGGCGTCCTGGGTCACGGCGTGGTCGGCCTGGAACAGCAGCAGCGAGGCCGTGCGGGGGCGGGCCCCGGTGCGCCCGACGCCGAGCCGCGCCGTCGTCGTCGCGCACAGGTTGCGCAACCCGTCGGGGTCGTAGGGCTCGGCGATCCCGATGGTGCGCCGGGCCGCCTCCAGGGTCGGGTCGGGCAGGTCGATGACCAGCTCGCCGTCGGTGGCCGTGGCCGCGTGCGGCCGGGTCGCGTCGGGGGTCAGCGAGACTCCCTCGCGGACGAGCTCGGCGATGACCCTCGCCACGAGCTGGTCGATGTTTGCCAGGCCTGCGGCCGGGGTGATGTCGTCGGTCATGGGTTCACCTCTGCAGGAA
This sequence comes from Xylanimonas allomyrinae, assembly GCF_004135345.1. NCBI lineage: Bacteria > Bacillati > Actinomycetota > Actinomycetes > Micrococcales > Promicromonosporaceae > Xylanimonas > Xylanimonas allomyrinae. Next base: position 1,899,658 of record NZ_CP035495.1, read on the forward strand.
GAAGGACGGGTCGCCGGCCAGGTCGGTGAGGGCTCCGTCACGCCACAGCCCGATGCCCTCCATCCAGGCCTCGAACTCGGGCAGCGGGCGCAGGCCCAGGGCCTGGCGCAGCGCGGGAGCGTCGTGGTAGCTGGTCGACTGGTACGAGAGCATGGCGTCGTCGCCCATGGGGACGCCCATGATGTAGCTGCCGCCCGCGGCGGCCAGCAGCACGGCCAGGTTCTCCAGGTCGTTCTGGGTCGCCTTGGCGTGGTTGGTGTAGCAGACGTCGCAGCCCATCGAGATGCCCGTCAGCTTGCCCATGAAGTGGTCCTCGAGCCCGGCGCGCGTGATCTGGACGGCGTCGTACAGGTACTCCGGGCCGATGAACCCCACGACCGTGTTGACCTGGTAGGGGTGCCACCGCTTGGCCATCGAGTAGATGCGGGCCTCCAGGACGAGCTGGTCGGCGCCGTGGTGCGCGTCGGCCGACAGCGCCGAACCCTGGCCCGTCTCGAAGTACATGTAGTCGGGGCCCTGCGTCCAGCAGTGCTTGGCCGCGAGCGCCGCCGCCTCGTCGATGAGGCCCACGGACACACCGAAGCTCTCCATGGCCTTCTGCGACCCGGCGATCGACTGGAACACCAGACCGACGGGACTTCCGCGCCGCAGGCACTCCATCTGGGTGGTGACGTGTGCGAGCACGCAGTTCTGCGTGGGGATCTCCCAGCGGTCGATGACGTCCTTGGTCATGTCGAGCAGCCGCGAGACCGAGCCGACCGAGTCGTCGGCGGGGTTGATGCCGATGACGGAGTCGCCCGACCCGTAGGAGAGGCCCTCGTAGAGGGCGGCCCGGATGCCGTCGACCGAGTCCGTGGGGTGGTTGGGCTGGTTGCGTGAGCCGAGCGTGCCGGGCAGGCCGATGGTGTTCTGGCAGTGCCGCACGACGTGGATCTTCTTGGCCGCCAAGATCAGGTCCAGGTTGCTCATGAGCTTCGTGACGGCGGCGACCATCTCACCGGTCAGCCCGTTGGAGACCCGCCGGATCATGTCGGAGTCGGTCGTGTTCGCGAGGATCCACTCGCGCAGGTCGCCGACGGTCCAGCCCTTGATCTCCGCGTAGACCGTCTCGTTGACGCCCTCGTCGATGACGCGGGAGACCTCGTCCTCCTCGATGGGCACCACGGGGTTCTCGCGCAGCACGGACAGCGGGACCTCGGCCAGCACGAACCGCGCGGCGACGCGTTCCGCCTGGCTGTGCGCCGCGATGCCGGCCTGCTGGTCGCCGGACTTCGGCTCGTTCGCCTTGGCCAGGAGCTCCTTGACGGTGCCGAACTCGTAGGTCGTGCCGAACAGCTTGGTGCGCAGGATCATCGCGCCACCTCCTTCGATCGCTCGGGTAGCAGGTGTGGGTACATGTGCCCCTCCCTCGGGTCGGTCACTGGTAGAAGACGAGCGTCTTGACGGAGACGGGCACCACGCGCCCGTCGAACAAGGGCTCGCCGATGTCGATGAAGTCGCCCTCGTCAAGGCCGATCTGGTCGACGACGACGACGGGCTGATCGGGCAGGCGCCCTTTGAGGGTCTGGCCGAGCACCTGCGCGTAGTCCTCCTCGGTGACGAGCACGAGGGGTCGCAACGGCGGGAGGTAGTCGCTCGCGAAGTCGGCGAGCCCGTCGGCGAGGCCGACGACCTGCCGGTAGGCGAGGCGTTCGGGCAGGTCGAGCACGATGGCGAAGGCGCCGTGATCGGCTTCCAGGTCCCAGCGCCGCACCGCTCCGTCGACGGCGGCGCGCACGTCCCGCGGCTCGACATGACCTTCGAGCAGGGACCCGAACCGCGGTTCGACGACGGGCAGGTTCTTGAGCGGCAGGTATTCGGGGTCGGTCCAGATCGTCGAACCGGACAGGGTGACCTGCTGGCTGGAGGCGCCCAGGACGGTGGCCCGCAGCGTCTGCGCCGGCCGCTCGATCCGCAGCGTCTGCCAGCGCGGGTTCTCCCGCAGGGAGCGGGCGAGCAGCGGCCCGACGTCTCCGTACCGGGCGACCTGCGCGAGCGTGCTGCACGGCTGGTCCTCGTAGTAGACGTGCCCGACGCCCCCCGAGACGAAGCACGCCGCCACCGGGCCGTCGAGCGCCAGGGGTGCGGTGAGGGCGACGATCTCGGTCAGGGGCGTGACGTTTCCCAGCACGAGGTCGACGACGACGTCGGCCATGACGTCGGTGAGCCGCCGCAACGCCGCGACGTCGGTGCGCCGTCCGACGACGAGGTCGAGGCCGAGCGCGTCGACGAGGGTCGCCCCTGCCGGCTTGAGGTGGGTCAGGATGCCGGTGGCCGGATCGACCATGGCCTGCCTCCCGCCCACCATGGCCGCGGCGGATCCGATGTGCTTGCCCGAGCGGAACAGGGCCGCGTTCGAGCTTCCGCCCCCGATGTCGACGTTGACGACGGTCGCGTAGTGCTCGGTGGACCAGTCGCACGCGCCCGACCCGCGCCCGGCGATCTGGGCTTCCAGGGCAGGTCCGGCGACGGTCACGACGAACTCGCCCGCAAGGTCGGACAGGCCGTTGAGGATGGCCTCGGCGTTGCGCGTGCGCGCTGTCTCGCCCGTGACGATGACGGCACCGCTCTCGACCTGCGCGGCGTCGATCCCGGCGAGCTCGTACTCCCGGTGGATCATGCCGAGCACGCCGGCGACGTCGATGCGGTCGGGTGCGGCGAGCGGCGTCAGATGGGGCTGCGACTGGTAGAGGACGGCGCGCCCCTCGACCCCGAGCCGTGGCACCAGGCCGCCACGGGCCTGGTTGCTCACGGTCAGGCGCGACAGGACGAACTGGCTCGTCGTCGTGCCGATGTCGATGCCCACGCTGAGCACCTGCCGGGTCTCCGCCACGTCGCCCTCAGCTCTTCCTGAAGGTCACCTGACCCTCGACCTCCACGGAGTCGAGGATCGCCATGATCACGGCGTCGGTGGGTGCGCCCGCGGTGGGCTCGGTGTGCCGGGCAGCGCTGCCCTGGGCCACCAGGACGAGCTCGCCCTGGCCGGCGCCCACGGCGTCGACGGCCACGAAAGGCTCGCCGACGAGCTCGTCGGCGGGCGTCGCGCGGCGCACCACCAGCAGCTTGGCTCCCCGCAGCGACTCTGCCTTGATCGTGCAGACGGCCGACCCCAGGACGCGGGCGATGAGCATGTCAGGCCACCGCGCTGCCGGTGACGGCGCCACCCTGGGCGGGGTCGGGCTCGTACTTGGGCATCGACCGGCCGAAGATCAGCAGCGCCACGACGATCGCGGTGACGCCCGCGACGAGCTTGCCCGCGATGACGGGGAAGATCAGGTCTCGCGAGGCACCGGCGACGAACCCGAGGTGGTCACCGAACGCGAAGGCGGCGGAGACGGCGAACGCGGCGTTGACGACCTTTCCGCGCGGGTCCATGTCCTTCATGATCTGGAACATCGGGATGTTGTTCGCCAGCGTGGCGATCAGCCCGCCGGCCGCGGTGTCGTTGACCCCGATGAGGGTGCCCGCCTTGGCCAGCGGCTTGGAGGCGAACTCGATGATGAGGTGGACGGCCGGGAACGCACCGAGCAGCATCATGGCGATCGAGCCGACGACGGCGATGCCCTCGGACGGCGGGATCAGCTCCCAGCCGGCGGGCATGATCGCGGTGCCCGTGAGCTCCTCGAAGACGCCGATGACCAGGCCGATCGAGATGAGGGCGACCAGGCCCTTGCCGAAGACCTCGAACCCGCGCGTCATGCCGTTGGGGATGAACCACAGGCCGAGCGCGATGAGCACGGCGACGACGATGATCGGTACGAGGTTGGGCAGCACCATCGACATCGGGAAGCCGGCCACCAGGCCGCCGACGAACACGCCGAGCGGGATCGTCACCATGCCGGCGAGGATGCCCTTGGCCAGGTAGCCGCGGTCCTTCTTGTCGATGATCGACAACGCGACGGGGATCGTGAAGACGATGGTCGGGCCCATCATCGAGCCGAGGATCAGGCCGGAGAGCTGCGCGGCCATCGACGGGACGCCGTCGATGCCGGGAGCCATCTCCAACGCCAGCGGCCAGCCGCCCATGTCGCACGCGAGCAGCGTCCCCGCGAACATCGACGGGTCCGCGCCGACGAGCGAGTAGATGGGGGTGATGACAGGGTCGAGGATCCGGGCCAGCACGGGCGACAGCGACATCACGCCGACCATCGCCAGGGCCAGCGGCCCCATCGCGTTGAACCCTTCCTCGAACTGCTGGCCGAGGCCGAAGCGGCAGCCGATCGCGCGGTCCAGACCACCCAGGACCATGCAGATCATGAGGATCCAGACGATGACTTCGTTGATGTCCACGGGTCACTTCCTTGTCAGACCACGAGCACGAGCAGGGCCCCTGCGTGCCGTCCCGGCCCGCCGCCTCGCTGCGGCCGACCCTCGACGGCGACTTCAGGCTAGGGACGCCCGACGTTCTGCGACCGGACAGATCTGGACCAGTTACCCCTCGAACGTCAGGACCACTTCGGCCGGTCGCACCCATGACAATCGCCCGGAAAGCGTGCGTGGCCAGCGCTGACACCGCGTCGGTGCCCGCGCCGCGCGCCGCACCCCTGCCGCGGAGCCGGCCGGCGGACGGGCTACCGTGCACACGTCGGGACGGGAGAATCCGGTGCGAACCCGGAGCTGACCCGCAACCGTGAGGCGCGACGCGCGCCGAGCCGGACCGCCCGCCCCGCACCGCACGACCACCACACCCGTCGCGGACTGCGGGTGGGGCCGCCCCGCGCTGCCGCGGTGCCCACGCCTCCCGCGCCCGTCCCAGGAGGCATCCATGACCGCTGCCCGCTCCATCGGCCGCCGGCTCCCCGCCGCCGCGAGCCTGCTCCTGCTCGCCGCGTGCTCTGCGACACCGGCGTCCAGCCCCTCCCCCGCCGGCCCTCCATCGGGCGACGACGACGTCGCGGCCTGCACGGACGCGGGCGACGTCTGGCTCGTCGTCGCCGCCGAGGACGGCACGCGCCTGGCAGACCAGTGCGTCGGCACGCCCGCGACCGGGACGGCGGCGCTCGACGCGGCTGGACTCGACGTCGCTCGTGACGCGAGCGGCTTCATCTGCGCCGTCGGCGGCGAGCCCGCCCAGTGCCCCGCGGCGTTCGACGGCCGGTTCTGGCAGTACTACACCGCGACCCCGGGCGGCGAGTGGGCTTTCGCCACGGCCGGTTCCGACGAGGCGGTGCCGGCGCCCGGCACGATCGAGGGCTGGTGCTACGGCTCCGCCTGCACACCGCCCGAGATCGCCGATGTGACCGCCCCTCCCCCGCGAGCTGACGAGGTGGGCGCCGCCCGGCCGGGACGCGAGCTGCACCCTGGGGCGTGGTGGGCGTGGGCCGCGGGCGCCGCGGCCGCCGTCTCCCTGACGACGCATGCGCTGCTCGCCGCTCTCGTGGCCGCCGCGGCCGGAGCGGTCGCGCTGCGCCGTCGGCCCGCCGACGGAGCACGTCGCACCTGGTGGCTGTACGTGAGCCTCGGAGCGGCGATCGTCGTCGTGCGGCTGGTGCTCCAGGCCGTGCTCGGGGTCAACCGGGCCGGCACCGTCCTGTTCACGCTGCCCCGGGTGCCGTTGCCGACGTGGGCGGCGGGGATCCGCCTGGGCGGGCCGGTGACCGTCGACGGAATGGCGCTCGCGCTCGGGGACGGGCTGCGGCTCGCCGTCATCGTGATGTGCGTCGGAGCCGCTGCCGTGCTCGCCAGCCCGCGCCGCGCCCTGCGCGCGCTCCCCGCCGCGCTCGGTGAGGCGACCACCGCCATGGCGATCGCGCTGACCGTCGCGCCCCAGCTGCTCGACTCCGCGGCGCGCGTGCGCCGCGCCCGACGGCTGCGTGGGAGCACCCCGGGGCGTGCCCGCCTGCTGCGCAGCCTGGTGCTGCCCGTGCTCGGCGACGCCATCGACCGCTCGGTGTCGATCGCCGCGGCCATGGAGGCCCGCGGCTACGGAGCGACGCTCGACGCCCGCCGCGTCCCGGCGGCGACCGCGGGCCTGACCGCCGCCGCGCTGGGCCTGCTCGGGTTCGGGGCGGTCGCCGTCCTCGGCCTGCCCGGCGCAGGCGCGGCCGGGACGGCGTGCCTGGTCGCCGGGGGCGTGTGCTCGGCCGCGGCCATGACGCTCGCGCGGCGGCGCCTGGCCGTCACCCGCTACCGGCCCACGCCGTGGACGCGCCGCGAGTCGGCCGTCGCGGCCTCGGGTACTGCCACGTTCGCCGTGGCCGCGTGGGCGCTGGCCACCGACCCGGCCGTGATGCGCCCGACGTCGCCGGCGCTGTGGCCAGCCCCCACCCCGGCGATGCTCGCCGTCCCGCTGCTGGTCGCGTGCGCCCTGGCCTGGACGGCGGCGCCCGCGCAGGAGGCTCGATGATCACGTTCGACGACGTCACGCTCACCCCCGCGGGGGCGACCCGGCCCGTGCTCGACGGCGTCTCCCTCACGATCGCGGAGGGCGACCTGTGCCTCGTCGTCGGGCGCACCGGCAGCGGCAAGTCGACGCTGCTCGGCGCCGTCAACGGACTGGTGCCCCACTTCACGGGCGCGACCATGCGCGGCACCGTCACCGTCGCGGGGCGCAGCACGCGCGACCACCCGCCGCGCCAGCTCGCCCGGCTCGTCGGGTACGTGGGGCAGGACCCGGCACGCGGATTCGTCACCGACCGCGTCGAGGACGAGATCGCCTACGGGATGGAACAGCTCGGCATCACGCCCACGGCGATGCGCAAGCGCGTCGAGGAGACGTGCGACCTGCTCGGCATCGGCGACCTGCGCCGCCGCGCACTGACGACACTCTCGGGCGGGCAGCAGCAGCGTGTCGCGATCGCGTCCGTGCTCGCCGCCCAGCCCCGCGTGCTCGTGCTCGACGAGCCCACCTCCGCGCTCGACCCCACCGCGGCCGGCGACGTCCTCGCCGCGATCACCTCGCTCGTGCACGACGTCGGGCTGACCGTCGTGCTCGCCGAGCACCGGCTCGAACGCGTCATGCAGGCCGCCGACCAGGTCGTGTGGCTGCCCGGCGACGGCAGCGCCGTGAACGGGGACGGGCCACAGGTGCTCGCGCGCGCGGACGTGCGCCCACCCCTGGCCGCGCTGGCGCACGAGCTCGGCTGGGCGCGCGTGCCGCTCGACGTGCGGCAGGCGCGACGCACCGTCCGCAGCGAGCACCCCGAGCTCGCGGCGGAGCCCGACGACGTCGGGGGCGTCGCGGGATCTGGGGGCGTCCGGGTGGCGGCGGGACGGGTCGATGCCGGGGCGGTCGGGCGGTCGGCGGGCATCCGGGGCGGGGCGGGGCGGGACGACGCAGGCGCCGTAGCGAGGCGGGACGACGCCGGGGCCGTGACGGGACCCGCGAGCGGCCAGGGCGTGGCGGGACGGCACGACGCCGGGGCCGTCGGACGGCCGGCGGGCACCGGGCGCGACCGGCCGGCCCCCGCCGTGGCCGCGCGCGGGCTCACCGTGCGCTACGGCTCGACGACGGCGGTCGACGGCCTGGACCTGAGCCTCGACGCGGGGCAGGTCACCGTCGTCATGGGACGCAACGGCGCCGGCAAGTCCTCGCTGCTGTGGGCCCTCGCGGGTGCCACGCCGTCGACGGGAGCGCTGACTGTCGCGGGCACCGACCCGCGCCCCCGGGCCGCGAGCGCCGCGCGCCGCGTCGTCGCCCTCGTGCCGCAGACGGCGTCCGACCTGCTGTACCTGCCGACGGTCGCCGCCGAGTGCGCGCAGGCCGACCGCGAGTCCCGGGTCGCGTCCGGCAGCACGGCACGCCTGCTGGCCCGGCTCGACGGCGCCGGCGAGGCCACCGGTGCCCGTGGCCCATTGCTGTGCGCGAGCCCGCATGCCGACCCGGCGGACCTGTCCGAGGGGCAGCGCCTCGGGCTCGTGCTCGCGGTCCAGCTCGTCGCCCGCCCCGCCGTCGTGCTGCTCGACGAGCCGACCCGCGGGCTGGACTACGCGACCAAGGAACGCCTCGCCGGGCTGCTGCGCGAGCTCGCGCGCGAGGGGGCCACCGTCGTCGTCGCGACGCACGACGTGGAGTTCGCGGCCGACGTGGCCGACCGAGCCGTCATCCTGGCCGACGGCCAGGTCGTCGCCGACGGCCCGGCGCGCGAGATCTGCACGGCCTCCCCCGCGTACGCGCCACAGCTCGCGAAGGTGTTCTGGCCGTGGCCGTGGCTCACGCTCGACGACGTGCGCGCGGGCCTGCAGCTCGCGTCGGCGGCAGGCACGGCCGCGACAGGTGGCGTGCGGTGAGCGCAGCGCCGGACCCGCTCACGACCCCGGGCGCGCGGCTGCGCGCCGTCCCCTCCCGCCACGCTCCCGGGTCACCCTGACGGCCGCGGCCCTGATCGGCCTGGTCGCGTTCACGTGGCCGCTGCTGGTCGACCCGGCCGCGCTCGTGGGCGACGACCGCACCGGGGCGAGCATCGCGCCCGTCGTCATGGGCGCGGTGCTGCTGGTGGTCGCGGCGCTCGTGCTGGTCGAGCTGTCGGGGCGCGAGGTGCGCACCACGACGCTCGCGATGCTCGGGGTGCTCGCGGCCATCGGCGCGATCGTGCGCCCGCTCGGC